>PBYS01000087.1 GCA_002729725.1 Puniceicoccaceae bacterium
AATAAGAAATAAACTCACCAATAACACGTAATAACAATCAAGCACTCTCAGCCTGATTAGACGAATTTACAGACGGAATTTTGCGCGGCCTGGGTAGACGGTTGTTAATTGTATTTGAGCGGGTGGGAAATGATTGATCGAAAATCGTCACGATCCACTAAAGAAAGTAGTATAAGCCAAACTAAGGTTGGGACAGGGGGCATCTTTTGATTGATTTGTGAATTAGAGTCGTAAGTCCTAAAGGTTTGGCTTGTTTTTAGCTGAATACGATTCCCATGTGGCTACACGCATCCTGCTACCTAGAGTTCAAGATTCCGGTCGACACGCCGTTTTTGTTAATGTTGCGCCCGCGTAGCGGGTGGCAGCAGTGGGTCGGGCGCGAGCAATATGTGCTCTCTCCCAGTGTGCCGGTGGTCGAGTTCACCGATCCCTTTGGAAATTTGTGCCAAAGACTGGTTGCACCCGCTGGACCTTTTTCCATTCGCACGACGGTTGATGTCGAATGTGCCGAGGGGGCTGATATCGCCCCCGGGGCTTATTTCATTGAAGTGCAATCTCTACCTGATGAGGTCATTCCCTATCTCTTGCCCAGTCGCTACTGCGAATCCGACCGTTTCAGTCGAATGGCTCAGGAACTGGTTTACGGCTGGTCGCCCGGTTACGATCAATGCTGCGCCATTGTCGATTACATCCGCCGGACCTTTCAATACGCACCGGGCGAGGGGGTTGACACTCTGAGCGCCTGTGAGGTCAATGCTAAGAAGAAGGCTGTTTGCCGCGACATGGCCCACCTTGGCATCGCCTGCTGCCGAGCACTTTCCATCCCGGCGCGCTTAGTGGTGGGCTACCTCGAAACTCTCAAGCCGATGGATCTGCATGCCTGGTTTGAGGCTTATGTGGGCGGGCGTTGGTATAGCTTTGATCCTACTCAGGATGACATGCAGGGCGGTAGGATCGCGATCGCCTACGGCCGCGATGCCGCCGACGTTGCCATTTTCACCCAGTTTGGCGAAGCGGTGGAATTGAGCGTGATGGAGGTGCAGGTCCAGCGGCTCTCCGAACCGCCGCGCTGAAGGCTTGATTCGCCTCCCGAAAACAGTCGTCGGTGATCAGCAATATGGAATGAATCGTCGATGGCACGATCCCATTTCTCCTCCTCGAATGTTGATATCTCTTACCTATTAACCATAACTGATCAGTATGAAACGGAGTTCGCATATTTTATTTGGAGGCGACTATAATTCTGATCAGTGGGTCGGCCAAGCGGAGATCATTAAGCAGGATTTTGCGCTCTTTGAAGAGGCGAAAATAAATACCCTGACGATCGGAGTTTTTTCTTGGGCTGCGCTAGAGCCTGAAGAGGGGCGTTACGAATTTGACTGGATGGATACCATCTTTGATCGTGCCGAACAACAAGAGATGCGGATCATTTTGGCAACTCCGAGTGGGGGGAAGCCGAATTGGATGGCGATGAAGTATCCCGAGATTCGGCGTGTGACGCCGGATGGGCAGCGGGAGGTTCAGGGACGACGACATAATCATTGTCTGACTTCCCCTGTTTACCGGCAAAAAATTCAAGCGATTAATGGAAAACTGGCCGAGCGTTATGGCGAACGCGAGTCACTTTTACTTTGGCATATTTCTAATGAGTTTAGTGGTTATTGTTATTGCGACTTATGCTTTGCGGCTTTTCGCGATTGGCTAAAAGCAAAATACGATAGTCTGGAAGCGTTGAATGATGCCTATTGGAGTCGCTTCTGGAGTCACACTTATACCGAATGGGAGCAGATTCAAACTATCGATAAAACCGTGGGAGCTTTGGTCTTGGACTGGAAGCGTTTCATGACAGATCAATGTCGTAGTTTTATTCGTAATGAGCTCACGCCGATCCGCCGAATCACGCCGAATATTCCGGCGACGACTAATTTCATGGGGATTCATTCCGACTATGACTATCATCAACTGGCGAAGGAGATCGATGTCGCGTCCTGGGATGCCTACCCGCATTGGCACATGCCGCAGCAGGATTCGCTGCAAAGTCATCAGGCGTTATTCGCAGCCTTCAAACATGATCTGACGCGAAGTTTGAAACAGCAGCCATTCTTGTTGATGGAGTCCTCCCCTGGGCCTGTGAATTGGAAAAACCTGTCACCTGCCTTACGTCCCGGTATGTTACGCTTGGCGGCGGTGCAAGCTCTGGCGCATGGTTCGGATTCGGTGTGCTATTTTCAAATGCGCAAAGGGAGAGGCAGTTATGAGCAGTTTCATGCCGCGGTGATTGACCACGTTGGTCATGGCAATACTCGGATGTTTCGCGAAGTTCGCTCGCTTGGGCATGCACTCTCGCAGATGGATGCCGTGGTCGACTCCAAGAGTCCGGCCAAAGTGGCTCTTGTCTTTGATTGGGAATCGCGTTGGATGTATGATGCAGCCGCGACGCAGCACAATGCAGTCAAGCAGTATGAGGAAACGGTCTTAGCGCACTACAAACCGTTCTGGGATTTGGGAATCAATGTCGATGTGGTGGACTCGAAATCGAATTGGACTGCCTACGACCTTGTGGTGCTTCCGATGTTATTTCTGTTGAGTCAAGAGACCGCGCAGCGTTTGACTGCCTATGTCGAAGCGGGCGGCACTTTGGTGACAACCTATGGGACTGGAATCGTTGATGCATCCGGGCTGGCAGTCACGGGCGGTGTGCCTGGTCCGCTGCGTAAAGCACTCGGTATTTGGGTCGAAGAGTCGGATGCTTTGCCGGATGAGTGCCGTCGGCAGGTTCGAGCGACGACTGAGGACTGTGGTCTATCGGGAACCTATGTGGCGCGGCATTATTTGGATCTTTTGCACCTGGAGGGAGCGGAAGCGTTGGCGGTCTATGACGACGATTTCTACGCGGGTCGTCCTGCCCTAACGCGGAATCGTTTCGGCAAGGGGTGCGCCTGGTATATCGCCTCTCGCAATGAGCATCGCTTTACCTCTGATTTACTCGCACATATGGTTCAGGAACTTAAAATTCCGCGAAGTGTTCCGGCGGCCTTGCCTGAGGGCGTTTCCGCCCAAACCCGGGAGTGCGAGGGACAGCGTTTGTTGTTTTTGATGAACTTCAATGACAGTGCAGTGAGATGCGATGTCGGCGACGCGCGGTATGTCGAGACCGAGTCTGGTCAGGAGTATTCAGGAGTTGTTGAACTGGCTCCGTATGCTGCGCTTGTCTTAAGTATTCAAGCGAAGAAGGCCAAAGGCTATATTGATTGAATACTTCAGCAGACTATCGAACGTCAACCAAACGCCGATGCCGATTAACAAGGCTGCGGTGATCCAGAGCAATGTTTGTTGTACGGCTTGCAAGCCGCCCAGCAGTGCGCTGGCCTTGCGGGTGCTGAAGACGATGACCAGCGCGATGATCCCGACCGGGAGCGACGTACCCAGGCCGTAGAGCAAGACCGGCACGGGAGGCAGGGATGATTCTAGTGACAGTGGAATGAGTGAACCAAAAAACAAGGCTGCGGAAACGGGGCAAAACGAAAGGGCAAAGATGGCACCGATCATGAATTCGCCCAGCAATCCCCAGCGGGACAAGCGTTCGGTGGTGGCGGCACTGGCGAGCTTTAATTCAAAAGGCAAGGGCACCCAACCGACTATCGCCATCCCCGTCAAAATAAGTAGGGGGCCAATAAAGGGGCCGATCCCGTTACGCAGAAACGCCGACAGTCCAGGCATGGAACTCAGCCCTCCCAAGAGAATGAGCGCCAAGGCCAGATAGACGACCATCCTACCGAGGGTATATGCGAGCGCGCCCAGCACTGCGTATCTTTGATTACCGACCTTTCAGCTGAGCATCGAGATGGCGGCCACATTGGTCGCCAAAGGACAGGGGCTGACCGAGGTCACGATCCCGAGCCAAAGCGCGGTGAAGCTGGATATCAATAAAGCCATAACCGTGAATTAGATCGTTTTCGGTAGCACTTCGCGGATACCGGCATCGAGATAATCTTTAAAACTCTCGGGCTCATTTAAGTAGGTCCAAACATCGTCCATGCGCTGCCAGCGGACTTGTTTCGGATCGGCTGATTCTTTGGCGATGACCACGGTTTTAAAGGAGAGCTCATAGTCTTCGACGTAGTGCTTGTTTTCCGGGCGGTCGATGTTGTGCGTTTCAAACACCAGTGCGCCGTCAGCGAGCGCATCGGCAAAGCGCTCGTTTAAGGTTTCACGCGTGAGGGCTTCGATCTTTTTGCAGGAGATACAACGCACGTCGGAGGTAAAATAAGTGACCGTAACGCGTTCGGATCGCACCGGCGCTGAAGCGACTGCATCCTCGGCGGCCGTGACTGTCGGCTCAGCGCTGACAGACGGCACAGGCTGCAGTTTTTGGTAAATACCCGCGCCTATGCCCAGGAGAACCAGCAATAAAAGTAGGCTTTGTAGAATACGTTTCATGGCAGCACTATTGGAGCATTTGTTTTAAATCTTCCGCAGACGGAACCTTGCCTGCGACTTTGACCACGCCGTCCACTACCATGGCAGGGGTGATCATGACGCCGAAATCAGCAAAGCGCATCATGTCGGTGACCTTCTCGATGGTATATTCGATGCCGAGTTCGCTGGCAGCCGCTTCGGCCGCTACGGTGAGTTGATTGCATTTGGCACATCCCGTGCCGAGGATTTGTATTTGTTTCATAATGTGTCCTGTTTGACTTGCGGATGACTAAGAAAAAAGAAAGCCGTAGATCCAGCCGCTGAGGGTGGCTATGGTCACCACCAAGCTGACGTAGACGGTGGTCTTCTTGGGCCCGATGATGGAATTGATCACCAGCATGTTGGGCAGACTCAGCGCGGGGCCCGCCAGCAGCAGCGCCAAGGCGGGACCGCTGCCCATGCCGTTGCCAAGCAGGCCTTGCAGAATCGGGATTTCAGTGAGCGTTGCGAAATACATGAAGGCGCCCGCCAAGGAGGCAAACAGGTTGGCTCCCAGTGAGTTGCCTCCGACCGACTGGCTGATCCACTCCGAAGGGATCCATCCCTCCGCGCCTGGCCGTCCGAGTAAGAGCCCTGCCACCAACACCCCACCGAGTAAGAGCGGCATGATTTGTTTGGTATAAGACCAGGTCTGCTCAAACCATTCCCCCGTCTCACCTTTTTGGCCCGCGGTCATCCAAACCAGTCCGAGCACCCCGGTGAACACCGCCCAAGTCGCATGTCCCTGCGTGAGTATCGCAACTAGAGCGACCGCAGCAATGGTAATGCAGACACGCAGACCCGAGACATGCATCCAACGCCAGAGCATCCACATAAACAGCAAGGCAAAGGCCGAACTCAACCACCACTTCATCGCATAGACCGCGCCAAAGAAGCCGGCATCGTCCGCGCCTCCCCAATTGGCAAAAACCAAGATGGCCACCATACTGGCAAAGAAGGCAGCCGTCTGCCATAGCGGACGCGCCGCTTTATCGTCCGGCATGGCCACTGCCGCGGCCGCTTTTTGCTGCTCCTCCTTGCGAAAGAAGAAAGCCATCAATAAACCGATCAGCAGGCTAAAGCTCACCGCGCCAATCGCCCTAGCCAATCCAATCTGTGCGCCGAGTACTTTGGCAGTGAGGATGATGGCCAGCGCGTTGATCGCAGGCCCGGAATAGAGAAAGGCCGTGGCTGGACCCAGTCCCGCGCCCATACGATAAATCCCCGCAAACAAGGGAAGTACCGTGCAGGAACAAACGGCAAGGATGGTGCCCGAGATCGCGCCGAAGCCATAAGCCAGCGGTTTGGGGGCCTTCGGCCCCAAGTAGCGCATCACTGATGACTGCGACACAAAGGCAGCGATGCCGCCCGCTATCCAAAATGCCGGCAAAAGACAAAGCACGACGTGCTCACGCGCATACCTCTTGGTCAAAGCCAAGGCTTCCGTGACAGAGTGATCAAAGCGAGCGCTGCCCACCGGAAGAAAGTAAAAGGCCAGAAAGATCGCGCCCAAATAGGCGGCGATTTTATATTCAGTTTTAGAATTCATATTACTATTGCGCGAAATAGCGAAATAAAGGATTAAAAAAAAGTTTCAGGTCTCCATGCTGTGGCAAGCGCAGTCCGTTTGGACCGTTTTGCCATCCAGCTCCAGGCAAGCGATGAACTGACTCACGCAGGGCAGGCTCAGTCTGTAGAAAACCTGCAAGCCACGTTTCTCATCGGTCACAATACCGGCCTCCTTCAACACCGAGAGGTGACGCGATACAGTCGACCAGCCCAGATCCACACTTTCGACCAAATCGCAGACACATTTCTCGCCCTCGCCTAAGAGTTTGACGAACTGCACCCGAGCTGGATGGCCTAAAGCTTTGAACACATCTGAAGCGGAATTTGACATTGACTAGATTGATTTCGCGAATATGCGAAATAATCAAGTTGTATTTCTATTTTTGCGAAATAGAGAATGTCCTATCACTTAATTATTTTCGGATCCAGCGCTCGATGGTAAAATCCTTATTTGTATCAATATTGGTGTCGAAGTTGAATTGATCTTCAAATTCGGGGAAGAAGGCATCGCCTTCCACTGTGCGGTGCACACGTGTCAGGTAAAGCTCGCTGCATTTAGCGAGCATTTGTGCGTATATTTCGCCACCGCCCGCGATCCAGATGGTCTTATCGGTTTGAAGCGCTTCAAGTTCTGTGAGCTCGTGGAAGAGTTGTACGCCCGGAATGTGCTGAGGGCTGCGACTGAGGACGTAGGTGTCGCGGCCTGGTAAGGGGCGTCCGATCGACTCGTAGGTCTTGCGTCCCATGATCAAGATGCCGCCGATAGTTGTTTGCTTGAACCATTTGAAATCTGCCGGCAAATGCCAGGGGATCTTGCCCGCGTGCCCGATGACGCGATTTTCAGACATGGCGGCGATTGCTTTATAGGAGTTCATCAGTTTTCGGTTTATTGGTTATCAGTTTTCTAGTTATTGGTTTATGTGGCTCGTAACCGGGCACTGGTAAACTGGAAACTAGGGAACTAAGGCGCTGGCGGCTTACACCGCAATCGGCGCTTTGATTGCAGGATGTGGATTGTAGTTTACCAATTCAAAGTCTTCGAATTTGAAGTCATCGATTTCCTTGATCGCGGGGTTGATTTTCATTTGTGGCAATGCCCGTGGCTCACGGGAGAGTTGTTCTTTCGCTTGCTCGAGGTGATTCGAGTAAAGGTGCAAGTCGCCGAAGGTGTGGATGAACTCTTTAGCTTTGAGTCCGCAGACTTGTGCCACCATTTGGGTGAGTAGGGCGTAGGAGGCGATGTTGAAAGGCACGCCTAGAAAGATGTCGGCGCTGCGTTGGTAGAGCTGGCAGCTGAGCTCGCCGTTGGCGACGTAGAATTGGAACAGCGCGTGGCAGGGGGGGAGGGCCATGTGCTTGATCTCGCCCGGATTCCATGCGCAAACCATGTGGCGGCGGCTGTCGGGATTGTTTCTGAGAGAGTCGATGACTTCGGCCAGTTGATCGACGCGTTCGCCATCGGGGCCGGCCCAGTCGCGCCATTGTGCGCCATAGACGCGGCCGAGATTGCCGTCTGCGTCGGCCCATTCATCCCAAATGCGCACTTTGTTTTCTTTTAAGTAGCTGATGTTGGTGTTGCCTTGAATGAACCACAGTAGCTCATGGATGATGGAGCGCAGGTGTAGCTTTTTTGTGGTGAGCAGCGGAAATTCAGAGTCGAGCGAAAAGCGTGCTTGGGCCCCGAAGATTGAGTAGGTGCCCGTGCCCGTGCGGTCATCGCGGTAGGTGCCCGTCTCAAGGACGGTGCGAAGGAGATCAAGGTAGCTTTTCATAATAATGGGGCAGCTTTGCGGCATGATCCCCGCGATTCAAACCTCAAAGTCTTCAAAAAAACGTCCTCGTTCCTGTTCGCAGCCGGCTTTTAGACGGGAGCGCTTCAGCTTCGTATCACCAGATCTTTAATGTCGCTGCAGTGTTCGAGTGCTTGAATTTTTTTCAAGAAGGAGCGCTTCATAAATTGAAGTTCGGAGCGCAGTGTTTGATTCGTGACTGAAATGATGAGGGTTCGTTCGTCTTTGATGCGCACGGGATGGCAGCGTTCGCATAGGCTGGGGCCGAAGATTTTTTCCCAATTTTCGACTAAAGTGCGTTCGGGGCTAGGTTTTTCTAGCTTATATTTCTCCTGCAATAAGTCTAAGATATTGTCCAGTGGCGTGGGTTCACGCCGTGACGCTGCGCTCACCGTGTGGGGGAGACCGCGAAAATCGGCTATAATGTCTTCGATGTTTTTGGAAAATTTCACGCGAGTCTTCTTGTTTTAGAGAAATGAGGGAAAATTAGATTAATTATCGCACCCTGCTAAAAGTTGGCACGATAGATGATATAGTCTATATCAGTTCTTTCAAATCTTTCTATTTCTCCCGTGTATGGGAGTTGGGGTAATAAGACAAAGCAGAAAATAGTGTGGCGCGGGGTTTAGGGGTATCCCTCGCGCCACTTTCTGTAATGCCTACTTCATAAGCGAGTCTTATTCTTATTATTAGCTAAATAAGAAAAATCAAAATTGATTCAAATAAAACTTGCAGCGACGGAATCTGTGTGATCTATTCCGTCCATCAACTTTTCTCCCGCAAGGGAGTTTGGGGTAACAGAATAAGTCCTCTTCGGAGGCATAAAGTAGACAATGGTTGGCGCAGTCCTTAGGGGTAGGGACTGCGCCATTTTGTTTACGGATTTTCATAGCCGACGCAATTCATGCTGTCGGCTTTTTTTATGCCTTGTTACAAGTAACTCAGTAGCCAGGTGTAGGGCTTTAGCAATGCCTGTTGCAGCTGCCAGCCCAGGCTTGCCTGCTGTACTTGCTCTTTGTATTGGGTCCATACGGTCACGCGCTGCGCGCGCATGCGCTCGACGACGATGCGCATATAATCGTTCACATTAACATTATTGACCTGTTCAATTTCGCTGGGGCTCAGGAATTGCTTGAATAGGGGGCGCCAATGTTTGCGCCCTAGAGCATTGAAGGCGTTATAGTAGGCTTGGCTGGAGAGTTCGGTATAGGCGGCCTCGCTTTTGCTGACGCCGCGCAGTGCATTTAGCTCGGTGATAATGGCTAGGTCCTTAACATCTTTGGGCACCCAAAGGGCATTGCTAGGGCGTATGCTTTCGCCTCGGATTGCATATTCTAGGACATAGGTGTTCCAATAGACCACGCAAGATGTGAGCACAATTCCGGTGATTGCCAGCGAGCGGTCTCTTTTTTCGACGAAATGAATTGATTTCAGGCAGAGCCAGGCAGCGAAGATGGACCCGAGTAAAAATGGGAGGTACCAATTGAGAGGTTTGAGTGGTGGCCATTCTTTATACAGGTGGGCATAGGCGAGGGTGCCTGCGAAGAATAGGCACATGACTAAGAGCGCTACGCCGCAGTTTTTCAGTTTCTCGATGATGTTTTTGCGCTGGCGGGTGCGAGTTTCGGCACCATAGGCGCCTTCAAGCATGTCGGCGGTGCTCAACATCGAATCTTTGGGGGCGCTGCGGGCGTCGGATTGCCTGAGTTGAAGAGGCTGCTTGGGGGAGGCTGGGGCTGTTGCTTTTTTCGTTACGAGCGACGCCGCTGAACTGTCTGTATTGTCTGTCCTTGGATTGGACAGTTTGTATTTAGGTAAAGAGGAAGGATCACGGCTCATCGGTGTAGATGCTAGTATTGGGAGCTCTTGTTATCAATATTTAAGAATAAGCAAACGTTCGATTATAACGCTAATTCGAGTTGCTCACTGCCGCCTTCGCTTTCGGCAAAGCGAACACCAATGCCGAGTAAGCGCACGGGTTCGCCACTGCGGCCCCAGGCTTCATCGAGTAAGTTCATGTAGTGTTTTAGTTCGGGCTGTTGGCCGGGCATCTCTGCGGTGGTGCGACGGAAGTCGCTGAACTTGAGTTTGACCAGTAGTTTGGCGATCTTTCGATCGGGCGCGCTTTGCCGGAGATCGTCGATCATTTCTTCGTGTTGGCGCATCAATTCTTCCTGACAGGCAGTGAGGCTCTCGAGGTTTTTGGAAAAAGTGCGTTCGTTGCTGAGACTTTTGCGAATGCGGTTGGCTTGCACCGGACGTTCGTCGATTCCGCGGCAGAGCTGGTAGAGTTCCAGCCCGAAACTGCCAAACTCATGAGCGAGCCAGGCTTTGTCTTTGCGCTGTAGCTGTGCGCAGGTTTCGATGCCATGTTCGGTGAGTCGTGCTGCGCTTTTGGGGCCCACGCCCCAGATCCGTCGAACG
This sequence comes from Puniceicoccaceae bacterium, assembly GCA_002729725.1. Classification (GTDB taxonomy): domain Bacteria; phylum Verrucomicrobiota; class Verrucomicrobiia; order Opitutales; family Coraliomargaritaceae; genus Thalassobacterium; species Thalassobacterium maritimum. The sequence continues at coordinate 10,242 of PBYS01000087.1, forward strand.
GGCAGCGTTTGCATAAATAGATCGACCTTAGACGGGGCCACGACACATTGCCCATTCGGCTTATTCCAGTCGCTGGCGACTTTCGCGATCAGTTTGTTGGGGCCGATACCGGCTGATGCCGTCAGGCCTGTTTCGTCGAATATGGCCGCTCGGATCTCGGCTGCAATCTCGGCACCGGGGCGGCGTAGGTGGCTGACATCCAAGTAGGCTTCATCGAGTGAGAGCGGTTCAATGAGCTCAGTATAGCGAGCGAAGATTTCGCGGACAGCCTTGGAGGCGGCTCGGTAGAGTTCAAAACGCACGGGCACGATGACCAGTTGCGGGCACAACTCGCGCGCTTTGAACACGGGCATAGCGGAGCGTACGCCGTATGCGCGGGCAGGGTAGTTGCAGGTCGTCAAGACACCGCGACCGGATGCGCCACCTACGGCGAGGGGGCGTTCTGCGAGTTCTGGGCGTTCGCGCATTTCGACGGCGGCGTAAAAGCAGTCCATGTCGATGTGTATGATGCGGCGGTTGGTTCTCATGCGTATAAGCGATGATTATTTGAGCGCGGCTTTGACTTTTCAATCTGCTTATGGCGAAGTTTCCTTATGAGCGAGCCTGCTGCCTTTTCCTTAACCTATCGTTTCCGCTTTCCTAATGGATCGGTAAAGGAGTTTCTGGTGCAATTAGACCGGCAAAATTGTTCGTTGATCTCGCCAACGCGTGAGAATTATCCGAACTGGACGCGTTTAAAATTTAAGCAGTGTCGTGGTTGTCCGCTCAATAGTGCCGAGCATGAGCACTGTCCGGTGGCAGTGAATATTATTGATATTGTAGAGTTCTTTCAGCATTCGCAGTCGGTCGAGCAGACTGTTGTGGAAGTCGATACACGGCAGCGGGTGACTAAGCGTGGCAAAACGGCTTTGTTCCCCGCGATTAGTTCGTTGATCGGTATTCATATGGTGACCAGTGGCTGTCCGATTCTGGATAAGTTGCGCCCGATGGCGCGTTTTCACCTGCCCTTTGCAGATACGGAAGAGACGGTCTATCGCGCGTTATCGATGTATGCTTTAGCGCAGTATTTTCGTCATCAGAAAGGGGAGGAAGTCGATTGGGATTTTGAAGGCCTCAAGAAAATCTATCGCGACATTAATCAGCTCAACCTTGATTTTTCTAAGCGTTTACACAACGAGAGTATCAGTGAAGCCACGACGAATGCGATCACCAGTCTAGATTGCTTTGCGCAGGAAATTGATTTCTCGATTTCAGAAAGCATGCTGGAAGAAATCGAAGGGCTCTTTGCCGACTATTTAAACAATTAACCAAATCATTTTATAATCATGGACGCCATCAAACAACAATTTCCCAATGTCAGTGCAGACGCTTGGCCCGTGCTCGAGGCTTGGGCGGTACTACTGCGAGAGTGGAACGAAAAGATTAACCTGATCTCACGCAAGGACATTGAACATTTGGAGGCTCGCCATTTGTCGCACTGTTTGGCGATCACCAATCACTTGAAGTTGATGTCGGGCACTCGTATCATGGATGTGGGCACCGGCGGTGGCTTTCCTGGCATTATTATGGCGATCTGTTATCCGCAGGCGCATTTCACATTGATCGATTCGATCGGTAAAAAGATTAGCGTGGTGCAGGACTTGATTGATAAGCTTGGCTTGAAAAACGTCGACGCCCGCCAGTGCCGTGCTGAAGAGATCAAGAAGCAGTTCGATTTTATTACGGGTCGTGCGGTGAAAAACCTGCCTGAGTATTTCAGCTGGATAAAAGGCAATGTGAGACGCGGGGAGCGCAATTCGATCCCGAATGGTGTGCTTTATTGGAAGGGGGGCGAATTGGACGATGAGTTATCGGCGCTCGGCATTCGCCCTCGCAAGACGATTAATTTGGGAGAGACATTCAGCGATCCTTACTTTGAGCAGAAATACATTTTGCACTTTGATGCGAGGGATGTGCCACGCGCTCGAAAGCCCAAGAAGGCCGAGCGCTAACTGGTTCCTCTTACTATTGATCGCCTATGAGTCAAAATACTGCTTCCACACGTAATCCTTGGTCTTGGGTGCCGACTGGTTATTTTGCCGAGGGGCTGCCTTACGTAATGATTACTTGGGTGGCAGCCACGATGTTTAAGTATCTGGGGCATGATAATACCGACATCACGCTGTGGGTGGGCAATATTACGCTAATGTGGTCTTTGAAGCCACTGTGGGCCGCCTTCTTGGAGATGTTCAAGACTAAGAAATGGATCGTGCTGGTGACGGAGTTCAGCATGGTTGGGCTGTTAGCTGCGTTGGCGCTGTGCTTACAGTTGCCGGGTTATTTTACGATTTCGATAGGGATCTTGTGGCTGATGGCTTTTGCTTCGGCGACACATGATATCTGTATGGATGGCATCTATATCACCACTTTGGACCGGCGCTCGCAGGCTAAGTTTGTGGGGATCCAAGGTATGTTTTGGAATGTGGGGCGCTTCTTTTCATCGACTGTAATTCTATTTGTGGCGGCCTATTGGGGGCAGGCGGAATCCTCTTCGTGGACGATCGCATGGATGGTCGCGGCAGCGGTGATGGCTGCCTTGGCGGGCTATCATCTGTTTTTCTTGCCGCAGGGCGAGGTGACGCAGCGGCCTGAGAATTTCAAACAGGTCTACGCGACGTTTTTGGATGCTTGGGTGGATTTCTTTCGTAAGCCGCAGATTTGGGGCATGCTGGCATTTGTGTTTTTGTTTCGGAGTGGAGAGGGCTTACTTTTGGGAGTGGGGCATCTGTTTTTGCAAGCACCTGTGGCCGAGGGCGGCGTGGGCCTGACCTTGGGGGAAAAGGCTACGATTGATGGGGGCTTGAGTATACTGATGGCGCTGGCGGGGGGCTTTTTAGGTGGCCTCTTTATTTCACGCTATGGTTTGAAAAAGACGCTTTTCACGATGGCGATCTGTCTGAATGTGCCGAATTTGACTTATGTGTATTTGGCCTATGTGGCCGCGCCAGATGTGCAGATTTCACTCGTTACAGTGACCAGTATGGTGGTGATTGAGAAGTTCTTCTATAGCTTTGGTTTTGTGGCCAATATGCTCTACATGATGCAGCAAATTAGCCCAGGGAAATATCATATGACGCATTACGCCTTTTGCACGGCGTTGATGAATCTAGTGCTTTGGCCCACCATTGCGGTGAGCGGTTATTTGTCGGATCGCTATGGGTATTTGACTTTCTTTGTGATTGTGATGTTTGCGACGGTCCCCTCTTTTTTTGCGGCATGGTTTGCGCCGTTTCCGCGTAGTGCAGATGAGGCATCCTAAGACCACGATCGATTCGAATTATCATGAATACCCCCAAAATAGATATTGCTGACACTTGGCGTTCGAGCTCGCCTACCGCGGGTGTGCCTGACTTGCTGATTGAGAGTGAGAGGCGTATGCAACAGCTCGATGGGCAGTTGAATTTGAAGCATGATTTCGGGGCAGTCGGTCCTGTGGAGTGTCCGATCGCATACGACCCCGTGCGTCGCTTGGCCTTCCGCTATGTGAGTGCTGCCGGCTACCGAGGGCGTGATTATAGTCAGCTGCGGGCGTTTTCCGTGGCAGCGGGGGAATCGTATCCGCTGTTGGAACTGCCTTTAAATCAGTGGGCGCTCTGGATGCTAGAATGGATCGCTTCGACGCAGGGGGCCGCGGGCCAGTTACTCGGCTTACATGCGATGGATCGGCCGGCAGAGGATCGTGTGGTGATTGAGCATCGCTTATTTAGTTTGAAGTTGGGGGCGGATCAATTGCGACTGCGCCCGATATGTCGCGATGCGTACAAGCCCTTGGCATTTAGCCGTCGGCGTGGAGAGTTTATATTTGCGGGCGCGGAGGGGATCTACCTGCTGGGCCTGAAGGGGGAGCGTCAATTGACTTTGCCGCCAGAGTCTGATGCGGGCGGTGAGGGGGCGGCTTTTCATCCTTTCGGTGCAGCGGAAGCCGTCATTGGTGGGGACGGTTTGCACCACTGGGATCTCAAGCACAATGTCTGCCGACGGCTCACGCGTAATGGGCGGCACCCGGTTTGGGCGCCTGATGGGCGGGGAGTGTGGTACCGTGAGAGTAGTGCGGATGTACACTATTATGATTTTGAGCAGGATCGCACGCATCGGGTGCTCGGTTTGGCTTCGCAGCGCCATCCCGAGTTCTGGCATGCGCGGCCAGTCTGCTTATCGGCCGATGGGCGCTACTTGGCCACCTCGTTAACGCATAAAGTGTTACGCGGTGTCAGCCAGAAAGGGACTGCCACGGGCACTCGTGAGCGGGTTTACGCTCACGAGCACCAGCTTTTAGTGCTCGATTTGGAGCGTCAGACCTATTGGGGGCGTGCGGGCTACGCGAGCCAGCTGTGTTGGGCGCAGTAAATGCAGCACTCGTTAGAGTAATTGGGCGCCATCCCCTGCGCGAGTGTGAAAGATGGAGGGCTGTAGCTGGTGCTTTGCTTCAAAGGCATCTGCGATCTGGTCGGCGTGTGTTTGCCCAAATTCTGCATCGGTCAGCGCCATGACTGCGCCACCGAAGCCGCCACCTGTCAGGCGGGCGCCATAGACGGATGCTTTCTTTTTGAGCAAGTCGACTAGCGTGTCCAGTTCTTCGATACTATTATTAAAGTTCACGCGTGAGCTTTCGTGTGAGGCATTGAGTGCACTGCCCACTGCCTTTAGATCATTTTGAGCGAGGGCGGCCTGGACTGCTTGGACACGTGCGTTCTCTCCGACGACGTGGGCGGCGCGGCGGTAGAGTAGCTCATCGATTTTGGGCTTCGAGCTTTCGAGTTGAGCCTCTGTGATCTGGGACAGGTTTTGTGCGTCTGGATAATCGACTTGAAGCTGTGCCAGTGCTTCGTGGCATTCGCGGTGGCGGTCGGCATAGGCGGAATCCACGAGCGCGTGCTTCTTGTTGGAATTAAAGATCCAGAAGTGGGCGCCCTCTGGCATGGGCTCGGTTGCGAAGCTTTCTGTGGCGCAGTCGATCTTGACCAAGTGGTCTGCTTGTCCAAAGGCGGAGACTCCTTGGTCGAGAATGCCGCAGGGCATGCCGACAAATTCATTTTCGGCTTTGCGCCCGATGCGAGCGAAGCCGGCCGTGTCGGTTTCGAAGCCGTAGAGAGCGGCGAGTGCCTTGGCGGTGGCGAGCTCGAAGGCCGCACTGCTACTCATGCCCGCGCCTGCGGGCAGGGTGCTGGTGACTGCCATGTTATAGCCGGTTGGCGTGCGCATGCCGAGTTCGGTCATGACTTGGGTGACGCCGATGGGATAGTTGGTCCAAGAGTCTGGGCCACTCAGTGGCTGATAGTTGCCCAACTTGAGCTCCACAAGATCACCGGCATCGCTGACGATTTGTATTTGCTCGTCATCACGTAGGCTGACTGCAATCGTGATACCTTCGGTCACGGCGGCTCCCATTACGAGGCCTCCATTATAGTCGGTATGGTTGCCGATAAACTCAATCCGGCCCGGTGCAAATGCGGAGTGGCTGGCTTGGCCTGAGAAGTGTCTCTGGAAGAGTTGTGCGGACAGATTGTCTAGGGGGGGCATATTATTGTGCGGGTTCAGATTTTTTGGCCCAAGAGTCTCGGAGCGCGACTGTGCGGTTGAACACCAGTGCGTCCGCTTGGCTGAGTTGATTGTCGAGGCAGAAATAGCCGATACGCTCGAATTGGCAAGTTTCTCCGATCGGCAATTCTGCGAGGCTTGGCTCGCAGAGTGCGATGGTTTCTGTCAATGAGTCAGGGTTGACAAACTCTGTGAATGCGCGCTCCTTATCGGCCTCAGGCTTTTCGACGGAGAAGAGGCGGTCGAATAGGCGCACTTTTGCTTTTAAAGCATGCTCGGCGCTGACCCAGTGGATGACGCCCTTGATCTTGCGATCCTCGGGGTTTTTGCCTAAGGTGTCGAAGTCGACGCTGCACAGTAGTTTGGTGACATTGCCGTCGGCATCCTTCTCACAGTCATCGCATTTAATGACATATGCGCCACGCAGGCGAACTTCCTGTCCTTTCTTTAAGCGTTTGAACTTTTTGTTGGCCTCTTCGCGGAAGTCGTCCTGTTCAATGAAAAGTTTCTTGCCAAAGGGGATTTTACGAGTGCCCGCCGATTCATCTTCAGGATTATTAATGGCATCCACTTCGATGGTTTTGTCTGCGGGCCAATTGGTGAGTTCGATCTCGAGTGGTTCAAACACAGCCATGCGGCGAGAGGCTGTGCGGTTGAGTTCCTGGCGCACCGCGTGCTCTAAAAGTGCGACATCACTAGTCGAAGGCGTCTTGGTAATGCCGACAGTTTGGCAGAAGTTTCGGATGGCGGCAGGCGGATAGCCGCGGCGGCGCATGCCTGATAGGGTGGGCATACGTGGATCGTTCCAGCCGTTGACGTGATTCTCCTCGACGAGTGTGCGCAACTTACGCTTGCTCACGACCGTGTAGGTTAGGTTCAGACGTGCAAATTCCGTTTGCTTGGAGGGGAAGATGCCGAGCTTCTCGATAAACCAATCGTAGAGTGGGCGGTGATCTTCAAACTCTAGCGAGCAGAGTGAGTGGGTGACTTTCTCCAGCGAGTCGCTTTGCCCATGTGTGAAATCGTAGCTGGGGTAGATGGGCCAAGCATCGCCCACGCGGTGGTGGTGCATGCGCTTGATACGGTACATCACTGGGTCGCGCATGTTCATGTTCGGGTGCGCCATGTCGATTTTGGCGCGTAGCACCTTGGCTCCGTCCTCGAATTCGCCGGCGCGCATACGCTTAAATAGGTCGAGGCTCTCGGCGATTGGACGCTCGCGGTGCGGGCTGGGTTTGCCAGGCTCTGTGATCGAGCCACGAAATTCGCGCATTTGCTCGAAGCTGAGCTCGTCGACATAGGCGTCGCCCGACTCGATGAGTTGGCAGGCCCATTGAAAGAGCTGCTCGAAATAATCGCTGGCAAAGCAGATTTTTGCCCAGTCGTAACCAAGCCATTGAATGTCTTCTTGAATGGCTTGTACGAACTCGTCGCTTTCTTTTTCAGGGTTCGTATCGTCGAAGCGGAGGTTGCAGAGGCCGCCGAATTCTTTGGCGATTTCGAAATTGAGACAGATCGCCTTGGCATGACCGATTTGCAGGTAGCCATTCGGTTCAGGGGGGAAGCGCGTCTGCACGCGGCCATCGTTTTTACCAGCAGCCACGTCAGCGGCCACCATTTGGCGGATGAAATCAGTAGGAGTCTCTGTAGAGTCGTCGGACATAAGCGGCATAGGAAAACGCAGCTTACTTAATTCTGCCAGTCAAAAAGATCGGTGATTCGGCATATGTTTTAATCCGTATCCTGGGCGAGTAATATGTCGTCGGGGTTGACTTCGACGGTGATCTCTTGGCCTAGAAACTCGAGTAAGACTTGGATACGATTTTTGGCAGTCAGTTGGGCTAACACTTTGCCGTTCATCCCTTTTAGGGAGCCGGTGATGACTTCGATTTCGGCGCCTGGTTCGATACTGAGGTCGGGGGCTTCGATGATGCCTTCGGGGATGCTGGCTTGGAGGTTGCGGATGATGTGTTCAGGTATGACACGCCGTTCACCGAGTTCTACCATTTGTGTGATGCCCTGACTGTGCACGACTTGGCGTGCGTGTGCATGGTAATTGAACTTTGCAAAAATGTAGCCTGGAAACATGGCCTCGGTGAAGCGTTTTTTGCCAGTGCGCGTTTTTTTGACTTGGCTGACACGGGGGCAAAAAACATCCACCTCTTCTAGGCGATCGAGTATCGCCGCAGCGATATGTTCACGCTTGGTCTGCGTGCGTAGGCAGAACCAATCTTTTTGGGGGCTGGAGTCATTTTTTGGCATGGCAGATGGTTGAACTGGAAGCTAGTTGGCTGGGTATGAGTATCAACGGTAAAAAAGCGGACATCCTATGGATTTGAAGCTTATTTGTTTGCTTGAGTTGATTCTCTTTTCATGAGTGCCTATTAATAATTCAATATGTCAAAGAATGATCACTAATCGCACACAGGGTTTAAGGCTTCTTAGCCATGGGTTTGTTGCGCTTTTTATGCTATTGCTGTTTAGTGTCGCGTTGATGTTTGCCGTTCATGTGTTGGAGGTGATCGATCCTTTTGACGTGAATATGCCGCTTTATATATTGGCGGTGTTCCTCGCCGGGGTGTTTTCAACTCGGTTTAAGGAAGATCGTGTTGAGGGTAATGATATCAGCACTTTTCGCTGGGTAGGAGCGATTCGTAAGGCGAACTATCAGACTATGGTGCTTGCTCTGATGCTTTTTGCAGTTGTTTTTACTACGCGTGACAAGTCTGTCAGTCGCTTGCTGATAGTGTCTTTTTTAATGATGTATTGGGTGACTGCGGTGCCGCTGAATCGATACATTCCTGATTGGATTGCAGGTTTCGCCTTTCGTGGACATAATTCTGTGCGCACAATTTTTCTAGGTAGCGAGAAGTCTGCGCGACATTTAGAGGCTTGGGCAAAGCATCAACCGTTTTATGGGATCGATATTATCGGTCTGATCACTTATGAGATGTCGACGGATTTAAAGCTCCGGATGCCGATTTTGGGTGAGTTTATGGATATGTCGCTTATCATAGAGGCGTATAAGGTGAACCAAGTGGTGCTGCTAGAAACTCGTGATTCGGACTGGTGGGTGGATTCGGTTATGGATATCTGCGAAAAGGCTGGTTGCCGAATTTTAATTTATAATCCCTGGGAAGAGTATTTTGATAAAGACCTGAATTCGTGAGATAAATTCTATTAAAAGAGTGGAACCTGTTGGGGTTCAGTGGCTAAAGTAGCCTTAAACAAATAAAA
>PBYS01000088.1 GCA_002729725.1 Puniceicoccaceae bacterium
ATCGAATTCACCTCTAACAGCAAACACTCGCGCCAACAAAGTACAAGCTCTAAATCAAACCTGCGCCATTTTGCCAGAAACGACCTGAGTAGTTACGAAAAATTACTGCTCAAAGGCGGCGCCGATAAGGACTTTCGAGTCAAATATAACGTCGCAAAAACGAAGGAGGATTTCGTAGCACTCGCGATCGAAGATGGCTTTGAATTTACGGTAGCAGAATTGGAAGCCGTATTGAAAGAAGAAGAGCTCGATTTTGAATCCTCCGGCAACCCACGCTCACGAGCCGTTTGGTTGCGCTAATGGGGAACCACCGCGGGCGTCACAAGTGACGCCCCTACGAAAGGAAATCATGAAAACTCACACGACAAACTATGGCGAATTGAAAGGCATCACGAGCTCATCGCATTATGCGAGTGGCGCGTTAAAATCATGCATGTTGAATCAGAAGAACAGCTTACCCACTCCGATCGGCGAGTTGATTCCGCAATACAGCCCAGCTCAATTCGGGGAACGGCAGAAGAAGCACCGCAGCTCGATCGATTTCTTTGAGAATGGCCAAATCAAAAGTGCCGCTCTGGACAAACAGACTTTATTGAAGACTCCGATTGGTGAAGTGGCGGCAGAACTCGTCACTTTTTATAAGGACGGCAGTATCAACCGAGTGTTTCCGCTCAATGGATTGATCGACGGCTTTTGGTCGGAAGCCAACGAACGCGAAATGGCCGATGCGCTCCACCTCGACCTCTCCGTGGGTCAAGTAAATGCAAAAATCATCAGTCTACATTTCTACCCCAGCGGCGCGCTCAAATCCCTAACCTTGTGGCCCGGCGAAGCCATGGAGCTCGAAACTCCGCTCGGCCCGATCGTCTGCCGCACAGGTCTTGCGCTCTACGAAGACGGCACACTGCGCTCCGTGGAGCCAGCCAGCCCCGTCGAAGTGCCGCCCCCCGTAGGCCTCATTAAAGCCTATGACCCTGAGATCATCGGCATGCACGCCGATCAAAACTCGCTCCAATTCTGCCCCACGGGACAACTAAGCGCAATCACCACCATCCACACTGGCATCCATGTCGTGGGCCCCGATGGTAAGGAAACCGACATAGAACCCTATGAAGCCCCCTCTTACATCGATCCCGAGCAATTACGCACAGTGCCGATGAAGCTAAGCTTTACGCCCGAGCGTGTTCACATCGAAGCTCGCCAGTCCTATGATTACAGCCTGAGCCAATATCAGTTTGCACAATTCAAGCACACACGCGTGGTCAAAGCCGTCTGCGCCGGCTGCCCAGGCGACGAAAGCTGCTGCCTAAACGGAGGTGAAGGCGTGAGCGATTGCGGCGGCTGTGGCTAGAAGCGAATATCGGAGGGTGAAGGACGTCAATCGGGCCCAAAGGCAAGCACACGCACCAGAAACTGCTAAAATAGAGTCAACTAGTTTGAATGCCTAAGGCATTGTTTATAATGCCAAACATTTCGTAGTTCTTAACAAATGCGGGCACGGTTTCCGAACCTGGGCCGAAAGCAAAGAGCTCGACACACTCGGCAGTGTGCTTGCTCGAAGTCCAACCAACTGCAGTCATCTCTTTAATCTGCGGGCCAAAGGCTTCGATAAATGCCCCGCTCAAATACTTCGCCTGAGAGTCGATCGCACCTTGAACTATGGCTGCTTGGTCTGGGGTCGCATCAATGCCGAAGGCCATCTTTACGTATTTAGGCTCAAACTGCTGAGCCTCCATCAAACGCTGGTGCAACCATTCGAAGCTATACTTGATCTGATTGATCTGCTCTAGCGCGGGTCCACTATCATTATAGCTGACGCCGGCTCCATTGAGCTGGCAGCCCCCAGTGCCGTGGTCAGTCGTAATCACAAGCATGGTGTCGGGATGCGCGTCAATATACTCCAGCGCGACCGGAATACAGGCATCAAATTCTAAAAATTCGCGCAAAATCGCTCCAGCGTCGTTGGCATGGCCGGCATGGTCCACACGTCCAGCTTCGACCTGTAGTAAGAAGCCGTCTTCAGCCTGATCCAGCCGAGCCAATGCAGCACGGAACATATCGATCAAACCAGGTGTACCTGGCTCCGCTCCATCGCTTTCTCGATCGATCATATAGGGGATGTGACTGTCTGCAAACAAACCGAGTAAAGGTCCCTGCCCCTTGGCGGCGGCTGCGAGTTCACTGCCATTTTTCACGTAAGTGTAACCCTGATCTTTAAATTGAGGAATGAGCTTGTTTACACTGCCGTCTTCTTGCTTTTGGGTGAAATGGCGTGCGCCGCCTCCAAGGATCACATCAATTCCGCGCTCGAAATACTGTTGCGCAATTTCATCTTCCATATTGCGCTTGGCCACATTGGCCGCAAAGCCTGCGGGCGTGGCATGCGTAACGCGGCAGGTCGTCACCAGCCCGGTGGCTTTACCGGCTTCCTTGGCATAGCTAAGGATCGGCTTCAGAGATTCCCCCCCGGGCGTGACATTAACGGCGCCATTGTTGATCCGTTGCCCGCAGCCCCACGAACTGGCGGCTGCCGAGGAATCGGTCACTGGCGAACTGGCGGACGCTGTGTCCTGATACGCACGATGAATGTCTTTGCGCTCGAAGAGTTGGATCCAATTCAAGGGCTGCTGTTGGTGATGCAGCTTCCAATGGTGCGCCAGCCCCACAGTGCCATTGGACAAGCCGTCCACGACCAAGAAAATAACATTTTTAGCCTGTCCTGCAACCTTGGGCAGCTTATCAGGATGATTTCCTGAAGCCGTAGCCGAACCTGTAAGCAGAGAAGCCGCACCAGCCAAGCCGGACATTTTCAGAAATTGGCGTCGAGAAGAAGGCGTAACATTTTCCATATAATATAAGAGCTAGCAGTTTAATCTCACTGCGAAAGCAGGAAATGCAGATTCTAGGCTATTTCACACAAACATAAAAAAACGCCGCTCTCGCAATGAGAACGACGTTGAAAGATTCGAACGAGAGCCGAAAACTAGTCACGATAGCCTTCGATGTTGCCAGATTTGTAACGTTCCATCAAGAGACCAGAACCTGTAGAGCCTTCATAGGCAGTCTTTTGAGTCGCAGCTTCGTCACTCATCGTGCCAGAGCCAGTTGTAGTTGCGGCTTCCTCTGAAGTAGCCCCGTTATCATTAGATGCGCAGCCTGTAAAGAAGAGCGCGGCGATGAGAAGTGTAATAATGTGTGATAGTTTCATAATATATAATGAGTTGCGTCCCTACATTCTGCCATTTTTTCGATGATTGCAACACTCTTGAGGTTTATTCTTCAATTCAATTAGGGTCTCGCCTAATAATCAAACGCCTACTCACTGTTAAAATTAAGTACTAGGCGGGCTCTGACTTGCCTAAGCGCCCGAACCCTCACATGGTCAAAGATTTCACACACGATGAGCACCGCTAATACTACACACACACATCCCCGTTTCCCATATTTCAACCGTGAATTAAGCTGGTTGGCCTTTAATCGGCGCGTATTAGAACAAGCAGAGTCGACCGAGTACCCTCTGCTAGAACGTATGAAGTTTCTGGCATTCGTCAGCTCTAACCTCGACGAATTCTTCGAGATCCGAGTCGCGGGCTTACTGCAACAAGTAAAATCAGGTGCCATCGAGCGCGGCCCAGACGGCCTCGGCCCGAAGGAGCAGCTGCGCCGTATCCAGAGCATCTGCAAACGCCTAGTTGCCGATCAGTATGACTGCTGGGAGCAGCAAATCGTCCCAGGCCTGAAAGAGTCTGACATTCTATTTTCCAGTATCGATGAATTGACGCGCACCGAAAAAAAGTGGGTCGAAACCTACTTCGAAGAGCAAATATTTCCTGTGCTCACCCCACTGGCGATCGATCCGGCGCACCCTTTCCCACAGCTGACCAATAAAGCGCTCTATATATTGGCGTCTATTGACGACCCGGAGACGCGTATCATCGAGCGCATGATGGCGATCATTCCGATCCCGCGTGTGCTGCCTCGCATCATCAAGGTGGGCGCGACGCGCCGTGGGAAGCCTGAAGTCTATGTGTTCCTGAGCGATATCGTGCAGCGCTTCATTAAGCGTCTGTTCCCTGGCTACCGTGTCACCTCGTCGGTGCCTTTCCGCATTACGCGTAATAGTGATCTCTACATTGATGAAGAAGAAGTCGAAAACTTGCTGCGAAAGATCGAGGAGGAGCTGATGAACATGCACAAAGGCGCAGCGGTACGTCTAGAGATCGCAAAGGGGGCCGACCCAGCGCTGATGCAAGAGTTCTTAGAGGCTATCAAGCTACAGCCGGAGAATGTCTATACCATCGACGGCCCGCTTAATTTCTTTCGTTTGATGAGTGCATACGACCTAATCGATCGCCCCGACCTGAAGTTTCCGCATCACACGCCCTATATGCCCAAAGAGCTCGAGAATCCGGAACGCATCTTCGAGCAAATCGCAACTAAGGACGTCTTGCTACATCATCCCTATGAGAGCTTCCAGCCCTTTATCGACTTTCTCAACCAAGCTGCACGCGACCCGCAGGTATTTGCCATCAAGCAAACACTCTACCGGACTTCCGGCGACTCTCCCATTATCAAGGCACTCATGGAGGCCTCTCGCCGTGGTAAGCAAGTCACTGTCTTGGTCGAAATTAAAGCACGCTTCGACGAGGCCAACAACATCCAGTGGGCTCGCCAGCTGGAAGATGTTGGGGTGCACGTCGTATATGGCTTGGTCGGCCTAAAGACACACTGTAAGACATGCATGGTCGTCCGCCGCGAAGGCACCACGCTACGCCGCTACGTCCACCTAGGCACGGGTAACTACAATCCCAAGACTGCCCGCCTCTACACAGACCTCAGCTTCTTTACCTGCAAGGAAGACATCACCAGCGAAGTGGCGGGACTCTTCAACACACTAACCGGCTTCTCGCTCACTCCGAGCTTTAAGAAATTACTGGTCGCCCCCTTTACTCTACACAGCAATATGCAAAAGCACATCCGTGCCGAAACGCGTAATGCTAAGGCTGGCAAGCCAGCACGCATCATCGTGCAGACCAATAGCTTGGTCGACCAAGAGACCATTGATAACCTCTATCGTGCCTCCCAGGCCGGGGTCAAAATCGACTTAATCGTGCGCGGTATTTGTAACTTAGTGCCCAATATTAAGGGCGTCAGCGACAATATCCGAGTACGCAGTATCCTAGGTCGCTACTTAGAACACAGTCGTATTTTCTACTTCGAAAATAGCAGCGGTAGTCAGCCTCACATCTTTGCCGGCAGTGCGGACTGGATGCCACGCAATTTCTATCGCCGCATTGAAGCGATTTTCCCCATCGAAGATCCTGACAACCGCCAGCGCGTAATCGACTTGCTCGACACTTATCTCAAAGACACTCGTAACGCACGCATACTCCGAGCCAACGGATCCTACCACAAGCCCGCTCGCAAAAAAGGTGCCGAACTTTTCAGCGCCCAGGAGTCTTTCTTGCAACAGTTCGAAGCCAAGCGCGGCGCTCAAGCACAGCAGGAACTCACCGAGGACAGCAAGATCACACCGGTCACCGAAGTCGAAAATCCGGAATAAAACGCTCGGACCTCTCTGCGACAACAGTCCAAACGAGTCCGCGCCACCGCTGCTTAAAACTTTCGCCCTTTCAATTTCCTCCCAATTTCATATTCAAGAATAAATGTCCGCCGAATATAACGAAGATAGTATCAAATCACTCGACTGGAAACAGCACATCCGCCTGCGCCCCGGCATGTATATCGGAAAACTCGGCGACGGCTCGTCCTCCGACGACGGCATTTATATTCTACTTAAAGAGGTCATCGACAACTCGATCGATGAGTTTGTCATGGGCAACGGCAAGCTGATCGAGGTCAACATCGACGGCACCCACGTCTCGGTGCGCGACTACGGCCGCGGCATCCCTCTCGGTAAACTAAAAGACTGCGCCTCCAAGATTAATACTGGCGCAAAATACGATTCTGAAGCCTTCAAAAAGTCCGTTGGCCTCAATGGCGTCGGCATCAAGGCAGTCAACGCCCTCTCCTCCGAGTTTGAAATCCAAGCTTACCGCGAGGGCAAGACCCGCTGCGTCAGCTTTTCGCAGGGCGAAGTCGTCAACGAAGACCTAAAAGACCGCAGCGATACAGAATCCAAAGACGGCACCGCACTCCGCTTCGACGCCGACCCCGAGATCTTCGGCAGCGTCCGCTTCCGCGACGATTACGTCGAAGACATGCTCTGGAACTACGCCTATCTCAACAGCGGACTGACCATTGTTTACAACGGCAAAAAATTTAAGTCCGAAAAAGGCCTACACGATCTCTTGGACAACAAGATCGACGGCGAGCCGATGTATCCAATCATCCACCTCAAGGATACCGACATCGAAATCGCCTTTACCCACAACGAATCCTACGGCGAGGATTACTACTCCTTCGTCAACGGTCAACACACCACCATGGGCGGCACCCACCTCGCCGCCTTTCGTGAAGCGCTAGCCAAGACCATCAAAGACTTCTATAAAAAAGACTTCGATGCCGTCGACATCCGCACCTCGATCTGTGCCGCCGTCAGTATTAAAGTCGAAGAGCCCGTTTTCGAATCACAGACCAAGACCAAGCTCGGCTCACAAGACATGGGCCCCAAGGGCCCCACCGTGCGCACCTTCATGAATAACTTTATGAAGCAGGCCTTGGACAATTACCTGCACCGCAACCCCGAGACCGCTGAGATCCTCAGCAAGAAGATTCAAGAGTCCGAGCGCAACCGCAAGGAGCTGAAGGGCATTCAAAAGCTCGCCCGCGAGCGCGCACGCAAGGCCAAGGTACACAACAAAAAACTACGCGACTGCCGCGTCCACCTCGACACCAAAAAGGACGGCCGTCTCGACTCCACCCTCTTTATTACCGAGGGCGATTCCGCTTCGGGCTCCATCACCAAGGCGCGCGACGTCAACTCACAAGCAGTGTTCTCACTCAAGGGCAAGCCGCTCAACTCCTTCGGGCTGACTAAGAAAGTCGTTTACGAGAACGAAGAGTTCAACCTCCTCCAGGACGCGCTCAACATCGAGAACGGCCTCGAGGACCTACGCTATAACAATGTCGTGATCGCCACCGATGCCGACGTCGACGGCATGCACATCCGCCTGCTACTGATTACTTTCTTCCTCCAATTCTTCCCAGAACTCATAAAGCAAGGGCACCTTCACATCTTGCAAACGCCCCTCTTCCGCGTGCGTAATAAGAAGGTCACCCGCTACTGCTACACCGAAGAAGAGCGCCTCGCCGCAATCGAAGAGTGCAAGCCCAAGCCAGAAATCACCCGCTTCAAAGGCCTCGGTGAAATCTCCCCCGACGAATTTCAACACTTCATCGGCAAGAATATCCGCTTGGACCCCGTAATCATCCCTAAGGGCATGACGATTAAAGAAATGCTCACTTTCTACATGGGCAAAAACACACCCGAGCGCCAAGAGTTTATCATCGACAATCTCAAGGTTGAAAAAGACAAAGTCGACGAAGCCGTTGCGTAAGCAGCGTAGCGCCAAACGCTCCGATGCTTGACTCCGTCATTTATTTAACGGAGAATAAAACAGTGAGAGCATCCATTACCCTATTCTACATTTTGCTTCTGGTCACGCCTGCTTGGTTGAAAGCAGAGCCCGTTGCTGTGAAGGCATTAGAAACGATCCCTTGTAGTCAAACGATCCGCACAGCGACTGCGCTATATAACGATGGGCGAGGCAATCCCACTGACTTCGAAACCGCCTTCGAGCTGTTTGAATCTGCCGCAGATCAAGGGGATCCAGTCGCACAGTATTACACTGGCCATATGTATCTGAATGCGCGCGGTACATTCCTCGACACAAAGGCGGCTTGGCGATATTTCAAACTGGCCGCCGACCAAGGCGTCGATCGCGCATACGGCAGACTGTCATACATGCTGACAAGGGGCTTATCTGTTGCGCAGGATTGGCCGCGCGCAATACATTACTTACGAATTGCCGCTCAATCGGATGTGCAGTCGATGAACAACCTCGCCAACTACATCATCGCAGGCAAAACTGCGGGAACAGAAGTAGAGGCCCTCGACCTACTGAAAAAAGCCGTCGCAGCTAATAACTTAAATGCACTCAATAACCTCGGTTATTACCATACCTCAGGCACCCTCTCGCAGCCCGATCCTGAATATGGCATCCAGCTACTACTGCGAGCTGTCGAGCTCGGCGACACACGTGCGCTTGACAATCTTTGGAGATTACGGCGAGGGCGCTCCCAGTTAGTTAAAAAAGAACACGCCGCCATCCAAAACTTGCCCAGTGCCACCAAGCACAGTGAAAAAGAGGCGTATAAATGGATTCGCGAGCCGGTAGCCGTCTATCGTCAGGCCGGAATCGAAGCAGGCCTAGACAGATTAGAAGATACATTAAACGTCTGGTTGCGATCCAATCGTCTCTATCCATTCCGCCGTCAAGTTTGGTGGGAAGCGCAAGCATTGAGTGGCCGTGAAGACCCAGAATGGAGCTATCGCTTGTATCAGTGGCTCTATCAAAAATGCAAAGCTGACTACCTGCGCAGAAATCCGAATAAGGTCTACCTCGACTCCGCGATGCTACACAATTTAAGCAAAGAACAACTCGCCACTGGACGCATCGCGGGTATGGCGCAGACCAGCGAATGGGTCTATCAAGGTTTCCTTGCCAACGAGCGCATCGACCTCAACTTACAGCCTGCTGAGGCCATGCAACTCGGCCAACCAAAACTGCCTCGAACCTGGCAACTACAGACCGTGGTCCATATGCAACCAGGCTCCCATAACAGCAAAAAAAAAATTGGCACTCCCCTATTCTATGGCGACATTTTCGGACTCATAGTGTTACCACGAGCCGACCTCTACCAAGGTGCATGGCGGGGCACACTGGGTTACACTCAATGGATTCGAGATTGGGTCGATGCCGTCCTTCGCCATGGCATCGAAAACGCAGTCTCACGCCCCAATGAAGTTTGGCAGGCACAAGCAGATGCCGCGTTCCTCGACGCTCAAGTTTATGAATGGCTTGGCTTCTACAACAAAGCACTTCAGCAATATGCCATCCCCATAGACAGCAATCAAAGCGGATATGCTTCCCGCCACTTACATGAGGCGCGCACACGAAAAGTTCGGCTCGAACTAAACAGTCATCAATCTCCCAGTGAAAATCTGGAATCTTTACAAACCCTACGACAACTTCGAAAGGACAACAAATTCGACACAACAAGGGCTCCGCTTGAGGTGGACCTAGCCATCGCCAGCCTGCTTCGCCATGAGGGCCAACATCAAGCCGCCCGTGAAAAACTCGACGACGTGCTCTCAGCGGCCACCTCAGAGCGACTCTTTCTCGCAAGGATTGATGCACTGCGCCAACGCGCGATCTGGGGCTTAGCAGACCAAGACACCACTCAGGTCGAAGACGATCTAATACAACTACTGCAGCTAAGCAGATCCAAAGGGCTCAAGATCAACGAACCTGAACTCTACCATCTCTATGCACGTCTGAAAGCCAGCCAGGGTGACATCGCCGCCGCCATCGACCTGCAGCATACTTCCATCGAATTCTGTGAATCGATCGACCTCTACGCATGGCTCCCCCTACGTTACCTAGAGCTGGCCGAATGGTATCAGCAAATTGGCAACGATGCCCTAGTAGAACACTATCTGCAGCTGGCTCGAAAGCTCATCAATCAACCCGGCGCCGAATATCCGCAATGGATCCGCAAAGCGACCAAAGACAGATTGCAACAAAACTCGTCCACAAACAATACGGCAAAAACGCCCAACGCAGATACTCGACAGCCGCACAAGCCGCCGCAGACGGCTTCGTCCTCCGGCGCGAAAACCAGCGTCCAAGCGATCGATCTCCAACCAGTGAAACTCGTCTCGGTTCCAATTAAGGGCAAACCCGCGCTTGGCCTTTTCACACTCACAAACTCGAGCGCAAACACTCAAAGCCTGCAGCTAACTGCGGCTGGGCACATCCAGCATTTCCAGGCAACTTCGCAGGGCGACTATCAACTAAGCCTCAATCTGAACAAGGATTTCACCCTACGCAGCCTTGATATCGAGCTGCAAGGCAACACTCAATATTTGATCTATGTCGACGCACCGGCAGGACAAGAACCATTGGATTTAACACTCACCACAACTCCAGACGAAGGGCAGACTCAACAAGCCACTTTTCAATTCCACGAAAGTGGTGACGCAAATGAAAACGCTGTCATCAATGCCGCCTACCTCGAGGGTAATCCATTTTATATGGTCAGCGTGTTCCACCTCCTACAGCGGAGCGAGCAATCATCCGCCACCTCGCTGGACCTACGCATTCGCGCCTCCTCTCCCGCGCGAATCGAAGCTTACAGCGGTGATGGCGAACTCATTTTCATCGATGCCGATGGCGACGGAACCTTCACTTCCCCCGGCGATATTCTGCGTAGCGACACCGATAGCGACGGACACCCCAATGTCCCCTTCCTAACTGACAGTGACAGTTCAAGCTTAGAGCTCATGATCTTGCCAGAGAGCCTACCAGTCAACGGGATGCTAGACATACACATCGAAAGCCAAAGCGATCAGGGCTGGCGTAGCGATTCCGTCGATACGATCCACTACCATGAATAAGGCAATCATGTATCCTAGTGACGCTACCTCAAAAACTAAGCCACACCTAGCAAGACAGCTTGCTTTCTTGCGCCTCACTGTCTATGCCAGAGTCCCATGCCAGTCATTGATAAACCACTCCACGAGCTACTCGAATATCACAGCAGCAACCCAAAGCCTGCCGATTTTAATACCTTTTGGGATCAAGGCTTAGCAGAGCTCAAAGCCATCGACCCACAGATCGCCTACACTGAAGTGGACTTTCAAGCCCCCTACGCGAAGTGCCAATCCATCCACTTCACCGGCACGGGGGACGCACGCGTACATGCCAAGCTGGCCACCCCCCTCACAGCACCCGCAAAGCCAGGGCCCGCGCTGGTAATGTTTCACGGCTATTCTGGCGCCTCCGCAAACTGGACCGACATGCTCGCATACGTCGCGGCAGGCTATACCGTCGCCGCGCTCGATTGTCGCGGTCAAGGTGGCCAATCAGAGGACATCGTGCCCACCAAGGGCAACACCCTGCACGGGCACATCATCAAAGGACTCGATGATGCACCGGAGAAAATGTATTACCGTAATGTGTTTCTAGACACAGCACGACTGGCACAAATAGTGATGGCAATGGACACAGTCGACGCCGATCGCGTGGGCGCAATGGGCGGCAGTCAAGGCGGCGCCCTCGCTCTAGCTTGCGGTGCACTGGAGCCACGTATTCAACGCATCTACTCGCAATACCCCTTCCTCAGCGACTACAAGCGAGTTTGGAACATGGATCTGGATCAGAATGCCTACGTCGGTTTGCGCGACTATTTCCGCCGCTTTGATCCCTTACATCAACGAGAAGATGCCATATTCGAAAAGCTGGGCTATATCGACGTCAGCCACCTATCGGCGCGCATCCAAGCAGAAGTGCTCATGAGCATCACTCTAATGGATAATATCTGCCCCCCATCCACACAGTTTGCCGCGTTCAACGCAATTCGATCCCCCAAGCACAAACTGATTTACCCCGACTTCGGACATGAAGCCCTACCAGGCGCCCCCGAGGCCAGCTTTAAGTTCATGATGGGGCTTGCCTCGTGATAAACCACCCAATGCCACGGAACAGCATATCTCTCATCGATCCGAACTAGAATTCAAGCCCCATACCTACTGTCCAAGCCTAAAAAAGTCGCCATAGCCTCGATTTCTGTTTCCAGAACCCATTTAGTCGCTTGCGATTGCCCGCCCCAATAATGGGGACAAAACGTGGTCCCTCAGAGCGCAGCACAATGAACAGGAGAATTCGCCGCGGTATAGGCTACATGATGGCATTTAGGTGGCATGGTAATCACTTTTCATAGTACGATAAGAAGACAGGCTGAGCCACACGCACATTAACGGTTCAACCTATTTTTTTAGGATTAAACGCAAAAACAATTAGTTTATCATGACACAAGCCGACCGTGCGGTAGGCCGTCAATGTCCCTTTAAGCAAGGGACTCCGCTCAGGCCAACCTAATGGTGACCTCCAAGCCCCCTGCAAACAGCGCTTCGTCACCCACCAGTAGTGTCGCCAAACCGGTAGGTCCAGATAGACCAATGTGTCGGCTGCGGCCAAACGCTCCCACAAGGTGCCCATCGTGCCAAAGCCAGCAATGGTTCAGGCCAACAAATGCACGCAACTGTGCGAAAGAACGCTCATAGCTTGTTAGCCGAAGCGTATGTTTACCAGTATACAAAAAAAAGTATCGGCCTGAGATCGCTTCAGCTAAGTATCCAACCAGCTATGAATATGAAACACCTTCTCCTCAGAGTCACACAGGGACTCCTGATATGTGCCCCCACACTGCTCCCGGCAAACACCCCTAATATTCTCTTTATCGCGGTCGATGACCTCAAACCGACCTTGTCCAACTATGGCGATTCTATCACGCAGACACCTAATTTTGATCGTTTGGCGACTCATGCAGTGACTTTCACGAATGCACACTGCCAGCAAGCGGTCTGCGGGCCCTCACGCGCGAGTGTGCTCACTGGCCTGCGTCCTGATCAAACCAAAGTTTGGGACTTGGCGACGCGCATTCGGAATGAACTGCCTGATGTCATCACCCTACCCCAGCACTTTAAAGTAAACGGCTATCAGACAGTAGGCATTGGCAAAATATTCGACTCTCGATCCGTGGAAGGCCCCATTTTGGATGACCCCGAATCCTGGAGCAGATTTATACAAGCCCCGGCCAATCCGAACGAAGAACTCGGCTCACTCTATCCTGAGATTGTGGCGAAAGTTCGAGCCGCATCGAGCCCGGCAACCACCCATGCGGAAGAAATGGGCCTGCGTCGCACCATTGGGGGGATTCCCGCCTATGAGGGACAATACGAGGTGTCAGACGAGGCCTATTTGGACGGTCGTATCGCGAAGACCGCTATAGATCAGCTCGAAGAACTCGCGGCAGGTGAATCACCTTTTTTCCTGGGCGTAGGCTTTCACAAACCACACCTACCGTTCATCGCCCCGAAGCAGTATTGGGATCTATATCAGCCTTCGGACTTCGCTCCGGATCCAACGCGAAGTATGCCCGATCAAGCGCCAGGCTATCACTATCAGCCCGGCTGGGAATTGCGCAATGGCAACTACGCGGACATTCCGCCGCTTTCCTCGCCGGAAGTGATCGACGATGCGCTCGCTACAACGCTGATCCACGGATACTATGCCTGCGTCTCCTATATCGATGCACAACTGGGGAAATTGCTCGATACGCTTAAAAATAGCGGCGCAGCCGACAACACCATCATCGTGCTTTGGAGCGACCATGGTTACCACCTAGGAGATCATGGTATTTGGTGCAAACATACAAACTACGAGCAAGCGACACGTTCGGTCTTGATGATTGCCGACCTACGGGGACCCAAAAACGCCAGCGAATACGCGCACCCCGTCGAACTGCTCGACATCTACCCCACACTCAGCCAATTGGCAGGCATCAACCCACCCGATGACTTGGCAGGCAGTAGCCTAACACCCATTTTGAACGGATCCAACACGCCGATCAAGACTGCTGCAGTCAGTCAGTTTGACCGAAAATTCGACGGCCGGAAAATCATGGGCTACGCATGGCGCTCAGAGCGCTACAGATATATCGAGTGGATTGACCGGCGCTTTCGCAAAGGTGACATGAGTGGCCCGGTTGTCGATGTAGAGCTCTATGACTACCGGATCGATCCCAACGAAACCCGCAATCTCGCCCACGAAGCTTCGCACCAGGAGGCGCTCTACCAGATGCAGCAGATCGCCGAGGCCTACAAATCCGCTCATGGCCTCCAAACAAGCTATGCACCGAAATCGCAATAGCTGCGCTGGGGCTCCAGACCACCTACCAGTCCTTCATTTCGGGAAATTCGATCTCCACATCGGTCACACTTCCGGGAATCAATGCCACGGCGATTCTCCGGTCTGATTCCGGATTTAAATTCAGCTTAAATCCGAGCATCTTTGCGCCGGGGTTCGGTGCATCGTAGTCCTGCGGTGGCTTTTCGATTTCAAAGATTTCAAAAGCCGTATCCCCACCACTCAAAAGCTCCACGACAGACTTGGTTCCAATTATTCGAACTGCCCACCCACCAATAATCTTTGATCAATGATGCCTCCATCGCCTTTTGTATGAGTGCACCACGTATCAGGTCGCGGGAAGTCAGCGCCAGCTTCGCCAGCTCAGAATCGCTCGCAACCCGTGCGCGCATGTCCTCAACGGCCTCATCTGTGAGCAAAAGTCGAGGATGACTTCGCTCCATGGAATCGAGCTTATCTTTCAAAACAGGATCAGCATATAAATGAAGACTGCCATTCTACAGAACAACAAGCAGAGTCAGGATTTGAAATAGACGCATCATACAAAATTAAACGAAGGTCATAACCACCATGCCTGAACTAAAATCACAGTCGGTCAAAAAAGCCCGACTGTAAGGCTACAATCGGGCTTTAAATAAATTTTATAGTTTTCTGAGTTATCGACGACGGCGCACGGCAACAAATCCAAGACTCAAAGCCCCCAGAAGTACACCAAAAGAAGCTGGCTCAGGAACCACACTCAGAACGCCCGTGCCGGCAAACCAATTGTCATTGATAAAATCAGCACCGCTGCCAGTCGCCCCCCAAGTGCCTGCGCTTTGCAGCACACCATCAAAATAGAGAGCTGCGATCGTTTCGTTGACACCAGCTGCGAGTGTAATCGTCGAGTAGTTCGTTGAACCATCGTCGAAGCTGACCAAATAGAGTGATGCGAGGTCATTGATCGCATCATTCACACCATCCGCAATCTCCACTGTGGCAGTGCTGGTAGCCGACGTTTCGGCCACATGAATGTCCCCTGTCCCAAAGGCACCGTCTTTCATTCCCTGCACCAGGCCGTCATTGACAAAGAGTCCACCACTAAAACTGTTCGCACTGCTTCCTTCGAAACTCAGTGTGGACGCTCCATTTTTGGTGATGGAAGCCGCACCTGAAACGGCATTATTAAACGTGACGCCCTCCCGATAGCCAGTTGCGATGGTATTTCCAGTCGTTGTCACGACCAAGTTATCATTGAGTTGAACAACGACTTGAAAGGTTAATCCGGAACTCGTGCTATTCGCGTGGTGATTAATGGCTGCATTTCCAGAACTCACATCAAAGGTCATTGTTGCCGCACCGCCCGTGCCCTCACTGCGCACATCAATATGGCGGCCGCTCGTAACTGAGGTCTGGCTCCACGTGCCCAGGGTTACATCAAGATCCGCCCCATCGATTTCGCTGCCTCCGCCATCCTCAGCGTAGACTTCGAGACTGATCGACCCCCAGCCTGAATAAAAGGAATTGTTGCTAAAGTTGGCGACATGATCCACGCCGTTCGGTATCGTACTCGGAGTCGAATTATCAGACTCGAACCATCCGGAGGCATCCCCCCACTCTCCTGTTTGTTGGCCATCCCAGTATGAACTAGTCTGGGCCAACGCGACTGACGAAGTAGCAAATAGTAGACAGATAAGCTTTTTATATTTCATAATATGTGGGAGTTAATGGTATTTTGGATAAAAGGAGGCACAATACTATAAGCCGTGCCTAAGGCATCAACAAATAGAAAGGTTTACAAGTAAACTACTACCTTTCACAAGGGACTTAATTATTCAGGTCTTTCTGCATAAGTAGACGGAGCTACCTTTTCATAAGTTGAGTCCTTGCCTACTGCCATTCGGAATGCATCAAATACGAGCTTGGAATGCGCTTCAGTTCCTTTCCAGCCCCCCCAACCGCGGTAGATGCCGAACTTGAAGTAAGGACCACGATCTTTCCCCTCATACCAAGTCGGTCCTTTATAATCGATGACGAGTTCATCGTTCTTATACAGCTTCATCCAGCCGCCTTTGCCTGGTGCCTGCCAGTCGACCTCGAGCACCCAGTCAGTCCATTGGCCACGATCCGCCTCGATTGAGCCCAGCTTAAAGAGTGTCGAATCCACGTGGTTGTTTTCACCTTGGTAGCGAAGCTTAAACTGCCAACTGTTCTTGGTAATATACAAGTGTGTCGGCGCTCCTCCATCTTCAATATACTCTTTACCAGTTCCCCAGTCATGCCATTGGGTGACAATGCTATAGGGAGTGATCTCTGCATCAAAATCCTCGGGGATATAGATGCTCCAGCCGTAGCGGGCTTCGCCGTAAGCAGGCGAGCGAGGACCGGCCAGTTCGGAGCGCTCTTTCCCTTTCTTCAAAAGCACACGGTAAGCATATTCCCCTTCACGCACAGGGCCTTCGCCCTTCTTTACGATTTCGCGATCCCCGCCCTCCTTACTGGAAGCTTGCGTCAGATCGCCCGTTTCAAAATCCATCCAGTTCAGCAGGCCAGCGGCCACTGCGGCAGCGTCACTACTGGCATTTTTCTTTGTCGCCACGATCTGCTTCACGATGACATCGCACTCTCCCGAAGAGGCACTGTAGAGCCAGACACGCATCCACTTGGCACCCTGCGGCGCGATTGAAGAAACTTGAGCTACCTTGCCTGCCTTGGCCCAATCCCGTTTTTGCGTGAGTTCTACTTTAGAGTAGCGACTCATTTGCGTCGGCTTTTCGGACGTATAAATCGCATACAGGAAGAGTCCTTTGTCACCTTCGACTTCGGCACTCACGGTATAGCGTTGACCGACCTCAACCGGTATCCACTGAGACAGTCCGACGCCATTCTTCTTGTCCGTATCCGTCAAACGCATACCCGACTCAGTCATCTCCAGCTTCGTCCCCGAACCATTGGCAGCTGGATATTGCTCCCAGTGTTTCGGAGCGTGGTCGACTCCCAGATCCGTAAAGCGAGGATTCTCAATCAAACAATCTTCCGGGATTGGCGAACCGGGACTGACAACGATGGGGGCCTTGGGCGCTCCCAGCGATTCAGCCGAAATCGAAATACCCGTGATGCGCACATTCGTGGTGCCACTCGAAGGGCTGTAAATCCAAACTCGCATCAATTTTGTGCCAGCGGGGGCAATCTCGGAAAAGGAATGGGCGCGCGTCTCAGCACCTCCACCCGACATCCAGTGCCGCTTCTGCTTCAATGTCATGCTCTCAATCTTCTTTGCCTGAGCAGGCTTCTTCTCCAAAAAATTCATGTATACAAACAAGCCACCCTCACCCGCAACATCCGCTGTCACCGTGTAGCGCGTGCCTTCGGTTGCCGGCACCCACTGCGCGATACCCAAGCCCTTGGATGAGCTGCTGTCCTCGATCCAAACACCGCCTCCTTCTGCAACAGCGATCCCGTCGCCTCCGGGGTAAGAGTCCCAGCTATCTGGCTTTCCATCACCTGACACATCCGAGAAATGCGGATTTTGAAGCGGAACCGTCGAAACAGAATCAGCGTGCGCGCCAGTGAGTATAGAAAGGGACAATGCAGCTGTAATAGTCAGCCACTTTGGATAATTGAGGTAAGGTATCATGATTCCAGTTATTTCTTCTCTACTCGTAAAAGTAAAACGGGCAAGCCGTTTACTCGTAAACAGATTACTTGATGACACCACAATACACAGAGCTTCGAAAGGTCATAGACAACGGCATACAGGGGAGCTGACATAATGAGTTTTCGCTATACGCGTAAATCACAAAACACTTAGCCATCAAAATGGAGGACTCTATGGCTGAAGTCGTTTACGAAGTATCACCTCAACCCCTACCTAATATGATTCGTTTCCCCCGCCCCCAATCGACGAAAATCTGCGGCTTGCCTCATGAAGGTTCCAAGCTCACTCGGCTCATCCGAAACTTCGCCTTTATCCTCCTGACCGGTTCATCCAGTCTACATGCGAATATATAGCGTGGGTTCCGTGGACGGGGCTGATGGCGGCATCGGCTGGGACGGAGCCTGGAGCGCATGGGGAAGCGGAGGCGATACTTCGGTGATAGCAGACAGCTTTGGCTACGAAGACCTAGCTGTCAGCGGCAACCGCTTCCGCGTCTATGACAGCGACGGCAATAATCAGGGGATTACCCGCACACTTGCGACAGAGTTCGGCACCGAAGAAGGCAGCTATTGGCTTTCTTTCATGGCGAAAAAGAACAGCTCGGGGCGTGCAGCACGGATCCAGTTTGGCGACTTGGAGCTCCGTGCCTATCAGTCGAACGACTGGGAGATCAAAACGCCCGACACGAGCTACACAAGTCTCAGCGGGGTCGGCAATGCCCATCAGCATTTCTTCCTGATACGCGTCGATGTCGGAGCCGCTGACGATACCGTCTACGTCTGGGCCAATCCGGATCTGTCCAGCGGTGAGCCCTCAACCGCTTCGGCCCTCACAACTTTAACAGATAGTGGAGGATTCACCTTCGACACAGTGACGATCCAACACGGCGTCTGGGGCAATTCGGTGCAATCCGGAGAATGGGACGAACTGCGGCTCGGCACCAGCTTCGCTGCGGTCACGCCCGCCCCCCAGGAAAGCCTCTTTGTGTATGAACCATTTGACTACACAACAGGCGATATTGACTCCGCCAACGGAGGCTATGGATGGTCTGATGCCTGGTCCGTCAGCGGGGGCAGCGGCTATACAGAAGTCGTCAGTTCCGGATTCACTTACACAGACCTCGTAACCACAGGGAATCGGTTCAAAATCTACGATAGCGATGGAGTCCACCAGAAGATCACCCGCACACTGCCTGAGAGCGTGGGTGCAGAAACCGGGACCTATTGGCTCTCCTTTCTGGCCAGGAAGAACAGCTCCGCGCGGGCAAGCCAAATCGACTTCGGCAGCCTCTCCTTTAAAGCCACATCCGGCAACTGGCAAGTGAAGGGCCCGAGCACGGCTTACACGAATATCACGGGAAGCAGTTACAGTTCGCTTCATCTCTTTCTCGTGCGAATGGATGCGGCCCCGCAGGCAACACGGTGTATGTCTGGGTGGACCCCGCTCCAAGCTCGGGCGAACCATCGACTGCCAGCGCGGCGCTGACACTCAATGAGAACAACTACTTCAGCTTTAACACCGTCACGATTCAACACGGTCCTTTTGGAAATTCCGCTCAATCCGCCGAGTGGGACGAGCTGCGCGTGGGCACCGAATACGCCAATGTGATTGCCGGTGCTTACTACACGGATCTGGCAACCGCGGCCGACAGCTTTATCCGTGCAGGCAGCTACGCTTCGAGTAACTACGGCAGTAATGGCTCGCTTTGGGTCAAGAATGATGCGAGCAGTGACTACGACCGCATGGCGATTCTACGATTCGATTTATCAAGCTATTCCGGCAGCATTACCAACGCGACCTTATCCCTCACCCCGAACACTGTGGGCAGTAGCATCAACAACACAGAGCTGAAGGCCTATCTCGTCAGTGACGACAGCTGGACGGAAACAGGCGTCACCTGGAACAACCAGCCAGCCTACAGCACACTGCTGGATACGGTTAGTGGCACGACGATTCAAAATGGGGTGCCCGTGGAATTCGACGTCTCAGCCGCTGCGGCCACCGAGCATGCCGGAGATGGCGAATTATCGATCCTCATCCTAAGCACCACTGAGGGCAGTCAGCACTATGTCGTATTCGACAGCTATGAATCCGGAGGCGACCAGCCCCTACTCAGTATCGAATAAGCACACAAAAAGGCCGGCAACTCAAAGAGCTGCCGGCCTTTTATTTGTTTGAGCAAAGTCTCTACATGCCCCAGGGGTCCGGATAATCCCCGAGCTCGCTGAAGATTCGCAAGTTCGAAATACTGGCGCTCTCCGAGCCGTTGGTTCCTGTTACACGGATACGCACAGCGCTCGTTTCAGCGGGCTCCGCCAACTGATGAAAACGGTGGTGCTGACAGTTCGCCCGGACACTGTCGACGACTTCCCAACCATCCTTGGTTTCAAGCAGAATCTCGTAGTCCGCCACCACTTCCCGGTCTCTGGAAAGCGGCGCGTTCCGACAAAGCTCATTGCTCAGGTCGCCGCCGAATTGTAGTTCGATTTGGCGCAGCGTTTTCGGCTCGCTCCAGCGGCACTCCAGGTATTGAGGCAGCGGCTCGGCAGGGTCACTTCGCCACATGCCTGCATCGCGATACGGACGGTTGGCGGAACGACGCACATTCTCGGCACGAAACACTGGCATAGCAGGCTCGACAGCGAAACCGTAGCTTTCCATCCCTTCATTGAAGATGCGACGGTAGCGTTCACCGCGCTTATTGGGATCCGCGCAGGGCAATAGATAGTAGGCGGGGCAGGCCAAAGCCGGGCGGCTCACACGCTCCCACCACAGTTCTCCGGGCGCGGTCATCATGAGTTCGAGCCGCACATAACCGCCGTCATGTAAAGTCTCCGGCAGTTCCATGCCCAAGTCCCAGCGCACCCACTGGGCCTGCCCGGGCTCAACAGTGAGCGTCCCCTCAGCCAGGACCTCGCCGTCGACCTGATCGTAGTGCCAAATCGATTTCACATGTCGCAGCACGACCGGCACTTCGATAGGCCCTTCGCGACTGGAAGAAAGACACAGACGGATCGCATCGAGGCGCGGCCCGGCAACGGGAATACACTGCGCCAGATCCGAAGGCTGCTCAAAGGGTCGCCCATCGCATTGCTTTGAGGGCTCAAGCTCGACTGAGGTCGTGGCCAACAAAGCTTCCGAGCTCGCACTCAATGTCGCATCGGGCACCAAGTCGCCCTCGGCCTCACGGTTAACATTGGGCAAAAATACACCATCCCGACGCAAATGGTCCTGCACTTCACGGACCTGCCCTGTGCTTAAGTCAGTCAAGTCGCGACCTTCACGCAGAGCCACTGCCGCCGCAGTTCCGATCGCCTGACCGAGCAACCCACAGGTCTGCATCACGCGAATCGAGCCCAGCGCGGCCTTGGTCGCACTGACATCGCGCCCTGCCATGCCGAGATTATCGATGTCGCGGCTTTGCAGAATCCCGAGCGGTATGCCATAAGGCCCCACGTGCCCCTTGGCCGCCTCAATGTTGTGACTGTCATAGCCTGTAGCTGCCCCCGGCTCGGCATTTTCAGCCAACAGGCCACCGGGTGTGTGCAAGTCGATAAACCAACCACCATAGGCGATCTCATCCTCAAAAGCACGGTCGAGCTTCAATTCGTTCTCATTGATGAAATACTTCCCCATGATGCGACGGCTCTCCCGCTTCCCCGGCACCTGACCGACCCAGTCCAAGACGTAGTTCGCGCACTTTTCGCGCATCTTCTCGTCTTTGTTCTTCATCCAGTCCCAGATGCCAAGCGTCCATTCGGTCAGCTCTTCCCGAATCGGTTCGTTGTCGAAGATCGTATTGTAAGGCACTCCGATTTCGATCCACCAAAACCCGCCGCGTGGCGTGTATGGAATCCGCCCGGTGCCCCCATAAAAGAAATCAGGATCATTCAATTTCTTGGCCCAAGGCGGCGCCTCATAAGGAACGGGCTTACCGGCATCGTGACAGTAAAACTGAATTGAACTGCCCATAGTCAATGCATCGGGACGGGACGGTGCATGGATTTCGTCAAATTCATCACTGGCCTCAGAGCCCCAACGCCAGGAACAACCAGCCAGATGCGCGCACAGCCCATCTCCCGTGCAATCAATATACTGCTTCCCGACGACAGTAATTTGGGTTTCGGCATTGGCAACCGAACACTCGATCCGACTGATGCGCCGGGATGGATTGATGGCCGATCGTTCCATGTATCCAGCATCCTGCGACACTTTCGAATCCTCCGGATCCAATGTCGACCCACGCGTGCCGTCCTCAAGAATGACATCGGTCAAACTGGTATTCATTTGCAGTGTCAAATTGGGCGTCCGCTTACAAATATCATACAGCGCCAAGTCCCACTGACTATTCGTCCAGGCATTCTCCATGGGCTCGATATGACAACGCGAGCGCTCGGCGGCGGCCGCCTCGGCCATCAGGCCTGTTTCCGTGGCATAATTATGGTGGAGCCCTGCACCATGCGGTGTGACTCGAATCTCCGAAGATGCGTTACCGCCGAGAACCGGCCGATCCTGAATTAAAATAGTCTGCGCGCCGTGGCGTGCCGCAGAGACCGCAGCCGCAAAGCCTGCCAGCCCGCCACCAATGACCACCACATCTTTCTCTATTCGTGTTTGCTTCATTTCAATCGCTTTTGGGGTTAATCGAACACCAGCTTTCCGGTGCAGAATGTTTATCCACCTAATATGCGAGTTGACTTCTCGGACTGACAAAAAGAAAGATTGTTTTAACAGTAAACCATCACCCCATGCTTCCCAAAAGAGTCAAACAGAGCGATATCGCCAAGGCGTTGAATTTGAGTGTTCAAACCGTCTCCATGGCCTTGCGCGGCCACAAGCGCATCTCTAAAGCCACCCGGCTGAAAGTCGAGCGCACCGCTCGGCGACTGGGCTATCAAGCCGACCCGACCATGGCGGCGCTGGCGAATTATCGCACGCAACACGCACGAAAGCAAAGCCAGTGGGATCGCGTCGCCCTGCTACACGATTGGGCATCCAAGGATGACTGGTTGCGCTACGCACACTATCAGAGGCTGCGCAGCGAGCTCATCAGCGAAACCAGCCACCGAGGCATTAAGCTTCAGGAGTTCTGGGTCGGCCCTCATGGGAAAAATCGCGTTGCCGTTCTGCGCAAACTCCGGAACCTCGGCATCAAAAGTATCTTACTGGCCCCACCCTCTGAGGGACGCGACCCCAGCCCGATTCAGATCCCGAAAACTGATTTCCACGTCGTCACCTTCGGCCCCGACTCAGCCTACCCCGACCAGCATGTCATTCAGTTTGATTACTATGCCAACCTGCGTCTCACATGGCAGGCCTTATGGCAGCGGGGCTGTCGCCGTATCGGTCTGAGCTACCCCGAAGATCTTGGCTGGCGGACCAACCACGCATGGCTCGCAGCTTACCTCGCAGAGAAACAACTGGCGGGCATGCATCCCGGCGAATTGCCTCCACGCATTCATGGTCCACAGACGAAGCCGGAGGACCTGATCCAATGGGCACACAGTCTACAACTCGATGCTCTGATCAGCCCGATCGCCGGAGACTTATTCACCCTCAGGGAGCGCATGCCCGAAATCCAAATCGCCTCCATGCACCAAAGCGCTCGT
Source organism: Puniceicoccaceae bacterium (assembly GCA_002729725.1). Taxonomy (GTDB): domain Bacteria; phylum Verrucomicrobiota; class Verrucomicrobiia; order Opitutales; family Coraliomargaritaceae; genus Thalassobacterium; species Thalassobacterium maritimum. The sequence goes on from PBYS01000088.1 coordinate 23,202, forward strand.
GAACCTGGAGTGGACCCCAACCCCGAACACGCGGCCTTTGCCGCCATCGAAATTCTACAGTTCGAGATAAACCACGCCTTGTTGCAGAAGAGTCGTTTCAATTTACGGATTCACATACCCGGCAAATGGATCGATACTTCCGACAAGTCCCAACATCCTTGATTTACGAGTAAACATATAGGCCAATTTCTTTCTCCTCTATTCCATGTTTATCTCAGCTGTCTGACTACCAAGGAAAACCATGCCTACTTCCCCAGATCGTAAACACTCGCCGCCACCTGGCTGTGGCATCTCCCTGACACCGCGATCCGGTTTCGCTCTCGTTATCGCATTGTCACTCATGGCCTTTGTCGTCCTGCTCTTACTAACGATAACGACTTTCATGCAGGTCGAAACATCAAACAGCGCTCGCACACAGAGTCAGCTTGCAGCTAAGGAAAACGCCTTGCTTGCGATGCAAATCGCGCTGGGACAACTTCAACGATATGCGGGGCCGGACCAACGCGTCAGCGCCCGCGCAGACATCCAGCTAGCCAACACAGGCAATCCTCAATGGACCGGGATCTGGGATGCGCGACCACTCAATCCGAATGATCCTACACAAACGGTCGACTCGAATAGTAACATTCAACAGTCTCATGCAACAGCCCCCTCCAACAATGCCCCGCTCGTGTGGTTGGTCAACGGCTCTGAAGACCCCACTCTCACACTTGATCCCAGTCAGCCAGCCGTCGCTGCTCCCGACACAAGCAATCACAATGTGTGGCTCTTGCGAAATCTGGCAGGCGCTCCAGTGGACACACCGATCAAATTGCAAAGCTCTGCGATCGGCACACAGAAGGGAAACAGCGGACGATATGCTTACTGGGTGGACGACATCGGTATCAAGGCATCACTAACCCTCACACCGGTAATAGCCGCGCCCACTCCCGGCTCGGAAGATCAAGTCAATCAACTCTCCGCTGCCCCCACATTTGGCAACGACTTACTCAGCAATTGGGGCACGATTTTTAGTCAAATACATAACTCCGACGCCGCCGCCCTGGCCTTCCAGAGCGATCTTGACCGCTTGCTCTCATATGAACAACTCGAAGGCCTCATCGATGGAAGCAACACGATTACAGCCGACGACCTCGCAGACCGGTTTCCGGATATCAGCACTATAACTAGCTTAGGCGTAATATCCGACAGCCTACGGGGCGGTCTGCGCCGTGACCTGAGCTATGCGCTTGAGAATGGAAGTGACCTGAGCACGGAACCAGCGGCTTCCGAAATCGGCCTGGGTGCGCTGATACCATTCGGCAATTTAGACTCCAGCGGGAATGACCGCTTCCCGGACCCGGGCCCTGTCGGACAAATCTCGCCGACATCCACATGGACTTCGAGCGAAGAAATTTCGCCTCCCACATGGGACCTCGTCCGTTCATTTCTGTCCAACCGTCCAGACAATTCCGACACGATGGATCCAGTGGCTGCCCCCTTTCCTTTACGCGACACTTGGAATATCGAGACCTCGGATGCGCATGCGATTCTACCGATAGTGACCATGTTTGAGTTTCGACTCGGGCTCGACATCAGTCAGGCAAACTACCACTACTCGATCGAACCGATCGTTGTATTATGCAACCCTTACAACGTAACACTCAATCAAGCAGACTACTCGGTGCTGTTTGAACCAGTGTCTGCAAGTGCTCCATCCGCAGGCTTCACCATTACGCCGACAACTCCCGGTCAAACGGTCTCCGACTTTGAGTTCCAACCACACCTGGGCAACCACCAACTGGCCTTCAATATCACCGATAGCTTTGCCCCCGGCGAAGTGAAAATATATACACCAGCCAACGACACAGTCCTCTCCAGCACTGCGGACGGCGTCATCAATCTATCTCCTGGTTATACGGCAAGCAGCGTGCTGATTGACACCGGGGTCGCGATTGACCCGAGCTTAACGCAGAGCGCCAACTCACGCATTGAACTACAGGAAGTCTCGCAATTCCATCCAACCATCGGCCTCGCACTGGGGCATGCCAGCCCTGGCTCGGACCGCCCGATACCATCGCTCATCGCACGCTATATTGAAACCGAGCCGAAACAGATGGATATCAAATATGACAAGGATAACATCACTCAGAAACAAACGAAACCCAGAGCAAAGATGGATGGGACCATGGATACTCGGGGCTTGATCACTTTTCGTTTAGCCATGACCACGCCGGCGAACGATTATATCAGCTCTGGTAATCAGCCGGGCTCTCAGAACCACGGGGTTCCTGCGGGACATTCTGCCCGCCGCTCCGACGGTGGCACGATTGGCGAAAAAACAGCAGGCATGCGATCTCTGATCGACAGTAACCCGCGCGCCCCGATTGCACAGCGCCTGGGAGGTTGGGACTCCACCCCCACTTATTCATTCAAAAGCTTCCGCGATGCCGACTACACGGCGCCAGTTGCATTCGACCTCACACATGCTTTCTGGGGAGGTAGCATCGAAAGCGATGGCAACGGCACGAGCCAGGTCGTCCTTTTCGACATACCACGAGCAGATCAAAGACTCGTCAGTATCGGGCAACTCGCTCAGGTCAATTGGGGCACGGACGCCAAACATCCAAGCTACCCTCTCGGCAATAGCTACGCGTCTATTTTCTACGAACATGATGCTCCCGATCTTAGTTACGCTCTGAATGAAGCGCTTTGGGATCGCTACTTTTTTTCCACATTACCGGATAGCGGTCTGAACACACGTCCGGAATTTCTTGGCAACCCTCGCCTCAGCTATTACGATCCTGACGATCGCAACGCCGATCTCTCCTTCCTTGAAGGCAGTGAAGCTTACGAGAAAGCTGCGAGCCGATTGCTGATCAAAGGTGCCTTCAATATAAATTCCACATCCGTCGAGGCTTGGACTGCCTTTCTCGGCAGCATCCCCGCTAGTGATTATAGCTACCAGGATCCCACAGGATCCAGTCAAACAGATTCGGATACACGCCCCTACCTTCGACTTCGTCACGTGCATGCGGAAGATCCCTTCCATGAGCAAAACCAGCTTTACGAATGGTCCGGCTACCGAGCACTGGATGCCACACAAATTCGGGCAATTGCAGAGAATGTGGTCGACGGCATTCGCGAACGTGGACGCCCTGCGCGCAGCTTGGCCGAATTCATCAATCGCGACCTAAATTTCCCATCCGATGACTTACGCAACCAAAAGGGCATTCTCCAATCCGCCATTGATCAAGTGGTCAATCAGGATGATCCGACAGCGAGTGGCGACGGTCTCGACGCCCTTTCCAGACTGCCTGGCATTGTCGGTTCAAATAGCTTGAGCAATGCCTTGGTTGTTGATTCGAATTTCGTCAACGCCGACAACCCAGACGCCGCACGCGGCAAGTTACGCGCGACCGGAGCCCCTGGATTCCTGATGCAGAATGATCTCATCACCCCCCTGGCTCCCGCCATGTCGGCACGTTCTGACACCTTTCACATTCGCACGTATGGCGATGCCCGCCACCCGGTTACCGGCGAAGTCATCGCAAAGGTTTGGTGCGAAGCCTACGTGCAAAGGCTCCCTGACTATGTCGGCAGCGAAGCCTCCGAAATACATCCTGATGCGCTGCCCCCGACGTCCGCGAGTGCACAGTTCGGACGCCGCTTTACGATAACACAATTACGCTGGTTAACTGAACAAGACATATGAAAATGATCCTTCGTATCGCCACACTTTGCGGCCTCTATTTATTCATCAACAGCCCCCTTCATGCTGCTGAGAAAGAATATCCGACGATACAGAGCCAGCTGACAATCCTTTGCTGGGACGACGAGATTGAGCTGAGCTATCCTGGCTACGACGGCGACGAAGCGATTATCGCGCCGATGCAAGCTCGTTCCGCGCCCATTGAATACTCAGGCCCCAACCGGATTCTCCTTTCCAGAATCATTGAAAACGTGGCCCCGGAGCTTCCCCCGATGAGCCACCCGGCAGCGGAAGTCATCATCCCGCCCTCATACGCGCAGGCACTGATCATATTGATTCCACAAAACCAGTCCGGAGCGCCATACCCCTACCGCCCGATCGTCGTCAACGACAGTCTGGAGCATTTCCCAAAGCAATCATTGCGCTTTCTCAATTTCACGGAGCATCAACTCGCCGGCCAACTGGGAGCCAAACAATTTAAAATTGAGCCTAAGTCTGAAGCTGTTTCCAAACCCGACAAAACACTTGGCAGCAAGCATCTTGTTCCATTTCGCATAGTGCGGCGTATCGCTGGACAGGATACCTGGCGTCCAGTCAAATCAACCGCCTTCTCGATGCCTCCCTACGCTCGGATCCTTGTGTTAATCCTGGAAGACCCTCAAGCACCGGACTTACGCTTTGTCATCCTGAAAGAACTTTCGAATCTCAGCGAGGCACTACCTGAAGAAGCCGGAACTGTCGAAAGAGATTAAGAGCTCGAAACAGCCTCGTCCTTCACTGAATCCGACTCGCCACGCATCGTGCCGCCCCACTCCCATTCTCCATTACTCAGAACGACCTTTGGGTAAGATGGCAGGCCAATTTCATTTCGCTGTAACTGCGCCACCACAAGATCCACCGCACTCGCGGCTACCTGCCGGTCACGCTGATTGATTCCTGTTATGCCTTGAGGCTGCTTACGACTTTTGTCTGTAATTGCCAGCACCACGAATCCGATATTCTCCGGGATTCTCAAATTGAACAAATCCGGCAGCCACATTCTAAACTCTCGATTGGCACTCACGATGACATCCGGCTTGTGGCGCTGCAGCCACCCCCCCAGCAAGTCTTCAATCTTCTGGCCTTTCCGAACATACAAAAAAGGCACCACCTGCTTCTTGGGGATAAATTGTTGCCAGGCTAAAAACACTGAAAGCCAAGAATGATTCACCCGCTCATCGGTCTCCTCGGTCACGACAAATCCAACACGTTGGTATCCCGCGGATTCGCATTTATCCAAAACGACCGCCATCGATTCATTCAAATTTGCTGCTGCACGGGGCAATATCGGATCCATGAAACTGTAGCCAATCGTTGAAGACGCAAAATGCTCCCAATCCAAATCGATACGAGTCTGCACACTGGGCACCGGTGGAATGATCACACCGCTGATACTGCGCGCCTTCAACACGGAGCTCATCCGTGCCCCGGTCATCCCCTTCGAACGAATCCAGAAAGGCTCAATTCGATAACCGAGTTGCTCCGCACGCTCTTCCGCCCCCTTGTAGTATTCACGAAACAACCAGCTCTTAGTCCATCCATTTTCTGTCTCAAAAGCAGTGATCCAGGCGATCACCGAATGCATCTCGATAGGACGCGTCGCACGGAGGTTGGCCATCAATGTCTGGACCATCGGATTCGGCCGATAGTTCAAACGATCCACGATCTCCAGGATCCGTTTTCGCGTCGCCTCCGATACGCGCGAACTCCCACGCAGGGCCAAAGAAACAGACATTTTCGACACCCCGGCCTCAGCCGCAATTTGAGCCATTGTTGGGGCTTTAGGGGCATCTTTCATATTCACAATATTGCGAATCTAAGCTGTCATTCTGTCAACGCTATTCAGTGCCTCGGACTGCTTCAGGCTTCAGGTCAATGCTATCATCTTCAAGGACCCTCTGTCTGACTTTAGAGACTTTCGATTGGCGTTTGGCAGTGACTAACATGGTCGCACCAATCACCGCAATAAAGAGCGACAAACACATGATTTGTATCCGCGAATCCCACGAATTGGGGAGGACCATGAGCAGGAGTATCAAGACCGCCATACTGAGAGCCGAAACGCCAATTAATTTCAATTGAGCTCCATCATTGGCAGCCCCCACTTCTTTTTCGAAGTCCACCGGCGTATGCATCTTGGTGAAGAAGCGATCAATGCGCTCCCGCTCCGACTGCTTGGCAAAACGCCACAGTGGAAAGCTGATTAGCAGGCCAACAAAGCCTGCCACATACAACCAGAGCATACGGTCTTGAATCGTCCAGACCGTTCCATTCTGCGCTTGATCGTATGTAAAGTAAATCGAAGGAGCCAGAGCCACCCCCAGAATGACAAAATAGGTCACCCAGTAAATCCGCTTAAACCAAAGCCCTAACAAAACCGGCAAGCCCAGGGGCACGCCGATAATGGCTCCAATCATCAGCATCGCATCAAACAAATCCAATTTCTCCTGCTGATTGAACAAACAAGCCACGCCTATAATCCCCCCCCCAACAGCAGGGTCGAGAGCTGGCACAAGCGCAGCCCGGTCTTCTCAGACATCGAAGGCAATTTAAGCAAGCGACGGGTCCAAGGGATAATGTTCTTCACAATCACACCGGTCACTCCGTTCAAACTCGTATCCAGACTGCTCATGGTCGCTGCAAACATCGCCGCCAGCATCAAGCCCATCAAACCATTGGGCAGAAGGTTCTGCGCAATGTATGAGTAGCTTGCCGTCGCCGGCTCTTTCACATCCAAAGCGTTGATTTCCGCTTCGAAGAGGAAACGCGCCACCATCGGGGGGATGAACCAAACGATTGTCCCAAAGAACATAAGCACTGCTGCCAGCAAAGAAGCCTTCCGTGCCGCTGCTCCATCTTTGACCGCTAGAAAACGTCCCGCCGAGCTCAGATTTATGTATCCGGCTATCTGGACAAAGAAAATCACCAGAATCCACTTCAAGGTGTATTTATCCTGCCAAAACTCACCGCTTTCCTTCACAAATTTGAAGTCCTCCGCAATGCCGGGTTGAGTGAAATAACTAAAAAAGGCTTCAAAACCGCCAACTGCCCTCAAACTGAGATAACAGACCAACACCGTCATCGCCATCATCAACAAGCCCTGCACAAAATCAGTCGCCATCACTCCCCACTTACCGCCGGTCGTCGAGTAGGTGATCGCGATCCCCCCCAAAACAATAATGATCGGCACGACCGAAACCCCCAGTATCGAACTTGCGAATACAGACAGTGCATAGAGTTGCACCCCACCCGCCAGCGGGGAAAGGATGACACCAACGATGGAGCTAAACTGCTCCACCGGAACACCATATCGCTCTCTCAAGACATCCGCCCAAGTATCTGCACGCGTTTGACGAAACCACGGGCCAATCACTACACAAAGTAAAAATCCTACTACATTGGCGGCATAAATCACAAGAAAGGTCGGCCCTGCCGAATAAGCCGCCGAGGCATTTCCCGTAAATGTGAATGCACTGATCCCGGACATAAAGATGCTCGTCCCAACGATCCACCAGGTGCCCTTTCCCCCACCTCGAACATAGTCACTGACCGAGGAATTCATTTTCGAGACCCAGATGCCGATTCCGATCAGAAAGGCGAAGTAGATAATTATAGTGACATATTCAATCGTCATAAGAGGTATATATCGAGGCTAGAAAAAAGTGGCGGCCTGTGCAACTGATACCTGAAGCACCCAGGCGAAAAGCCAAAAGATAGCGGCAACCGAAATCAAACAACAAGCGACCGCCGAGTTTACGCGTAAACCTCGTCCATACAAACAGTTTACGCGTATACCATCACAACAGTTACCTGCCTGCCCCCGTCCTGCCATAGTTCATGTCGAAGCGACTATTTTCAACGAACTGAATAACATGAATAACATGAATAACCGCCACACCAGTATTTTCTTATTAGGTAAACATTCCCTACCCAAAATTTACTCCGAAGCGGCTCAAAGCCGAATCGGTGAATTAACCCGCTTGAAGCCGAAGGTGCTGCATTATGAGAGCTGGGAAGCGAATCGGCACGAGTTGGCCGATGTCGATTTCATCTTCTCCGGTTGGGGCATGCATCCCATGACAGAAGACTTTCTCAGCGCCTGCCCTAACCTGAAATATGTTTTCTATGGATCCGGGTCGATACGCTCTTTCTACACCGAGGAAGCACAAAGCAAGGGGATTCGCATCTCGTCGGCTTGGCGGGCCAATGCGGTGCCGACTGCAGAGTATGCACATGCCTTAATCATTTTAGCCCTGAAGAAGTTCTATCGAAGCACCCGGATCAACATGCAGGAACGCAGTTGGAACTTACCCCCGGAAGCCGCTGGCATCTATAAAAGCACCGTCGGGATCGTATCGCTCGGAATGGTCGGTCGCCTCGTCGCCGAACACCTGCGTGATCTACATTCCCTCAATGTGATCGCCTATGATCCCTATGTCTCCGAAGCCGATGCCCTTTCACTCGGCGTCGAATTAACCAGTCTGGAAGACCTGTTTGCGCAGTCGGACGTGGTCAGCCTGCATGCGCCGGATCTTCCGGAAACGGTCGAGCTCGTCAGTGAAGCCTTACTCCGGTCCATGAAGCCGCATGCGACGCTCATCAACACAGCACGCGGCAAGCTCATCGATGAAGCGATGTTTGCCAAGGTCCTGACTGAGCGCAAGGACTTGGATGCCGTCCTCGATGTGACCCGCGACGAACCAAACAATGCCAATTGCCCACTCTGGGACTTGCCTAATGTCGTCATCAGTCCCCATATCGCGGGCAGCATCAACCATGAATGTCAGCGTATGGGCGAATACATGGTCGAGGAACTGGAACGCTATCTCGCGGGAAAGCCGATGCTGCATGAGGTCACCCCGGAGCTATTGCTCACCATGGCCTAATCAATCAATGAGCCTGCCTTCAGCATTTGAAGGCAGGCTCATTGATCATCGACCTACAGATCGAGCTGGTAAGATTGTCGCAAACGTATGTCTTGCGACGAGCGGCCGATGTGCACGATGAATTCGCCCGACTCTGCTTTCCAGTCCATCCCAACATCGTCGTAGAACGAGAGATCCCGTAAGCTCAGTTCAAAGCAGACTGTCTGCGTTTCACCGGGTGCGAGCGAAATTTTCTCAAAGCCCTTCAGCTCCATTTTCGGTCGGTAGACCGATGCTTCCACATCCTGCAAATAGAGTTGAACCACTTCCTTGACAGGCACGCTCCCCGTATTCGTCACATCGACGCGCACGGACAGAATTGCATCCCCCTCGCCGGGGCTAAGCTGCAGATCCTTGTATTCAAAATCTGTATACGACAGACCATGTCCAAATGGGAACAGCGGCTGGATGGATTCACTCACGTAATAACGATACCCGACATTCAGCCCTTCGGAATAAGCGCTTTTATCAAAACCATAGGTCCCGATTTTATGCGCCGGGCATTCTTCCAGACTATTGGGGAAGGTCATCGGCAAGCGCCCACTGGGAGCGACTTTCCCAAATAGAATCTCAGCCGCAGCGTGCCCGCCTTCCATGCCGGCATACCACATCCAAAGAATCGCCTTCGCCCGATCCGCCCATGGCATCACCACGGGGGCCCCGCCTGTCAATGCCACCACGGTATTTGGGTTCACATCCAACAAAGCCTCGATCAGGGCGTCCTGCTGATCCGGTAATTGTAAATGTTGACGGTCTTTACCTTCCAAATCCTCACGGTGAGTCAAGCCGCCACAGAAGATGACCGCATCGGCCTCGGCCGCGAGCGAGAGTGCTTTATCTTTCTCTGAAGTCTGCTCGCTTTGATTCGCCCAAGGCGGCACCCAGCCGAAATGCAGACAATCCATGGTGTCACGGCATTTGTAGGATAGCTCGATCACATGCGTCTGTCCCGCAGTGAAATAACGGCTGACTCTTCGTTTTTCACGCTGCATGAGCCCGTCCGTATTGACCATCAGGACACCATCAACGGTGAGCGTCACATCACCGTCGGTGACAAATCCGAGCACATAATCGCCACTTTCCGGAACGCTGAGTTCCGCCCGAAACACTGCGGAGTGCAGATTACGGTCTATTCCCTCAGGCGCACTGAAGGTCTCATGTTCAAACGATGGTGCTTCGGTGTATTCACTCACCACGACAGGACCTGCAAATTTCTGATTCGCATAATAACTGAGCGTCCAACCTTTCACCCCCGACCCTTCATCGACGGTGGACAAATACTCCGTGCCGATCGCAGAGAATCCTTCTTCCCCACCGCTGTAACCTGGCGCATAGAGCACCTCGACCGAATCTCCCAGGTAAGCACGGATTCCTTCCAGCGGCGTCACTTCATAGAGGCATTTGACCGCCGAGCTATTGCCTCCGTTAGAATGCTTGGTCACCGCATTCTGCCCAATCACAGCCAGCTTGCGTATCTTCTCAGGCTGCAGCGGCAACACTGCGTCGTCGTTCTTCAACAGCACCATTGCTTCACGCGCGGCATTCCGGGCGATCGCCTGATGCGCAGGCGTGTTCCGCTCACCGGGCAAGCGATTCGCATCAAAGGCTCCCACAAGATAAAGAACCCGCAATATCCGCCGAACCTTGTCATCCAATACGGACAAAGGATACTTTCCGGAACGCAAGCCCTCCAAGAAGGGCTTCGCCAAGTAGTATTCATCGTAGGGCTTTCCGGTGCCCATCTCGATATCCATGCCATTGAGAACGGCTTCGTCCGTATCATGCACGCCCGCCCAGTCACTCAGATAAACACCCTCAAAGCCCCACTCTGCTTTAAGCACCTGATTGACGAGATAGTCGTTGTGACAGCACCACTGGCCGCGAAACTTATTATAGGCCCCCATGACTGTCAGCACCTCACCTGCTTTGACCGTGGCTTCAAATCCGGGTAGATAAATTTCACGTAGGGTCCGCTCGTCCATTTCAACATCCGTCGCATCCCGATTCAGTTCCTGACTATTGGCGGCATAATGCTTCACACAGGCAGCCGTGTCCTGCGCCTGAATCGCCTGCACCGCAGGCACTGCCAGTTCGGCAATCAGATAGGGATCTTCACTGTAGTATTCGAAATTACGCCCGCACAGCGGGGTCCGGATAATATTAAAGCCCGGTCCAAGAATGACATCCTTGCCACGCTCCCGCGCTTCCGCTCCCAGCACCCGGCCGGCATCGCGCATCACTTCGCGATTCCAAGTCGCAGCCTGTGCCGTGCCGGTCGGCAGATAAGTGCTGTGGTCATCATCCCAGCCAGCCGGCTCCCAACTATCCTTGCTGATCTCCTGCCGCACTCCATGCGGCCCATCCGACATCTCCAGCACGGGAATGCCGAGACGCTCGACTCCGGCATTGCCAAATTTGGTCGCGGCATGACAGAGCGAAACCTTTTCTTCCAAAGAAAGCTGCTCAAGCAAAGATTCCAGAAATGAAACAACATTAGCTTCACGATTTTCGTTTTTACACATTCACCCATCTGTCCGCGGAGAAGACAAGTCTTCAAGCATATCTTTAATTTACGGGTAAATCATTACGGCGCATCGCGTCAGCCCCGCCCAGCGTGTCCGTCTTCTGTCAGTGCGGCGACCGCGACGTCGGCAATGTCTTCCGCATCAACAAAAGGTTCGCGCACAGTGCTGACCGGTAAGGCGATCGTGCCACCGACCACCATGTCTCGAAGGAAGGACTCGGTGAAGTTCTGGTTGAACCAGCTGCAGCGGACGACCGTGGCCGGCACGCCTGAGTTCATGACGATCCGTTCGCAGAGTTGCGCCTCTTCCTCACCGCGGCCAGAGAGGAGCACGATCTTACGGACGCCTTTTTTCTGAGCGACCGCGACCAGCTCCCGGATGTGCTCGGATGCACCGGGCACCGCGAGGTCGGGATGGTAAGCGACATACATTTCGCGGATGCCATCCAGCACGTCTCTCCAGTTGCTGGAGTCGTGCCAGTCGAAGCTCGGCGAGGCCGAGCGCGAACCGATTCGAGCGGAGCGGCCTTGAGCGAGCAGACGCTGGACGACGCGACGGCCGGTTTTTCCGTTCCCCCCGAGGACAAGTGTCGTGGCAGACGGTGTGGATGTGTGGGTTGGATTGTGTGTTTTTGTTTTCATCGACGCCATATTAGCCGATTCCGCTGACAGATAATATGGCACTTCATCCACACAAATTGACATTTCGTCCAAATTGAAAAATTCTGCGGCATGATGCGCAACGATTCGCTGGAAACCGCCTTCCGCTCCGTGGACCCACTGGGTGAGGCGCTGCACTCACTCCACATGAGTGGCACCTTCTACAGTCGTTTGACGACGGTGCTAAAACAAACCTCAATGGCGGTTAGAAATAAACATTGAGTTGCCATAAAAAAATGTAAAAAATGGTCCCATACTACCATGAGACACTGCAACTTCGTACTCTTATTCGTCTTGTTCTCTAATGGAATAACAGCCCAAATATTTGAATACACTGGGAATGGCGGGACCAATAAAGCATGGGCGAACCAAAATAACTGGGCACAAGGCGGTATGGATCCCGCCACAGATTACCCCCACAATGGGGCCAATGCGCTCGTCCCGGGTAGCATTAGTAGTGGCACCCTTGAACTCGGCCAAGATACTCGTTTAACAAATTTCAACATTTTGGCAGGTAACTCCTTCAGCCTCGACCTCTCTGGCTTCACGCTGGAAGTCAGTGGCCAACTCAACACCAACGGAACGTCGAATTTCATAGATGGTGACCTAATCGTAGCCGATTATCTCGGCGAGACTATTAGACTTTATAATACGAATGCACACTTCGACCAAGCAGTTTTCAATGGCGCAGGCATTCAAATGTTTGATAATTCGAAATTTGTGAACAATCATGAAGTTCAGCTATCAGGAACATCATCTGCAATCAGTAGCGACAGCCCTTTGCTCGGGAGTCCGAGCGAATTTGAAAACAACGGGACTCTGATTAGAGATTCTATTAATGGTGGTAATAGCAACATCAGTGCGACTGTCACAGGTTCTGGCGGCCAAGTCATCACAGAATCGGGCGATCTCACTTTTTCGGAGAAGGTCCAGCTCTACGACACTGAATTCATCACCAGCACTGCGACCTACTTTGGAGCTTCTACACTCAATTGATTATGAACGGAGGCGTATTCGATGTCGAAGCGGATGCATACTCAGTGAGTTTCCGAGAAGGAGCCACAGGTAGTTTCAACGACGCATCCATCCTAGCAGCGAGTGGTATCAGTTTCAGAGAGGGCTACTATACTTTTAGCGGGACAAATATCTTCACCCTATCCAATGAGTCATCTGTAAATTTTAGGAACAATGCTTCAGTCGATATCGATGGTGAGATACGCACGACCGGAAATGGCACACTCACACTCGAGAGTAGTATAATAAGTGCAAGTGCTGCATCCTATAGCTTGAACACACATGGAAATTCCAAAATTCAGCTAGATGGAGGTCGCATGCAAACGAACAACGGCTCCCCATCTCCGACCATTATTAACCTGGGGGATTTTGAGTGCACAAGTGGCGAGATCGTTGATGATTTCAGTAATCAGAAAAATTTTGAGCTAAAGGGAGGGCGTTTGGCATCCGACTCTTTTATTAACCTTGCCGACACCTACTGGAGCGGCGGCACGATCGCCTGCGAGTTTGCCGAGAACAAAACCAATCTCACCATCGATGGCCCGGCACTGGTTCTCGACGATTCGTCACATCTTAGCAACGATGGCTCTTGCTGGCAGGAAAGTAGTTTTACCTGCGGAGAGAGCGCGAAGCTATCCATAAAATCAGGCGATTGGCAACTACTGGACACAGCATCGATCTATGGCAATGAAGCTCACCTATCAATTGATGAAAACGCACTGCTATCAAAGCGCCTTGAGAATGGCTCACCAACATCGACGAGTCACCTAAACTTTGAAACCATTGATTGGGATGGGCGCCTCGAATGTGAAAGCGGCCGTATGGAGATAACTACAGACACAAGCACAATCAATCGCGCAGAATGTGCACTCTCTGCGGATACGTCCGTAAGCATCACTCTGCCTAGCATCACGGGTTCCGGCTTTGCACTCTGGCACATTGATGGTTTGCTGAATGTGGATGACTCCAACTCCAGACAGCTCTATTACCCCGTCGAAGACTTATCCGGAAATGGAAGCTGCGTGGCAAACATCGAGCAGTCGGGCATCTTTAGTGTTGGGCTTAGTGAAGGCTCACATGTCGACAACGAAGATATTTTCGCAAGTGAACAGACAGACTTGGAAATCGAGATTTCCGGTAATTTGCGCCAAACGAACTCAGCGACTACACTGATAGCCGTGTCTGAAAGCGAGCACTCTCTCATTGATGTAACAAAAGATGTTGAACTTGCCGGAACGCTTCAGATCGTCATTGATCCCGATTTTGTACCTGACCTCAATGCAAGTTTTACGATCATTGAAGCTCGCTCAATAAGCGGAAACTTCGATCTTGTCGAAGTTCATGGAGAGAGCTTCGTGGGCGAACACTTTGTCGTTCACTACGATAGCGACACTGTCTCTATTGAGTATGTCGAACCCGAAGAAAACGCGATTGCTCTATGGGTTGAAAATGAATTCACCGCAAGTGAACAACTTGACCTACAAATTTCCGGTTTATCGGCAGATCCGGATCTCGACGGCTATCAGAACTTATTTGAGTATATCTTTAGCACATCCCCCAAAGATGGCAGCTCATTCCCCGGAATCGAGTTTAGAATGGAGCCTATCCCCAACGAAAATCAACGCAGGCCAGTATTTCTCATGCCGAACTATGACAGCACACGCACCGGATTTAATCTTGGCGTCGTAAGGATTACCGATCTAACAAATGAAGAAGAAATTCACACACCAGTCCCGACTACGATTTTCGAAGATGGCACTACAAGGCGAATAGAGCTGCCAATATTCAACGATGCCCAGGCATTCTTTAGACTGAAGGCAACAAGCCGAGCTGATACCCCGACAGGAATAAATTAAAAGGATGTCGAACCAAGCTAAGCCAAATACACTCGTCCCCCTCCCTGCCAATCTGCAAACGCTCTATGAGCGGGAGGCCTTTATCATTCGCCGCAAATGGTTTTCGGTCGCAGCGGTTTTTCTGCTATTCTTCGGCCTGATCTGGAATGGCTTCATGGTCGTGTGGATGACGACCGCACTGAAAAATGGCGCCTGGGCGATAGCGGCCTTTGGCTCGATTCACGCGGGCGTCGGGGTCTTTCTCGCCTATTTCTGCGCAGCAAGCTTCCTCAACACGACGGAAATACAGGTCGACCCCAATTACCTGCGGGTCGAGCACTCGCCCGTGCCATGGCCGGGCAAAAAGAAGATTCGGGTGCACACCATTCAACAACTCTACTCGAAAAAACATGTCAAACATACCAAGAATGGCACGAATACGAGCTATCGCGTCTTCGCCGTCACGGATGACAATCGCGAGCACAAGCTCGTCACGGGGCTAAGTGAGATCTCGCAGGCACATTTCATTGAACATGAAATCGAGAATGTGCTCGGGCTGGAAGACCTACCGGTTTCCGGCGAACATCCAAAAACCTAACATGCTCCTTCGCCACCAACCGACACTACTGGCACTACTGGCACTACTGGCTGGCTTCAGTTATTAGATTTCCCCGAGAGGCAGGAGAAAGGATACTTTCGGACTAGACATGCGCCTGCCCCGTAGTGGCGGCTTAAGCTGCCATATCACAGCCCCTCGTATCGCGCCGTAGAGTTGCTGCTGCTAATACTGCTTTTAACTGGGAATTTTCTGGGCATACAGAAGCATTCGCGCTTACTTGGATGCATCTGATAACGTTAGCGCTCCCTGAGCGAACCGAATGGATTTCTTAATTTTGCATGTCCGATACTCCCAATAACCTCGCCAATTACATCTGGTCACTCGCGGATCTGCTCCGGGGTGACTTTAAACAAAGCCAATATGGGCGCGTGATCCTGCCCTTTACGCTGCTCCGTCGCTTGGAGTGTGTGCTGGAGACGAGCAAGCCTGCGGTCCTCGCCGAGGCAGAGAAGCTGGCCAAAATGAATTTGCCGGAAGAGGCGCAGGAAAAGATGCTGCTGCGGGCCTCGGGGCTCTCCTTCTTCAATACTTCGAAGATGGACCTCTCCAAGCTGGGGGAGTCGGGCATCGCGGCTAATCTCGAGTCGTATGTGTAGTGCTTCTCCAGGGATGCGCGCGAGATCTTCGAGTATTTCAAGTTTTCGGAGTTCATCGGCTTGCTGGGCGATGCGAATCTGCTCTTTAAGTTGGTCCAGCGGGTCAAAGCGGCCGACCTCAGTCCGGCCGCGATTTCCAACCACGAGATGGGATTGGTCTTTGAGGAGCTGATCCGTAAGTTCGCGGAGTCGTCCAACGAAACCGCAGGGGAGCACTTTACACCGCGTGATATTGTGCGCCTGACCACCTCGCTGGTCTTTATGGAGGACGACGACGCGCTGACCAAGCCGGGCATTATCCGCACGATTTACGACCCCACCGCCGGCACGGGCGGCTTCCTCTCTTCGGGCATGGAGTATGTGCACGAGCTGAATCCGCAGGCGGTGATGCGTGCCTTCGGGCAGGAGCTCAACCCGGAATCTTACGCCATTTGTAAGGCGGACATGCTGATCAAGGGCCAGGAGGTGGACCGCATCAAGCTGGGCAACACGCTTTCCAATGATCAGCTCTACGCGGACAAGTTCGACTTCATGCTCTCCAATCCGCCCTTCGGCGTGGACTGGAAGAAGATCGAGGGCGACATCCGCAAGGAGCACACGGAAAAGGGCTTCGACGGACGTTTCGGCCCGGGCTTGCCTCGGGTCTCGGACGGCTCGCTGCTCTTCCTGCTGCACTTAATCAGCAAGCTGCGCCCCACCAGTCCGGAACTTCAAACTTCAGCCCTCGAACTTCAAACTTCAGCCGGCGGCGCGCGCATCGGTATCATTCTCAACGGCTCGCCGCTCTTCACCGGCGGTGCGGGCTCGGGCGAGTCAGAGATCCGCCGCTACATTTTGGAGTCGGACTTGCTCGAAACCATCGTCGCGCTGCCCACCGACATGTTCTACAACACGGGCATCGCCACCTACGTCTGGGTGCTGTCCAACAAAAAGGCCGCCGAGCGCAAGGGCCGCGTGCAGTTGATCAATGGCGTGCACCTCTGGGACCCCATGCGCAAGTCACTCGGTTCCAAGCGTCGCCAGCTGAGCGAGTCGCACATTGCGCAAATCACCCGCACTTTTGGCGACTTCGAAGCCATCGAGCCGCAGCCGCTGGACGCGGCCGACGCGAGCAAGACCTTCGCCGCCAAGCTGTTTCAGACCCACGAGTTCGGCTATCGCCGCATCACCATCGAGCGCCCCTTGCGCGAGTCCTACCAGTTCAGCGACGAGCGCATCGAAACCCTCCGCTTTGCCCCCAAGCCGCTCAACGCCCCGATGCAGTGGGTCTACGAAAACTATGGCAGCGCATGGAGCGATGACGAAGACTGCGATCACTACGGTCAGCTGAGCGCGCACGCGACTGAGATCCGCGCCAAGCTCAAAGCCGACTTCCCGGAACTCAAAGAGGCCAAGATCAAAGACCTGCTCGACGCCAAGACCTGGCTGGCGCAAAAGGCCATCCTCCTCACCGCCCGTAAACTGCAGGCCACAATCGGCACCGAGCAGCACGACGACATGAACGGCTACGAGGCCGCGCTCAAGACCACCGGCATCAAACTGGATGCCAAAGTGAAAAAGCAGATCACCGCCGCGGTCTCCTGGAAAAACCCGGAGGCCGAAAAGGTCATCAAAAAGATCCACAAATCCGGCAAAGCCGAGCCACTCTACGGTCGTTTTGAGGTGGACGGCCAGACCATCGAATACAAGCCCGACGGCGACCTGCGCGACTTCGAGAACGTGGCCCTCGATCCCAGCCAGCCCGTCAACGCAACCAATGAGGCCTACTTCAAAAAAGAAGTCCTCCCCCACGTGCCCGACGCCTGGATCGACGCCAGCAAGGTGGACGCCCTCGACGGCGAGATCGGCATCGTCGGCTACGAGATTCCCTTTAATCGCCACTTCTACCAATACCAGCCGCCCCGCGCGCTGGAGGAGATCGACCGTGACCTCGATGCGGTGAGCAGTGAAATCATGCAACTCTTGGGAAGTTTGAAGGGGGAAGTTTGAGGGGGGAAACAATAATGAAATCAGACTTACCAGACAGAACTTTTGAATTTGCCAAACGCATTGTGTTTTTGTGCCAGGCACTCGATCAGCAGGCTGGCGTGAGCCGAACACTTGCCAAGCAGCTCTTACGCTCTGGCACATCTATCGGAGCCAATGTGGAAGAGGGACAAGCATCACAAAGCGAAGCTGACTTTGTTTCTAAGTATAGTATAGCCTGTAAAGAAGCACGCGAAACGCACTACTGGCTACGGCTGCTCGCCGAGACTAATATCGTTTTGCCTGAAAAGCTCGAAAATCTGACTGAAGAGGCCAATCAGCTCATCGCGATACTCACTAGCATCATAAAAAAGGTCCGATCCAAGTCATGATACTCTCAAACTTCAAACTTCCCCCTTCAAACTTCCTCCCCCGTAGCGCGACGCTTCAGCGAGCGTTTAGTGCCCGAGAAATGCAGCTCACCCGACATACGTTTGCTGAAGCTGCACGCTACGCACTGTCGCTTTCAAACTTCACCTTTCACCCTTCAAACTTCTAACATGGCAGGACGATATAAAGCGTATCCGGAGTATAAGGACTCGGAGGTTGGATGGCTTGGAGCTATTCCAAGCCTTTGGCGAGTGACTGCGCTCAAGCGTTTATGTTGTTTAAGGACAGGGCTTACTCCACCTACATCGAATCAATCTCATTACTCCGATGAAGAGACCGACTTCCCATGGTTCCGTCCCGAGGATTTGACAGAAGAGCTCAAAGATTCAAGAGCAAGCAAGTATCTTACTGAGGCGGGGTGGTCCATGATGCGGCCAGTTCCATCTGATTCAGTTCTCATCTGTTGCATTGGAACAATTGGAAAGGCTGGTTATGTAAGCTGTGAGGCAGTGACGAATCAACAGATCACAGCGGCGACATTTAGAGAAAATTCAAGATACTACTTTTATGTGGTGCTAGCTGCAAGATCTGAGCTAAACGAATCTGCGACTGGAAACGTCCTGAAAATACTTAATTCTGAACGTTTAGGTGGTGTATATTTCCCTATCCCTCCTCTCCCCGAACAAAAGCAAATCGCGCGTTTTCTGGACCACGAAACGGGGAAGATCGACGTGCGCGATTGGGAGCCTGCCGAGAAGGGAGAAGAGTGAAGTTAGAAGAGTTTTCCGAGCGAAGCGACATGACCGGATGCTAGCAGACCGGATCAGTTGGAATTGTGAAGCCTATGACATCGTTACCCAAAAATATTCAAATCTTTCTGCCGAGTGGTGATCCGCAAGGGATTCGACAGGCTGAGATTACCACGCGCATTTTGCAGGTCATCGAAGTGCCGCGCAGTGCACTTTCGGAATTTCTTAAAATGCCCGAGAGCACACAGGTCGCCGTTTACTTCCATCTGTTCGGCTCTCCCAGCATGGCTGCCGTCGCGCTACAAGGACGAACCTCTAACGGTTGGGAAGAGTGAAAAGACAGCAACGGCATCACGCTCAATATCCTGAAGCGTCAATCGACGTAAGTTTCGGAACGTTTAAAGACTTGAGAACTGTAATGCTCTGGACGTTCGCTGAAGCGTCTCGCTACGAACGAATGCCGCGCCGTAGCGTGCAGCTTATAGTAACTCCAATCCCTTTCTAGCAGTAGCCGTCCGAAGCGGAGCCCGTGAGGGTGTAGCTCGGCGAGGACGGCGTTACTGGCAGAGGGGAACG
>PBYS01000089.1 GCA_002729725.1 Puniceicoccaceae bacterium
ACGCATGATTAAGGGTCATGTGCCGCGAGGCGTGAGGGTTCAAGTCCCTCCTCGACCACCAGGCTTCGTCTGGAACTTGTTTCAGCCGAGATTTGCTTTTATTTGCAATTAACTCGAACATGCCCGCATGACTCAAGCGACACTGAAGCCGATCTCTCCCTACACAGAAACGCGGGGCATGCTCTATTTTCCGCGCATGCTGGATAAAATTCGCAAGCACGCAGCCTCGCAACTGCACGATGATTTCTACAAGAGCTTGGGCGTGGCCTTAGATGGACGCTGCTGCGCCTACCTGCGTATCATACGATGTTTGACTTGTTTGACTACATGGAGGTCGACGAAGGCCGCGACGGCATCCAGATCGCATAGGCACACTGCCTAGTCGACCTCCACCGCCCACTTGTAGAATTGCTTATCGGTGTTCATTTGTATCGTGCGCTCAAAGGCATCTCCGAGTTCGATCCAGTCGCCGGATGACAGGTCATCGTTGCTCCAGAGTTGAATGCGGAAATGCAAGTCGCCCTCGGCATCGGGTGCGATCAATGTCTGCCCATAGTTCAAACCTCCCAGTGCACTGAGTGGATACAGCCCGGCTGCGGCTTGGAGTTCGCTGTGCGTCCGAATCAAGTCGAGCACACTGTCACTTAGCTCGGTATCGGCAATCAATGGATCGAGGCCAGCCGCGAGCTCGGCTCCGTCGTTGAAGAGGTCGCCGTCGGTATCCGTCATCAGCGCGTTCGTGCCTAGTATTTGCTCCGCCGCATTATCGAGTCCATCGCCGTCCAGATCCTGGCTCGCGGTGTAAGCGAGGCTGCCAAATTGCTCCATTTCCCAAGCATCCACCAATCCGTCGTCATCGCTATCTACGACATCTGTGATCAGGGCAAAGTCACCTTGGTAATCAAGGCGCGCCCAGACTTGTTGATTGTCCAAATCGATCCCCCACCTGCCCACGCTGTCTTCAGCGGTAGGAGCTCGCATGAGGGGCGACTCTGCTGCGAGTTCGAGAGTGGCCGAAACGGCGGGCAGCCAATCACCGGCATCGCTGTCTGCGGTATCGGCATCTAGGAAGGCGGCGATACGTAGCGACTGAATCTCCAGTGCGGATAAACGGCTGGCATCGTAGCTCAGCTTGATGGTGTAGGCGTCGCAACGATTGCGGCCAGGGGCCTCACGCATGCCATTTAGACTCACGATATCGGAAACGACTTTGCTCTCGCCGGCATCATACCAGTCATCGCGTGACCACCAACCGGTAGTGATATTACGATATTGTCCAAAACTGGTGCTTCCATAGCTGTGCACGGTTTCATCGCCATTAACACCATCGACCACTTCGACACTGGTTCCGATAAAGCCATCATCCAGTGGCGCACGGTCTTGAATATTACGATCATTGTAGTTCTCCCCGGAAGCGACGGTGAACTGCAATCCATTTCGGGAATAGGTATACGCATCCCAGACCGACCAGTCATCAAAAGTGCCATGGCCATCCGTGTCGGGCGACATATAAGTCTGCACCCAAACAAAGGGTCCGTTAATCTCGACAAGCAGGTAGGCAATCGGCCGCCCAGCGATTGTCGTGCTATCGATCAGGCAGTTCAAGTGTTGATCCTCGGCCGGACTACGGCTGATCGAGTAAAATTTCTCCGAAGCGGAGCCACAGGTAAAATCAAACATGTAAGGCTGATTACCATCATCCAGGCTAACCGCGACCGAGCGGTCGTAGATATGGTTGTGGCCACTAAACCAACCATCAACTTGTGAGGCTTTGCCAGCTTCCAAATACGGTTGCGGGCTATCGACGTATTCCGTCATCGCGGGGTGCGATGCAACTGAGAACAAGCCCGGGTGAGAATAGCCGAAGATGTGCGCATCGGGATTCGCCGCGCGTATTTCAGCAAATTTCTCAGCCACCCAATCGGAGTAATTGTCCGAGCTGCCCCCGTTCCAGAGATCCAGCGAGACGAAGTAAGTGTCCTGCCCTGCATCCAAGACATAACTGAAGTTATTTGGATTGGGCGATGCCTCACTGCCGCCGGGCACATCGCTCGGATCGACCACAGCCCCCTCACCTTCGAACAGATATGAGAACGCGGCCTGCCACGCGGCTTCTCCCTCGGAGGTGGGCAAGTATGCGTTGGCATCGTGGTTGCCACGCACGGGATAGAAGCCGATCCCATTCTCCAGTAATGGAGTGGCCAGCACTTCTTTTAAATACTCCAACTCGGTCAACTTGGCATCGCCGCCCGAGTAACCATCGGTCACATCGCCAACGTGAATCGCAAATTCGGGCGCTTGCGCAATCAACTCACGTGCGATGGCGGAAGCCTCATCGGTCGGCACTCCCAGCGTGCTGCCCTGGGTGTCGGGAATCACAGCAAAGCGCAGTGCCAGATCACTGCCAGGCATGGCGGCGCGAGCCAACTCAGCCGGCTCTTCCACCATGATTTCTAAAATCACAGTAGTGGTGCCTTCGTCATTGTCGGTGACAGAAATCACAAAGGTATTGAGACCAAAATGGCTGGCACTAGGCGTGCCACTCAGGCTGCCGTCGGCATGCACGATCAACCAATCCGGTCCACTGACTTTGGCAAAATACATGGTATCGCCATCGGCATCACTGGCGTATTCGGCCACGCTGGCGGCGTAATCGCTGCCAGCAAGCGCATGGGCCGTTTCGATATGTTCACTCTCGAAAACAGGCGCATCGGGATGCAGGTCGGAGAGTAAGTTCATCCACAAGTCGAAACCGATGTCGGAGCTAAAGCCGTCGCGGTTATGAATCTCTACTGCGAGCACATTTTCGCCCTCGACCAGTGCATCGGTAGCCACACTAAATTCATAGAAGGTGCTCTCGGCCGCTCCGTCGGTGATGCTACTGGAGAAGGTCTCCGAGCTGATCTCACCGGCGGGCATGTTATCGCGAATGATTTCGATCCCATTGAGATAGACGA
Organism: Puniceicoccaceae bacterium; assembly: GCA_002729725.1. Lineage (GTDB taxonomy): Bacteria > Verrucomicrobiota > Verrucomicrobiia > Opitutales > Coraliomargaritaceae > Thalassobacterium > Thalassobacterium maritimum. The sequence continues at coordinate 2,958 of PBYS01000089.1, forward strand.
TCACGCCGTCATCGCGCAATACGCCGAACTCTAGCTCACGAACGCCTTCCAGATCTTCCAGCACGAAGGCTTTGCGGAAGTAGTAGGTAATGTGCTTATCGTTGCTATCGGAGCCGTAGCTGAGCGTGGTGACTTCGTTGGAGTCGCCATAGCCGAACTTTGCGGGTCCTTGCGCCCAGGTGCTGTCGTCGAAAGCAGCGGCGCGCCATGCTGTGCCGGCATCGCTCCCATCATCAAGATAGGCCCAGTCGGCACCGACGGTTATAATGGACTCACTCACCTTTGGAGTATTGTCCGATTCAAGGATGACAGTCGCTTGCAGATTGAAACTTAAGTCGGAACTGCTGGCGTCGCTATTATGTAGTTCGACGGCCAATACATTTATTCCAGTCACCAGCGCATCTGCGGCAACACTGAACTCAAAGTAAGTGCTTTCATCATCCCCACCCAATGCTGACGAAGCATAGGTCTGATAATTAACAGCGCCGCTAGGCATATTATCGCGCAACAGCTCCTGCCCATTGAGATAAATGATCACACCATCATCCCGCAGCACTTCGATTAAGATCCCTTCGATCCCAGCGAGCGAGTCGAGCTCGAAGGCCTTTCGGAAGTAGGTGGTCGGATGCTTGTTGGCAGCATCTGTGCCATAGCTGAGAACTGTGGCCTCGTCACCGTCTCCGTAGCCGAACTCAGCCGTGCCGGTAGACCATGCACTGTCGTCAAAGTCGGTCGCTGTCCAGTCAGTGCCCTGATCGGATCCGTCATCGAGATACAACCAGTGCGCATTTTTTTCAACAAATGGGGCTAATTCTGACGGGACGGTCTCGTCGTTGGCATACGCGCTCACCTCTTCGGCACTCAGGCTGGCGGAGAAAACACGCAGCTCATCGATCAAACCATTAAAGCCATAGTCACTACTGTCCGACATGTTGCCGATGCGGAAGGGACGTTCTGCAGACAGCGTGCTTTGCAACGTATCAATCGTCACCGCGCGCTCGGCCACCAGTTGCCCGTTGACATACAGCAACACGGATTCACCGGGAACAAAAACCCCCGCGACATGCACCCAACCATCGCTGCCTTCGCTGGAGCGCACTGATAGATTCACCGTATCCGTGGCAGTATACCCCACTCCGGCGGCAGTCACCTGAAAGCTTAATTGCTGGGTGTTCGAATGCGTCGTCTTCAAGACATACTGATCATTGGCCGCGCCGCCTGATTGATCGATACCGGCAATCACACCATAGCTGCTGACACCTTCCGGTTTCACCCAGGCGGACACACTGACCGCACCGGTCAAGTTAAGCGCCTCGGGAGTGCCCACCAGCACTTGATCCTCACTGTTACCCGAAAAGCGGATCGCACCGTTGCGGTGCCCAACACTCTCCCAGGTGGCAGACGCCTGCAAGGTGCCTGAAATCCCATTACCGGAAAAATCTCCAGCACTGGTTCCGGAACCTTCATCGAAGGGCCAGTAGGCCACTAAACCCGCAGCTTCGCCTTCGATCGGCTCAGCGGCTTCGGTCTGGGCGCTCGCCTCCGCGGACCATTCTGTTTGACGCCCTCCGCTCACACCGGAAATACGATAGCTGTAGCTGGTATTAGGGGCCAGTCCGCTGTCATTGTAACTCGTGGCATCTCCTGCGAGTGCGCTGCTCACCACGAGGTAGTCACCTGAGCCGACTCGACGCTCCAGGATCAAATTATCATAGCTGGCGGAATCCAGATCCCAAGTAAGCGAAATACTGGATGTATCTTCAGCATTCGCAGCCAGATCAAGAATCGAACCGCTCAAGTATCCCAACTCGACACTCGCCAAATCGGACCATTCGGAAAAGGCATCAGTAATGGTCAAAGACCGGATACGATAACTGTAAGTCACTCCGCTAACAACTTCGGTATCTAAATAGCTGATACTATCCGCCGCAAGTATTGCGACTGTCGCGTAGCCGGCATTCTCACCGGACGCACGACGCTGGATCTCCAAACTCTCCACCTCAGTGTCCGTCAACGCCGACCATGTCAGGCTCACACCGGCACCGCCATCACCCGCACTAAAGTCTGCCGGCACTTCCAAATCTGCATTGGCCAATTGTGGGAAGTAGAGTGTGCGATTTGGCTCGCGGCCCTCCCCCTTGACCTCGATGCGGTCCGTCCAAATCTCAATTTCGGCATAGGCAGTGGTGTCAGCGGTTTCCACCATACCTTCCAAATTAATAAAGTGTATATCCCCACTCTGCCCGTAAGCACCCGAATGGTTATGCCCATTCATCCATGCACGAATATTGGAATAGTCCGCCAAGAGTGTCAGCAACTCACTGGCCTGAGAACTGATGTGGGCTGTGCCGGGAGGATAGACCGGATAGTGATCAAAAATGATGACCGGCTCTGAATTTTCCAGCGCGGCATCGAGTCCGTCGCGCAACCAGGCCAATTGCTCTGCGCTGTGGATACCGTAGCCCGCATCGTTACCGTCGAGCACGAAGAAGCGCCAGCCCTCGACGACGAAGGTATAATAATTGGAGGGAATCTTAAGGGCTTCCACGACATCCTCCAAGGTGTGACTGCCAACCGCTAAATCGTGATTACCGACGACTTGATAGCTGGGGTGAAGCAGGTCATCCCAGATTTTCATCATCGGCTCGAAACTCTCAAAGTAGTTATCAATAAAATCTCCCAGGCAAATAACGAACTCCAGATCGCGCGTATTAAAGTCCTCCACCATCACCGGCAACTTCGTCAGGCTGTTACGATAATAGCGCGAACCGGCTGGATCCGAATCTTTATATTGCGGGTCCGCCACAGCACCAAAAGAAAAGAGATAAGTGCCCTCTGCAGACGACATTCCATCGCGATCTGCAAGCTGGATAAGTTCGCTGGCTTCGAGCCCGATATTATAAATCGCAACTTGATCGATGGCTCCATTAAAACCATAGCCTGAGCTTTCTGTCATGTTACCGATGCGAAACGGTACCGCCTCACTCAGGGTGCTTTGCATGGTCTCCAAGGACGTCGCTTTCTGAGCGACTTCGACACCATCGATATAGAGCAGCAGTTCTTCACCCGGCAGGAACACGCCAGCCACATGTATCCAACCATCCTCACTGGCAGAGGCACGATCGACGATTGATTGGGTATCACTCACCGATACCGCGCTGCCCCCGGCACCAGTCACTTGAAAGCTGAGATAACTGCTAGTCGCCCCCGTCGTTTTCAATACGTATTGGTCATTACTCGCACCACCGGACTGATCAATGCCGGCAATCACTCCATAACTGCTCATGCCATCGGGATGCACCCAAGCGGCAACCGTTACAGCGCCTGTGATATTCAAGGCATCCGGAGCTCCAAGTAGCAACTGGCTATCATCGTCATTGACGATCTGTAGCGCACTACCATCGACACCATCCACCCAACTCGCACTGCGCGTAAGCGTGCCGATCAAATCATTTTCCGAATCAGTCGCAGTCGTGCCCGTGCCCTCATCAAAGTCCCAATAAGCGACGCGGCCCGACGCTCCGCTCACGGGGTCTTCCAGGGCCGTGCCGGGCGCGGCATGCAACTCAGCCACCGCAGTGCTACTGATCGCGTAATCGTAAAGCTGCACATCATCGACAGCACCCTCCAAATAATAGGAAGTCGCCGTCGTCGTCATCGCTCCGATTTTAAAAGGCGCGACATCGATTTTTGACTGCAATTGTGCCGGCACATTAGTGTTTTCAGCCATCAATGAGCCATCCACATATAAACGTGCAAACTCGCCCGCTTGATACACCCCGACCAAGTGGATCCAGCCGTCGGCCGATGCTTCAGACAGGTTTTTAAAAGTATCGGTCGAGTGCAAGGTGGCCGAACTGCCGCCCTCCCCCGTCACCTGAAAAATGATACGACCATCGCCCGAAGAAGCGGTTTTCAAAACAAATTGATCGTTGGCCGTGCCTCCTGAGCTGTCGATTCCGGCAAAGATACCATAATTAGTGATGTCATTGTATTTCGCCCACACCGAAAGCGTCAACGAGCCCTGCAGATTCAATGCATCCGAATCAAATTCAATGTAGTCACCCGATACGCCAGGGAAAACGGCCGCATTACCGACCTTGCCGGCCCCCCAAGCAATCGAACCGGTCAGCTCACCATCGATCCCTGCGCCACTGGCATCGGCAGCCACAGTGCCCGACGTTTCGTCCAGTCTCCAATGCGCCACCAGCCCCGCAGTGCTGGCGCTCGCAAGCGCAGTACAGAAGCTGCCAATTAAAAATAGTTTTTTGAAATTCATCTTATATGCCTCGAATGAAATGCTCTTCACAAAATTGTCGGATGCTCACGGAAGCTGCCCGCAAACATCAAAGCTGCGGATCAATGAAGTGGAGAATCTACAAGTCAAACACTGGGACATAAGCTTAACCAAGGTCACAAATAGCGACATTTGACAGGTTTTCTTCACATTGCAGACGCAGCTTTCACATAAGATTTTCCAACGCCTTAATATCGCTCGTATCAGGAGGCATCCGATCTAACGTCAATAACGACCGGCAGTTGCATAACAAAATATTCAGTAGATTTTCATTAAGGAAAGATACAATCAAAGCAGGACATAAATTAGGCAAAATAGGCCTTAAAAGGTGAATTATTCATGATTCCAGAACCGTTCGACTCATCGTAAATGAAATGTAACAAATCACTCAAATCAGTTGATGCCCCGGATTCCCGCCTGCAATGACCGGATTCACGAGCTAGCAAGCGTCCAATGATGCCGCTGCCACAGATATGCCCCGTCACACACTGTAATTTGTGTAGATTCCTGCTTTTTTAGCGTGGCATATGGACGACTTCTCTCTAACTATTTGCGAATTTATGCAAGCTATCGACTTAGACGCCCACTGGAACGAAATACGACGTCACGCCCATGACATCATGGAGCGCGAACCTGCGCTCACGACTTTACTCAACGAAACGGTGCTCCACCGCGGATCTTTTGCGGAATGCCTGACCTTCCGCCTGACGCGCAAACTGGTAAACCATTCGGCGTCGATTGAGGTGCTGCATGATACCTTCATGGAAGCTTTCCTGCATCAGCCGGCCATTTTACAACATGTGGCCTGCGATATGATTGCAGTCAACGAGCGCGACCCAGCCTGCCCCAACATACTCACCCCCCTGCTCTACTTCAAAGGCTTGCAAGCGCTGATCTGCTACCGAGTCGCTCACTACTTGTGGAATCAAAAGCGCACTGAATTTGCGCTCTACCTCCAAAGCCTGATTTCGGAAACTTTTGCAGTCGACATCCACCCCGCAGCCAAGATCGGCTGCGGCATTTTACTGGACCACGCCACCAGTTTTGTGGCTGGCGAAACCACTGTCATCGAAAGCAATGTATCCATCCTGCACGAGGTCACACTCGGGGGCACCGGCAAAGAACGCGGCGATCGTCACCCCAAGGTGCGCACTGGCGTGCTACTCGGCGCCGGGGCTAAAATTCTGGGCAATGTGGAGATTGGCGAAGGCGCCAAGGTCGGTGCGGGCAGCGTCGTGCTTAAAGATGTGCCCCCACACACCAGCGTCGCCGGCGTGCCGGCACAAGTCATCGGCCAGGCCTCCGAAGTTTGCCCGGCACTCGGAATGTGCCATAAACTGGACTAATCTAGACAAAGCTAGACAAACGGTGAACCCGATATAAACAAACAACCAATGAATTCATTGACACAGCTCGCAATGGGCAGCTCCCAGGATGCACTCTGGGCCCTCTGTTTCGCGGTCGGCGCCGGTTGCTTGCTTACGGTGCTCTCGCGCCGCTTACAATTGCCCACCATCGTCCTACTACTACTGGGGGGCTTTGCTCTAGGCCCGGAAGGTCTGGAGCTACTGGACCCCAATGCCTTGGGCGACTTACTGCCGATGATCGTCTCACTGGCAGTGGGATTGATCTTGTTCGAAGGCGCGCTCACGCTGGACTTAAAAGAGTTTAAAGAAACTTCAACCGTCATCAAGCGCCTGCTCACCGTGGGGGTGCTCATTACCTGGCTCGGCTCTGGTTTGACCGCCTATCTGGTCTTTGATACCTCACCGGCCTTTGCCCTGCTGATGGGCAGCTTGATTATCGTGACCGGGCCCACTGTGATCGTCCCCCTGCTGCGCCGGATTCGGGTGCAACAGAAACTGGGTAGCATCCTCCACTGGGAAGGTGTGTTAATTGATACGATCGGAGTATTCACCGCGATTCTCTGTTTTGAATGGGTCGTGGAAGGCGGCGGCGCAGTCGCCATTCCGAGCTTCCTATTACGCGTGGCCAGTGGTGCCGCGATCGGCTTTATTGGCGGCTACTCCATCTACTGGATGATGAAAAAGCACTGGGTGCCGGATAACATCGCCAATGCCTTCGCACTCGCCAGCGCCATGCTGATCTTTGGGGCCACCGAACTCATTAAGCCAGAGGCCGGCCTACTATCGGTCACGATTGCGGGCATGATTGTCGGCATCAAAAAACCACGCCAGTTACGTGAGATAAAAGCCTTCAAAGCGGAAATCGTCGATCTACTGATCGGCATGCTGTTTCTGCTATTAGTAGCGCGCCTGGAGCTCCAACAATTCATCGACTTCTTTACCATGGGAGGCGGCTGGGTCCTCTTTTCGGTGATCCTGATCATCCGCCCGATCAGTATCGCAGCCTCGGCATGGGGCACACCGCTCAATATCCGAGAAAAAGCGCTGCTCAGCTGGGTGGCTCCGCGGGGCGTGGTCGCCGCCTCGATGGCCTCACTCTTCGCCTTGAGCCTCAGCCACAATGACAATCCGGTCGGTGATCCGGCCCTATTGGAATCATTCGTCTACTCAGTGATCTGCGCCACAGTGCTGATCCAAGGCTTGTCTGCAGGATTATTTGCTAAGATGCTGGGCCTCCAGCGCCCAGCTCCCAATGACTGGGTCATCATCGGTGCCCACCATTTTGGACGCGAACTGGCGCGCAAACTGATGTGCCAGGATGAGCAACACGTATTGCTACTCGATACCAATGCCCGCAATATTGCACTCGCCCAAAAAGAAGGCCTGCCCGCCCTACTGCGGGATGGCATGGAAGCCGAGAAACTCTACGAAGAAGAACAAGCGCTCTTCGGCGCAGGTTACGTGCTCGCATTGACCGATAACATCGAATTAAACCAAATCCTAATGCAACGCTGGGGTGAAGTGCTGGATAACGAAAAAGTCTTTGGCTGGATCCCATTGGACAGCCCCACCACCGAGGATCAACTGACCGGACAGTCAGTATTTGGCGACCTATCACGCCCAGCCGTAATTGGCAGTGAACTACTACAGGGCGAAAGTAATTTCGAAACAGTGCTGTGGGAAGAAGGCAAAAGCCTCGCCTCCGGCGACTGGCACCCGCTCTTTATCCGACGTGGTAAACAACTCAAAGCCGTGCCCCACGACGCCAGCCTAAAAGAAATTGTGAAAACAGAAGACGAAGTTATATGCCTGCGCCGCGCAGAGGGCTTTTTACTACGCGCCCTCCATAGTGGCGGCTTACTTAAACTCGAATGCAATAGCATCGAAAGCCTCTACCAACAATTGGCTTATATCGCGAACGAGCATGTGCCCGCGATCTCTGAAGAAAAGGTGCTGGAAGATCTCGCCGAACAAGGCCGCGTCTTCCCAGCATTCCTAGGCCATGGCATCGCGATCCCCCACGTCTATTGCGAAGACCTGGATTACCGCATTTGCTTTGTCGCTCAACTCAATCAAGGTCTCACGATTCCAGGCCAGAGCGAAGCGATCGATTTCGTCTTCTTTATCATCAGCCCCAAGGGCGATAGTGAGGGCCACCTCGCGACCTTGGCCGACATTGCTAAAAACTGCCGGACCGAACGTATGCGCACGCAAATCAAGAGTGCGGAATCCGTCGACGATGTGATCGTCGCCATCGGAGGTTAAATTGAGAGGTCAGAAGCCCTCTGTCTTCTGACCTCTGAAAAGCTTAAAGAGCCTCGCCGCCCGTCTCTTCGGTGCGGATGCGCACAGCACTTTCTACGGGCAGCACGAAGACCTTGCCGTCACCGATCTTGCCAGTCTTGGCCGAATTCACGATAGCAGCCACGGCCGCCTTCGCGATTTCGTCTTCCACCACTGTCTCGATCATAGTCTTCGGTAAAAAATCGACGGTGTATTCACTACCACGATAGATTTCGGTGTGGCCCTTTTGACGTCCGAAGCCTTTGACTTCAGACACTGTGAGCCCGGTGACTCCGACTTCAGCGAGTGCTTCTTTGACGTCGTCAAGTTTGAATGGTTTTACAATAGCTTTGATGAGTTTCATAATAGTTCTTTCCTTTAGTTAAATACTTATGCGCTTATTCGAACTGGTAAGCAGTCTCACCGTGTTCAGATTGATCCAGACCAGTATGCTCGACTTCTACGCTCACACGCAAGCCTGTCGTGCACTTACAAAGCAGCACAATAATAAACGTAGCCACTGCAGACCAGAGGATCACTACGCCTAGCGCGGTGAGCTGAACGCCCAACTGCGGCAACATCTCGAAGTCGCCCAAGCCTCCGAAAGCTGGCAACCCAAAGACCACGACCAAGATCGTGCCCATAATTCCACCGACACCATGCACGGCAAACACGTCTAAAGAGTCATCAATCTTTAGTTTGTGCTTCACGATGCCACAGCCGAAGTAGCAAACGATCCCCGCGAGCACACCTAGGCATACCGCGCCCAATGGCCCCACATGCCCCGAAGCCGGGGTAATCGTCGCGAGGCCCGCCACCATACCAGTGACAATACCGACGAGCCCTGGCTTGCCGTTGACTTTCCACTCAATCGTCATCCAGGTCAAACTGGCCACAGCCGCCGAAATGTGCGTAACGAGCATCGTCATCCCTGCATTGCCATTGGCAGCCAGTTGGCTGCCCGCATTAAAACCAAACCAGCCGACCCATAGCATGGACGCCCCGATCATCACCATCGCCGGGTGATGCGGGATATGCAGCTTCTTGGGAAAACCATCGCGGGGGCCCAGCATTTTCGCCAACAACAGTGCGGAGATCCCGGCAGTCGCATGCACTACAATGCCACCAGCCAAATCGATCACGCCCATTTCTGCCAGCCAACCGCCCCCCCACACCCAGTAGGTCACGGGCGCATAGACCAGCCCCAGCCACAGCGCCGTGAAAAGTAAAATGGCGCTAAATTTCATACGTTCTACAAAGGACCCGACAATCAGCCCAGGCGTGATAATGGCAAAAGTCATTTGAAACATGATAAAAATCGTCTCCGGAAAGTCCTCCTGCATACTCGCAGTCGTAATCCCCTTCAATCCCAAGTGCTCCAGGCCTCCGATCCAGCCACATGTGCCAGGTGCGAAGGACAAGGTACAGTCTCGATAGAACTGAGATCCTGAGCCAATAACATTCCTGGCAGCAGTGCAGCCACCAAGAAAGCAAACATACACAATGTTTTCTTCATAATGAGGAGTTGTTTTTTCAATAAGACAGGCGCAACGGCCTGAGGGGGCCGGAAGCAAACCGAAGCCACTGCCCCGCGACAAGCCATTTCTCTAAATGCTAAAAGCAGAGGATTACCATCGACAGAATAGAACAGTGACTCATTTTCAGCCGCAATGACTCACACCACTGAAGACGCGCTCAAAGCGATCATATACGACCTGGAACAACGCCTGGAAATCGCCCTATTGAGTGCGAATCAAGTGTGGTGGGAGTGGGACATTCCCACTGGAATCTTAAAGACGCATGCTGTCAAAGACTGTATCCTAGGCTACAATCTGGGCAAAATCAGGCACCATTTAGACTTCTGGATGGACGCCCTGCCCCCCGAGGAACGCGAACCCGTCTGGGAGAGCTTACAAGCGCACCTGCGCGGAGAAACAGAAATGTGGGTCATGGAGCACCAGTATCGCGATCCGCATGGCGAATACAAATGGGTGTTGGAGGCTGGCAGGCTGATCTCTCATAACGAGGATGGCAGCCCCCTACGCATGGTCGGCATCACGCAAAATATCCACGAAAAAAAGCTGCAAGAACAAGAACTCAAGCAGGCCAACGAGCAATTAGCCGAAGCCCTCAAATTCAAAGATGTCGTGCTCGCCACCGCTTCGCACGATGTGCTCAACGCGCTGACCTCAGCTTGGACGATGACTCAATTACTCAAAGACAGAAGCGAACACCAAACAGAGGAGTTTGAGCTGATCGAAAGCTCTATCGCCCAGTCCCGTAAGCTGATTTCAAACATCTATGAGTTTTCGCAAAGTAACTTACTCGAACTCAAGTCCAACGAAGTCGATATCACAGCCATCATTCGCGACAGCCAAGAGTTCCACGCCCCACTGGCCAAAAATAAGCAGCTAGACCTCAATGTCAGCACCTTAGCGCGCAACCACGCATTCACCGACGCCTTAGCCCTGCGACGCATACTCGACAATCTGCTCGGCAACGCGATTAAATTCACCGATAGCGGCTACGTCGCCATCAGCGACATCAGCAACGAACAAGAACTGATCATCGAGGTCAAAGACTCCGGTTGCGGCATTCCCGAGGAGCAAGCGCATCTACTGTTCGCCCCGTTCAAGAAACTACATTCCAGTAGCGAAGGCTCGGGCTTAGGCATGAGCATCTGCCGCGATCTAGCCAACAAACTATCCGGTCAGATCAGCTACGCCCCCAACACTCCGCAAGGGACCATCTTCAAATTAACTCTCCCCCGCACACAACCTGAGAAAGGCCAATCAAGCCCACTGACTCAAAAAGCATCGAGCCCAAAGACGCTCCAAGAAGTGCGCCAAAGCGACCTCTAAGTGTCTGCATCAACAAATACCGCATCACATAAGACTGACTCAATATCCCGCAGCCGATTGTCAATAGTGCCATATAATCTAATAAATGGAATCTCGCGCAACTTGAGCTCCCTAAGATACCAAGCATGTTGAAGGCGCCTAAAGGCATCATCCCGACGTGTGCCATCCTGAACGAAATCAAAATCTGGTTCACAAAGAAAGACATACTCGTATGTGCGCTTCGCTAAATCTTCTAAAGCTGGATCCACTTCACCAAACATCTCATGGCTATAGAAAAGCGTAGTGAGCGGTGAGGTATCACAGAAGAGATAGCGATTCGCCATCAGACAGGCTTGCTCCTCCTGTTGAACTTGAACCTGAGCGATCTTCAACATGTCGGGCTCATGTAAAACACCACCTTGAGCATCCCATAGCGCACGACCATACTCTGCAACAAATTCTGTTTCAAAAAGTTGCGCCGCTAAACGTGACAGTTGGCTCTTCCCGGTCGACTCACCTCCCAGGAAACATACTTTATCCACAAAATCACGATAGACTTCTCCACTAAGGTATTGGCGATTCCCATGCGGATCAGATCGTATTTCGGTACCGGAAATTGGCAGAAGCAAACGCTCTGGATCTTCGCAGACATTAACTACTTTGATTTCCCGATGATAGTATTCACTGAAAGCTTCAGATAAATAGAGAGCAAAGCCAGCACCGTATTCTTCGCTACTGAACACCGCATCCACCGCAGTTTGAAAATGCATCAAACATAGTTCGGCACAAAGTTTTCGATGCACTTCAGCGGAAGCACAGTTACTCGGCAAACAAGGCCAGTCCTCAGAGTTCACAAAATCAGAAAGGTTAGAATCATCAAGGACGACAGATCTCACTTCCGGAAAGCGCAGGTTCAACCATCGCTCACGTTGCTCGCGTTCGCATTTTGAAAATTCAGGTTTTGAGTATGAAATCAAATATACAGTTTCGCACTGCGCAATCGCTTGATTGATCAGCTGTTCATGCCCCAAATGTAAAGGGGAAAACTTACCGACAATTAGCCCACTCGAATAACGAAAGCTCATCATAAAAGCTCCCGCTTCCAACGGCGTAAACCAATGCATGCATTCACTAAAAACGCGGCATACAAAAAGGATGTCAGATACAAACCACGCGACGCAAACAATGGCACTGCGATCAAATCCACCACAATCCAACACCACCAAGTCTCGATACGTCGTTGCATCAAAAGCAATTGCCCCAAAACGCTAAAAGCGAGCACCGAGGAATCTAGAAACGGGGCAAAGGCATCCGTGTAAACGTGCAAAAGATAACCATAAAATAATGTAACGATCACACACACAAATACCATCCCACAAAGCAGGTCGAGACCAGATCGTCGAATTGGCGTAGGCTCACCGTCCAATCCACGGCTCCACCGCAACCATCCCAAAACGCAGGTGACTATAAAAAATATTTGCAAGGTCGTATCTGCATACAATTGCGCGTTAAAGAAGAGAATACCAAACAAAACACACCCAATGATGCCCGTCCACCAGGTATGGATACTATTCCGTGCCGCAAGCACGACGGAGGTCGCATTGATTGCATTCGCGATTACTTCAAATTGAGTCATGAAAATAGGGCTCTAATTGGTGAGTATGCTCCGTATCATCACTCAACATACCTTTGCCGCAGACAAAGCGGTGCTTCCAGTTGTCATGCCATCCCAACTTCTTAATCGTAAGCGGTGAAATACCTTCGGCAGGCAAGCCGAGCGAATCCCCCACTGCCGTGCCCCAAACTAAGCCGACAACCTCGTCATGCTTTCTCATTTTGTACGCGTCTCAATTAGCCCTGCGATCAACGACTCAATCAAATCTGATTTAGCAATCCGCGCCAGCCAATCAGGAGGAATCCCTGCTGCACCATAATAAGCTCCCGCAATCTGTCCGCAGACTGCAGCAGTCGTATCGGCATCGTCCCCCAAATTAGCCGCACAAAGCACCGCCTCACGGAAACTAGTTGTCTGATAGAAGCACCAAAGTGCAGCTTCCAAACAATCGACGACATAGCCACTCCCACGTATTTCACTGGACAATTTATCTCTATAATCTCCTCGGGCAATCGACTCAATTTTAGCGGGTAACTGAACTTTAATATCCTTTGATAAATATTCACCCAATAAAATTTCTTCCTTGGAAACTCCACGAATCGCTTTGTGCAAGATCGCACCCAAGAACTGACAGGCCCCGATACATTCATCCGCACCATGCGTCGTCCGCGAGCTCTCTGCAGCATAAAAAACAACCTCCTCCAATTTCGAGTAGAACATCGAAATCGGAGCTAAACGCATAATCGATCCATTTCCCGCAGAAAATTCATCTTTAGAACCTGCAAATGGATGACCTGAAAAACGATAGGCTCGAAGGGCAGATTGCACAGTCCCACCGATATCAAAGCAAGTGCCATTGGAGGAGAGGTAGCCCTCTTGGTGCCAGCGACAATAACGCTCCATCTGATCCTCGGCATCAAAGCCATTACAATCAACCAAACTAGAGCCCAGACACAATGCCATCGATGTATCATCCGTCCACTCGCCTGGCTGAAGATCAAAGGGACCACGCCCCAGCATATCCGTTAACGGCTCAAAAGTCCCACGAGCTTGAAATTCCACGGTCGTGCCAACCGCATCGCCGCAAGCGAGGCCGAATAGACAACCATAAAGTCGATCATTCAATGCATTCATTTTGAGTTTCTCGCTAAATAGGAAATTTATTTGCTTGTAAGTATTGATAGCAAAGTGGCCATGTACGGCCACAGAACGCTGGCTCCTCGGACATCAATTCGCGCAAGCCTTCAATCGTAACAGGCACCAGTTCGATCTCTTCAGAAGCCTCCAAAGCCGCGGGGCCACGATACTCCGCTTCCACAAATATAAATTGAAAGCATTCATCCGTCAGTCCAGCGGATGGAAACAAGGTCGGCCGGCTCTTATCTAAAACAGCAGTCACCGCATAGCCCGTCTCTTCTAAGAGCTCACGCTCTGCGATGGACTCAGCCGTTTCGCCTGGATCCACCAGACCAGCTGGCAAGGCAATCATGGTTTGGTTGATGGGCATTCGATATTCCCGAACCAGCAAAAGACGCGTGCCTTCCGCATGCTTCACAAACGGAACAATCACCACCGCATCCGGCGCCACAATCGCAGCCTCAAAATCATCACGACGACTACAATAAGTCCATTTTTTGACGCGTCCTTTGATCGCAGCCTCTGCCTCCACTAGCTTAAGCCATTTCGTGTCACTTAGTACCGTATGTTTAATTGCTTTCATAATAATCAAGCGATAATTTCCACGCCGGCAGTTTGCATTTCATTAATGGCATTCGCAACATCGCCTGGATTCACCTCCACCCCACGACAAGCATCCAGCAAGACACGTGTCTTCAAGCCCGCTCCTTCAACGGCATCAATCGCAGTCGCCTTAACGCAGTAATCGGTCGCGATCCCTACGATATCAACCTGATCAATCCCACGCGTCTGCAACAGTTCCGCCAGTCCATTACTGGCTCCATTTTCATTGTAAAAACCGCTGTAGCTATCCACATCCACATCGAAGCCCTTGCGAATCACGGCATGTACATTGGCCAGATCCAATCCGGCGTGTAATTCCGCCCCCAAAGTCCCAGCGACACAGTGGGCAGGCCAAGTGGCAAAAGAGACATGCGCCTGCTGATGCCAGTCCTGCGTCGCCACGACGAGCGCATAGTCCTCGCTGCGAGCCAACTGGTTCACCCGCGGCAAGATTTCATCCCCACCCGTAACTCCCAGCGCGCCCCCCGGTAAAAAGTCGTTGTTTAAATCAACAATGATGAGTGCTGTTTTAGCTTCCATAGTTAAAGTGTATAACTTACACATTAATCCACAGTCAAGGACTAAGTGTATTTATCACACTTAATAACTCAGATCGATCAAAATGGAAAACCAAGAAGACTTCAGCCGCCGAACTGAGGTTCGGCACCAAACCTCAGCCCTGACAACACAGTGCCGATGGCTAAAGCGCATCGCTCCGGCTCACACTCAGCCAAAGGGTGCGCTTCAATGCACTCCGTCTAAAACCCAAAAGCATAGCCCTGCTCCTTCAATTCGTGATAGCGAGCCTCATCAAAACGAAATAACTGACTGGGCTTACCACGGGGGCTGGGCACGGTACGGGTAGGGATCAACAACCCAGTCGACTTCATCTTTTTCTGGAAATTCCGACGGTCCAACTCGGTGCCAAGGATGACATCATAAATACGCTTCAGCTCCGACAGACTAAACTCCTCAGCCAACAGGCTAAGCCCGACAGGCTCGTAGCTCAACTTGGCTCGCAGTCGCTTGATCGCCATTTGAACAATCTGTTGGTGGTCGAAAGCCCAGCCACTTTCGGGTAGCTGATCGATATGAAACCATTGAGCGGTGCGCGAATCTTCGCCCCAGGCTAGGGGCTCCTCACTCTCGGCGATCAAGGCGAAATAACTAATGCTAAAGGCTCGCTTCCGCGGATCGCGATCCGGCGCACCAAAAGTATACAGCTGCTCTAAATACTCGACCTTCAGCCCCATGTCTTCTTCCAGTTTGCGCAAACAGGCCGCTTCGGGCGCTTCAGTCTCGAGTATCGGACCGCCGGGCAAACTCCAGCAATCTTGGAAGGGCGGCACCCCGCGCATGATTAAAGGAATATACACCGCCTTATTCATGTAGGCGAAAATCACGCTATCCACGGATACGATGAACGAAGATAAGTCTGTAGATGATGCTTTTCTGCTAGATTCTGTCATATTAATTATTCAGCTGCTTGCTTGATGGCTTCTAGGCTCTGCTGCACCGCGAGTGGATCCCCACTCGCTTTGACCGGATTATCACTGATCTTGGCCACTTTCACGCCATCGACTTCAAAAAGCTTAATGACAATATTGAGTGCAGGGCATTGCGGAAAGTCGTTGGTAAAATGAGTCCCAATCCCATACCAGCACTGAGTCCGACCATCAACATGGCGCTCAATCTCGATCGCTTTGTCCACATTCAAGCTGTCACTAAATACGATACCCTTCTGCTTCGCATCAATCCCTTCGCGGTCATAAAAGCTCAAAATCTTATCTGCAAATTCGAACGGACATTCACTATCGTGGCGCACCGCATCGTAAGTCTGTGCCAACTGTCCACTAAAGTTCTGCAGAAAGAAGTCAGTCGTGTAGGTATCCGTTAAGGCTGTGTCCAATTGCCCCTGATAGACCTCTAACCAGGCCTCCAGAGCAGCTGGATTGGCAGCGGCAACATCCAACAGCCCCGCATGCCCCATGATCCACTCATGCGCCATGGTGCCGATCGGACGCAAACCGTACCTCATCGCAAAGTGCAGATTACTGGTGCCACCAAAAGTGCCTCCCACATCCTTAAACGCAGCCACTACGGCATCCTCGTGGTCATAACTACGGCGCCGACGTGTTCCAAATTCAAAGAACTGGCAGCCTGCTGCCGTCAAGCGATCAGCCTTTTCACGTGTCCGCGCCGCATACGCATCCAGATCATGCGTCCAATCCTGATTCACCACCTCGAAGTAAGTCTCACTGATAAATGCCATCAAAGGCACCTCCCACAAAATCGTATCCAACCATGTGCCTTCAATTTGCAGCTTCAATTGCCCCTCTTGCAGCGCCACGGTAACCTCCTCCGCGTTTAACTTAAAGTCTCGCAGAAAATCAACAAACTCAGGCTGTATAAAAGGCAAATCAGCCAAAAACGCCAACTCTGCTTCCGTCAATTGACACTCGGCATAGCGCCCAATGCGTTCACGAATCAAATCAACCGCTTCAACGGTGAAGGTGTCCCCTAAATTCCGATTTATGAATTGATAGCCCACACGAGTCTCGGGGTACTTCGCCCAGACAGCCTGCATCATCGTAAACTTGTATAGATCGTTATCCAGCAATGTTGTCATACCTGAACCAATAAGTGTAAAGTATACACTTAATCAAGATGAAATTTATAAATTTACCCAATTAATTGAGACAGCCAGTGATGTCTGGGCCTCCCGAGGTAAAGCATAAGCCATGTAATATTGATCGCCACACCCGGCATTCTCTAGCTGGAACCCGCAGTATTAGGCGAAATCTGCGAAAAGTCTTGAAGCACCCCAGCGCTCGGACAAATTACTCCGCTTTTTCCAAATCTTATGAAAACACTTAAATTCGCAGTTCTCCCCGGTGATGGTATCGGCCCTGAAGTCATGGAAGTCGCACTCGACGTCCTCAAAAACGCGGGCGAAAAGTTCGGCTTTGCGCTGGATTACGAGCACGCTGACATCGGCGGCATCGCGATCGACAACCATGGCGTCGCCTTCCCCGACAGCACCAAGACTGTGTGTGAGAACTCCGAAGCGATCCTTTTCGGCTCGGTCGGTGGCCCGAAATGGGAAAGCCTGCCTCCCAAGGAGCAGCCTGAGCGCGCCGCCCTACTTCCGATCCGCAAGGCATTTGCCCTCTACGCCAACGTGCGCCCGGGTCTGCTTTACCCGCAACTCACTGAAGCGTCGCCTCTCAAGGACAATCGTATTCCCAATGGCATCGACATCGTCTGCATCCGCGAGCTCACAGGCGGCATCTATTTCGGTCAGCCCAAGTCGACCACCACACTGGAAAACGGCGAAGAACAAGCGATCGACACCATGGTTTACAAGACCAGCGAGATCGAGCGCATCGCACAAGTCGCGATCGACACCGCCAAAGCACGCGGCGGCAGCGTCTGCTCGGTGGACAAAGCCAACGTGTTGGAAACTTCCGTGCTGTGGCGCAAGGTCGTGACTGAATATTTCGCCAAACACGCACCAGAGATCAAGCTCAGCCACATGTATGTCGACAACGCCGCGATGCAACTTGCGCGCGACCCGAATCAGTTCGACGTGCTCTTCACCGAAAACATGTTTGGCGACATTCTCTCCGATGAGATGGGCGTGATTTGTGGTTCCCTCGGCATGCTCGCATCCGCCAGCCTTGGCGCGGAGCAGAACAGCCTCGGCTTCCCCTTCGGACTCTACGAGCCCTCCGGCGGCACCGCACCCGACATCGCCGGTCAAGGCATCGCCAACCCCTGCGCGCAGATCCTCTCCGCAGCGCTGATGCTACGCTACAGCTTCGGCGAAAACGAAGCCGCCGCCGCGATCGAAGCCGCAGTCGAGAAAGCCGTCACCGGCGGCATCCGCACCGGCGATATTGCCTTCGGCCTGGACTCCGTCGGCACCAAAGAAATGGGCGCCGCCGTGCTTGCGAATCTGTAAAAATAGGGGGGAACGTCGAACATCGAACGCCCAACATTGAACATCGAATGGCTTACACACAGGAAAACTCCGAATGGGATAGCCTGCTTGCAGAGGAATCTGCCTCGATGTATGACTTAGAACATCGTTTGTTAGACTTCTCAGTTCGTGCAATCCGCTTAACGCGCAAGATTGAATCCAGCCAAGCGGGCACGCATATCGCAAAGCAATTGCTCCGATCTGCGACAGCCCCGCTGGCCAATCACGGTGAAGCGCAAGCTGCGGAATCACCGCGAGACTTCATTCATAAATTAAGAATCTCTCTGAAAGAACTTCGTGAGACAGAACGTTGGATAAAACTGACGAGGGCAGTGCCCTTAGTCGAAAAACCAGAATTACTGGATGAGCTGCTCAATGAAACCGACCAGCTGATTCGTATTTTTGTAACTAGTGTAAAAACCGCCGAATCAAAAGCGCTCAAAACAAAATAGCCGAACTTTAGCATCATTCGATGTTCGATGTTGGACGTTCAATGTTCGACGTTCATAAACTTAGCCTTAGCCCATTTCCCATGAAATCATCCGAAATCCGCCAGTCCTTCCTCGACTTCTTTGCCTCCAAGCAGCACACGGTTGTGCCCTCAGCTTCGCTGATGCCACAATCGCCCGGTCTGCTCTTTACCAATGCGGGTATGAATCAGTTCGTGCCCTACTTCCTCGGCACAGAAAAGGCGCCCTACTCACCAGCTCGCGCAGCGGACACACAGAAGTGCATTCGTGCCGGCGGTAAGCACAACGATCTAGAGGATGTGGGCTACGACACCTATCACCACACTTTCTTCGAGATGCTGGGCAACTGGTCCTTCGGCAACTACTTCAAAAAAGAAGCCATCGAATGGGGCTGGGAATTGATCGTGGATGTCTGGGGCGTGCCCGCCAGCCGCCTCTATGCCACCGTGTATGCGCCCTCCGAAGGCGACCCTTCCAGTTTCGATCAGGAAGCCTACGATTTCTGGGCCGCTCTCTTCGAAAAGAAAGGCCTCGATCCCAAGAAGCACATCATCAACGGCAATGTGAAGGATAACTTCTGGATGATGGGCGAGACCGGCCCCTGCGGCCCTTGCTCCGAGTTGCACGTGGACCTCACCCCCAACGGCGACAGCGAGGGCAAACTGGTCAATATGGACTCCGACCTCTGCATTGAGATCTGGAATCTGGTCTTCATCCAATACAATGCGGAGGCCGACGGCAGCTTCCGCGATCTGCCCGCCAAGCATGTCGACACCGGCATGGGCTTCGAGCGCGCCTGCTCGCTGATCCAAAACACCAAGGGCTTTACCGACTTCTCTCAAAAGCCCAGCAACTACGCAACCGACGTCTTCCAACCGATCTTCCGCAAGCTGGAAGCACTCAGTGGCAAGACCTACGCCGACATCTATCCTGAATCGGTCGAGAGTGACAAATCACAACTCTCCACCGAGATGAAGGAAGCCATCGCTTTCCGCGTGATCGCCGACCACATCCGCACGCTCGCATTTTCACTGGCCGATGGCATTCTACTCGGCAACACTGGGCGCAACTATGTGCTGCGTCGCATCCTGCGCCGCGCGGTGCGCTACGGCCGCACCCTCGGCTTCTCCAGTGCGCAAACCTTCCTGCCCGAACTGGTCGACACCTTGGTCGATGAAATGGCAGGCGTCTTTCCCGAGCTCAAAAACCGCGCCGCAGCGATCAAAGAAAATCTACAGCGCGAAGAAGCTAGCTTCAACGAAACTCTCGACCGTGGCCTGGCCATGTTTGAACAGGAAGTGGAGGGGCTGAAAGGACAACTGAGCGGCGAGTTTGCCTTCAAGCTCTACGACACCTTCGGCTTCCCAATCGACCTGACACAATTGCTCTGCGCCGAGCGCGCGCTCAAGGTCGACATGGACACCTTCGAGAAATTGATGGAGCAACAACGCGAACTCGGCCGCAAAGCCCGCACCCAACAACTCGTGCGCGCCGCCGACATCGCCACCGAAGCCAGCACCGAATTTACCGGCTTCGAAGAAGACAGCAGCACCGCCAAAGTGTTGGAAATTCACACTCAAGAAGACGCCCTACTCGTCATCACCAACCGCACCCCTTTCTACGCAGAAATGGGCGGACAGCTCGGCGACCAAGGCACACTCACACTCGGCGACAGCGAGTATCCAGTCAGCGCGGTGCAACAGCTCAGCGCCGCACGTGCGCACAGCCTGCCCGCGGATGCAAAAATCGCCGTCGGTGATCAAGTCACGCTCCGCATCGATCCCGACCGCCGCCGTCCGATCGAAGCACACCACACCGCCACCCACTTATTACACTGGGCACTGCACGAAGTCGTCTCCAGCGATGCCGCTCAACAAGGCTCGATGGTCAGCCGCAACCGCCTGCGCTTCGACTTCAACTCCGGCGCACTCAGCCCCGATCAAATCGATCAAATCGAAACCAAGGTCAACGCTCACATCGAAGCCGCCGAGCCTGTCAGCTGGATCGAAGTGCCCCATGATAGCGTCAAAGGCCGTGCCGACATCCAACAGTTCTTCGGCGACAAATATGGCGATAAAGTCCGCGTGGTGCAAATTGGTGGCCAGCCCCAGCAATTGGATGGCTACTCGATGGAACTCTGTGGCGGCACCCATGTGCGCAACACCAAAGACATCGGCATGTTTAAAATCAAATCCGAAGGCGCCATCGCCTCCGGAATTCGCCGCATCGAAGCCGTTTGCGGCATCGCCGCCTACGATTGGACCCGCAGCGTGGTCGAGAAATCCGCCGAAGAAAAGAAGGAGCTACGCAGCCGCCTGAATGCGCTCAACGAGCAACTCAGCGCACTCGACGCCGAGCCGATCCACTTCCCACAGTTTCCGCACATCATGACTGGCATGCTGGATAAGGGCAGCTTCGAACAGAAAAACCAAGTTTTCAAAGACCTACAGACACATCTGCAAGGCCTCAAAGCCGCCACGGTCGAAGCCGACAAAGCACTCAAAAAGGCGCAAACAGCCGGCGCGGCCAAGGCCGCCCACGCCATGCTGAGCGAGCTCGACCTTTCCGGTAACCTCGTCATTGCCACCGAAGGCCCCGCCGCACTGCTGCAAGAGCTGCTCAACGGGCTCAAGTCGCAGCAATTTGGCCAAGCCGCCTTCCTGATTGTCGACGACGGCGAGAAACTCTACCTCGGCGCCCTCTGTGGTGCGACCGCCAAGAGCAATGGTCTAATGGCCGGCAAACTGATTCAAAGCCTCGCGCCCATCGCCGGCGGCAAAGGCGGCGGCAAGCCCGACATGGCCCGCGGCGCCGCCCCCGAGCGCGACAAAGCCGAAGAATTGGCTACGAAAGCAAAGGAAGCACTCAAATGAGGGATAATTGCATTTAAAAGCCGAATATACTCTTCACAAAGCTCCAAAAGCTAGGTTTCGGTGGCGGGGCTGGCAAGGGCTGGGAGCTGGCGGGATCGGTGGAGGGCTCCACATCACTGGCCTCGGCGCTGGCGACGCTGGGCTCGTAACTTAATTCTAATCGGTAATCTTGAATACTGGGACGCTGCGCCACGGCGGCTTCGACAGTCTCACTGAGTTGGCTCAAGTAATCCTCGCCGATGGATTGCAGTAAAATGGGGCCGTAGTAATAGTTGAGTGATTCGTGTTGGTAGATCACATACCAGCCCGCATCCAGCTTGGCGGGATCCTCAACCAGCTCGCCAGGGTAGCGTTGATCAAAGTCAGCTTTAGAGAGAAAGCTCATATAGGGGATCGCAGTCTCCTCCAGCACCCGCAGGGGCTCGGCCCTGACTGCGGTGACCGAGCCGATGAATGCGAGCATGAGAGCCCACTGGTATCGCTTAAACGCCGCAGGCCTCCGGCGAGCGGACAGGCCACGCACGCACGCCAAGACCTGCGACGAGCGGACACGTCTCTTAAATCTCATGCTTCTAATCTGTCTCATACACCTAATTCCTGATTACTAATCCCTAATTCCTAATTTCAAACACTCACAGCCCACTCGGAAGGTTGGTGCCGTAGTCGCCGCTTCCGCTGCCGCCCCCCACTTGCGAGCCTCCCGCGGTATTTTGGCCGGCACCAGCCTCGGTGCGATTACCGGTGCTGGTCGAAGTCGAAGGACCAGTCGCCCCCGACGCGCTGGACGCAGGCACACCGGTCGTGGAGGTGGGCACAGTGCTCGCGGAGCTAGCACTGTCTTTAGAACGATTGACTTCGACCGTCTCTTGCGAGCTCACGCCACCGAAGCCGAAGTCTTCAAAATTACGCGGCTCTTCTCCACCACCAGAAGCGCCACCAGAAGCGCCACCAGAAGCGCCACCAGAAGCGCCACCAGAAGCGGCACCAGAAGCGCCGGCCTGCCCGCTCACAGGCGCCTCATCGGCGGGTGGCAATGCGGCGGAACTGTTGCCAGTACCGGCGGGATCGCTTGTCTCCGTCGAAGGCGAGCTGCTGCCGCTGGAAGCGCTCGCTCCGTCTTTGGAACTCTGATTCGCCACAGTTTCACCACCACCGGTGCCACCGACATTCTCGAAATCACGCGAAGGCTCATTTACATTTTCAGAGCTGGCCCCTGCAGTCGGCGCTGCAGGGGCGCCGCTACTTTCACCGCCCCCCGCCTCACCGGGCTCTGACGTATCGGTCGACTCTGAGGCCGGTGGAGTCGTTGGCGGATTGACGCGGCCATCAAAAAGATCCGGATCAGGCGCAGCCTGCAGCACGACAGCAGACAAAATCAGCGCCCCGCAAGACAATCCTAAGCGGGCAACAATGTCTCGCCAAGCACGCGAAGGCTCAAAATGCGCGAGCTTGCATCGCGAAGCTGCAGCGCTCCAACGCTGCGAAGAGGGCTCTATAACTTTTCGGTGCATTCGACAGTAATGGTGGTATTGGGATGGCGCGCATCCACTTTGAATTCGATTTCGACGCTCTCATAGCCTGAGCGAGTGCCGCGCACTTTATAGACATCTGGAAAGAGTTTAAGTTCTTCTGTTTTGAAGCGATCGGGCGGCAGAACGCCAATGATGCTGACATAGGTGCGCTTATCGGATTTGATCGTCACATTAACTTCTTCGCTTTGCGCCTTAAGACTGGCTCGAATACGGGCTTCTTCAGTTAGCTGACTGGGCGCTACATTGCTAGGGCGACTGGACATGGCTTCATTAAAAAGCTTCGCCGCCAATGGGAAACGCCCCTCAGAAATATATTTCTCAGCCGCCGTGATATTTTGACTATAACGAATATTAGCCAAATAAAGACTGGAGGCTTTTTCTAAGCCTGTGCGCGCCTCCTTGGAATCGGGCGCAATTGCAACGGCTTCTTTATAAAAATTACGTGCGGCTTCGTAACGTCCGGCGCGCAGTGCGTCGTAGCCATCACTGAGCAACACATCCAGCCGTGCAGCTTTGTATTTTTCTTTGAGTTGAGCGAGGCGCGCCTCCTGCTCAGTAGAAGATTTAAGCTTTAAAGCAGCTTCTACGGAAGCGATGGCGCTGGAAAAGTCGGCCGCTTGCTCGGCCGTGAGTGATGCGTCGATCAGTGCTTGATACTCACGATCCAAGATGCGGGCTTCGAGCGAGGCGCGTTGTTTGCGAATGAATGGGTTCTGGGGATTCTCGGCTGCGAGACGTTCCAGCTGCGCGAGCGCCGCCTCCAAGTCGCCGCTCGCTTCGAGCGCACGGATTGCTTTGACTTCTTCAGCGATGCCCTCGAGTGCGGTCACCATGACTAGTCCCTCAGTTGCGGTGGCGTTGGCCGAATCGAGATCTAAGACCGATTCGTAGGCCGTGCGTGCGGCAGTCAATTGGTAGTCTTCCAGCGCCTGACTGGCCGCTTCCAGTAGGCCAGCAGTCTGTTGTAGCGCGCGCGCCTCCAGATCCCCCAATATGGCGCTGGTCATTTCGAAGTCGTCGACACTGCGCTGATATTCCCCCGCGTTAAGCGCACGTAGCGCGGTATTATACGTTTCCACCGCCTCACGGTAGGTGTTTTCAAAAGCGGACTTCAGGTAATCAAGGCTTTGCAATTCTGAATAGGTGCTGTCATTGAGCGCACGCGCTTGATCGGCCAGCGCCAAAGCAGCCAATTGGCTCTCAGCACGTTGTACCACTGAGTTGTAGTGCAGCGCTGCATCCTCCAGTGCTCCCTTTTGCAGAGCGACTTCACCCTTGCTGGCGTCGCGCTTGAGGCTGGCGATAAAATCGAGCGAGACATCTCCCTGGCGCAAAGCTTCGGCTAGGTCTTGCTCGATCAGGCGATCGGCCTTCTCCGCCAACTGCCGCAGGTCAAAATCAATTGCCTCGCTCGTGTTTTTGACTGCACTGCTCTCTGAATTTGCCTGATCCGAGTCACTCGAAGCTCCCAAACGACTAAAAAGCAGTAGCAACAATGGCAGAACGATCAATGCCGCCAGAGCAATGGCGACGATTACGACGGGTTTTTTATTGCGTGTCATATATAAAATAGAGTGAAAGAATAATAGAACGCGTAGGCGGAATGGCCATTAGAAAAACGCGCTTCCCGATATCTTACTTTTAAGGGCTTATTCTTGCTTGCATGGGAGTGCAAAAAAAACAGCCTTGCGCCAATTTATGCCAAAACGCACCGACATACAGACTATTCTTATCATTGGTTCCGGCCCGATTGTAATCGGCCAGGCCTGCGAATTCGACTATTCCGGCACTCAAGCTTGTAAAGCGCTGCGTGAGGAAGGTTACAAAGTGGTGCTGGTTAACAGCAACCCGGCCACGATTATGACCGACCCCGAGTTTGCCGATGTCACTTACATCGAGCCGCTTACGGTTGACGCCCTGGAGAAGATCATTCTAAAGGAAAAACCAGACGCCCTGCTCCCCACCCTCGGTGGCCAAACGGGACTGAACCTTTCGATGGATCTGCACGATGCGGGCATTCTCAAAAAATATGGCGTGCAAATGATCGGCGCCAAGCCGGAAGCCATTATTAAGGGCGAGGCACGCGACATCTTTAAGCAAGCCATGCTCAAGATCGGCCTGGACGTGGCACGCTCGGCCACCGTCAATAACCTGGCAGACGCGCTCAAGGCGGCTGACGAGTTAATCGGCGACTTCCCCATCATCATTCGCCCCAGCTTCACGCTCGGTGGCTCTGGCGGGGGGATCGCTTATAATCGTGAAGAATATGAGCGCATGGTGCAAAACGGCCTCGATATGTCGCCTACCACCGAAGTGCTGGTAGAAGAGTGCTTACTCGGCTGGAAGGAATACGAGATGGAGGTCATGCGCGACCACAAGGATCAGTGCGTGGTTATCTGCTCGATTGAGAATTTCGACCCGATGGGCGTCCACACCGGTGACTCCATCACGGTAGCACCGGCCATGACTCTGACCGACAAAGAATACCAGCTGATGCGCGATGCATCCTTCGCATGTATCCGTGAAGTCGGCGTGGAAACAGGTGGCTCGAATATCCAGTTCTCGGTCAACCCAAAGAATGGCCGCATGGTCGTGATCGAAATGAACCCGCGCGTCTCGCGTAGTTCGGCGCTGGCGTCGAAAGCAACGGGCTTCCCCATCGCAAAGATCGCGGCCAAGTTGGCTGTCGGCTATAGCTTGGACGAGCTGCAAAACGACATCACACGTGAAACTCCGGCCAGCTTCGAGCCGACCATCGACTATGTGGTGACTAAGATCCCTCGTTTCACATTCGAAAAATTCATCGGTGCCGACACCACATTGACTTCTGCCATGAAATCGGTGGGCGAAGCCATGGCCATCGGCCGCACCTTTAAGGAGTCTTTCCAAAAAGCTCTGCGCTCGCTGGAAATCGGCGCCAAAGGCTTTGCCGGTCCCGCTAAATTTGCAGAGAAAATCACCGACATGCAGGCCATCCGCCAAGGCATCTCGATCCCGACTTGCGAACGTGTCTTTTGGCTGCGTCACGCCCTACTCAATGGCATGACGGATGAAGAAATCTTCGAAGCTTGCTCCCTCGATCCATGGTTTATCGATCAATTGCGTCAGTTGGTCGACATCGAGCTCGAGCTCAAGACCAGTAGCCTAGCAAAGCTCGACGGCGAGTTAATGAAGACTGCCAAAGAAGCTGGTTTCAGCGATGCGCTGATTGCCGATCTGGTCAACTCCAACCGTCAAGCCGTGCGTAAGCGCCGCGAAAAGTTGGGCGTCATGACGAATTACCGTCTGGTGGACACCTGTGCTGCGGAGTTCGAAGCCTTCACTCCTTACTATTACTCTTCATACGGCGCCGAGAATGAGATCTCCGTCACCGACAAGAAGAAGATCATGATCCTAGGTGGCGGCCCCAACCGCATCGGTCAAGGCATCGAGTTCGACTACTGCTGTGTGCACGCCTCCTTCGCCCTGCGCGAAGCGGGTTACGAGACCATCATGGTCAACTCCAATCCCGAGACCGTCTCCACCGACTACGACACTTCGGACAAACTTTTCTTCGAACCACTCACCCTCGAAGACGTGCTTGAGATTTACTACCAGTCCAAGTGCGACGGTGTGATCGTGCAATTTGGCGGACAAACCCCGCTCAACCTTGCGACCGAGCTGGAAGCGCACGGCGTGAACATCATCGGCACCTCACCTTCCATGATTGACGCTGCCGAGGACCGTAACCTCTTCCGCGACATTCTCGACCGAGTCGGCTTGAAGCAGCCGGAGAACCGCATCGCCAACTCACTGGAACAAGCCTACGAGCTGGCCGGCGAAATCGGCTTCCCGATCCTACTTCGCCCCTCCTTCGTTTTAGGTGGCCGTGGTATGTTCATCGTCTACGACATGGACGAAATGAAGAAGATCGTGCGCGAAGTGTTCGACGTCGCTCCTGGCACTCCCGTGTTGCTCGACAAATTCCTGGAAGACGCGTATGAGCTCGACGTAGACTGCATTTCCGACGGCGAGACCACAGTGATTGGCGGCATGCTACAGCACGTTGAATTTGCAGGGGTTCACTCTGGCGACGCCGCCATGGTGATGCCCCCACACACACTCTCCAACGAGATGCTGGATAAGGTTCGCACCGCCAGCTACGCACTCGCAAAAGAGCTAAAAGTGGTCGGCCTCATGAACGTGCAATACGCGATCAAGGACGACGAGCTTTACATCATCGAAGTCAACCCCCGCGCCTCGCGCACCGTGCCCTTCGTCTCCAAGGCGATCGGCGTGCCGCTGGCTAAGCTCGCCTCCCGTATCATGGCAGGCGAAAAGCTCAAGGACCTCGGCTTCACCGAAGAAATCATTCCTCCTTATTGGGCGGTCAAAGAATCCGTATTCCCCTTCAACCGCTTCCCAGGCGCGCCCATCATGCTCAGCCCGGAAATGCGCTCGACAGGTGAAGTCATGGGCCTCGACAAGGACCTCGGTGTTGCCTTTGCCAAATCACAGATGGCGGCCAAGCCCGCACTGCCCGACTCCGGCGACGTCTTTATCAGCGTCAAAGACGGCGACAAAGAGCGCGCAGTCGAAATCGCCAAAGGACTCAGCGAGCTCGGCTTCGGCATTCTCGCCACAATTGGCACCGGTAAGCTGTTTAAAGAAAACGGCATCGAGGTGAAAAACGTCTGCCGCCTGAGCGAAGGTCGCCCCAACGTGATTGATCTGATCAAGAATAACAAAGTTTGCCTGATCATCAACACACCGCAAGGCACCGTGCCACGTCAGAACGAGAACGAGATCCGCACCGAAGCCGTGAAGCACAATATCTGCATCATGACAACGATCTCCGCTGCCTCAGCCGCTGTGGATGGCATCAAAGCGATCCGCGAGAAGGGCTACCAAGTGCGCTCAATCCAAAGCTACAGCCAAGAGGCCAATCCAAAGTAAGCATCGCTACTTTCAGAATCCGCAGCTTTACGCGGAATTTAATCGACGGACTGCCTAACGAAAGTTAGGCAGTCTTCATGCATCTAAGGATCACTCTTTTTCTAACGGCAATTTGCTACCTAAACGCATCCACATGGACAAGTATTGGTGGCTGGGACGAATGGGTGGCAGGCGAAACGGCTAGCCTCATGGAGCTGGTAGAATCGACACAGTATGTACCCGACGACACGACAGAAGGGCCCTATTTCACCGCATATTCAGGCACCTCCTATTCGCTTGAAGGCAGCATTGAATTCTGGGGACTCGACGATTGGGTCGATTACGAAGACGCAGGTGAAACTTTTGAAATCGAATTGATCAATGCACCCGCCGAGCTAGCAGTCAGCACAGTAGACACCAGCTACGAGAGCAAATACCTCATAAGCTGGACAGCTCCAAACGTCCCCACAGCCACGGAGTATACATTTACAGTAAGTGTCACCATCTATTATGCAGAGGAAATCACCGAAGAGCTACAAGGCACAATCACTCTAACTGTGCTCCCCTCACTCCCTCGCATATCCAACAGCAACCTACTCACACAGGGATTTCGCATCCAGGATGATCCAGAAGATATTTATGAGCTGCAACTAGAGGTGGGCGATCCTGATGAAAGCTCCAGCGCAAGTCAGCTGACACTGGAGACGCAAGATCCACGCTTCAGTTTTGAACGTGTCGTCACTGAGTATTGGTCGAATTGGGTCTTTGAATGGAACGACGCCTATCCAGCACCTCAGGTTTCCGAGCTCGTGCCACTACGCTTTTGGATGCGCGACCTGAATGACTCCCAAGAGCGTTGGACACTGAGCGAGCAAGAGCTCATGATCTTTGGCTACGACTATGAACGGGCCCACATCGATGCGCCCGCCCCCACCGAAGAAGCTTACTTCGGAAGTGCCATAGAGCTGATGCAGCCACAGGTCGGCCTGCCCGTGACCGCATTCATTCAAGAGGCAGACTCGCGCCAGGTGCATATTTATGAGCAATCGGCTGCAAACGATACCTGGCAACACACGCAAACTCTAGTAAGCCCGGTAGAAGAGGTCGACTTCGGAGCCTCGATCACATCGTATGCAGACTTACTCGTTATCGCCGCCCCCGAGAGTGATTTCCCCCTAAACTGCCGAGTCTTTATCTATCAACGTGCCAGCGAAACGGGGCAATGGTCACTGCTGCAAACCTTAATACCTGATAATGAAGATCAAGCCGCGGCCTTCGGCGGCACAGTGGCCTTGGATCAGACGCCCATCGGCCCCAGCCAATATATTTACACACTGATGGTATCAGCCGACCAAGCACTCACAGATGATGTAGCGACCGGAGCCGTATGGGTCTACGAAGCCAGCGACACGACCACCCCGGTGTTCAGTAAAACTCAGATTATCGTGCCGCACGACGCCGAAGAGGATGATTATTTTGGCTGGCCTCTGGCACTCCATGGTGAGCTCGCCGCGATCCCTTCTAACGAAGACGACGACCTCAGGGAAAACTCTGGCGCAGTCTACGTCTACCGACGCCAGGCAAGCTCTGGACAATGGCAACTGGAGCAAAAGCTCAAGGCCGACGATGCCGACT
Source organism: Puniceicoccaceae bacterium (assembly GCA_002729725.1). Taxonomy (GTDB): domain Bacteria; phylum Verrucomicrobiota; class Verrucomicrobiia; order Opitutales; family Coraliomargaritaceae; genus Thalassobacterium; species Thalassobacterium maritimum. The sequence goes on from PBYS01000089.1 coordinate 32,506, forward strand.
ACGACGATCTATTCGGCGAACGTGTCGCCATCTCAGATCACGGCATATTTGTCTCCGCCTTCCGCAAGTGGCAAGGCAACACCCCGCTCGGGGCCGTTTATCAATTTGAGTATGAAGGCGGCACTTGGGTTCAAACACGCCGTATCCGCACGGTCGAAGAAGCAAGCATGGATGAATACATCCAATGGGACTACAGCGCATACCTGCGTCAAATATATACAGTCAAACACTTCGGCTCCTCCCTCATCGCCGAAGGCGACACAGTCCTCATCGCAGGACTGCGACAAGGCTACGGATGGACTGCGATGGATCGCTCCATGGTCTATCAATTCGAATGGGACGAAAGCGCCAACGATTGGCAAGAAGTGCGCGCGCTTTGTAGCCGCGATAGCGACCAGCCAGACCAGCAAGGTGCCCTAGGTAACAATTTTGGGAATGCACAAGCGCTCACAATGAAGGGCGACACCATTCTCGCAGGCGACCTCGGTGCCGACTTCGCAAACGCGGATGACAGCGGTCGCGTCTATTCCTTCACAACTACTCCCACTGCGACACTCCCAGAGGTGCCAAGCCGTGACGCCTTCTTCGAAGATCTAGCAAGCAACGCGTCGGGCAAACACCTGCCCACTGATGACGCCGACGGAGACGGCTGGCTGAACATCGTCGAATACCACAGCGGCACCGATCCGATGGTCGCCAATACAGCGCCCCTCAGCTCGACACACCATGCGGACTATCCACAGTTGCCCACGTTCTCCTACCTCAGCTCACGCACACACGCACAAGCTCGTCCCAAAGTTATGTATTCTCGCAATTTAGAGCCTGGCTCTTGGGTAGAACTCCCGAATGCACGCTACCTGCCCGACCTAAAACTCGGCAATTCCGTGCAAAAGACAATCGACCTAAGCCCCTACCAAGTCGACACACAGCCACTCTTCTTGCGCTTAGAGTATCCTGCGAGGGAAGAATGACATTCGCTTTAAACCGTCAACTTAAAGCGGAAAACACTATCGTCCTCATACTGAAACTCGATGGCTACGACACAGCATGACCGAGCTAGCCTTGAGCTGGCCTGAATAGCAGCCTGACTTATAATTTAACGATTGTTGGCACAAGAGATAATGCAATGAACGCTTCTCCCGTTAGTGTATGAGTGCATTTGACAGCGAACCCTTTCAAACTTCTGGCGATGTTCTGAGGCAGGCACAAGAGGCATCGAGTGGAGTAAGGATGAGGTACTCACCATTAGCGGCATTACCAGCTTGGAGTCGTTCGACTTAAGAACCTACTAGCTCTAAACTGGCGTTCAGATCGGCGTTTGAATCGAGGCCGGCATAGAAAGTAAATTGACCGGGTTCGATCGTGAGCTCGCCCTGACGGTTATAAAACCCGAGGCGCTTGGTGGGGATGCGAACCTGCACGACTTGGCTCTCTGCGGCGGCCAAAGGCACCCAAAGGTGGTGACATAGGAAACGGGTGGGACGCGCGAGGCTGGCGACGTGATCGTGCGCATAGAACTGGATTAGGGCTTTACCCGCGCGTGGACCTGTGTTGCTAACACGCAGGGAAAGCTCAACCGTCTCTGCATCGCATGGATAGGAGGACGCGTTCACGCTGAGCTCTGCGACTTCAAAGGATGTATAGCTCAAACCGTAACCAAATGCTAGGCTGGGCTGGTCGACTTGATCAATATAACCATTGGACCATGGGCGACCGGTGGTCTTGCGATTGTGATAGATCGGGATTTGCCCAGTGGCGCGTGGGAAGGTGATGGGCAAGTGTCCACGGGGATCGTGGGCACCGGTCAGGGTATCAAACACCCCTGGGCCGGCTTGCACTCCGCCGTGGAAGCTGTAGAGCACGGCATCGGCACAGCGCAAGATACGCTCAATCAACAAGGGGCGACCGGCTGTGATGACGACGGTTAAGGGCAGTCCGATCGCGGCCAGTGATTCGACATACTCGACTTGCCCAGGCGGCAGGCTGAGGTCGGAAACACTGAAATGCTCACCGCCGCGTGAGCTATCTTCTCCGATAAAGACTACGATTTGGTCGATCTGGTTGGACTTATGATTGTGCGCCATGGCGAGACCTTGATCCATCAAGGCGGGATCGTGGGTCACGTAAGCCTCACTCCCCCACTCGGCTGCAAACGCGGCTTGATAGGTCGTGACATCGTCGGGTTGGCCATCCATCGACCAGGTGCCCAAGAGCGGAGCTTGTGCGTGCAGCAAGGGACCGGTGAGCAATGTCTTTCCACGGCTGCGCTGGAGTGGCAAGGTGGCGGCTCGATTCTTTAAGAGCACCGCACTTTCGGCGACTGCCCGGCGAGCCAGCGCTAGATCGGAAGTGTGAATCTCGAGCGCTTCGGGTTCAACAGGCGTATAAGGATCTTCGAACAAGCCATACATCAACTTGGCTCGTAAGACACGGCGCACGGCGTCATCCAAGCGCCCAGCAGAAACGGCCCCGGACTCTAACAGCGACTCCAAAGAGTCTAAGAAGCAGCGCGTCACCATCTCCATATCCATACCAGCGCTGAGCGAAATACGTGCGGCCTCGCGATGATTGGCGGCGATACCGTGCGAGATGAGCTCTTCTACGGCTGCCCAATCACTGACTACAAAACCGGCAAATCCGAGTTCTTCTTTAAGCAATTCGGTAAGCAAGCGGTGGCTGCCAGAGGCAGTCTCTCCGTTGAGCTCGTTAAATGAGCTCATCACAGTCATACAGCCACGATCCAGAACTTCGCGAAACGGAGGCATATACGCATTGCGTAGACTGTGCTCAGTAATTTCTGTGGTCTCATAATCACGTCCGCCCTCGGAAGCACCGTAACCAATAAAATGCTTCGCACAAGCGACCACGCGCTTGGATTGCTTCATTTGTTGCAATTCTGAACCTTGATAGCCTTCGACGGCGGCGGCCCCGAGTTGTCCGGTCAAATATGGGTCTTCGCCATAGCCTTCGACCACACGCCCCGCACGGATGCGTGACTTGAGCTCTTCCAGATTTTCACATTCGGCCTTCTCTTGAAAGAGTTGCCCGATCTTTTCTTGCACGCTCAACATGGACAGAATCACGTCGACGCGTGCTTCTATCTCAGGATTCAATAAGGTCTCTTTCATAGTATATAAATGCGTTTGAGGGAATGAGCCGACTCGAATTAGGAACGAATCACAGCGACTCCGAAGGGCTCGATATCCAGATTACCGTCGCAGGCCTGATCTGCTAAAATGTTTTGCCCACGAGGTAAGCCTGTGACCGCCTTGGGCTCGGGATAATTATTGAGCACAAAGGTCAAACGACGGTCCGCAGCGTAGCGTTCGATGATGCAAACATCCGTATCCGATCGCCCGAGCGGCTGCACGTCTGCCACATCACAGAGCCGCTGCATGAGCTCGATCGCTGAGGATTCGTTCAAGAAAGTGCCGAGGTAGTAGGCCTTGCCTGCTCCAAATTCATTGCACGATAGCCCCACACTGCCCTCCGCGGCTTCCGTTTGCGGGTTCTGCTCGAAGTGCCAATGCGCGAGCGGCTCGGCATCGGTGCATTGAATAATCTCGTAATAATTCGCGTCCATCTCGAGCCCTGCGCCTTGCAACTGCATGCGCCGGTATTCCGTTTTGCCAAACTCCTCGACTGTGATCCCCAGCACCCGACTCAATAGGCCGGGAGGTGTTTGCTCGATGGCATGATTATTGACATCGCGCTGACCGCTGGTGGCGGTGACTAATAGCACCCCTCCCTGCGAGACGAATGCTTCAATTTTCTCTGCACGTGAGGCATCCATCACGATCGCAGAAGGCACAATCAAGAGCTTCAGACCGGCATAACTGTCGGCTTCATTCACATAGCCAACCGCCACTTTCTGACGCATCAATGTGCCTAAGAGCAACTCACGCTGCGCGTCGGGTTGTGGGCGCGAAAAGCTAAGCACGCCTTGCGCGTGATCTTGCTCATAGCTATGGCTGATGCCGACCTCGACTCGCTTAGTCGTGCCCAAAATGTCCGTACCAATCTTTTTCAGTTCCGCGCCTTCTTGTGCAAACTCTTCGAAACGGCGACGTGGCACATTGTCGTGGTCCAAGATACCATGCCAATGGATTTCCGCTCCGTAGCGACACGTGCGCCAACGGAAGTGCAACATACCATCCGCACCATGCGCGATCGATTGATAGGCCCATAAGCGCATGCGTCCCGGCTCAGGTGTGGGCTGTAAAAAGTCAATTTGCCCGCCAGGGCCGCCGCACTGCTCCGGCACGATGTAAGTACCGGTCGCTTGTCGGCAGCGCTCATTGAGCTGACTGCCGCCGATGAAGTCCTCCGGCTTGGTGCCCCAAAATGCAGGATACACATCGACCGCGAGGAAGTCTAAGTCCTCGGCAAATTTGTAATAATCGATATTGTAGAAGACACCATTGTGCGTGATCCACCAATCAGGATTTACCTCACGCAGAATCTCCACCTGTTCGCGCTGAAAGCGCGGTGACAGAGTCGCTCAAAAAGCGACGAAAATCGAGCAGTGCACTGGGATTACAAGGTGCGGGCTGACGCCATTTTTTAGGGATCACAACTTGGTCAAAGTCATCGTATTGCTGACTCCAAAATAAGGTGCCCCAGGCATGGTTCAGCTTCTCGATGCTCTGATCGTAGCGCAGCGCGAGCCACTCACGGAAGCCCACTTGGCAACTCTCACAGTAGCACTCTTCCACATGGCAATAGAGCTCATTGTCCGTCTGCCACCCGATGACAGCGGCATCGTCCTTAAAAGCCTCCGCCATCGCACGAGTAATTCGACGCGACTCGGCCCGAAAACCGGGATTGTTGGTGCAGCAATGCTGACGCGTGCCATGGGTAAAGGGCACATCGTTGATATCGACACGCATCCACTCGGGATGCTCCGCAGTCAGCCAACGCGGGGGCGTCGCCGTCGGCGTGCACAAAATCGAGTCGATCCCTTGCGCCTTCAAGCTGGCCACAGCCTCTTTAAATAAGCCAAAATCAAATCGATCAAATACACAGCGTATGCAGCGCTATTTGCAACAGTATGCGAGTTGATCCCTCACGCTCTAAAACATAAAAAATCATTAAATGAGAGTGCAAGCGTTTGCATGCTTTCAAAAAAGTATTCATAATAGCCTACATTAATTTCGTCACATGCCTAGAAACCTAACTTCGTACACTGTCGCGGCCAGAGCTGGAATACTCGAACTGATCAAGAATCAACCCGAAAACAAACCACTGCCCTCCCTTCGCCAACTTGCAGACGATTTTGATCTACACTCAACGACTATCTTTCGACTTTTGCACGACTTAGAAACCGAAGGTGTGGTATGGCAAGGCCCCTCGCGTCGTTTCTTTCCCGCCAGTGCCCAAAGCCATGCGCTTAAAGGCAAGCCCATCTGCTTCATCGGTCGCAACATCCAAGACTGGAGCCAACTCTATCAAGAGATTTTAGAAGGGGTCACCGAAGTATGCACCACCAATGGTAGCCCGCTCATCCTGCATTCGGCGCCCAACTTAGTACAAGTGCCCGTGCAACTAGAACCGGCAATCATCGCCACCGAAGAAGAGCAGCAGGCGGAAATGGCCAAGCTACTCAAGACCCTGCCCAAAGGCTGCGCTGGCTACATATTTGACCACCTCTGGTGCGATGCGGCCCTCAAACTCGTCCCCTTTCCGCGCAACCAGTGCATCCAATTACTCAGCGGCTCAGAAGAACATACCAAGGTCATCACACCCAACTATAGCGCAGGCGCCAAGCTCATTGCGGATTACGTCCAGTCACGCAAATTCAACCAAGTCTATCTGGTCGAGAGCACCCCCGAAGAGCCCCTACTACACCGCAGTGTGAACCAGATGCAAGAGACCCTGGCAAACCTCTCGACCCATGGACTGAACTTTTACGATGAAGAGGCCGTGCACGCATTAGTGCGCGAAATTCAGCCGCACAGCTGCTTTATCTGCACCGAAGATAATACCGCACTAGGCCTCGCCTCACGCATACGCGAGGCCGATCGCAAGACAGTCGAAATGGTCTCGATTCAAGGCACAGGCATCGTCACCGCGCCCCACACCCGCCTGCGCTACGACTACCGCAGGCTCGGTCGCTCGGCCGCATCCGGCATCTTACACGGCACCGCAATCAAGCAAATGGCCCCTCGCCTAGTCACGCAGCAAGAAGATGACTAAAAGTGTGTAAAAGAATCTAGTAGCCCCTATTCGCATCGCCCCACCACTTGACCGGTGACAGCTCCAGAGTAGTTTAAATGCCGATCATTCACAAGCAATCAGCATTGGACATATGCGCACAGGCACACACACTCACACACACACGCACGCACGCGGCTCGCCACTATCATTGCAATTCTCTGCACACAGGCGACTCTTCAAGCCGACACGATCATTTACCAAGACGGCCAAGTCAAGGGCACCCTATGGGCCAACGGTAGCATTGGAGTCGATCCGGAATTTCGCACGCCCGATAATCAGGCCACGATTAAATTCACGACTACTGAAGCATACGGCAACGGTGGCATCAATTTCTACGGCATTAGCGGCCCGCTCACCGTCCCTAAAAACCAAGCCACCCTCCGCGCGACCATCTACTCTGTGAATGCCAGCATGAATGGATTCGTAGTGCGCACCTCAGATGGCGAACAGAACTTTGATTCGAAACGTGGCCACTGGTGGATTGACGGCGAACCCGGACAAACCAGCGACTTGTCTCAAGGCCAATGGCACACCTTGGATTTCGATTTAAGCAGCTATCCAAGCTTTAATCCCGGGCTGACGCAAATCGTAGGCGACGGCCTCACATTAAAAGTCAATGAGCCTGGAGCCACCGCTTACTTCGGCGAGATACGCCTGACCGAAGACGATGCGGGGCACTACGAAGACATCCCAGAACCAAGTACTTACAGCGCAATACTAGGCTTGACTTCTCTATTAATCGCAAGCCGACGAAAATCCCGTAAGTAGTTCGCACTCAGAGCGCAATCTATTCGCAACAAGCGCGAAATTGACCCTGAGCGATCCTTAGCACACATTATTCTACAAGCTGAGAATCTCAGTGACACTAAACCACACGAATAACCATTGATAATATAATGAAGATCAAACGCTTTAAGCCTCGACTGGGATTCAACATCAGCGGGCCCAAGTGGCGATTACACGATTAAGTTCTTCACGAACAAAAGCGACACTACAAATCTAGCAACAACAGACGACTTATCCAAGTTCACTGTAGACTTTAGTTTATTTACAGACGGGCTTGTGTCCGCTTCTGAAAACTTCATCATTGCCCTCGCATTCAACGGCAACAAATCGGCAAACAAAACGATCGCAGCAACTAATGGTAGCTACGTAGACTTCTCATTCTCGCTGAGTGATTTCACATATTCAACAGCTCCTACAATCGGTGACCTTAATGGTGGCCTTCAAGTGACAATCGAAAGTTCTTACTTAAAAGGAGATGAAACATACGGCTATGATACAGGTAACGCAATTCGTCTGGACAACGTAACAGTGACTCAAATCCCCGAGCCATCCACATTTGCCTCACTTGCTGGTCTCTTAGCACTCGGTGCAGCAGTGATCCGTCGTCGCAGCTAAGCGATCCATTTAAAGCTTATTTCACTAAGCCTCGAGAGCGCCACGCGCCTCGAGGCTTTTTTTATGTATCCACCCAAGAAGGCCAAAGGCTACTCTCAATGGAAGCAAGATGCCACACTTAACCAGACAGGCTCAAAACACTCACAACTATTCGCAACATACCAAAGCTTGCCCCAGGCGCAGCATCGGGCAGTATCGATACATACAAACTTTAAAGTCTTAGGACTTTTTTCATATAGGGTTATATAGGGTAAGCCCCGTCGCAGCAATGCGTCGGGGCTTTTTCTTGTCACACCTAAGCTAGCATGAAGCTGTTAGTTAACTAGTCTGAATACAAGAAAGGCGCCTTGATCTGCGCGCAAATCTGACTGACAGATCTTCGCGACGACCAAGACGCCTTGCGTGAAATCAAGCTTACTAATTACTTGGCGTTCTTACGATACACACGCACGTAGTCGACGTAGGCATACGAAGGAAGTTTATCAGCAGCATTGTCCTCAAAGCGCCCAACTGCGTGTCCCCAGTGATTTTTGTTTCCCTTGGCGGGGTCGCCATTGGCAATCTCAACTGTCAATCGAATGCCGTGCGTATCATCGGTTGAAATATACTGTTTATTACGGTTAATCCAATAAGGCTCACCATTGAGATAGTAGACTTGAATATCCTTTGTCCAATATAGGCCCCAAGTATTCCAAACAGTTTCGTCAAAAGTTACGAGGCCATAAGGCTGTGGTGGTTTTATATTCATGCCACCATCCTTGATATGAATCGCAGCGTTAAATTTACTCATCACACTATAGTTTTCGCCCTCATAAGGCACATACTCCATCACATCAATTTCGGATCCGAGCGCAGCATCGCCAGCGTAAGGATTATCTGAAAAGAGCCAGAGCGCAAACCATGCAGCATGCGCTTTAAATTGTGAAACATTGGCGCGCCATTCGATAAAAATGCCGTCCTCGCCGGGGCCAAAAGTAATACTGTCTTCCTTACTGTAAGTGCCATCTTCAGAAGTCACTAAATAAGGAGCGAGTCGCTTCCCATCTTTGTAGCGTGTGCGCATGGTCAAATTTCCCTTGCCATCCAAGTAGGCCTCTTCAGGGGCCAAAGTGGAATCACGCCAAGTACCATCGTTTCTCCAAATCGCACCAGGGCGCCAATGCTCGGCCGGAGCGGCGCCCTTTTCACCGTCAAATTCATCGTTCCAAATTAAGGACCACTCATCGCTCAGTATAAACGCGTCCGTTTGCAGTTCGGCCTCGATCTGATGGGCGTCAGAGAACTGCACATCATCAATATACACCGGTGACATACTGCCTGCACTTGCAATCGACACAATGCCAACATGAGCCCAATACACATCCGACTTAAAAGCGGGATCCGCAGCATAGTCCCACATCACATGATAGCTCTTGCCGCCCTCGGCATAGAGGTCCAATTCAATATCTTTGGTGATATCAAAAGTCGCCCCTCCACCTTGGCCGCCATACATGCGTAATTGTAGCTTCGCCCAGCCCGAATCGGGCAGACTCGACTGTGGCACATATAGATCCATCGACAAGCTTGTCGATGTTTTGATCTGCGTAGTTAAGTCCTTGCGGTCCGCCAACTGATTCCAAGCATGCCCCTTGGTGCCCGTCAGCTCGAGGCATTTAACGCCATCGGTTATGGCTGCAGCAGGCACACCCGCGCCTTGCTCCACGCTTCGTAAGGAAGAGCCCTCAGAGGACTCCCACTGGCTAATTGAATCTTCAAACGAATCCTGCCATGCGTTGACAGAGACAGCCGCAGTCAGACTGCTCAAGAGGATGGGTAGTATTTTTTTCATAAACAATAAAGTATGTGACAAGGACTTGGAGGCAGAGTTGCCCCCATCATGACAACAAGCTTAACGGCAAACTGGCAAATGCTCGGTCCCAACGCAACGCCTGCTGGAGACGCAAATGTTTACTACGACACAGTCTCACACAATGGGGATCCAACCGCTTATGCCCATTCAGCAAAGGGGCTCGCCTCAACTATTGAGGGCTTAAATGACCGCACAATCTATCGAACTCAGATCGACAATCTACAGGCGGACACCTGCTACTACCTAATCGTCGGCAGCACGGATCAAGGCTATAGTAAGGAAGTCAAAGTGCGCACGATTCCCAATGACGATAGCGAGCTACGTTTTGTCACTGGCGGCGACATGGGAACCACGATCATACCTACAAACGGAGCCACCCAATCAAATTCGGCGAGCCGACAGCCGATGGATCCGGCACGCTCTACCTCGGCGACGGTTGCTGGGGAAGAAGCCCCCGTGGCATCGACTACTTTGATCGAGACTACTTAGTTCAAAGCGGTAGCATACAGCACTTCTGGCTGGTGGACGTGAGTCCGAAAACCATGAAATATCGAGCCATCGACATCGATAATCGAGTCTTTGATATTTATCCCGCCAACGAAACAGAAGCCGCTCAAGCTCAACAAGTATTCGACCAAAAAGAGCAACTCTACGATCTCCCCGACGGTTCCGTCCACATCTCTAAAATGATGTGCGACTCCCCCATCTGGCATGCAGGACAAACGACAGTCACCCTCAAGAATGTCTTCGAGTTCCCAATAACCGCGCAACTCATTCCTTACTTCCCCAGTAATGTTCGCATTCAAAACGAAAGCGTGCTCCACACGCTCACACTACAAGCAGAAGAAAGTATCGAGCTCACCCTCGAGCTAAGCACCAACTCCGAGACAGGATACAAGACAGGGGAGATCAACTTTTATCTCGGCGTTCAATTACACTCGGCGGCAACAGACTCCAAACTTAGTTTCAAAAAGACCTTCGGCATTAAAGCTCAAACACCTGCAGAGAATTGATCCCCGATGCCGAAAAATTAGTGTATCCTCTATTTTGTAAAGCATCAGTGTCGCCCCGATCAATTATGAGGAGCGTCGCACCAGCAAACTCACGACCTGATAGGGCGCGAAACGAATTGCTGATTGTGTCAATTCGGCCTTCGATTCACCGATATCAGTGAGCGCGAGTTCATAACCGTCCACCAGATTGATATTCACCTGACCGCGTCGCCCTGACACTTCATGCAAGCGGAGCACATAGCCCTCTTCCGTTGGTTTGACCCAATGTGGCACCAATGTTTCGCCACCTGAGATTGATTCAATTACAGGAGCGATGGCCTGACCAGTGTATGCAAGCAGATCGGTAAAGAGCGTCTCGGCAACGGATGCAGGCTGACGCTCACGCGGTAGTTCGGCATCATAGCGGCCAATCGCTAACTGAATCCTATGCGCCCCCCGATCACTGCAGGGCGAATCAATTTTCAAGCGGGTCAAATGCGGCGGCCACGCAGTGGCATGCGCATCAAAACCGGTGACGCGTGGACTGCGCACTAAGCTCAAACCTACCGAGCCTTCACGTACAGTCGCGCCATATTTATCTTCGGTCGTCAAGAAGAGGCCTTCACGCTCACCTTCGTCAAACACAGCAAGATAGCGACTAAAAGGCACTTCCCATTGCGCTTCGGCCTGCAAGCCGTCTGGCACTTGCTTGCGTAAGACACTGCCGTATGGAATGCCAAATCGTGCATTAGTCGCCGCGTACTTCGTGGGAAAGATCAACTTTAGCAAGGACTCAGGCTCCTGCCAGTCGAGATCAACGCTCACATGCACTAAAGGACTACCAGACTCCAAGGTAAAGGTGACCGTAGCCTCACTAGCATCGCCAATCTTGCGTGTTACAGCGATGCCGGCGCGGTGCGCGCCCTCTTCTACAGCAGTGATCTTTGCCTTAGCGTTGCAGACCTCACCGATACTCAAGACATGACGATCGATATCCCAGGCTTCAAAATTCGCGGCATGATCGGGATACAGCATCAGTTGGCCCGCAGCACCAGAGAGTGGCACTTCCACTCCCTCCCAGCTCAATTGATCGATCCAACCGGAAGCATTAACGCGGAATTCCGCTAAGCCGTTAGAAACCTTGCGGCCCTGAACTTCAACCGACTGAGGCGTATCTTGAATCACAGTCTCGATAGGCAAACCACTCAAGGGAGGTAAGCTTACATAAGCCGACGCATCTGGACCATCGATCCATTTCGAGACTTCCATCGCATGTGGATTGAAAAGACAGTCGCCCCCCTTGCCGGCCAAAGCCTGCCCCGCCTCAGCGAGTTGCGCTTCAGCATGTCCGTCCAACACAGGTAAGTCTTCCAGATACACATCCCAGACAGAGCTGCCGGGGATATAGTCATGGAATTGAGCAAAGACCAAACGTTTCCAGGAATCTTCCATGTTCCAAGTCTTACCCGTGGCCGCCGCCACGGCTTCGGCCACCTGCATGGCACGTTCCAGGCCACGGAAGCTGGCCTTTAGGTTAGCATGTGTGGTGAATGTGCCACGGTGATACTCCAAATAGCATTCGCCTTGATGCACCGGTAACTCATCGCGTACGCTGTTCAATCGATCAAAAAAAGCTTCCGGCTGATCCCACTCAATCTCCGGCATGCCAGGCAGAGAACCCAATCGACGCGCACGCTCTAACATGTCATCGGTCGCACCGCCCCCGCCATCACCATAACCAGTCGGCAATAAATACTCCTCGTGCACGTCCGCTTGCTGATTGGCATGCATGGGGGCTTTGACATGATCAATCTCCATGTGGGTCACATAGCCAGACTCCTGCGTCACATGCGCAAGAATCTCCGATCCATCATTCCCCCGCCATATAAAACTACTATAGGGGAAACGATTGATCGCGTTCCAAGTCATTTTAGTGGTGAAGAAATACTCCACGCCCGTTTGCTTCATAATTTGCGGCAAACAAGCCGAATAGCCAAACACATCGGGCAACCAAGTCAGCTTCGACAAGGCCCCATTGATCGCTTCAAAGCCGGCTTGCCCCAGCGTAAAGCTGCGAGCCAAAGCCTCACCGCAAGCGATCATGGTGTCCGATTCCACGTACATAGCGCCAGTGGCTTGCCATTTTCCAGAATCGATCCGTTCTTTCACACGTTGGTATAAATCAGGTTCGCGCTTTTCCACCGCCTCATAACTGGCCGGCTGACTATAAGCGAAACGATACTCAGGATACGCCTCCATCAAGCGAACCGCAGTGGCAAAAATGTTAACCGCCTTGAGTTCGCCCATGCGCTCCGGCCAGATCCAAACCAAGTCGAGGTGGGCATGTCCCGTCAAGATGCACTTCGAAAAAGTCTTATCGACCTTCAGCTGCTTGTAGAGCTTTGCGAGACTACGACGCATCGCAGCTATGCCTTTCTGATCCAGCACATTACAAGCACCCTCCATACCTCGCAACATCAGGCGATACACAGGCGTAAATTTATCAACTGGAGCTTGTAGGCCTGCGCCATTCAACGTAGTGGGCACCTGCGGATTCTCACGGTGCCGCTGATCCATTGCCAAATCAAACAAGCACTTTAAATCATGGTAGGCATTCCAAGCCATATCATCGCGTTTGACGATAAACGCACCTTCAAAATAACTACCGGCAGCCGCCATGCCATTCGCCTCCTCATGCCAGATCGCACTTTGAATACAGCTCGACTGTATCCATACCACCTGAGTGCCCTCCGGTAAACGGCAGCGAACGTGTGCCACATTAAAACCGAAATATGCCTGATCATCCACATAGAGTGTAGCCTCCCCTTGATCCTTCCATTCCATCCACGTATTGTCATCCGCTGCTTCCGGCAAAGTCACGCGACACCAACGCTGATCAAAGAGCTTCCCCCAAAACGAACAAGGCTTCACCTGACTACGCTTCAGCTGCTGGCCCTCTGCCAGCGAAATCTGCTTGGCCTGCGGGCGCGACGCCTCGACTGCCACTGGCTGACGATGGGTCCAAACAGCAGCTTGCAGGCGGTTGACCGCCGATTGAATACGATTGGGAATCAGTTGGGGAAGATGATGATTGGGAAGCATAATTTTTGTAGGAGCAGTATAACATAAAGGCAGCGCTCAGGTCTTGCGTTACAGCCGCTTTTTCTTACGCTGTCTTGATGTTTAAGATTTCTACCGCAGACTGGCCCCAAGCCTATGCCTGCACCTATGAGGCTTATAATTATAGCTACGTCCCCAGCCCTCACGTGCATTCTCAAGACTATCATGAGTTCTTCTGGATTGAGAGTGGCCGCGGCTGCCACTTGCTCAATGGTGAGCCACGATTAATGGAAATCGGCTACTTCGTGCTCATTCGGGCCGACGACTCTCATGGCTTCTCTGCTTGGAGCGCAGGCGAGCAAGTCGGCTTAATTAATTTTGCTTTCCCTTCGTCGCTATGGGAAAAAATCCGTAATCAATTCTTTGCCGATAAAGTCTGCTTCTTTGATCATGAAGAGATCGAAAAGCGCGAATATCAACTCAGCAGCGACGACCGCGAACGCTTGCGCCAGATGGGCAACGACCTCGCCGCAGGGCATTGGAACACAACCAACGCCGCAGCCTATCTACTGGGCGTGCTAGCGCTACTCGAGAACCGCGACCGTGAAACCAGCCCTCACCCGGCGATGCCGGAATGGCTCACCCACGCGCTACGCCGAATCGAAACTTGGCCCAATTTCGTTGGCGGCGTGCCTGAATTCGTCCGAATCGCTGGCCGCAGCCATGAACACATCAGTCGCGATTGTAGGCGTTTATTGGATACAACTCCACGCAACATAGTCAACCGAGCCCGGCTAAAATGGGCCTCCATGCAGCTGGAAACCTCGCAAAAAGAAATAGTCGAAATCGCCCACGAATGCGGCTTCGAAAATCTCGGACACTTCTACAAACTATTTAAAGCACACTACAAGAGCACCCCACGCCAATACCGAATCCGTCGTGGCATCTCGCAATTTTCCTAAACAGCCAGGAGGTGCCGAAGGGTGGAATCGCGACTATGCCCTGCCCCCCGACACTTTGGACATGTCATCTTTACTTTTAGAACTAGCTCTTACATGCTCTCGATATGACCTCTAGCCCGCAAAAACCAGCTCCCCACGTCTCCCTAAGAGGGTAGACATCCCCCCAATGAAGCCTTTAAATACAGAAGATTGGCCTAAGTTACTGCGGCCGGGCAGCCGGGTGTTCATCGGAGGGGGCGCGGCGATGCCTTTGGCCCTGGTGCGTTCGATGCTGGCACATGCCCATCAGCTCAAGGACATCGAGCTAGTGCATATACACAGTTTGCATGCATCCCCTTGGATCGCGCCGGAATATGAGTCGATGCTGCGGACGAATTCCTTCTTTTTGACACCTGATGTCGGCGATGCGGTCAGCCGTGGGCAGGCGGACTATACGCCCTGCCCGATGTCCATGGTGCCTCGTCTATTTCGTGAAGGTCCGCTGCAGGTCGATGTGGCTCTGATCGAAGTCAGCCCCCCGGGGCCAGACGGGAATTGCTCCCTAGGCGTCAGTGTGGATGTGGTGCAGGCCGCAGCGACCACCGCCCGCTGTGTCATTGCCCAAGTGAACCCCCAAATGCCGCGCACGGGGGGAAATAGCCTGATTCCAGCTTCGGAGATTCATTACTTCATCGAACAGGACCTGCCCTTGCCCGAGACGCTCTCGCCTTCCATCGACAAGCGGCACGAATTACTCGGAGGCTATGCGGCCCAATTGATCGAAGATGGCTCGACCCTGCAAGTGGGCTTGGGTAATAGCCCGGAGGCGGTGCTGCGAGCCCTGCATCAACACCGCAACCTTGGCATACACACCGGCATGTTTACCAATGCGTGTATGGATCTCATCCGTAAGGGCGCGGTGGATAATTCCCGCAAGTCTTTGAAGCAATGGAAGTCCATTGCCAGCCATGTGCTCGGCACACAAGAGCTGTATCAATTCGTGCACGAGAATTCAGATTTGGAGCTACACCCCAGTGACTGGGTGAATGCCTCGGATCGTATCGCCCGCAATGAGCGCATGGTCGCCATCAATGGCGCGCGCATGGTCGATTTGACCGGACAGGTGGTGCGTGACTCGAGCGGGCACCACTTTTACGGCGGGGTCGGCTCGCTGCAGGATTTTTCCCGCGGAGCGGGTGCCAGCAAGGACGGCAAGCCCATCGTGGTTTTAACCTCACGCTCGGATGACGATAATTCGGCTCGTATCGTGGCGGACCTCGCGCCGGGGAGTGGTGTCTGCACCAGCCGTAGCGACATTCATCATGTGGTTACGGAATATGGAGTCGCCAGTATCTTCGGACGCAGCATCCGCGAGCGTGTGGCGCGACTCGTGGAAATTGCCCACCCCGACGATCGGGAAGAGCTCTTAAAGGGCGCATGGAACCGAGGCTGGGTGCCAAAATTCTTCACCATGCCGGGCGGTGCGCGTGACGAGCTGGAATCCAAAATGATCGATTTCAAGATCGGTCGCTTCCAATTGCGCCCACTCCACCCCAGCGACATGTCGGTGCTGCAGGACTTCTTTTATTCGCACGATGAAGAAACGGTGCGTCTACGCTACGGCCATCAACGGGAGCGAATGAGCGGCGAGTCGGCCTATAAATTAGCAGCCGTAGATCAGGAAAAAGACCTCGCGCTGGGAGTCTTTGATCGTAAGGGAGCGCTGCGAGCGATTGCCCGTTATTATCTGGATGCCGGAGGCGACACGGCCGAAGTCGCTTTTGTCGTGCATGAAGACACCCGCCGCGCAGGCATGGCCAGCGTGCTATTCGGCGAACTGGCGACCATCGCTGCCGAGCGTGGCATTCAAACTTTTTGGGCGACAGTGCTGCAGAAAAATCACGCGATGGCTGCTTTGTTTGAACAGGCCGGAGGCCGCAGCAAGGATCCAATCTCTGCGGCGGAGCGGCATTTCGACATTCCCGTTGCGGGCGTGCTCAGTCGTCATCGTGAAATTCAGCAGCGGATACAATCCGCACAATCATCGCAAGCCGACACCCCCGCCCTAGGGCTGCACTACAATGCGTTTTATGAGCACCACGACACTGGCTCGGGGCACCCGGAATCAGCGCTGCGCTATCGTATGCTGCGTCAGGCCCTGGAAGCACTGCCCGCAGAAATCTTACGCCTGCCCGGTCGACGCGCCAGCACTTCGGAAGTGCTATTGGCGCATGAGGCTTATTATCAGGATCTGGTGTATCGAGACGTCGAGAGCTTTGCGGATGTCCTCCGCACGGGTGACACCGCGATTTCTATCGACAGCTATGACGTCGCCTTAGAGGCCACCGGCTCGGTATTGGCAGCGGCCGATGCCGTCATGCAACAAACCGTGAAACGAGTGTTTTGCGCGGTGCGCCCACCGGGGCATCATGCCACCGCCGACCGCGGGATGGGCTTTTGCATTTTTAATCACGTGGCTATCGCAGCGAATTATTTGAGGAAACACTACCCGCTCAAACGCATCGCGATCGTGGATTGGGACGTTCATTTCGGCAATGGGACCGAAGCAATTTTTGCCGAAGATCCCAACACCTTTTACCTTTCTCTACACGAGAGTGGGAACTATTCTGGCAATTCAGATGGCGACACGGATCGCCCACCGCCGCAAGCCACGCTAAACTTAGCCTTGCCCGAAAGGTCGGGTCCTGAAGAAGCTTTGACTGCTTGGGATACTACAGGCGGTCAAGCACTAGACGCTTTTAAACCCGAATTCATATTCATTTCAGCCGGTTTCGACGCCCGTAAAGGCGACCCACTGGGCGGCTTGAATTGGGAGGACGAAACCTATGTAGAACTCACCCAACGAGTCATGGCATTAGCAGAAAAACATGCCCAGGGACGCATCGTCTCCGTTTTAGAAGGCGGCTACAATCCTGAGGGTTTAGTCTCCGCCGCGCTGGCGCACGTGCGGGCAATGCAATGATCTCGTTAGAGCATATTCCATGTCATTTCCTGCATAATTACGATCTCACGCACTCAATCGATAAGCATGTCGACTATTCTAAAACCACAGCTCGCAACTGATCTACGATCGTTTTCCGGTTCTTGAAATCTTCAGGCCAACCGACTGCAGAGAGTGCCACCACCGCCGTCTCCGTCAGTTGCAAAGGCACTGAGCAGGCATAAATCGAAGGATGATATAATCCGAGTTCAAAGCACGCGCCTTGCTCACGGCAATCTTGAATCCGCTGCCAGACATCATCGGGTTGTTGACGCTCCCAGGCCTCATCCGGTGCCGAAGCGAGCACTTGCCTTATCACAGGATCCGACATTTGCGCCAGCAGCACAGCCGAGGCCGAGCCGATCGACAAATGTATCCGCGAACCGATCGGGCTCGTGATGGCATTAGGAACCGGCGGTTCGGCCCGCAATGCCGTCGTCGTCAAATGACCTTCACGCAAAGAAACCTTGGTCGACATTTGTAAATTCTGCGACAACGCACGCAAACGAGGCTCAAACTCCCGCAAGCGAGCTTTCACTTCGGAGTACGTTCGTGCCACATGCGCTAAGCCAAACGCAATCCTCAGGCCTCCACTAGGATCCTCGCTGATCCAATGATGCTGTAACAGAGTATTGACCATACGGTAACAAGAGGCAGGAGGGATTTGCAGCGCATAACTGAGCTCCTTGACGGGCACAGCTTCATTTCGCTCAGCAAGATACTCAATAATCGAAATTGCTTTGTGCAGTGCAGGAATAGTTTGTGATACAGCCATGCTCAAGTTTATCACATATGATAAACTTATTATCAATATTATTTTGACGCAAACTGAGATGGCTCAATTCTACAGTGAATTATGAAAATCGTAGATTTGAAAGTGCGCTGCGTCGCCATCCCCCTCACGAGTCAATTACGTCACAACACAGGCGTCCATCCGGGCTATTTCCTCCGCACGATTTTAGAGCTAGTAACCGACGAAGGCATCATCGGCCTAGGTGAAATCGGCGGAGGCGATCAACGCGCGGCACTCACAAAGCTCAAGCCACGCATCGTCGGCCTAGACCCATTCCATCTGGAAACTATCAAGCTGAAAGTGCTGCGCAGCATTTATTATATGTCGAATGCACGCCTCTATGCAGCAATCGAAATGGCCTGTCTTGACATTCAGGGCAAAGCGATGAACCGCTCATTGAGTGATTTATTGGGCGGCAGCGTGCGCGATTCCATCCCCATGATCGCTTACTTATTTTGGCGCTACGATCGTCCCGATGGCAAAGACGACAGCTGCGCCGAAGATATGGCCGACTGGTGTGTCGAACTCAACGAAACGCTTGGCGTGAAAACCATGAAACTCAAAGCCGGCGTGATGGACCCAAACGAAGAAGCTCGCGTGCTGGAACTCTGTCGCGAACGCCTCGGGCCTGACTTCGGACTGCGCATAGACCCGAATGGCGTCTGGTCAGTCCCCACTGCGGTCCGCATCGGCAAACGCCTGGAGCCACTTAACATAGAATACTTTGAAGACCCATCCTGGGGCCTCAATGGCAATGCTGCAGTGCGTGAGCAGATTAACATACCAATCGCCACCAACATGTATCCGGCCAAGTTCGACGACCTCGCTCCAGCCATCAAACTAGGCTCTGTCGACATAGTATTGACCGACATTCACTATTGGGAAGGCCCACGCGGCGTGAAAGACCTGGCAGCGATTTGCCGAACTTTCAACCTTGGAGTATCCATGCACAGTGGTGCCGAGTTCGGCATCGAACTTGCCGCCATGCTCCACACAGCATCCACCATTCCCGAAATGAGTTTTGCCGGTGACGCGCACTATCATTACCTCACCGACGACATCATCCAAGGCGGCCTAATGCAGTATGAAGATGGCTGCTTAAAAGTCCCCACCGGGCCCGGCCTAGGTGTCGCGCTAGACGAAGAAAAGATGAAGATATACGAGCGTTATTATGAAAAAATGGGCGACTACTACGCACGCTTCCACCAAGATCCCAAGCGCCCCGACTGGTATCCAATCGTCGGCGGACAATAATTCGTCAACTCCGAACAAACATGCAGCTTTCAACTTTATTTGACCTCCGCGGACGCACCGCTCTAGTGACCGGATCCACACGCGGCATCGGCCGCGCCATCGCACTCGCCTTGGCCGATGCCGGAGCCGACATCGCACTGCACGGCAGTTCCGACCACGAAGGTGTGCAGCAAGTGCGCAATGAGATTCTAGAACGTGGTGTGCGTTGCACGGTGGTGCTCAAAAACTTGGCCGACGACGACGCAGCAGACTATTTGTATCAACAAGTCATTACAAAGCTCGGTCAACTCGACATCCTAGTGGCCAACGCCTCGGTGCAGTGCCCCAAGCCGTGGTTAGAGGGCGACCGTGCAGACTTCGAACTCCAGATCAATGTCAACCTGCGCTGCAGCTACGAACTCATCAAACTAGCCGAGCCGCCCATGCAATCGCGTGCTTGGGGACGCATTCTCACCATCGGCAGTGTGCAAGAAAGTAATCCGCATCCGGACATGCTGATCTACGCCGCCACCAAATGCGCGCAAACCAGCCTCACACAAAATTTGGCCAAACAGTTGTCCGGTTCTGGAGTGACGATCAACAATCTAGCGCCCGGCGTGATCGCGACCGACCGCAACATCCCGCGCCTCGCGGACGAGGACTACCAGAAACTAGTACTAAGCAAAATCCCCGTCGGCCGCATCGGAAAGCCCGAAGATTGCGCTGCCGCCGCCCTACTCCTCTGCAGCGAAGGCGGCGCCTACATCACTGGCCAAAACATCTTCGTCGACGGCGGCATGAGTCTGTAATTAAATTTCAACTACAATAATTAAGCAAAGATAAAAAATGAGTACCCAAATGCAAATTGATAAGCTCAAAGAAATCCGCGACAGCGTGGAAGAAGTTGAGTTAAGTATTCCACTCGAAGAGCTCTGCGAGCGCTACGAAAAGCTCTACACCGGAGCGGTTAATGACGTCTTACGTGAATTGTGCCTACCTAACCAGGCCTTGCCTACGAGCATCGTGCCACTGCGCGATGAGATGGTAGTTTGCGGTGAGGCCTTCACAGTGAAGGCCGTCAAAGACCCGACCATGGGGGGCGAAATGGAAATGCGCGTGGAAATGCTCGACGATTTACGCCCGGGCCACGTCATTATCTGGAATGCCAATGCCCATGGCAATGAATATCCCTCGCACTGGGGCGGCGTTATGACACAAGCTTCGATGAAGCGCGGCTGCCGTGGTGCCATCATCGATGGTGGCATTCGCGACACCAAGGACATCCTCAGCCAGAAGTTCCCCATCTGGTATCGCTATCGCACCAGCTGCGGTGCCCTCTCGCACACCAAGGTCGTCAACTATCAAGTGCCGATCTATGTAGGTGAAGTCATCGTCCGTCCCGGCGACATTTTGCTCGCCGACATCGACGGTGCCCTGGTCGTTCCGCGCAAGCTTGCCGTGGCAGTTTTGGAGCGCGCCGAGCAAATCGAACGCAACGAAGGCGAAATCAAAGAATGGGTGGCTGCCGGGCTCACCGCTGAAGAGATTCACGACCGTGGTGGATACTTTTGATCCTCTCCCCAACTCGCGAATTTTTTGATGCGTTTAGCATTCAAGCTTATCCAGGAGGCAGGAGGCATCAGTTTGAATCAGCTAGCTATAGCTGATCACAACATGCACCATTTGGGCGAGGCTGGAAGTGCCATAACTTATTTCCTCCAGAGTGATCTGGTTGCTTGCTTAAACAGAATCCAGTGCGGCAGGACCAAGTAGGCTTTGCGTCATGGCATAGACGTATAAATTCGTTCCAAATTGTAAGGACTCGCGCCCCTTTTTCCGTCCAAACCAAACGTTGCCATTGGTCCAGCCACAATGGTTATCCGACGGGCTAAGAAACGCGACGAGGCGGCCATTAATGGTTAGCCCCCATCCGCCGTGAGCCGTGCCTTGCATCACTGGCAAGCCATCTCTCAAATGAAAGACCGTATGGTAAAGTGGATGATCCAAGGGTAATTTTTCTAATTTTGCCTCGGGTAATATTTTAGGAAATTCTTCAATCATACGAAGAAAGAAGAGATCGCTCCGGTTTCGATTGGCCTCCCGGCCGTTCATTCGACCAATCACACAATCCTCTGCAAAAATAAAGCCTCCCCGTAGTAAATATTCACGAATGTTCTGACGCCCGCGGTCCGTCAATTCCGGCTTACCTTCGGAGTGCATGAAAATAAACGGGAATTGCGTCATCTCTTCCAGTGACTCCACATCCGCAACGTTCCATTGATTGTTCAAATTCACAGAAGTATGCTCCCACACATGATCAATTAAATTCATATCTCCCTGCGGGTGCACCCCCCAGGCCTCGGTATCGTCCGTGTGGATATTGAATTTCAACCGCCCCCATCGCGCTTCTGAACCACGCCGTTGTTTCGCGGCAAGCAGCTTTTGCAACATTAATGGAGACGCCCCTAGGGCGGTCATCGTGGCGAGAAAATTACGTCGATTCATAACGTCAATAGGGTCAGAGTAAGCGCGCACGTCGGCGCAGGATTAATTCGGTGGAATAGATGAGCAAAATAGCGAGCAAGAGCCACTGTTGATGCCAACGTAATGAGACAGATTCGTCGAGTAACAATTCATCGTTCGTTCGCGTGCTCCATTCCCTCGGTGGACCATTTTGCAGGACGGCCCCGCCGGTTCGTAGAGCCAGCTCTTTCATAGTTTCGAAATCAACCGATCGCACCACAGCTTCATTGACGGGTGCAAGATCCTGAATCGCAAAAAATGTGCGGGCATACGCACCGGTCTCCGTGTCCTCGACTCGTAGAATCCAGTCGCCTGCTTCAGCAAAATCCGTCTCAATGACATGCACTCCGTGCTCATTGGCTGCCCCCACAGGAAGCGAGCGTAATGTGCCCTCGGCACGATTTTGCACCGTCGCCCAAACAGCGTCACTCCCCCCCGTAATCTGGAAACTAAGCGGCTCATCGACTCGGCCAACAATAGGAGCTGAAGTAATTCGAACAGCGCGATCCGTCGAGCGCGCCAACCAAGTGATCATTTGCTGCCAAAAGATACTACTGGCGGGGTCGTCGCTCGGACGCGACAGATGCCAACGCCAAAACAAATCCGTAGTCAAAATAGAAGACTTGCCCGAACCGAAGGTCTGGGTCGCAAAAAGTATATTGGAGTGGTCGTCAGCCTGCACTTGCGACTGCACCTGCGCGGCTGCTTTGGCAAACTCCACTCGAGCACTTTCAAAATATTCGGGCGCAATGCTCTGCAACTCAACGGGTAACTGAGCAAACATTGTGGAAAATTCGGAACCTACGATGGCATCCAACCGACTCAAAGGCCGAAGCACCGCTTTTTGAGATGCAGCCAGAGCAAACTTGGTTTCTGCCGTTTTATTCTCTCCGCCGCGCACGCGTCGCATCGCAGCTTGAAAGTTGCGAGTCGCCACATCCTTCGCGCTTTCTTCACTGGCATCCAGCACGACAGGTAACATGCGCTCGATCGCCGTGCCCGCAAATTGACGACTCCCTTCAGTATTCGAAATCGCGAACAGCACTGCACCACCGTCGCGAGCATAAGCAGCAAGCGCCTGTTGTTGTGCTGCTGAAATATCAGCGATATAGGGCTGTAACAAGATCACGATATCGTAGTCATTGAGTCCTGAGACGGCACTAGGTAAATCATTTAACACGGGCGCGTCCGATGCAAACGCCACACGTCGCAGACCAGTCGAAGGACCAAATATAGTATCCATTTCAAAACGAGGGTCTTCATGTAGGGCATCTGCTAAATAGCGATAGCCCCAATCCAATGCACCCAAGTAAATCAGCACCTTTTTAGGCAGTGATTCATACACCTGAACTTCAGACACGGATTGTGCATAATAATCACCCGCACCGACCTCTAAGCGTATCTCGTAGCTGCCGGCGTCCTCGACCTGAATCGGCACTCCCCAACGACGCACATTATCTCCTGCCCGAATGTCCACCTGCTGCTCGTCGACCAGTTTCCCATTCTGAAATAGACGAATCGGCAAGCTGCGAGCACGGTCACTACTGATCCGATACACGGCCTCGAATTCAAAGCTCGATCGTTGCACAATACGGGTAGGCAGCTTGACTTTTTCGATGTCCACACGGTCAGCCCCTTTCAAACGGTTGACACCCGGAATGAAGTAAACCGGAAGCTGGCGCTCTTGGGCGGCCGCGACCATCTGATCCACTCCAACGGAACTACCGGACGTATCGAGTGCATCTGTCATGTAAACGAGCCCCGCTAAGTCTCCGGCGGCTGCGTTGGTAACAAGTTGCGCGCTCTGATAGAATCCCGTTTGCCCAGTTGAAAAAGAAGCATCGATCGCTGCTTCAAAGGAATCAACGGGACGCGTATTTTTAGCCAGCTGGAAATAATGTATGTTTTCAAAAGCGCTCTCTGCCTGCCCCCGCCACTGCTTCCAAAGCGAGCTCGCATGATCCAGGCGGGAGCTCTTTCGATTATCAGGCATCGTCATACTATCGGACACATCCACGACCACCGCGAGTGTGCCGAGCCCTGATGGTTCCAGCAACTGCCGCTCCACTCGGGTAGGATTCGCTAAGCACAGAAAGAGCAAAAAGAATAAAAGACTCCTTAGCCCGACCAGTGGAATCCGCCGTGAGATCGATAAAGGACGTAAGGTCGACCAATAGCTAAAACAGGCGCACACAATCGACACAGCAAACAAGCCCACCAGTATCCCCACGGCCGCAGTGTGATCCAAGCCGCGTAACCATCCGCCAAAGGCCCATTCCGTTACTTCTACATTTTTCATTTGGATGGGATTTCCTTCTGCTGGCGTTGCTGCTTGCTTTGGTAATCCAAAGACAATTGCTCAAAGTAGAGTTGCACAGCATCACGATATTCACGTGGCACTTCATCGACAGTACGCAATTGCAGTAACTCTCCGCGATTAAGACTTGGCGACTGAGCCCGTAACCACACTAGCACTGTATTTAATGGCTGCTCCAATGAGCTTACAATTTCCACCACATTTCTGGGCTCCTGGGCCAGGCCTCCTCCGCCACCATCTGTCGTGGATTCCTTAAATTTAATCGATTGCTCGAGTTCGGCAATTGCAGCCAACACCGCGGCATCCGAAGTCAACTGCTCCACCATACGTAAATTTCGAGTGAGCTCCGTTAACAAAGCGTCCTGCTGCCCGTCGCTTTTTGTACTCGAAGCGCCGCTGCCAGAACCGCTTTCAGCTCCACGACCTGAACTACTCCCGGTAGCACCTTCAGACGGTTCACCTTCACTGCCACTGCCATTTCCTTGAGCAGCCTCTTCCACGGATTCACTCGTAGCCCCGGAGCCACTACCATTCGAATTCGCTAACGTAGGTTCGCCTTGACCACGTTGCCCCTTATTCGGCTCTGTCATAAGTGTTTCCTCAGACCCGCCACCAGAGTCTGAAGACTCCCCAGCAGCGGCTTTGCGGCGTTCCCGTTGTGCGAGACCTTTCAATCCCTGTTGAATTGAGGTCAGTTCCGCGGCAATTTTATCAAAGGCCTGATTGCCCCCCCGAAGCCCCAATTCCTCCAAGGCCACGCGAGTCGCTAATTCCTCTATCGCTGCTTGAATGGCAGCCGTTTTGGATGCATCGCCCGTGCCTACAGCTGCCGTGTCAATCGCTTCGAGATCCTGCAGGATTTGCTCTTCTTCGATGGACTTAGCCAATGCGGCGAGCGTCTCCGCCATCGCTTTGGCTCCAGTCATTTGCTGTCTAGCTGCATCAGTTTGCAAGTGATGCTTCACCTCGGCGACTTTTTCAGCAGCCGCTTCGGCCGCGCGACTTGGCCCGGTTCCTTCGCCTGACTGTGGGGCCCCCGGGGCATTCGGCGCGGGCGTTTCTCCAGCAGATCCAGACAGGTCAGCTGCTGCCGCGTCCAGCTTTTGGGCGGCCTCGGAAAGGGTCTGCTCGGTCTTTTTCTCTCCAGCCTGATTCATTTCTCCCAACGCATCACGAATCAACATCAATGTCTTGGCTGCAGGTTGACGTGCCGCGACAGAATCGCCGGCTTCAAGCTGCAAAGCGGAGTCCCCCGCTGCCTGACTGGCCCGCCCGAGTGGGTCCTGCACAGGCCCAGCAAATTCACCGGACTCGAGCAACTGAGCCAAAGCATCCTCGATCGTGTGTTGCTGTTTAGCCAATTCAGCAGCATCCGAGTCAGCAGTCACTGGCGATTCAGGCTCGTGTGAGGTCTGCGGCCGATTGAGTCCTTCAATTGCTGCCAACAGCTCGGCTTGTTCTTTCTCAAGCTTCTCCAACTGGCCCGCAGCCCCCCCTGTGCGCGGAGGCATTTCGTATTTCTGATCATCCTTAAAAGGATCTATATCTTCTTTTGGAGCTGCCGGCTGACTCGAGTCAGCAATAATAATTACCTTCTGAATCAATTTTTCGATTTCGATAATGTGCGAAAGTGCTTTGCCTTGTGGTTCCAGGGCCGCCTGATTTTCCAGGCTCTCAATTTTTGCTGCGGCCAACTCCATCGCTTGCTTGGCTTGCATTAATAAATCGACGATTTCGGTAGAGGCAGCTGCGGCAATTAACAGTTCAACCACCTGCTCTGTTTTCTCGATGAGCAAGCTCTGGTCTTCCTGCACTCTGAGATTTTCGGCGACCCAAATTTCTTCGCTCGTATCTAAACCGGCATGCACGAGCAGAAAGTTTTGCTTAATTAAAACGAGCTGAGCCGATTTCAGCTTTGCAAGCAGTTGTAAGGCTTCCTTTAGCGGACCTCCCTCGCCCTGAAGATGTATCAATTGAACATCTTCGCGCAGCGGTTTGATTTGAATAAATTGCATTGCCGAAGTCGCGGGGTCTACCGAAGGGAATCCTGCAAAAGAGACTTGCAGGTAATAGGACACCAAGTCAAAGGCCTCCACTGCAAGCATATCTAAGTAGAGGTCTGGCTCCCAAAGCAACTCACCCGAGCCTTCGCCCTGTTCGACCTCCAATGCCAGCACCGAAACCTGCGAGCCATTGACTTGAATATAAAGCTCGGGACGAGTTAGTGCATGCGTCGTCGTGACTGCGGCTGTCAATGGAATCGCCTCGATCTGGGTTGCTTTGATCTCAGACTTGGGCTCAAGCCAAATAATTTCCGCCATCGGCGCTTCCTCCAGGACTTCGAGTGGCACATCATCAACCGAAAAACCTGAAACCGCAGCATTCCAAATCCAAACCATCGTCAGCATACTATATGCAAAAAATAGTAAACCAAGTGCCAGCGAAAGTAGCGTTAAAATAGGCCAACGCGAAGGTGCATGCTGCGCCAGATAATCTGAAGCATCTGTTCGCTGAGCAGTCGCGACAGGGCTATCCACTCCAGCAAACTGAGAAGCCGCTTCCAAGCGATTTTTAGTGTGCAACTCGGAATCAATGACCTGCGCAACCTGAGTCGAACTCAACCGACGCCTCCAATATAACACGATCCCCGCAAGTAAACTCCCCCCAATGCCGCACAACCACAGTAAGAACAATGCAAATGAGATTTCGCCTGACAACGGTTCCGGGTGCAAGGCGTAAACAGCGGCAAAGGTGAGCAGACAGCCGATCAAAGCCAGAGCAAGCGGACCACGCAGCAGACGACTGCGTGTCTGTTGACGCAGGATGTGAAGGGCATCGGCGTGGGTGCGTGAATTCATAATCGCGTGAGACTTCAAGAGGCAGTTCGGTTGGCTAAGCTCATTTCGAAAAGAAGAAAGATCAAAGCGGCGACGATAAACCACCACCAAAACTGTTGCTCTAATTCGACTTTTTCCCGCATATCAAGCGTTGCTTGCTGGACCACGGTTTGAGCGCGTTTTTCAGATGAAACGAGTCCGTCGATGTTGCTCGGTTTAGGCCAAGTGCTTAAGTCTGATTCATCGACAGGCAAAGAAACGGCAATCCATGAATCGAGCTGTTCACCCTGAAAATGATAGAGCCCGGGGGCTTCCACCCAAAAACCGTCACCGTCCAGGTGTTGAATCAAAGGCTCCACCACCACTCCCTGCAGTCGATCTACCTGAGTCCCGGGCGCGAGCGAGACCCAATCGCCGATTTCATGCACTTCACGACGATCGACTTGGTCCGACAAATAGACAAGTGACTGATGCATCAGCGGCACGAAAGCGGAACTAATCACCAATTCCGAGCGACTGCGATCCATACGAAAGCCGAATACGATGAGGCGTCCCCCGCCGACCATCACTTCACCCACCGCGACCGAACCATTCGACCAGCGAGCGAGCGGTAGCATGGACGCGGACTCCAGCGCCCAACCGGATTCGAAATCAACATCCATCAAACTGCCGAGACTTGCGGTATCGAGCGCCCCAACAAGCGGATGTGCCATGTCCCAATCCTCAAGTCGATACGACTGATCCAGCTTCGGCTTGAGTCGTTTGAGTTGTATCCCCTCAGAGACGAGCCACTGACTGAGCGCAGTGCCCCCTTCAGCGAAAACCAGCCCCCCCTTGCCCGCTTTTAGCCGAGTCTCGATCTGCATGCGTTCAGCAGCGCCGGATAAGCCTGCTCCACGTAAGACGAACAGCGCGTCGTCTGGCCACGGCGTCGCATCCATCATTTGAGGAGAGAGACGGAACTGCTCTTGATATTGTGTAGCAGCTAAAGCGTGATAGACATAATCGACAGCAATAGGTGGATCGGACGCCCGATGTGCTTGGGCATCGAGGCGCACAGGAATACCTGCACGCGGATCGATCACCCCAGCCACGGCATCATCGACCGAAAGCGAATCCGCATCCAGCGAAAGCTCTACAGCGATCGGCTCTGCAGGGTCGACTGTCTCAGGTAGTGGCAGCTCATAGGACCAAGTTTGCTCGGCTCCGACCTGCAACAGCAGTGTGTCCTGATGGATACGTTCGCCTTGGACGTAAATTGAAAGCACGCGTTCTTGGTCTAGTGGAGCATACGAGCAGCTCATGAACTCCACATGTAGCAGGCGCCCCACAGGCCGTAGTTTCAAACTATGTAAAGCGGCCTGATCAAGCAGTTCGGTCGGTGGCGCAGGGGTGTGTAGTTGAACTCCAGGCGGAAGTGGTTGATCGAAGCGCGTGTTCGCCCACGCACGACTCTGGTGATCTGCCAGCAAAATAATGTGCAAATCTCGGTGCGGCGAGGCGTGCAACGTGGCAGCGGCGAGGCGAAGCGCATCAGCGTAATCAGCAGCATAGTAGCCAGGCTGCCAAGTCGACAGTGTTGCCAGAATTCGCGACACATTCTCTGACAACGGCAACAACCAAGTGGGCGTATTTCGCACCGCCATCAAACCAACCTCATCAACCTTGCCGAGCTGTTGTAGCTCACTCAAGCCCCAGTCCCGAATGCTTTCCCAGCGGCTCTCCGCATGCATACTGAAGGAATCATCGACGATGACGATTACAGCACGACCGGAAACAATTCGCTTACGTTCGAAAAAAGGCCGTGCAAACGCGATGATGACACAGAGTATCGCGAGGCAACGAAAAACTAACACCAGCCAACGACGGATACGGTGGCGTTTGCTCTCACGCAGCACTTTAGGAGACAGAAATTTCAAGCTGGGAAACGGCACCCGCACAGTCGTTCGCTTACGCAAAAAATGTAGCCAGAGAGGCAGACCAATCATCGCAGAGCCAATGAGAAAACTCGTAAATAATAAGCTCATAACTGGTGCTCCCGTTTCGCTAAATACTGCCCCAAGGCTTGAACCGGTGAATGGTCGGTAATCAGCTCGACCAGTGCAGCGCCTTCATCTTCGAAGACATGCCGTAAATCAGACCGAAACTGCCCGAACTCACGTAAATAGGAACGACGTATTTCTTCGGTCGAGAGCGTCACTTCCGAAAAATCTTCGAGGTCAAAAAAGACTCCGCTGTTTTCATCTGCCAAATCACATTCCTGTGGGTCGAGCACCTGAAGCCCAATAACATCATGGCCATCGTAACGCAGGCGGTTTAAGGTCTGGCGCATCCGCTCCGGCTCTTCGTAAAAATCACTGGCGAGAATCAACAAAGAACGCCTCGGCAATAGGTTGGCGAGTGTGTCAACCGTCTGCGCAAAGGTATCCTCACCAGCCGCAGTCGGCGTCTCCAGCGCAGCCAACAACGCCTGTAGGTGCATAGAGTTCAAACGCGGCTTTAAATAGTGCTGCAAACCACCCAGCGCGACCGCACAACCGTAAGGGTCTCCTTGCCGCTTAGCTAAATGCGCCAATCCTCCCAGCACGGTCTTGGCAAAATCGAGCTTCGTCAAGGCCGCGCGTGGGCTGCTATAAGCCATCGAAGCGCTGGCATCAAGCACCAGAAACACGCGCATCTGGGTCTCCTGCTCAAACGTTTTTACGTAGAGTCGATCCGAACGCGCCAGCAAACGCCAATCAATATGCCGGATGTCGTCGCCTTGCTGATAACCGCGATACTCAGCAAATTCGACACTCTCCCCCTTCAATGGACTTCGGTGCATGCCGTGCAGAAAGCTATTCACCAGATAACGCGACCGCAACGGAAGGTTCGGTAAGGCAGCCAGCAAACTCAGGTCGATCGGTTGTGGATCGGGATAGACGTAGCGCGGCGCTTGATTTGGTAATGTCGGAGAACGTTTCACGAATGAGTGACAATCAACTGATGCAGCAGCCGCGACTATTTGATGGAGGTAACAAGATCGGCCAGAATGGTATCGATGCTCACGCGGTCCGCCTCAGCTCGATAGTTGGCGAGCACACGGTGACGTAGAACGATAGGCACCGCTTGAGCAATGTCCTCGCGCGCCACATTAAAGCGGCCATCCAGAGCGGCGATTGCTTTGCCCGCCAGCGCCAAATACTGGCAAGCACGCGGTCCAGCTCCCCAGCGAATATACTTGCCGACCGAACTCTCAGGTGACGCAGCTTGCGGACGGGTTCCTTGTACAATATCGACTGCAAACTCAGCAACCGACTGTGGCACGACGACTTGCCGAACGGCATGCTGCAACGCAAGGATTTCACTTCCAGTGATTACTTCATCCAGACTCACATCCTCATCGGTGGTGGTATTGAGCAAAATATCAACTTCTTCAGACCGGCTTGGATAGTCCAATTTCAAACAAAACATAAAGCGGTCCAGCTGCGCCTCAGGCAAAGGATAGGTGCCCTCCTGCTCAATCGGATTCTGCGTCGCGAGTACGAAGAACGGCTTTTCTAATGCATAAGTGTGCCCTGCAACCGTGACCTGCTGCTCCTGCATGGCTTCGAGTAAGGCCGCTTGAGTCTTCGGCGGTGTTCGATTGATCTCGTCGGCGAGCAGTAACTGAGTAAACAGAGGCCCTTTGATAAAACGAAACTCACGCTGTCCGTCAGGCGTATTTTCGATCATTTCCGAACCGGTAATATCACTCGGCATAAGATCTGGCGTAAACTGAATACGCTGAAAATCCAGATCCATGATCTCCGCTAAGCTACGAACCAACAGAGTCTTGGCGAGACCAGGCACGCCCACCATCAAGCAATGACCGCGACAAACCAAGGCAATGAAAAGATCACGAATAATGTCTTCCTGTCCAATAATCCGGCGCTCGAGCTGACTTTTGACCTTCTCGTAAATTGCGGGAAGTGATCGAAGATGGGCGACGGTATCTTGCTCCAAAACGGACGCAGTATTGCCAGACGAAGCGGGTGATTGTGGTGTCATTGACATTTTATTGTGTATTCAGATTTTGATTTAAGGGAGCGTTTCGCAGACGTTGAATCCATTGCCGCAACTCGCGACGCACGATGCGATATTCAGACGGCATCACGCGGGGTATTTGCACATCGTAGACGGCATCACGCCGCCAGATGTTCTCATCTTCGCGCACATATGTAATCGACCACAAATGCCCAGGAAGTTCACGACGGTAATCTTCGCCGATCCATTGAGGAGCTTCTCCAGCACGATAATGCAACCGAACGGACTGTTGAAGCACCACGCGCTGATTGTCGTTGAGCATAAGATCGCGGTTGCGTTCAGGCGCAGTAAAGTATCTGGACCAGGCGTCACCGAATGTGGGTAGTGATTCGACATCCGCTTCCGCTTCAAATTCGGCATGCAAAGTCATCGGACGACTGAAATCACTGGGATCGTTCACGTGCAAGGCCTGCAAAGGCTTCACTGAAAAATCATCTGCCAGCAAGGCACTCGCCTGGTAAGATAGTTGCTGAGGGCTCGCCCCCATTAAGCGACGACGCGCATAGTAGCCCGGCAGGCCAGCCCAGGTCACCTTCAGTTCCCCCGCCCATATTCCATCTTCGCGCTGGTATAAATCCCATGCATATGTCTCGGCGGATTGCTCAGAACGTCCCGCCGTCACCTCCATAAATCGGCTCGGTGAGCCATCAAAGACAAGAGCCTGACGCCCGACATTACCCGGCGCAACAAAACCAAACGGCGTCGTCGTATCGGTCGAGTCTAACCACAGATCCTCCGTCTGCTCTTCAGCCGCGGGGACATAAGCAATCGCATGGTTAAACTGCCATCCCGGGAATTCCGGATCTGTGCTCGACATGCGATTGATCAATACAAACTGCGCCTCGATCCCCATTTCTTTCAGCAAGGCGATCAGCAAATTGGCTTTATCCTTACAATCACCATAGCGATTGGTAATCGTCTGCTCCGGCGTGCGCGGTCGAAAACCGCCAATGCCGAACTCAATCGCGACATAGCGCAATGCATTGACAAATTCGTAAGCAGCACGGAGACGCTCCATCCGCGAGCCATAATTCGCCATGATCTCAGCGGCTTTAGCCTCGACCTGCGGCCCCCCGCTAAATGCCCCCGCTGAGATACGTAAATACCATTCGGAAAAAGCCTGCCAAGACTCCAACGAACTCACGCCCACCCATGCCATTAGCTCTCTTGCCGGTGGATCATAAGGTAAAGGCTCGTAAGCGGGAATGTCTTCAAAACTCCAGTGGTAAACGTTTGAAAACTCGGTTTCGCGTTCGACCGCCTCCCCTTCCAGGTTCTTCAAGTAAAAGTGAAAGCTCGTGTTTAGGGGCAGCTTGAGCTCCAGAGACGCCTGCAACACAGGAATCGACTCCTGCAAGGGGTACTCAATATAAAACTCCGGCAAACTGTAATCGGCCTGACGCGAAATCGTATAACTCAGCTCAACCACCGAGCCGGGCAAGGCCTGAGGAAAGAAGAGCGTCGAAGTACCAAAACTGTTCGCTTTAAACACCTCCGTATTTAAGACATACGAGACACCGTCCGGTAAAATGATACGAGCCCCCTCGACCTCAGTATCGACCGCGGGTGGATTCACCGCAAAACGAGAGTTGCCCCACTCGTCGAAACTGGAGGGTTTGATCAAATACACGCGAGATCGGATTCGTTCTTGGCTGGAATGATCCGCGTTGACTGTTAATTCAACCGTGCGCTGCAGCACGAGCGCGTGAAAGCCATCGGGGTTGCGCTTCGACTGCGCGCTTTCGATCAACGCCAAGGAGGCGTCATCGGCCTCCACGCGAGCGAATAGTGCCTCTTTAAATTCCAACGGAATCTCAATATCCTGAGGCGAGACGGGTACAGGTGTCGCCGACTCCGTCTCCGATGCTGCCGCAGCAAGATCCGCAGCTTCTTCGAGCCCAAACGGCGCGGCAAGGATTTCGCCACGTACGGCATCATACAGGCGCGCATGCTCTCCCTGAGCCAGAGAGACAGACTCCAAATAACTCCTTAAGCGCTGGGCAGCAGTTGCAGCAAGCTGATGCAACGAGTCCGATGGAGCCTCCGCCAATGCAGTGATAAAAAACTCAGGAAAGCGCGGCACGTTCAACTCCCCCGCCTCCGTGGTTGCAGTCAGCACATCTCGATTTCCATGTGCTAGGTATGGAATATAAGCCCCGCTGCGTGCGGTCCCGATAAAAATCACTTGCTTGGCACGAATTGCTTCAAGCACTTCAGCAAGATCCACGGCGCTGAGCCGCGGCCCACGAATTTGAAATTCTGGCACATCTCGACGACCTAAGCCACTGTGGCCAAGCAAAATCAACCAAAACTCATCTGTCTCCGTCAGCCCCGCACTCAGTGACGCGATCGTTTTCAAAATAGTCTCACGGTCAGCAGTTTTGTTTGAAGTACCCCCCAATGTCTCGATTTGATCAGATTCTATGCCGCGAGCTTGTAACGCTTGCCGAGCCTGTACCACCATTTCTGCATACTTTACGTCCGCTTGTTCATTGCCCACCATACCGGTCACAATCACTGCGGAGCTCGCACCTGCCACCATTTGAATGG
This sequence comes from Puniceicoccaceae bacterium, assembly GCA_002729725.1. Taxonomy (GTDB): domain Bacteria; phylum Verrucomicrobiota; class Verrucomicrobiia; order Opitutales; family Coraliomargaritaceae; genus Thalassobacterium; species Thalassobacterium maritimum. The sequence goes on from PBYS01000089.1 coordinate 66,284, forward strand.
AAGTCATCAGAAACAGATAAAAAAACTGATGGAGCGATCGGAGGAACATTGTAGCGGGGCAAGGACAGTTGATTAGGTCATTCTTATAAAATACAAAAACAATCGTTTATATCAAAAACTTACATAGTCAAAGAATTTATAAGAAAGCTCACGATTCATAATTTGCATCACTCGAAAATCCTGTAGCTTGAATCACCACCTCTAGAAAAACTGTGTTTATAACTTCGTATGACGGCTAGAACACAGGCTCATTTTCTTTATGAAAATATAATTTCAGATTGTATTTTAGATCTCAAAGTAACTGAGTGATTTAATATGTTTAAAGAACCTTCGCAGCCCTTACACGAAACCGATCCTACGCTCAGCTCTGCGCGTTTATATCCATATTTTCTAGAAGATGGTGAAAACTTCGCTTGCGTGCTAGTCCTTCCAGGCGGCGGTTATTCCCATGTCAGCCACCAAGAAGGCCCTCCAGTCGCCGCTTGGCTGAATTCCATGGGTATCTCTGCCGCCGTGCTGGAATACTCGGTCACCTCTGAAGAAAGTCAAAGCACCTACCCCAAGCCACAACAACAAGCGCTGTATGCTATGCGCTGGTTACGTGCCAATGCGGAAGAACTGAACATCAACCCCAGCAAGATCGGGGTGATTGGTTTTTCGGCAGGCGGCCATCTGGCGGCTTGCGTCTCGCATGGCTTTGACCGTAGCGAGTGGTTGATCGACCCCGATAATTGTCTAGCGGGCACTTCCGCCCGTCCGGATGCATCAATCTTATCCTATCCAGTCTTAAGCTCTAACACCGACTATTGCCATCAGGGCAGCATGAAGAACTTGTTTGGCCCTGCAGTGGATGGCGAACTGCTGGCAAGTGTATGCTGGGAAAAGCAAATACACTCGCATGCACCCGCCACTTTTCTCTGGCACACGGCAGAAGACCCGGTCGTCCCCGTAGAAAACAGCTACCATATGGCGATCGGCCTGCAGCAAGCGCAGATTCCCCACGAAGTGCATGTATTCCCGCATGGTCCTCACGGGCTGGGCCTCGTCAGTATTGCCGACCGTCGTCAAGGCAGTGCGGAGCAATGGCGGCCACTCGCAGAACGCTGGCTGCGCGAGCTCGGCTTCTAAGTTAGCCTCAGTCGAACCTTGTGCCCTGCGAAGGCAGCTGTTTTAATGCGAAGATGCGCCTCACCAGCCAAGAACGCAAAAGTCTATCAGTCATCTTACTGATACTAGTGTTGGCTACGATTGCTTGGTGGATTTTTTAACCTATTGTTCGCCAGAATTGCTTGGTATTTTGAGCAAAGCTTGATTAGGCCTGTGCCCATGCACGTACTTTTCATTGGAGGCACCGGAAACATCAGCGCAGCCAGCGTTCGTTTGGCCCTGCAACAGGGGCATACTGTGACCCTATTGAATCGCGGTAAGCGCCCGCTGGAGGATTACGGTATTTACGGGGCCGAATCGATCGTGGCCGACATCCAAGACGAGGCGGCCACCCGTGCCGCACTCGAAGATCGCCACTTCGATGTCGTCGCCAATTTTATCGCATTTAAAGTGAGCGATATCGAGCGCGACATTCGATTGTTTCAAGGGCGTTGTGCGCAATACATCTTCATCAGTTCTGCCAGCGCTTATCAAAAGCCGCTGGTACAGCCAATCATCACTGAATCAACCCCGCTCAAGAACCCCTACTGGGCGTATTCGCGCGACAAGATCGCATGTGAAGACCGTTGCCTGCACGCCTATCGCGAGCAAGACTTCCCGATCACAATTGTCCGCCCCTCGCTCACCTATGAGACCGTAATTCCCACCGCGATCGGTGGCTGGAGCGACTACACGATCATCGAGCGCATGCGCCAACGGCGCCCAGTGGTGGTGCACGGCGACGGTAGTAGCCTGTGGACGCTCACTCACGCCAGCGACTTCGCCAAGGGCTTCGTCGGCTTGTTCGGCAATCAACAGGCACTGGGCGAAGCCTTCCACATTACCTCCGACGAATTACTGACTTGGAATCAAATTTACGACGCTGTGGGCATTGCCGCCGGCACTGGACCGGTCGAGAAAGTGCACATTCCCTCCAGCTTCATAGCGAAACTGGAGCCCCGTGCCAAGGGCAGCCTACTCGGCGACAAAGCAGTGAGCTGCCTATTCGACAATACGAAAATCAAACGCGTGGTGCCAGGTTTCCAAACCACCACCTCCTTCCAGACAGGCATCCGGCAAACTCTAGCATGGTTTGAGGCGAAGCCCGAACGGATGCAAACACATCCGGCCTGCCACCAACGGCTCGACCGCATCATCGCGGCATATCAACCCTGCTATGACGCGCTGCACCCCCAGGAGTGAAGCGCACAGCGCGCATCAATTGACGTGCTATTTACGCCGACCTGCAATAGAAGCTTAGCATCATGCAAATTACACCCGCGATCCAAGCCGAAGCCAAGACCATCCTAGAGCTTTGCCAAGGCGACCTGATGGCCGCACTCAAAGTTGCGGAATCCCAACTCAACATTGTATACACCCGTGCGCAGGTTTTGATGAGCCTAGCAGGCATGGTTGTCACTGTGACTGGATTTTCAGGACGCCTGATCGCGGGCAGCAGCTCGGCCGCGCAGCTATTTATCGTGGCGGGCCTGCTTGTTTCGCTTAGCAGTGCGGCATGGGTCTTTCGCCGCGTCATGCGCGTGCAATGGGTCACTAGTTTAGCCAGCCAAGACCGCGAGCA
>PBYS01000090.1 GCA_002729725.1 Puniceicoccaceae bacterium
AGCGTGGCCAAGCAAAAGAAGCCTGGAGCGAAGAAGTTCCGCAAAGCGATCGGCCAACAGTTGAACTATCTCAAGCGTAACTTGGGGCATATCGAGAAGATGACTAGTTCGCAGCCCGGTCTGCTCAGTTCGCTGAAACGATATGGAAACATCCGACTCAGTGGAAAGCCATTGGGAGGTCCGAAGAAACAAACCACCCAGAATGCTGCGCAGTTGAAGGCCGAAAAAGTACAACAACGCCAAGACGAATGTGACCGAATCCCAGTCGAAGGTAAGTTTGGCAACTGCAAGCGCAAAGGCTCACTTGGACGCATCATGGCAAAACTCGCACACACCAGCGAAAGTGTCATCCATGTCGGGATCATAGTCTTGAACCTTGGGAAGCGACTCCGGACGGTTCTTTTTTGGCTCTATCAAGAATTGCTCGCATGCCAACGCCGCGCACTGGCCTTCTTTGTTGTGTCTTTACTGCCTTCGATGGCATGAGGGGGCAGCCCCGAGTTCTATCGCGGCGCTTAAAAATATCAAAAGATTTTTGAACGAGGCAGCCCGATTGGGAGCTGTGACTTTTTCAGGAAGCCCTATGTAACACCTACTTTGATCGCATCGGATGCTTCAAAAAACAATTACCGAACTTGAGTTTACGCGACACGACCTCGGCGGGCCTTGGGAATGTTGGCGTTCCGCTAAATATACCAATCACTTTAACTTACCCTGGACGCGAGTGGTCTTGCCACATTGCTGGAATGCCAGTGATGCGGTCGATCCTGATCTTCCTTACTACGAGGGGGCGGGGTGGTATCGCACGCAGCTAGAGATTGACTCTCCCTATGATGATGGTCGAGTCTGCCTTCACTTTGAGGGCACGGGGCAACGTGCGCAGGTCTATATTCACACCAGCGAAGTTGGGAGTCACAGTGGCGGTTACGACGAGTGGACGCTAGATATTACCGAAGCGTGCGCAGCTTATCATGCGCAGTATGGCGAAGGTCCTGTGCCACTCGCGATACGTTGTGATAATGCACGCGATTTAGAGACGATCCCTTCCGATGTTAGCGATTTTAATCTTTATGGCGGCATCTACCGCGCCATGCATTTGGTCTATCGACCCGCGATTGACTGGGGCGACGTCCGCTTGGAACCTCGACTGCAGAATGCAAGCGCCGAGTTGAGCATTCATGCCGAGCTCTCTAGCTACCTGGCCGATGTGGAGGTCGAACTGAAGCTCCAGCTTCTAAATGCGCAGGGAGAAGAAGTCGCACAGTCTGAGTTGAGCCTGGCATGCTGGCAGGGGGAACGCTCACTGCTCACATGGCAGATAGATGCCCCTGAGCAGTGGCATCCTGCGCATCCTGCACTCTACGAAGTGCACTTGCAATTGAGTACCGCGGCGGGACAAAGCGAGCGCCGCCTGAAGACTGCCTTTCGTCACTTTGAATTTGTGTCGCATGGTCCCTTTATGCTGAACGGCGAGCGCCTGCTCTTACGAGGCACGCACCGCCATGAAGACCACGCGGGCGTGGCGCAAGCCATGACGGAAGCGCAGATTCGCGAAGAATTTCGTTTGATGAAAGAGATGGGGGTGAACTTTATTCGCCTCGGTCACTATCAACAATCGGAGCTGGTGCTGCAGCTTTGCGATGAACTTGGCATTCTGGTTTGGGAGGAAATTCCCTGGTGCCGAGGCGGCTTGGGCTCTGAGAGTTATCGTGAAATGTGCCGCCGCATGCTGCGTAATATGATAAGTCAGCACCGTAATCATCCATCTGTAATCATCTGGGGCTTGGGCAATGAAAATGACTGGCCGGCCGACTTTGAAGCATTCGACCAAGATGCGATTCGTGACTTTATGCGCGAGCTTCATGAGCTCTCTCATCACTTGGATCCTGCGCGTAAAACCGCGATCCGGCGTTGCGCTTTTTGCGCTGACATTGTCGACGTATATTCGCCCAGTATCTGGGCTGGTTGGTATCGCGGTCTCTATACTGAGTATAAAAAAGCCGCACTCAGCGCGATTCAAGAACATCAGCATGTGTTACATGTCGAGTGGGGGGGAGATAGCCATGCTGGCCGCCATACCGAGGATAGTGCCCAAGGACTGGAAGAGATTCAAGCTGGGCAGGGCGCGGATGAGCAAGATGGTGACTACTTCCTTGAAGGTGGACAGGCCCGAGCGAGTAAAGATACCGATTGGACCGAAACCTACTTTTGTGACCTCGTGGATTGGCATCTAAAAGAGCAGGAAACCATGCCCGAACTCACTGGTGCCGCGCAGTGGCCGTTTAAGGATTTTTCCACGCCCGTGCGCCCTGAGAACCCTGTCCCTTACATGAACCAGAAGGGCGTGTTGGAGCGCGATATGACCCCCAAGGAGGGCTACTATGTCTTTCAAAGTTACTGGGCGACGAAGCCCATGGTGCATATTTATGGTCACTCATGGCCGATCCGCTGGGGGCAGCTAGACGAGCGCAAATACATCAAGGTGTATTCCAACTGTCCAGAAGTTGAACTCTTCCTTAATGGAGTCAGTCAGGGGCGTCGTCTGCGTGATAGCCAAAATTTTCCTGCTGCCAATTTGCGTTGGGGCGTTGACCTACCGGCAGGTCGCTACACTTTAAAGGCGATCGGCTATGCTGTCGACGGTACTGTCGAAGACGAGCTCACGCAATCGTATCAGATCGAGTCCTGGGGAGCTCCTGCATCCATTCGTATTGATCAGGTGAATACTGAGGATGGCCTTTCCACCGTGCACTGTCAGTTGGTAGACGAGCAGGGCATACCATGCCTTGATGCCAAAGATTTCTACCGCTTCTCGCTTGCAGGAAGCGGTCGGCTGATTGACAACCAAGGCACTGCTCGAGCCAGTCGCCGTGTGGGTGCCTGTAATGGACGTGCGCAGATCACCGTTGATCTGAATCAGCAACAGAACGTGCTCGGCATCCTCGTGGACAGACTGGAGCCTTGCTTTGTGAATCTGTCCGTATGCAGTGAAAAAACAATACGCTTCGGTGAATGACTTTCCATAGTGAATGCGGCTTGCAGTAGTCAATGAGGGCTTGTAAATATTTGACCTGGTTGAGTGCTTTTATACTGTTGAATACTTTGAAGCTCATTTTTAGTTTATTACCCACCTATGAAATCCTTACACTTAGCCACATTTACACTCGCTCCCTTCGTTCTTACTATCAGCGCTCAGGCGCAAGTCTTCTTGGTCGACTTCAACAACACCGCCGACGGCAACGGCTATCCTGGCGGGGGCAGCACTTGGAATGCTTATGCAACTCCTTCAGAGGTCAATGGCTCTGTGATTCAGGCTACCAATGGTTCCACCGCATCGGGCATTACGCTTGATTATACAGATGGGACGATGAGAGATTCGAGCAACGGTAACTCCAATACCTTTGATAATACGGATGGGGGCCCCGCTTGGGTGACGACGGATGGTTCTTTCGGCAATACTGCTGCCGCAGCGGACTATTTCTTTACCGATAATGGTTCGGATGCGGACTTCACAGTCACTTTTGGAAATCTCGCTGTCGGTGAGGAAGTAAATTTAGACCTATGGATGTCACGCGTCGGGAGCACCAGCAGTTACGGTCATTACACTTATTCACTCGATGGGGGCGTCAATTGGAATGGTTTCACCGTTTTAGAAAAAGATGGCAGCGCCTCTACAGATACCCGCTGGCTTGCCAGTGATACGCAGGCGACGACCTTTCGCGCGGAGACCGACGGCAACGACAATGCCCGCTATATGAACATCAGCGGTATCATCATTGGTGCTGTGGGCACTCTCGATGTGAAAGTGGATGACACAAGCTCCAGTAACTGGACTGGACTCGCTGCTATGCGACTGACTGTCATTCCCGAGCCCGCCAGTTTTGCTATGCTGCTCGGGGGCTTAGCTTTGGCCAGCAGAGTGTTACGCCGGCGTGCGCATGCTTAATGAGCGCTGAGTGAGTGCTGAGTGAGTGCTGAGTGAGACAGCTGCTTTTATGAATATCATTGTGTTTTTTACGGACCAGCAACGCTGGGATACACTGGGAGTCCATGGTAGCACTCTGGGCTTAACTCCAAATTTAGATCGCTTTGCTCGCCAAGGGACTTTTTTCCGCGAGGCAGTCACGCCACAGCCCGTGTGCGGTCCCGCTCGGAGCTGTTTGCAAACGGGGCAATATGCGACCACGACTGGAGTTTGGAGGAATGGCTTTGGCTTGAGTGAAGAGAGCCCAAAACTCGCTGAGTGTTTCAATGCCGCCGGCTATCGGACCGGGTATATTGGGAAGTGGCATCTGTCTGAGGGCACGGGCCCTGGACCAGTTCCGGCTGCGAATCGGGGAGGTTATCAAGACTGGTTGGGGGCGAACTGTGTGGAACTCACCAGTGGTCCGTATTCCCCTCGGCTTTGGGATGAGGATGAGCAAGAGCAGCCGCTCAACGGTTACCGTAGCGATGCCATGGTAGATGCTGCGATTCGTTACATCGATCAACGCAGTCAAGAGCCAGAGCAGCCCTTCATGCTATGGCTTTCGCTCTTAGAGCCGCATCATCAAAATACCGATGATTCATACCCTGCACCACACGGCCACGAGCGCGATCATCTGGCGGCGCCACTGCCGCCCGACCTTCAGTCGCTGGGTGGCTCGGCCGCCAAAGATTGGGCGGGCTACTGCGCAATGATTCAACGTATCGATCAAGGCTTGGGACGTTTGAACGATGCACTGGAATCCACGGGACTGAGTGAGGATACCATGCTTGTCTTTATCAGTGACCACGGCTGTCATTTTAAGACACGTAATTCGGAATACAAACGTTCTCCACATGACGTCAGTTTGCGCGTGCCTATGGTTTTTTGGGGCCAGCAGTGGAATGGCGGAGGGGAACATGCCTGTGCTGCGAGTTTAGTTGATTTAGCGCCGACGCTCTTGGAGGCCGCGGGCTTGGAAGTTCCCCCTACGATGCAAGGGCAATCGCTACTACCAGTGCGGCAGGGCTTAGCTGCCGCAAGGCCCCGTGCGAGTTATAGTCAGTTTGGCGATATTGGCATGGCACCCGGTCGTTGCCTGCGCACATCGCGCTGGAAATATGCAGTCACAGCGGCAGATGAATATCGCAGCCAAGCTACGGCGCCCGTGTATCATGAAACGCACTTGTATGACTTACAGACCGATCCTTATGAATTGGTGAACCTCGTGGAGCTCGAAAGCCATCGTTCTGTCTGCGATGACTTTCGCGAAATGCTGCTGGAGCGCATGCAATGCGTCGGTGAACCTAGTGCCGAAATCCTGTCCCCTTCAAACTTACGACCAGCGAGGCAGCGCACGATCGATTATCCCGCTTAAGGCCAGGTCTGATACAAAAAAACTCTCCTACCAAGTGCGGTAGGAGAGTTTTTTTGTGTCATTCGGTTTGTGCCGATTAGTGGATCGCTTCGAGTCGAACGTTGTCGATATAGAGCGGTCCAGCCATGGAACCGTTGGCGCGAATGTAGAATCCTGCTAAGTTCGCAAACTCCTCTTCACTGACTTTGAGCTCGGTGAGAGGAATGCTGATTTCTTGCCAATCGGTATTGGAGCCATTGAGTGTGCCCGGCAGTGGGATCTCTTTTGTCTTGGGAGCTTCAGCCATGGTGAGGGCGCGCAGCTCAAGTCCTGTTAGGTTCGCGTTACCGGTGCGGATCGACATCTTGAGTGCCCAATTTGCTTTTTGGAAATTAGCAAACTTGATCGTCGCAGAATCGCGTTTGGTGCGATAGGTCGCACCGCCGCCTTTACTGCCATTGGTGCTAACTTCGAGGGCGTTGGATCCATTGATGCCCTTGCCCTTCGCGAGCTTCATTTTCGCGTTTTTCCAGTCGCTCAAATACCAGCCGCTTGGATTCTTTTCACTAAAGACGTTCAATGGTTTGGTGTCCAGTAGGCGACCTTCTTTCTCCATGCGTGGTTGGTAAGGGCGCACTTCAGCGAGCAGCACTTGTGCGTCGCGCATATCTTTTTGTTAGCCTACGCCGTCGGCAATCAGGCCTTCGCCATTGAGTGGGCGAATGACAGTGTCGCTCACTGTGTAGTTCGGAGCAGGCAGTGTTTTACCCTCGGGGAGTTCGACCAGCGAATTTTTTACGCTGATATTCATGTTGGCTATCTGTTCTGGAGTGACCTTCCAGTCGTTGAGAGCAAGTGGTTTGGAAGAATCGACGAAGCTGGAATTGTGAATGCGGATCTTACCCTTAGTCCATAGGCCAACGTAGTCGGAATTGCCGCCGCGTTTGACCGGATCGCCAGAGACGCAGTTCCAGAGTAGGGCGCCTGGTGCGCCGCTCCAGAAGCGGTAGTTCTTTTTGTTGTCCTTCGCGATGCAGCCAATGAGCAGAGGATTGGCCGACTTGTCATCCCAGCCACCATCGGTATTGCCATAGGCTTCACAGCGAATATATGTTAGATTATAGGCGGTGCCTTCGGCGCAGAAGCCATCACCGTTCCAGTAGCTGTCTCCGTTGATATGCCAGTTATTGCTAGCTACACAGTCGATGAAGGTGATATCATGGTCATAGACGTTGGTGCCTTTCGCGCCACCGATCACGTTGAAACTCATTGGGAAGGCTTCCACATACCATTCTTTGCCACCCGCGTCGGCAGTGCAGTTGATGACTTGGATGTCGTAGCAGCCATCGCGAAAGCGGAAGCCGCGCTTGGTGTAGTATTTTACGTCGCAGTCACGAATTTCGATGTCGTGCGAGCCGATTTCCGGCTTGGCTGCCATGGCGCCGCCGCGGAAAACAAAGGCGTCGCGAGTTTCCTGAACATCTACGTCCACAATTTTACCTTCCGACACGCGGCCAGGCGTGCGAGTTTCAAAAACGCTGCGGACTTTATGTACTTCGAAATTCTCAAATACCCAGCCCTTGGACTCGGATGCCAGTTGAATTAAAGTGAAACCACTGGCTTTATCCTCTTTTTCCCAGTCGCCGGTAAAGACGGGGCGTTTGCTGTTGCGATTAACACCTTTCAAGGTGATCGGGTTGGCCGCAGAGGCTGAAGCCGCTCAATTGCATGCCACGGGCTTCGTATTCGCCACCGCCGAGGAAAAGCGTGTCGCGCCGGGTTGAAGTTGTTGCCAAGCTTGTTCCAAGCTGTTTTCGGCGGCTGCGTAGGAAAGTGCATTTTCCCAGTTTTGGCCGTTTTTTTCGCCAGCCCCTTGTGGGAGCATAGTTAGGGTTGCATTGCCACCCAGAAGTCTTCGTGGGCGTCCTTGGGGGTAATGTCCTCCATGGCTACCCGGCCGATGGAACCATCGTAGTAAACCACAGTGGCCTTGCCTTTGTAGCGGTAGGCGATGGCCATTTTACCATAAGGGCCTTTTTCTTCGCTGATGTAGAGCGTGGCGCGATTACTGGCAACTTGGTAGTCGACTGCGTCCGCGAAGGCCATCGCCTTGCTAGGATTGCGAACATTATGGATCGTGGGCGCATTCTCATGCACAGATTGGGCATTGCCGTGGTGCGAAGTATTATTGGGGCCAGTGGTGTTGAGCCCGATTGATGATTTGCCGTAAGTCGAGCGTGCGGCATCGGGATCTCCAGTTCGCGCAGCGTGTAGGTATTCGTGTGATTTCCAGCCAGGTTCAGGGGCATCAAGAAACTGCGTGAAGGGCTTGTAAGTGACCCAGTGCGAGTTGGAGTCGATTTTCCAGCGCCCATCCTCAAATACAGGTTGTTTAGATGTTAGATAGACTCCACGATTATCTTGAGCATACATTTGGTTCGCTGTTTGTAAGTTGCGCAAGTTGTTTGCTGTCGTTGAAATGTAGACATGGGTGCGAACGCTTGATATGGCAGGCGTCAGAATCGCGGCGAGCACTGCAATAATCGCAATCACGACTAGGAGCTCTATCAAAGAGAATGCTTGTTGGCGGTTGTTGTGAGAGGCTACTGCGATAGGGGTCGGGCCTTGGTTCTTCTTCATGACCTAGCTTTATTGGGGGGTGAACTTTGGGGGAGTGTGCGCTGTTGGGAGTAAAACGCTACTAATCGCGCATGAAGAAATTAAACCTATGAGCGAGGCAGTTGAAATATTGGCGCCATTGAATCTATTCAATGGCCGAGCTTGTTAAATAGGTTCAGCTGATTTCCTCTCAACATTTATGAGTATATCGCTAATTGTTTTCTAGCTGCGTTTTTTTTCAAATTGCAGTCTTTTTGCTGCCAACACCGCAGATGGCTTCCGCTACGCCATGGATGGGGCTTCGGCTCAAGGCGACTATATCGAACTCATTCTCGATGGTGGCGGTCTTGATTTTTCCGCGACTGATATCGCGATCAATTTTGAGATGCTGTCCACTCGTGCCTCCACGGCCACGGACAAGCACACAACTTTGATCGGGTATGACGGTGAGGACGAGATCTTCCGTTTGAAATACGTTTCGCATACGACATACGCGCAGGACATCATTACCGTGACGACCGGCGATGGCGACGAGTCGATGGGCTTCACGCCCTTGAAACACATCGCGCCGACGGTCACGCCTTCGGGCCTGCAAGATTTCCGAATTATGCTCTCGGGCAATCAGGTGAGTTTAAGCGGCTCCAGCTTGACCGCGCAAGACGGGCCCGTGCTCAATGCCACACAAACCCTGACCTCGCTGCGTTGGGAAAGTACCGGTCCGAGCACTGATAACCAGGGCTTCTGGCTCGACGATGTTCATATCCGCAACGGTTTGCCCAGTGCGCCACGTGCCGCGAACGATCGGCCCAATATCATCTTCATGTTGATGGACGACATGGGCTATAGCGATGTCAGTGCTTATGGAGGAGCGGCACTCGACACGCCCAACCTGGATACTCTGGCAGCCGATGGACTCCAGTTTACCTCCTTTTATCTGCCCGGAAATGTCTGCTCGCCGACGCGTGCTTCATTCCTGACCGGCGCTTATCCGCAGCGCTGCGGCATGCCCTTTGCCCATAATAGTCAGGCGAGCGAGAACAACTGGTTCTTGGGCCTCGATCCGGATGAGATTACCATCGCAGAGCAATGTCGCAGCCGGGGCTACAAAACCTTTATGGTCGGTAAGTGGCACCTCGGCGATTTGGATGTTTACCTCCCGCATAACCAAGGCTTTGACCACTTCTTTGGAACGCATGGCAATGGTGGAGCCGTCTACGATGATCGAGAGGTTGCCTATGCGTCCTTTCCTGCGTCCACATTGACCTCGCTGTATACGCAGCGAGTGCGACAGCACATTCGCGACTCCAAGGATCGTCCGTTTTTTATCTACTATCCGCATAACTATCCGCACGATCCTTTCCAAGAGGGCAATGCATTTGATGGCTCTTCCGGAGCGAATGGATCAACGAACAAGAAACGACGCTCTGATGCACTTAAAGAAGTGGATTGGGGCATCGGCCAGATCATTGCTGAGCTGGAGGCGCAAGGTATACTGGAAAATACCCTGTTTGTGTTTAGCTCGGATAACGGTGCGACACCTCCCTACGCAAGTCACGGCAACGTTCCGTTTCGAGGTAGTAAATATGTGACTTGGGATGGCGGCCACCGAGTGCCCTTTATCATCTATTGGAAAGGGCAGATTATTACGCCGGCAGAGCTGGATTCGCCACAAGTCTGGGCGATGGATGTGTTCCCGACCATCAGCGAATTGATCGGCGCGCCGATGCCGACCGACCGTGTGTATGACGGCACTAGTTTGGCACCATTGTTGACGGATTAGTCGATCGCACGCGCTGCGGATGAGACCTTCTACTACTACAACGGGGATAACCTGCAATGCGTCCGCGAGGGCGATTGGAAACTACATGTGCCGCGCACTAGATTCCAAGTGCCTTGGTGGGATCAGATGGGGCCTCCCAACAATGACCCGCCATCAGACTATAAACTGTATTACACCGGCACGGTGACGGACCCGTTACGGGCGCTGCGCCCGATCCGGGCGAGACCACCGATCTGTCGGCAACGTATCCCGACATTGTGGCCGACCTGACTGCCAAAGCTGAGGCCATACGTCTCGAGTTGGGAGATGCGGATCCTGAGGATGGGGCATTGATGACGGGGAGCTACCCCAAGCGTATCGGCTTGGCGGGCGGCGTTTTTCTTGCCGCCGACCACCATGGCTTGCACCCGGATGAAATCACCCTCGCCGAACTGATGAAATCTGCGGGCTACGCTACGGGGATGTTTGGTAAGTGGCATCTCGGGGATCAGCCAGAGTTTTTACCGACGCGTCAGGGCTTTGATGAATTCTTTGGCCTGCCTTACAGTCATGATATTCATCCCTATCATACCAATCCCAAGCACCATTTCCCGCCGCTGCCTTTGATGGAAATGGAGACCGTGATCGAAGCGGAGCCTGATGCGGATTACTTGACCCAACGGATCACCGAGCGTGCGGTCGACTTCATCGGGCGTCATAAAGACGAGGCCTTTTTCCTCTATGTGCCGCATCCGGTACCGCATCGCCCGATCCATATGTCACCGGCATTTATGCAACAGGCGCCGGAGGCCATTCTCGCGAATCTGAAAAATGAAACCAGCGTCGATTACAAGACCCGCGACAAGCTTTACAATTATGCGATTCGCGAGATCGACTGGTCGGTGGGCAGATCCTCGATGCCTTGAAGGCGAATGGTGTCGATGAAAACACCGTCGTGATTTTCACCTCGGACAATGGGCCGTCGGTTGGACATGCCGAGCCCTACAGTGGCAAGAAGGGGAGTAGTTTCGAAGGCGGGCAACGTGTGCCGACAGTGATTCGCTGGCCGGGGACGAATCCGGTCGCGCAGACAAATGACGAGCTAATGACAGCCATGGATCTGCTGCCAACCTTCGCCAAGCTGGCAGGGGCGGAACTGTCGGACGATCGCGTGATTGACGGAAAAGACATTCTACCCGTGCTGACTGAAAATGCCCGCAGCCCACACGACGTTTTTTTCTATTACAAAGGCGACGATCTCAAGGCCGTCCGCTCGGGGCCATGGAAATTACATTTCGGCAAAGTGAATGGCAAAGACAAGGCCCGTCGCGGCAAAGGATCGAGCTCACCGATTATGGCTTTGTATCGTCTCGATGAAGATCCGGCTGAGCGTCATAACTTATTCAACGCACAGCCCGAAATCGCTGAGCAACTCCAAGCACATGCCGAAGCCTTCGAGCTCGAACTCAAACAAAACAGTCGACCCGCTGGATGGGTGGACGAGGCTCATCCGCTGACTTTGTTAAAGTAAATAAGCTCTATCGAATAAATTTTATTATGAGAATCCGATCATTCATCGTCTTCGCGAGTGCCCTTTGGTTGGCTCCTCTTTGGGCTGTCGCAGCGAAACAGTCCGCTGTGGCTAGTCAGTCGAAACCAAATATCATCCTGATCTTCGCCGACGACCTCGGTTACGGAGATTTGGGATGCTATGGCGGGCCTGTGGCGACGCCGACCCTCGATCGTCTGGCGGCCGAGGGCTTACGCGCCACGGATTGCCTAGTGGCTGCCAATGTCTGTGGTTCCTCGCGCGCGGCGCTGATGACAGGGCGCTTGCCCGCCATTTTCTATTGGCCAGGGCAGATCCCTGCGGGACAGGTATCCGATGCGATGATTAGCAGCATGGATTTGCTGCCCTCCTTTGCCGGGCTGGCGGGGGCGGCACTCCCACAGAATGTCACACTCGACGGAACGAATATTTTCGATCTGTTGAGCGGAAAAACAGAGCAAAGCCCGCGGGATTATTTTTACTATTACAACGGCGTGCACCTGCAGGCGGTGCGTAATGAGAAGTGGAAACTGCACTTCCCGAGGACGGCGAAGGAGCAACCGTATTGGGCCAAGAAAGATAGTGCCCAGCGGGTGTATACGACGCTGAAACAGCCGCTCCTATTTCGGATGGATTCGGACGCCGGTGAAAAAAGAACGTCTATGCGCAGCATCCGGAAATCGTCGCAGAGTTGAGCAAAGTGGCCGATCGCGCTCGCGCGGAACTCGGGGATATTGATCGCAACGGCTCCGATCAACGGCCGCATGGACTCGAAAATCCGCAGGATAAAAAATAATTGCTGGCGTGGGGGCGGGACAAGTGTCCCGACTCCTATGCGAAGTTATCACAATGGGAGCATGGACACTTGTCCATAAACTAAAAACGAATATGAAATTACTATTTAAAATTAAGCTTCTTGTGCTCGGCTTTCTGTTGGCCGCCGTCTGCAGTGCAGGTGTCGATAAACCCAACGTGATCTTCATTCTCATGGATGATATGGGCTACAGCGATGTGAGTTGCTATGGTGCGACGAAGGTGAGCACACCCCATATCGACCGCATGGCAGCGGAGGGGATGCAGTTTACCGATTTTCATACGGGCGCCTCGATCTGCTCGCCCTCGCGTGCCGCTTTTATGACGGGCGCCTACCCGCAGCGCAATGGCCTCTACATGGGGATCAATCCAAAGCGTGAAGCACATTGGTTCCTCGGTCTGAACCCCGACGAGATCACGATTCCCGAGCAATTCAAGCAGCAGGGCTACACCACTGCGATGGTGGGCAAGTGGCACCTCGGCATGCAGGAGCCCTTCCTTTACTGGAACCAAGGCTTTGATCACTATTACGGTGCGCCTGAAAATATGGGAAATGACAAGCGCTTTTATGATGAGCGGGAAGTCGTTTACAAAAACACGCCGCTGGCCAAGCTGACCGAGCTCTACACCGCGCGCATGGTGAAACATATCGAAGACTTCACCCGTTCGGCTCGCTCAGGGCAGGAGGCTTCGCCATTCTTTATTTATTTCGCGCACAACTATCCGCACACGCCGTATCAAGCCGGTCCTAAATTCCGAGGCTCTTCCAAAGATGGCACGCGTGGCGATATTATACAGGAAGTGGACTGGGGAATCGGTGAAATCCTGAAGGCGCTCGAAGACAATGGTATTTTGGAAAATACACTGGTGATCTTCAGCTCGGATAATGGCCCCGTTGCGGAGCAGTATGCGCAGCCTTACAGCGGCACTAAATTCGTTTCCATTGAAGGGGGGGCATCGCGTGCCTTTTATTCTTTACTGGAAGGGCCGGATTCAGCCCGAAGTTTCAGACGTGCCCGTGCTGGCAATGGACCTGTTCCCGACCTTGAGCGAGTTGATCGGTGCAGCGCTGCCCAGTGATCGGATTTACGATGGTGTGAGTTTGACCCCCTTGTTTGAGGGCGGCGAATTAACGCGCCCGGAGCTGGAACGGTTTTATTATTATAACTGCGAAAACCTGCAGGCCGTGCGTGTGGGAGATTGGAAACATCTGTCGACGGATCCCGCGGAACACAATAATGTTGCGGCGGAGCATCCCGAACGTGTCTCTGAAATGATGGCACTCGCCGAGCAAACCCGCGAGGAGTTGGGCGAATACATGAAGCGCGGTAGTGAACAACGCGCGACCGGAACTCTGTTCCTCGAAGTGCCCATCTTAAGCAACCATACTACCGACTGGGCGAACTTGTCCGATGCGGAAAAAGGTCGCGCCAAAACGGAATTCCCACGCGGACATGCTTCCAGAAAAAAAGAAGAACAAGCTATAAGTAGGCGGGGGAGGCGAGAATCTAGGCCTCGTTTAGTCTCGGAAATTTGTCATTAGCAGGCGCAGTCATACAATTGTATGCAAGGCACGAATAGGATACAGTTCCAGCAATTCAGTTGAGCACTGCGCTGACCTATCCACGACGAGTCATCAGGTGTACACATTATAGACGCTGCGATGGCATTTTGTTAATATCTAGATCTTACCAACTCAGTTTATTCACCCAATCTAACTATGCTAAAGAAAAAATTATTCCTCTTCGGTCTAGGCTGTGGAGCTGCATTTGCCAGCTCACAAGCCGCGACGATTGTTGGCTACGACTTCACTGCTGGGACGCCTCAAGATGCTTCATTCGAAGCGAGCAATGTCACCGCAAGCAGTTTTAATTTAAACGCGGCCAATACTGGCTTCGATTTCAACGATACCGTTGGTGATAGCGCCGGAACAACTGCTGGCATTGATTTTTCGGAAGCAGCTGGTAATTTTCGTGCGACCAATGGTTTGCTACTAAACGGCAATCGCGACGCTACGATTGCGGCCGGAGATTATTTTTCGTTCACGCTAACTCCCGATACTGGATTTGAGATGAATTTGGACACGATTTTATTCAGCGCGTCCAGGGCAGGCAACAATACTAAAAGTGCTGAATCGTTTGCCTTGATGTCTTCGATTACTGGTTTTGAGGACACTGATACGTCCGTCTATCTAGGAGCCGTCACGACAGTTGCAGGCGGGCTCAATCCGTATCAACAGTTTTCGGTTGATGTCTCTGGAGTATCCGCCTTCCAAAATATTACAACAGCTACAGAGTTTCGTGTTTATGTTTGGGGAGGGACCGGTGGCGTTTCGTCTTCTGCAATTAATTACGATAATGTTGGTGTGATTGGTGACGTATCAGCAGTTCCTGAGCCAGGCACCTACGCCTTGTTGGCTGGTTGCCTAGCGCTGAGCTCGGTGATGCTGCGCCGTCGCCGCGACTAGTGCATACTAGCTTATTCTTTTTCCAAAAAGTTTCCAAGTCCTGCTGGGCTGGGAAACTTTTTTTACTTATCGACGTTCATTGCAAAAAAACGTGGTGTGCTCGCTTGCGAGCGCTTGTACTTTAAACTGTGGGTCTGATGTCTACGCATATTTTTAAACTTCCGTGTCTCGTTTTGCTTGCGTGCTCACAGCTCTGCCTATCTGCGCAGGCCGCGAGTTATTGTGTGGCCCCTGACGGGGATGATCGCAATGCGGGCACGTCGCCCGAGCAGCCCTTTGCCTTGATTCAACGTGCGGTGGATGTGATGCGGCCGGGTGATACCTGCTATATTCGAGCTGGGGTGTATCGGGAGACAATTGATCTGGCGGGGAAGGCGGGCTTATCCGGGCAGCCGATCACCTTGACGAATTATATGGCCGAACAGGTGATCTTAGACGGCACGGTTCAAATTGACAGCGCATGGACACTCGATGAGGGCGAAGTTTACAAAACGACACTGCCACAGAATGTGACTCAGTTGTTTGTCGACGATGAATTAATGACACTCGCCCGTTTTCCCAATGCACAGGCTTTTCCGATACCGTGTGGCACCGGACGGCGGCGCGTTGCTTTCGCTCGCGGGATTCGACGAACGGACACGTAATCGATGGCAGTGTGGATGAAAGGTCGATTGCGGCCGCGGGCTTTTCGTTCAACGATTGCGTGGCTCTACTTAATTT
This sequence comes from Puniceicoccaceae bacterium, assembly GCA_002729725.1. GTDB lineage: Bacteria > Verrucomicrobiota > Verrucomicrobiia > Opitutales > Coraliomargaritaceae > Thalassobacterium > Thalassobacterium maritimum. Next base: position 15,249 of record PBYS01000090.1, read on the forward strand.
TGGCGCACATGCCACGGCGTCACGGCTCGTTGAAAATCATGCCGTGGGCTCATCAGAGTTTGACTACAGCCCTGAGCTGAAGAAATACAAAACCACGCTCAATTACTTCTTTGAGGGTGGGGTGGGCAACGCTGAGCGGGCGTTGTTAGATAGCGCGCAGGAATGGGCCTACGACGAAAGCACCAAGACGCTTTATTTATGGGCGGACGACGGCCTGAATCCGACCGGCCGCGAAATCTATGGGAAAGTGCAAAGCTACGCCATCGTCGGCGATGCCGAGACTCAACACATTGTGATCGATGGTTTGAATTTCTTTGCCACCACATTCTCGTTTACACAGTCGGACCACATTACGATCCAGAATTGTGATTTCAGTTACTATGCGGCATCGAAGCGCGCACTGGGCATCTTAGGACCGTCGGAGACCGCACACTTTACCGAAACAGAGGATGACTTTTGCAGGGATATCCTTGTCAATGACTGGCAATGCGCAAGGCTTTTCAGCGAATCGTTCTATTGAAGGTCCTTCGCGTAAGTTTAAGCCTGAAGGTTATGATCCCGCATCGATCGAAAATATTATCTGCGAGTTTAATTTTCACACCGCTTGTGGGCTACTGCACACTGACGGGTCCTCCATGTATATGCCTGATGCTCATGTCATGGAATCTGTGATACGATACAATTGGTTTATTGGCAATGGGCAACGGGACTTTCGGTGGGATGGTAACAATCGTCCCTTGCTCGGAGTGCATGGAAATCTCTATCGGAATGTCGCGATGGATACGGGAGTGAAGCGCATGTCGCCATCCGGCGGGAATGGATTTCGAGTAAAAGGGAGCTATCACGAGGTGTATCACAATCTCGGTCTTGGACGAGGAGCTGAACTCAACATTGCCACGGAAAAGGGCGGCAACGCCGAAACGATCACTCGCAATAATGCCGCCTCGCACTTTACGGATCAACCAATTCCCGGTGTCAGTTCTCACAACTATGTCGCTCGCAAAGAGGAGCGCCGCATACAGGAGCTACTGCGTGATTTGGAGAATTGGGACTTCCGCCCCAAGGCCAATGCACTTAGTTTAATTGATCAAGGCACACCGGCCACTTGCTCCATTCGAGGAGAGCCAGTGGCAGTTTCGCAGCGATACTTCGGGCGTGCCCCGGATATTGGTGCCTATGAGTTTGGCGATGATTTTTACTGGATTCCAGGCCGGCAGACAGCCTCCGCTTCGATGCCTATTCCGAAAAATAGAGCGGGACAAGTGCCACTTGATGCCGTCTGAAGCTACGCCTTACGGCGGCGGAGGCAGACGAGCGTGCCAACTCCGGAAGCTAGCAGCAGAGCGAAAGCAGAAGGTTCTGGGATGACAACTCCGTTGGCTGCGATGGATGCGAGGGCAGTTGCGTCAAGCGCCTGATCGTAGATGGCTATATCATCAATCGTGCCGATGAATTGCTTTTCAATATTGCTATTATTGGGCTGATTCATGCCAAAAATGATGGTGCCCTCAGTGGTGCCGGACTCAACACTTCCACTTAGATTGACCGTATGGTCGGTGCCGCCGGTCACATTGTAGAGGGTCCCATCGACGTAGAGATCGAGATCATGAAAGCTATCGCCTGTGGAGCTGTCGAAGATCACACCCACCATGTGAGTCGCACCATCGTTTAGGTTAACGGATCCTAGACCTAGATCGAATCCGGCTCCACTGGACATCTCCACGCGAAAATCCCCCGCGGAATTCACAAAGAAACGCAAATCCGCGCCTCCACTGCTTCCTTCGCTTGGTGAGTAGTTGAAGATGGTTTGGTCGGTGGCGGATGAGGTCTGGAACCATGAGAGGACCGTGAAGGAGCCGCTACCGCCGAAACCTGTGATGTCATCCGCTACCATATTGGAGTCGAAAGTCCCTGTCGTCGTCGTGAGCGCGCCGTTACCTGAGGGAGCGATTGCGCTGGCGCCGACTGCGGCGTCGCCCGAAAGCGTGCCAGCTGTTGCGGAATGGCTCTCGTCTGCGCTGTCCAAGTCCCAGTGGGCGATCAGTGCCGCGTGACTTGTGCTAGATGCTACCAGCGCAAGGCCGGCGCAGAACAGGAATTTTCCTGCACGGTGGGAGTTTAAATGGGTACGTTTGCTTGAGATTTGATTAGGCATTTCGAGTGGTAGAGCAGTGAGGGACATAGTTTTGGAGGTTTAGGTTAAACAGCGTATAATTTTGAAGATTTCGGGGTAGACACAAGCGCTTCAAAATGGTAGCTGTAACAAATGCCTGGTTCCATTCCCTCTCTCCGTGACGTCGCTGTCCATGCGGGTGTGAGCGCCATGACGGCATCTCGGGTGGTTCGTGGGCTGAAAGGCGTCAAGCCGGCCACTGCGGAGCGAGTTCACCAGGCTATCGAGGCTCTCGGCTATCGTCCGGATCCTCTGCTCACAGCGTTGGCGGGGCGGCGCAAACGAAAAGGGCATCAGGTGACGAGTGTTTCGGTTGCGTTGGTTACGCCCGGCAGTGATGAGCGGGTGTGGCGCGACCTGCGTGGTTTTCATGCCACCGTTTCCGCTGCGCTTGAAACGGCACAATCGTTTGGCTATGGCGTCGAGTTTGCACTTGGGGGTGACACAGTGAAAAGCTGGGAGCGGGTCCTGCGGATGTTGTTTCTGCGCGGGGTCGTCGGTGTGTTCATCCCGCCGGTCCAGATTAGAGTTCCGGAGGGCATCAACTGGTCGCCGTTTTCCGGGGTCAATCTGGGCTTCGGTGTGCGTCGGACCGGCTTCGATACCGTCCGCCACGACAATTATCAGATGACGACATTGGCGCTCGACGTTTTAGTGAGCCGGGGATACCGGAAGATTGGCGTCGTTCTCTCTGGATCCGAAGTGCGCACGGACTATCGTGTGGGCGGTGCCGTGTTGGCCTTGGGAGCCTGGGGTGCCGGTGGGGAAACGATTGTGCCTCCTCTCATGCTGGATCAGCCCGCCGCACTGCTCACCGATGATTGGCGCCGGAAGTTTCTTACCTGGGTTCGCACAGTAGGGCCGGATGTGATCGTGAGTCTGCATGCAGACATACTGCTAGGCTGGCTGGCAAAAGCCGGGGTTCGGGTGCCGGCAGATCTGGAAGTGGTGGGCCTGAATCTCGATGCGGATCAGAAGCCCCCCCGTTTGGCTGGGGTGGCGATTTCGCCCAGGCGGGTCGGAGCTGCGGCGGCAGAGCAGCTCCATTCCATGATCCTGCGCGGGCGAACCGGACGACCGGATGCCAAACTGATTCTCTGCCTCGACGGCACCTGGCAGGAAGGGCCAAGCATGCGCACGGCATAGCCATTGCGCGGCTACTTGCCCTGTAAGGGCAGACAATATCAGCCTAGTTGTGAATGACCACGTCCTTGAACATGAACGGATTGTTACTGATTCTGAGTGCTTTACCGCTGGCCGTGGTCACATTGCTTATGGTGACTTCTTTAGTGAGAATATAAGGGAATTCCTGCCTATACGATTCGTCGGTCATCTCTGGGTTGAAATCTGTGAAAAGGGCGGGACCGGGGGCCTTTTTGGGATCCTTGGAGTCGTCGATATGAAGGGTTTCGATGCGGATCCGTTCCGGCATGTAGCAGGTGTAGCCGAAATCATGCTGCCCTGAATTCTGACCTCCGATGAGTTCCGTGCCCTGGGCGCTGCCTTTTTTAGGCGCGAATACGCAGTTGCGAATGATGAGCTCTCCCTCCCAAGTGCTCCCATAGTCGGAGCGGAGGTTGATTAGCTTTCTTGCGTGAATGGTGGTGTTCTCGACTGTCAACACGCCGCAGCCAATCGCGTTGATCCCCATGTGGCCGAGTGTTGAGTTGAGGATACTGGCATTGGCCACGCCTTTGTGTGCATCGAAGCGAGAAAGAGTGCAATGATCGTAGGTGATATTCTTGCTGTAGCTGGAAGCCATGATGCCCCAGTAAGTTGGGTCGTTGATGTCGTTCGTCTGCTCGCAGTTCACTAAGGATACGTTGACAGCTCGAAGGGCATAGAAGTCGTAGGAACCCATGGAGACCGGGCTGCCTGCCGCGCCGATGGTTTCGTATGTTTTGCGCCCGGTTAGCGTGGTGTTCTGTATGGTTACGTTATAACTATCATTGACACCGATGAAAGCCCGATAAGGAGCCCCCTGATCACCTTCATCCCTTACGTAATGCTCTAAACCATCTAAACAAACATTGGAGCGTTTGATTGTAATGCCTCGTGCATAATAAGTATATTTCGATTCTGCATTGTTGGCGATGGTGGTGAATCGCCCGCCAGTGATGTTCAGAGTCTTCTCGTCGATCGGCAGCGCAGAGATTTCCGTGATATGATCGAAGTCCCAAATGATGGGTGTGTCTTGGTTGACGTTGCCGTTTGCATCGACGATAAATATGTCTGTCTGGGGGGCTCCATTGGTTTGATTCGCCCCAGATCGTACATAATGTTTTGTCTCGGAGTTTGTGACAGTGATCAGGCAGCTCTGAGGTAAAGAGACGTCGATTTTTTTCTGATTTTTCCGTAATGAGGAGATGCCTGGGAGCTCGATGGAAGGCTGGCTTGCGTCCACCAAAAAAACTTCGCTACGATAATTTTCGACATTTCTGTCATCAATAACAAAGGCTGCCGTGCCGAAGTCGGTATCTGTTTGGATGACTACAGGACGCTCTTTACCGCTAATATAGTAGGTGGCGTTTTCCCCGGCTTTGACCGGTAGGCTGTGTTGGTTGGCGAATTCATGAGTGGCTGCGATGGCGTCTATAGCATCGGTCACACCGTCTCCGATCGCCCCGAAATCGCTGTAGCTCACGAAGCCAATCGCTTTAAATTTTGAAACATCCTTAGGGAGTGCGTTTAGCGCTTCGTGGTCATTTGTGCTCATTGTACTGACCTTTGCTTGTTCGGTGGTTTTGGTATTTTGAAGTGGATTTCTGACCTGTGCCTGCGCCGAAATCGTATAGTGGAATAAGAGCAATATAGGCAGGAACTTCATCATTTAAGCTGTGCGACTCTGTTCAATGCAATGAGCTTCGCATAGCGCTGCGAATACTTGTTGGGCTATAAAGAGGGTGCCCGTGCGGTTGGGGTGGACGGCATCATCGGCCAGTTCGCTCGGAGTCATGTGCTCCAACAGTTTTTCGAATTTCGCATTCAGGTCATAATAGAAAGCTTGGTGTGTTTCGGCGGCCTGTTGCGCGTGTTCGATGTATTGCTTTAATTTGGCACACACCCGTGCCCGGTAGGCATCCGGTAGGTTTGTGTCCTTACTTAGATAAAAAGGGCTCAGGATGAGGATCTTCGTATTCGGCAAGGCCTCACGGGTGTGGCTTAGAATTTGATCGTAGATCTTCGCATACTGTTGCGGGCTTTGCAGCGCTTGGCTCGAGTCGCTGACGTAGCGGTTGCAATCGTTGATGCCGATCTTGATGACCAGCCAGTCGGGTGCTTCGCAGAGCACATGATCGGTCCAACGTGAGCGGAGGTCTTCGATCGTATTGCCACCTATGCCGCGATTGATGACGCTAAAGGCAGACGCCGGGCTGTGCAAGCGGAGCATGTCAGCGACTAAGGCGACATAGCCGTTACCCAACGGGGCATGCTGTTCGCGGCGACCACAGTCGGTGATACTATCGCCTATAAAGAGAATTTTGTGTTTGAGGGGGCTGTCTGAGCGCATGGTTATATTAAAATGGAGAGTTTATGAGGATTATCGAATGCTTTTAATCGTCTCACGCACTTTTGAACTAGTGTGAAGCGCGTTAAGTTAAGGAGGGGAATCGGTTCTTTGAGTTGCATGACGTAGTGGCTGCTTCAGCTGCCATATAACTGCCTGTAAGCGTTTTAGGCCTAATGGCGACTGAAGTCGCCACTACGGAAAGCGAGCTTAAGTTAATGCCTTTCAGGTATACGACTGTCCTAGTCATTGAAGGAGTAGCTAGCTGGAGACAGTAGTCGCATCCTGAGTGCTGCTGAAGAGACCGACGAATGAGGAGACGAACAATCCCATTTGTAGCGATGCGACTCTGCAATAATACCCATACTAAAGTGAAGTGGCATCAGGGCTTGTTCTCAAGTTCTCCAAAAGCCAAGCCTGCGCTCGCAAATGCAAGGTAGATTTTACCGAAGACCTTCTTGTCGCCGTCCATGGCGTCTATCCAGTCAAAAATACCCAAGGGATATTCACCGATTTGACTCCAACTCATGCCTTCGTCGGTGGAGCGCCAGATGCCGGTCTCTCCCTTCGCGACGCCTGCGACAAATAGAGTCGGGTAGCTCTGTGGTGTGAGCGGCTTACCAAAACCGAAATTGTAGGCTTGCTCGATTACCGGCAGTTCTGTCCAGCTTTCCCCTCCATCCTGGGATCGCCATATTCCGTCCACACGGGTGCCCTGACTGCCTTCGGCGAACCATAGGTGGCCGGCGTTTTCGGGGGCGGCTTTGAGTATAGAATTATAGCGACCGGTCACTGGGCTACCCGCTTTGCTGAATGTGGCACCAGCGTCGGTTGACCGGTAGACCCCATCTTCGGTCCGGTAGTAGTAGAACGTATCCGCGAGCACTCTGTCGGCACAGAGTGGTTTGATCGGGGACGAGCGGTTGCGGAATCCGGTTGTCTGTTTCCCGTTGAAAGAAGATTGTTTCCATTTGGTGCCACGATCTGTGCTGTAGTGAGGCAAGTGGTCGTTTGCCGGAACCCAGACCATGTGATCCGTATTGTTTGCCGCGACTGCGATGGCACCGTATTCAAGTTCTTTCGGATGTGTGTCTTCTGTGAGAGATGGAAAGATTGTCCAACTGCGCCCTCCATCAGTTGAGTAGCCACTTTCATTGATATGTGGGGGAAAGCCTAGGTGATTTCGAAAGACGCCCACGAGGAAACTTGGATCGTTGGGACACCAGTCGAGTGCCCACGCAGACATGAAATAGGGGATTCCCCGCTCTGCCGTGTAGGTTGAAGTTGAGGGGAAACGAAAGACGCCAACATCCCAAACCGCCGCGAGCGGGGCTCCTCCGGGCGGGGCAATGACATCGTTCCCGCAGGTTTCTTCAATGCCCCTGCTGGCTTCTTGCCAATGGATCTTATTCGTTTCCAGATCGTCCGCCCACCAGACGCCGAAACCTTCGGCCAGCCATAGTTTGCCATCTGAGTCGAAACGACATTCTCCGATGCTCAGCCAGTGGTTCTGCTGGCGACCGAGCCATTGGACATGGCTGGTTTCCAGTGAGAATCCGTGAGAACTCCAATGCGTACCCTGATTCTTTGAGACAAAGGTGCGACCTCCCTGGCACATCACAACGAGCTGTGCCGGATCATTGGGGTTTACGGCGATCGCCCAATAGTCCAAGCTGCCCTGGGGGGTAATTTCCATCCATTGTCCACTTGGTTGGTAAGCCCATACGGCACCGGCGTTGGTATGACTGCGGTCGCATACAATGTAAAAATTCCGGTCCGGTCCGATTGCTGTTTCGCGTATCGAAGCAGTGCTTCCTGGGCCGTCATCTGCAATACTGATCCAAGTCTTGCCGGCGTCGTCGGAGCAAAAAATGCCTGTGCCATCGGTGCTGACATAGATCCTTGATGTGGCGGGAACTCTTTCGGATTGCTCGACGACCTTAGAGGCTGGGTCGAATACAATGGTGTTCACTCCGTGTTGGGGCATGCCCAGCGGAATTTCTACGATGCGCTCCCATGTTTCGCCGCTGTTCACCGTGCGCCAAAGTCCATTCTCGATCGAACCGTAGTAGACGATGTGACTATTTACCGGGTCGACCGCCAAGCGTTCGCCTTCCTGACGACCTGCTCCATTCGGATCCATTTTGACTGAGTGTTTTGAGAAATTCGTACCGATCCACTTTTGTCCGCAATCTGAACTGCGGAAGATCTCTCCCCGATAAGCCATGTAGACAATCTCGGGGTTCGACGCTGAGCTCACTATACTGTCGACGCCTCGGTAAGTGCTGTAAGCAACATATTCCGGAGGCATACTCTGAGCTGTCACAAGTTGAACCCAAGATTCTTGTAAAGGATCCCATCGATAGGCACCGGAAACATCGGTACGAATATACTTAAGGTCGTTTTCCCCCGGATGAATATCTAGACCAACCACCCATCCGCCGCCGCCAATCTTCAATGGATGCCAAACGTAGCTTTCGACTGAGTCTTCTCCGGAGATAGGTGCAAGCCAAGAGAATACAAGTGAATGAATTAGCAGCCAATGTCTTATCCGGTAGAATTGGCTTCTCTGGGATGTCAGGGACATCATACAAATCATGTTCTACGATTTTTGTTCATACAATGGGGTGGGCTGGTTGCCTCTGTCGACACTGTGGGGGAAAGCGGTATCAATTAAGTTGATATGCGCATGTAAAGGTTTATCGGGATGTGTGATGCTTGCCATGCTGGTGAGTAGTTGATCGAAACTAGTTGCGGATGGAAAGCCTTGATTCCTCATTCTGCGTCGTCGGCCGACGTCGCTTAAAAATGATTTCCGGGTGTAGCACTACGTTGCGCTGCTGGGTTGAGTTGGCGCTCCCTAAAAAGATCAAAACTGTATTTCGAATCGGTTGGCATCATCTTTTTCGATTTGAAACTGCAGTTCTTTTATGGTTTCGTTGTGCCTCACTCGAATCATGTAGTCGCCGTAATAAGCTCGGCCAGAGAATGTGCCTTTGGCATCGGATTGCCCGTTGAGATCTGTCCACCAAATCTCGCGTGTGAGGTGCTTCCATTGCTCACCGTTTGGCCTTATCTGCCAGTCTTTGGTATAGAGTGCGGCTTCCGGGCGCCAATGCGCGCCCGCCCAAAAGCCCCAACATTGCACGCCTACAGTGGCGGGATGGCTGAACACGATCGTTAAAAAATCGCGGGTATAGTCTGCTTGTAATTCTGCGTCGTCTGTACTGACGTCGAACTCGGTGATGCGGATGTCGAGTTGTGGAAAGCTTGTGTGATAACGGTCGAGGATACTGTGAACCCGCTCAATTGATGTTGGGTTGCGCCCGAAGTGTCCTTGCATGCCCATACCGTTGACGGAGGCACCCTTGTCCAACAAATAGCGTAGTGTGTCTTGATAATGCTGTTGGTGTGTGCGGTCGCGACCGCCGCTGGAAAGGATGGCGTAATCGTTGAGATAGAGTTGCTGCGTGGAGAGGTTTTGACGGGCCGCTTTAAACCAGTCGACCATGATTTCGTTGCCGAAAGCATCCATTAAGTCGTGGTTGCTGTAGGGCTCGTTGATGACGTCCCACTCATCGAGGTAATCGCTGGTCGCGCTGGTGATGTCCGCAATATGATCCAGCACGATTTGCTTTGCGGCGGGGGCAGCGGACGCTGGATCGCCTTTTGAAAAGTAGGGGAGAAGACTTCTGGGTAAGTGTTTCTTGGACGGCCAAACCAGGACATGACCGCGGGTGTAGAAGTGCCGTTCCTTTAGCCATTGCAGCGCCTCGATGGTCTGTGCTTGCTGATATTTATCACCCCATTCGTTCTCCCATGGCCCCCACTTTAGGTCGTTTTCGGTTCCGCTCTGGTTGAAAAGTTCCAGCACTTTGGCTCGATAAATCTCTGATGTCTCCGATTGACCCGTTAAGAGGGTCGCAGTGATGACTGATCCGAAATGGTATGCGTGTCGTTGCTGTCGAACTTGGATCTCTGCGCCTTCAATGGCTTGTCCGTCGGCTGTGCGAACTTGAATACTGAAGTCGCCCTTGCGATGGCGTTCGATCCGTTCGTTGGCTTCTTTGCGCCAAGCGGCATCGGGGGCACGGCCCAAGTAGCTCGCCCGAGTTTGTGGGAGTGCGGAGAGTGCTGTGGAGTCTCCGTAATTGAGTAGTTGGATGCCGCCGACTTCCCATGTTTGTTTTTTCGAGCCTCCGCCCGCACCGATGAATAAGCCCAGTTCTCCTTTGGCTAGATCATCTGTTATTTTGACTGGTAGTTTATATTCCTTCCACTCGTCAGTGGCGTTGATCTCGTGGATCAGGTATTTCTTATACTCAGGTTTCGGCCCTTGCACGAAGACGGTGGCAAAACCGTTACCGGTTTCTTCGGTATTCAGGATCGAGCGAAAGTAGAGGTGCACCAACAGCGTGTCTCCAGCTCTGACGGCTTGAGTGCTAGGAAGCTGGATCGCACTTGAGAAGAACAGCCCATCCGGGCGTAATACTTTGACTCGCATTGCCTGTTGGAAGGCAGGGTGCTCGACTTGAATGAGCTGCGCTTCTCCAACAGGTTCGCCTTTGATACTTCCGGGATAATACGCCCACTTTCGGGTGAGGGCATCCTTACTTAGCAGTGCTTCACCGCCAGAGGGGATGCCCACGTCCGTCGCATTCAGCGCAGAAGCAAGGCTTACTAATAGAAGGGTGACGGCCTTGGAGATACGCATGGGTGCTTTGCTAGTCTAATTATTGAGTCAGCTCAACTTTCAGGTAGCGTTCACTAGTGAACCAGGCTTCGTTCGTGCCAGTCGCATAGTTGAGCAGGAGGTAGCGGCCGGTATGGTCGCCCACGTCGATCTGGAAATCGATGCCGAACTCAGTACCTGGAGTTGGGCTGACGCCGATTGCATTCCAAGGAATTAAGATCTCCAGTGCGTAGCCGTTCGGCGTTTGCATGCGCCCGACCCCTGCGTTGATTGAGCTGGTCGCACGATTGAGTCCCGGGCGTTTGTAAGCGAAGAAGAGTTGCTTGCTTGGTTTTTTGCCTTCGGCTTTGGCGTCGATGAAGACCTCAACGCAGTCGCCGTCATACCATTCTTTTCCAGTGTTGATGACCGGAGCGCCGTTCTTGTCGACTGCGACGTAAAGCCCGAGGCCTTTTTCAGTGGCAGTGACCCAGACGTCGGCCTTCTCGCTGCCCTTGATCTTGCCGCTCGCAAGCACACTGCCGATGGGATGCCAAGCGGGCACTTCGCTTTCATCAATGGTTAGAGCGGTGGCTTGTTGCCAGATCGCTTCGCCCGGATCGCCATCGGCTGTGATTGAAGCGTCTTTGATTGGTAACTTAAGAGCAGGCCCCGTCAACTCGGTCGGAGCTGGCATGCGCTCGGGCAGGTCTTCAATCAGAAGTGCTTTACTGGTGCCAGGCACCGTTGCGAGACTGAAGCCGCCAAGCAATGCAGTGTGACGCGTTTCCATGAGCTTGGAAACGACGGTGAAGTCGATGCGATGCAGACTTGAGAAGTCGACGGCTTGATCCGGGAAGTCGGAGGGACTGAGCTGGATTTCTTTCCACTCGGTGTCTTCGAAGAGCTCGTTGAGGTTACGTGTTTTCGCCTTCTGTTCCTTGCCTTCGGCATCCTTCCATTTGACTGTGATGTTGAAGTCACGTGGTAGGGTGCCGTCGCCTTGGAATTGGAAGGTAAGCGCCTCGCAGTCTGAAGGTTTCAGGCCGGGGAAGGGCGGGGTGTCGAACCAGAGGCCTGCATGCCATTCATCGGTATGCTGGCCGAGGCTCAACTCAATCGCGTTTTCATCTTCGTGCTTGATGAGCTTCGTCTTCACGTTGCCATACGCTTGGTAGTGCTTGAACGAGCCTGCTTCTGTGAGCGGAATGCGATTGCTGTCTTCGCTGACTTCTTCGACTGCCACAATATCCTCAGTCTGCGTGAGTAATTCGCTGTATTCCTCAAGGCTGAGTGTCGGAAGCTCGGGGATTTCGGGACTGGGCACCCATTCGCCCGGCCAAGTGTCGACCTCGATGACCGGAGCCTCGATTTCGGAACCTGCGATCTCGAACCACAAGGTTTGCCACTTAGGGTTCAGTTTAAAATGCAGTCCCTTCTCAGTGCGCTCGACTGGCACTTCGCCCAAGCGGCGGCCACGCACATCCAGTGCATACACATTCAAATCGTTTTGTTCCAATTCGTGCAAAGTGATGGTACCGTGCAGACCTTCAATCAGCATGGGCGCTTTGCCGGTTTTGGTGAATTTGACTTTGCCGTTTTCGTCTTTCTCGAAGGTGGTTCCGGTGTTTTGGATACGAGCAGTCGCGACGAGCAGCATGCGGCGTGATTGAGCAATGGCTTGGCCGTCAGTGCTGGTCAGTCCGACCGTGGCGTAGGGGCGATCGAGTTGAACCGTTAAGTTGTCAGTCTTGTTTTCACTGCGCAGACCTGCGTAGCCGGCGACGGCTTGTGTGCGTTCCGTGTTGATAATCTGCGTGCCGGATCCCCAGTCCGTCATCAGTGCTCCATTGTCACTGTAGTAGGTCGTGTTCTCCATGCTGTTCTGGCCGAGATCCATGCCCCAGCGCTCCGCTGCGGTTAAATAGAAACGGTAGAGCCAGCGAGGGTCTTTCTTTAGCCGATCAAACTGACCAGCTGCGGGGAAGACCAGATAGCGGTCATCGCACCAGCCCAAGGTATAACGACCGTCTTCGCTCAGGCCGATGGGGGTGGCGTTGGCAGGAAGGGAGCTGACTTCGATGGCGGCCTCCAGCTTTTTGAATTCAACTGTCAGCGGTGTTTTATATCCGAACTCCAAAATGAAGGTGGTGGGCGTCTCCAGATTCTCGGTGACGAGCTCGGGGTGGAGTTGACGTGCGGGTGCCGCCAGATCGCGTTTCTTGTGGTAGCGGTCCACCCAAGGGTTGTCGCCGAGCACGACGGCGTGTTTGGCCTGACTCAGGTCACTAGTGGCGCTGCGCCCGGAACTAAAGACGACATCCGCGTCGCCTTCGTAACGCGTTTCGTAGAATGCCGTCTCCATCTGGTGGAGCATGGGGAGGAACTGTGCGGCATTGCCAATCGTGCCGCCCCCGCCCTCGATGCCGACTGCGTGCAGATTCTGCTCGGCTGTGTCTTCGGCGGAGTGGGCGATGTGCACGGTGTAGCGGGCTGGCGGAATGTCCTTACGTCGCATGAGTGCGGCCGCGATACGATGGGTCGCCATCGAAGGTGAATCGTGCAGGGAGGAGAATGAATTATGGAAAGCCTTTCTCCAGGAGATCCAGTCGACGGTAACATCTTTATCCGGCATCTTTTGCCCGCCCCAGCGTTGGCTCCAATTGAAGTGCACGCTGCCGTCGATGTCCTGATAGGCCATCATGGCTGCGGCGGACAAGTGGGCATCGGAGCGGTAGGAGAGTGAGGAGACGGTCCATTCGTTGTTCCAGCCCGGTGTATCGTCGACGCTGATACGCGCCATGTTGGTGAACCAGTTTTTCGTGCTCACATCGACGCCGTCGATGCTCACACCCGAGTTCCCCGGGCGGGCAGAGAAGGCGAGTCGTTGACTTGCATAGAGGTGCGCGGAGATCGAGTCGGTACCTTCGATTTCAGCCAGCTGGTTTTGTGGACCACGCATTTCGTGACTGCCAATGATTTGCCCTTTGAAGCCGCTGGCGCGCAGGTGTTGGCTGGCTTCCTGATAAAATTCGGTGGCGATGTCGCGGTAGAAAGCGATGAAGTCGTTGTAGCGTGCCGCGCCGCGAGACTTGGAGCGATAGGAGCGTTTCCAGTTGTCGATTTTTTGCAGTTGTGGACGATAGACCGGGCCCTTTGTCGGATCTTCGTCATCGAACAGACCACAAGTGCCTTCGGCATCGGTCCAGGCAGCGGCCAGCGCAGCACGGTCGCCGTAGCGTTCGAGCAGCCATTGATTCCAAGCAGCGTCAAACCATGCTTGAACCGCAGGCGTGGTTTTATGGCCCCAGTCCCAGAAGGGGCCGTTTTCATTAATGATTTCGATGCAGACCACCGCCGGATCCGTGGCGAGGCTTTTACCGGTGTGCGGATTGACGTGGTGAATGATTTCATCAGCCGCACGCTTCCAGGCCTCCACCATGACGGGCATGGGGAACACACCCTTCCAGCCCAGACCGTTTTTCTCCAGTGCTTTCCAATCCTCCATGCCGACTTCTTCGGTCCATCCACGCGAGTCGACGAGATCGAGGTAGATATAAATCCCGCGATCAATGAATGCCTTGGAGAGTTTATCGATGATCGCTATGCTCTCGGGGTCGATTTCAAAAGCGCTGCCTTTTTTCAGATAGCTAACCCGAGGCCAAGGCAAGTCATTGTGGTGAAAACGCACGATGTTGTAGCCTTTGGAAGCAATCGCATCCGCCATCGCTTCGAGCTCCCGGTCGGTTTCCGGGAAGCTGGCTCCATAGCTGAGCGTGGTGCCCCAGAAACGCACCGGCGTGCCATCCTCGAACATCAGATCGCCATCTTCCGTTTGGATGACAGCGCCATGCGATCCGGCGGGTTGCCCGTCGTGAAGCCATTCACCGGCATTGACCGCGGAGCCTTCGGTGAAGAGGGGGTAACGGTTCTCTTTCCACACGATCAGATCCTCGCTGGCCGGCAAAGCTTCTTCCGGTGCTTGGGCGAGGACCCAGTTGTCAGTGGAGTCGGTGGATGCCGATTTGGCGGGCGATGCATCGGCCAGGCTGGCTAAGGTACTGCAGGCGATGATTGCAAGCGTGATCGATGAGGCGGGAATCAATTTCATCATAAAAAGAGTATTGTGCGGTGGGCTATTTGACTGTCGCTAAAGACAGTCAAGGGGGAAGAGGGTTTCATATCTTTACAAAGACTGGGTGGACAAGATTCCTTAAACTATATCAGTTAGATTTGATCGCCTGGTCGGCTTTTGTTTATAAGGGGGGCTGTCTGTTGCTGTCTTCTGAGGGGGAACTTGTTAAAAAAAAAGTCCTAATTGGTAAAGTTTTGTGTGCCTTTACGCATCAGCGGCGCTCTCTATCGTTTTAAGATTTGATATCGATCGCAGTGAGTTTACGCAGCTCGAAGGCGTTGTGAGCACCGGTTCGGTATCCAGATATTTCCCTACGAGCTCAGCACAACTATGATACAAAGCTTTTCTTACCCACGATCCTGCCGTTTCTCGACAGAGTTCACGCTGCATGTTAACGGACAAGCCGTCGAAGTGCTTCGCACAGATGCGGCCGATTTTGCAATTTTTGTGTATGATGCCAGCCAGGGCCCTGCAGAGGTGGTCGTGAAGCGTCGGATCGAACCGATTCTTGAGCATGCGCTGCGTCCGCTGAGTTTAGGGTTGGAAGGCGCGCTTCGCGAAGACGGCGCGTTGGTGTTTCAACTGACCTCAGCGCAAAAGCTGAGCGTAGAAGTAGCCGGCAGTCGCCCCTTGTATGTTTGGGCGAATCCACCCGAGCTGGATGTGCCTAGCGAAGCGGATCCCAATGTGATCTATTTTAAAGGTGGCCAGACCTATGAGGTGGGACGCTTGGAGCTGCAGGCAGGCCAGACGGTTTACCTAGAAGGCGGTGCGGTCGTTAAAGGGCGCATCTACGCGCAGCAAGCCGACGGCATCACGATTCGGGGCTATGGTATTTTAGACGGGAGCTACTATGGTTCGCGTTTTAAGGAACATGTTAAGTCGGTCTTTCTCGAGCGGTGTCATGATGTTTTAGTGCGCGACATCACCATGATTCATCCCAGCGGGTGGATGATTATGGTCGGAGTCTGTGAGCGTGTGGAAATCTGTAATGTGAAGCAGATCGGCGAAGTGGTGTGCTCGGATGGTGTCGATATCGTCGGCTCCAAGCATGTGCATGTGCATGACTGCTTCTTGCACAACAATGACGACTGTGTGGTGGTCAAAGCATTTGCCATGAAGCACGGAAAGAATCCAGACTTCTGTGCCGACTTGAAGGGCTGTCCAGAGGACATTCTGGTGGAGAATTGCACACTGGCCAATGACCCTGCGGGCAATGCCATGGAAATCGGGCATGAACTATCGGTGGAGCGGGTGTCCGATATTACCTTCCGCAACATTGATGTCTTGAGCGTGCACGGGCAGGGGGCGGTTTTTTCGATTCATAACAATGACCGTGCCGTGGTTGAGGATGTGCTGTTTGAGGACATCCGTGTCGAGCATTGCTGGGATAAGTTTATCGACTTTCGCATCTCGAAATCACGTTTCAGCAGTGATCAGGAACGTGGGCATATCCGCAACGTGGTCCTTCGGGATGTCAACTGGCTGCGGGCTGACAATAATATCGGCTATACGACCTCCTTGATTGGAGGTTGGGATGCCGAGCACCGCGTTGAGAATGTGAGGCTCGAGAATATCTGCTTTAACGGAGAGCCCATTCAGCATGTCGATGAGCTGGAGATCAATACCAGGTACGCGGATGAAGTGTGCTTGGTCGAGCAAGCCGTGGCGACAGTGTGTTGAATTTTCGGAAGTCGGAGGACGGAAGTCGTAGGTCGGAGGTTTTAGGCGCCGTTTAGATACTGGCGTTTCCATTGTCCAGGGGCGTGACCGCTCTGTAGCTTGAACCATTTGCAGAAGTGTGAGGCGTCAAAAAAATCCAAGTTGGCGGCGATCTCTTTAGAAGTGTATTTGCCGCTGGAGAGCATGTCTTCGGCACTACGTAGGCACTGGGCCTCTTGCCATTGTTTCGGGGTGATGCCTAGTTCAGTTTTGAAGATGCGGTCGATCTGCGCTTTAGAAAGGCTCAGCTTTGCTGCGATTTGCGCGTAGGGAAGTGGGCGAATGCTGTTTTGAGCCGCGATCTCTTTCATGATCGTGAGCACTCGGCTGTCCTTGATGCGTGTCTTGCTTGGACTGCTGGCCTCTTGTGTGCGATACCAAAAGTGGAGCCAAGTGTAGATGCGTGCTATGCCGAGACTGTTGATCGAACCTTGCTCTGTATGCGCATAGTCCGGGTGCTCCGTCTTGAGAGCGATCAGCGCTTCGCCTGCATCCAGTAGTGATTGGCAGAGGGGGCCTCGATAGACCATTGGCGGTGCTGGTGGTGGGATGAATTGTAGGCCACTCCAGTGCACGCGGTGGCGGATGGAGATGAGTTGAGTGTCGGCAGAAAACGCATGAGAGCGGGGCGTGAGTGCATGGATAAAAACCCAGTCACCGGCCTGGGCTTCGAGTGTTGTGTGGGCACTTTGAATGCGCACCGAGCCTGTACGCAGATACCAGCTGACATTGTCGGTTTCGCGATGGTTTTGTTGTTTTAAGAATTCAGCTTCGACTTCGCGGTCGTATAGATTGCCTAGGCTGCAGTCGTGTGTTTGGGCGCTGGTAGTGTTGAGCATGCGCAAAATATACAAGATAATGTTCGCTTTGTATATCTAATATCTATTGTCCTGATTTAGGCGTCCTATACTGTATCGGTATGTCTAATCACACTAATTGCTCTAATCAATACCCTGTCGTCGCTGATGTTGATGTGCTCGTTGTCGGTGGCACCAGTCAAGCGGTCTCTTTCGCTTTAGCAGCTAAGAAACAAGGGAAATCCGTCTATTTGGTCGCTCCTAGATCCTATCTGGGCGACGATATTTGTGCGGCTTATCGTTTCTGGCCTGAGGACGCCGGAGAGCATGCTTTATCGCAAAAGATTTTCGCGCAGTCCACACGTCCGCCGACACCCATGCATGTGAAATTGTGTTTGGAGCAGAGTTTGGTTGAAGCAGAAATACCATTTTTACTAAATTGTTATACGGGCGGTCTATTGGTTGATGCAGCGCAATCGGTTTGCGGTGTGGTCCTTGCCAATCGTTCCGGTCAGCAAGTGATCCGTGCGGGCAAAACGGTGGACGCCAGCTTGGAGGGCGCCTTATTACAGCAGGCTGGTGAGACAAAGTTACACCGCTTGCAAGGCCTCGTCACTGTGGAATATGTCAGTTTGCATGAGCAGGACGAGCAGGACGAGCAGGAGGAGCAGGACGAGCTTAGCGCTGGCTCCGATGGCGTTGAAGTGCTGCCTGGTTACCAGTGGGGGGATATTTCGTTGCGCGCGCAGCGGCATCGTTTACAGGCTGACTTTGCTGAGGGCACGCCCGCCGATTTGGCGCGGGCCTACAGCGAAGTCGTCGAACGTTGCTGGCGGACGAGTGAATTTCGCCATCAGACTGTGTTGTTCCCTCGGCTCGCAGTGACTTCTGCGCTTCCTCAGGTAGACGAATTGCAGCGTCGGAGTGGTTTGTTTGCTCTCTGTGAACGCGTTCAATACAAAGCCGGTGGGGAGGCCGTGTTCCAAAACCCCGTCACTGCGATGGCCTTCGCGGACGCAGTGGCTGCGGACATTTGTGCGGTTGAATCGACTGTCGTGAACGGTGAGTTGGATGTGTCTTGCCAAGGGGCGCAGCCCATCGAGAGCGGACAGCTTCACAGCTTGCGTGACGCCTTGCGTCCAGGGCAAGCCGGGATCGATGCGCTCGATTTGAAGTCGAGTGAGCTGCCCGTGCTGGGCCGCTACGATGTGGTGGTGGTCGGCGGGGGCACAGGAGGCGCACCTGCAGCGATCAGTGCATCCCGTGCGGGTGCCAGCACTTTGGTGCTGGAGCTGACTTCCGGCCTCGGAGGTGTGGGCACTATGGGACAGATTGCGAAGTATTGGTGCGGTAACTGTGTCGGCTTTACTGCTGAAATTGATGCCGGAGTGAATGCTTTAGAGCGTAGTGAGTATTTGCGCAACCGGGCGGACTCATGGTCTGTTGCGGCGAAATGCGAATGGTATCATCGAACTGGATACGAGCTCGGCTGCACGTATTGGTTTAACACCGTCTGTGTGGGCACCTTAGTTGAGTCGGGCCGAGTCGTCGGCTTGGTAGTGGCAGGGCCCTATGGCTTTGGTCTGGTTGAGGCCGGTGCCGTGGTGGATGGCACTGGGTCGGCCGATATCGCAGCTGCGGCTGGCGCGCCAACAGTCGTGATCGGCAAGGAGCATGTTGCGGTGCAGGGAACTGGTCTGGCTGGCGTTCAACCAGGCACAGACTACCGAAATTCGGATCATAATTTCTCCGATGACAGTGATGTGGTGGATGCCACCACCTTCTTTGTCAGTTCTAAATTGAAGTTTAAGGATGACTTTGATTGCGGCGAATTGATTGATTCACGCGAACGTCGACAAATCGTGGGCGACTATACGCTCACCGCTGTGGATATACTCTACGGTCGTCGTTTTCCGGATACGGTATGCGTGGCCTCGTCGAATTTTGATTCCCATGGTTTCACCGTGGACCCGGTCTTCATGCTGATTCCGCCGCACAAGGAGCGGATGTGGGCCGACATTCCTTTTGGCTGTCTGTTGCCGAAAGGCTTGGACGGAGTCTTGGTGACCGGTTTGGGGATGAGTGCACACCGAGACGCGCTGCCAGTGATTCGCATGCAAGGAGACGTACAAAACCAAGGTTATGTGGCAGGCCGCATTGCCGCGATTTCCGCGCTCCAGGGCTGCGCGGTGCGAGAGGTGGCGATTGGTGAGGTGCAGCAGCATTTGATCGAAATCGGCGGATTGCCTGAGCGCGTGCTCAGTGATGTGGATAGTTTTCCCGTCGCGGATGAAGTGCTCGAGTCTTCGATCGCGAATAGCTGGGAGACGTTGGCTGGTGTTTCTTTGATTTTACACTCGAAGGAGCGTAGCCTGCAGCCACTGCGTGCGGCTTACAGTGCGCTATCCGGAGAGCGTTCGGCACAGAGCTTACGCTACGCGCAGATACTCGCTTTGTTGGGCGATGGGGCTGGGGAGCAGGAGCTGATTGAGGCGATCGAAGGGCGGGACTGGGATGCCGGTTGGCGCTTTCAAGGTATGCACCAATTTGGGCGTAACATGTCGGAGTTGGATGCCTTACTCGTTTGCTTAGGCTGTGGTGGCAGTGAGGCCGCATGGGCCTGTCTTCTGAATAAAGTCGAGAGCCTGCCAGTGGATGCAGAGTTTTCACACTTCCGTGCATTAGCGATGGGTATGGAAGCGCTGTATGCGCGTTGCCCACAGGATGGCGTCGCTGAAAAGGTCGTGCAATTGCTGCAGCGCGAGGACTATCGCGGACACGCGCAGAGCGACCTCGCGGATGTGCAGTCAGCCTTGAGCGAGGACATTAATGAAAATCAAGTGCGTGATCGCGCATTGCGTGAGTTACACTTGGCGCGTCTGCTGTTTCATTGTGGCGATGCCGATGGTATCGGCCGCAGTATTTTAGAGGCATATACTAACGACTGCCGCGGTCATTTCGCGCGTCATGCCCGTGCGGTGCTATCCTAGCGGGAGGGATCGCGGATAGTTGATCGCTGCCTGAGATCGTCGTAGCATCCGAGGTGACTCGGATGCTGCGACTCGCGTTCCGATCATCGGCGTGATCGCCGATATTACTCTGTCATTCCACTATGCCCCTTTAACGACGTTTTCGGAGGCTTGGTCGAAGAGCGCGGTGCGTTCTTGATTAAATTTCAGGTGTACGGTTTGCCCGATCGCGAAGGCATGCTCAGCTTGCACTTTGGCGATGAAAGCACGGCCTGTCGGGGTGTTCAAATAGAGATAGGTTTCGGCGCCCATGGGCTCGGCGACGTCGATGATGGCCGTGATACTGCTCTCGCTCTTTTCTCCGGACACTTCGATGTCCTCGGGACGCACGCCGAAGACGGCGGGCTGGGTGCCTTGCTTTTTAGCCGCAGACACCATGTGACCTGTAAATTTGAGTGTGAAGGCTTCGCCGTCTTCGGAGGGGGCTTCGGCAAAGTAATGACTGCCGCCATCTTCAACACAGCTGCCTGGAAAAAAGTTCATGGGAGGCGAGCCGATGAAGCCCGCGACGAACATGTTTTGCGGGTCGTTGTAGAGTTTGAGTGGTTCGTCGACCTGCATGATGTTGCCGTCTTTCATTACGCAGATGCGGTCGCCCATGGTCATCGCCTCGACTTGGTCGTGGGTGACGTAGATCATGGTGGCGTCCAGGCGCGCGTGTAGACGGGAGATCTCGGTGCGCATTTGCACCCGCATCTTGGCGTCGAGATTGGAGAGGGGCTCATCGAAGAGGAAGACTTCCGGCTTGCGCACGATGGCGCGGCCCACGGCCACGCGTTGGCGTTGTCCGCCGGAGAGTGCTTTGGGCTTGCGGTCGAGCATACTGGTCAACCCGAGGATCTCGGCGGCTTCGTCCACGCGCTTCTTGATCTCTTCACGGGGCGTCTTGTTGAGCTTCAGGCCGAAGGCCATGTTGTCGAAGAGCGTCATGTGCGGATACAGCGCATAGTTCTGGAAGACCATGGCGATGCCGCGGTTCTTGGGCTCGACATCGTTCATGATTTGCTCGCCGATCTTGAGCGTGCCGCCGGTGATTTCTTCCAGGCCGGCGATCATGCGCAGTGTGGTGGATTTACCACAACCGGAGGGGCCGACGAAGACCATGAACTCTTTGTCGCGGATCTCCAGGTCGATGCCCTTGACGGCGCGGAAGCTGTCCTTCTTACCGGGGCTATAAGTTTTATCGAGTTTGCTGAGTGTGACGGTGGCCATGGGATTGGATGACTGATGGGTGATGAGTGATGACTGATTGAAGTGCAATCCGGCTTCTCTGCGATACGCCGGTAAAAGGTGAGTTGTGGAGTGGTTAACTAGGTAACCGAAAACGGGGTAACTAGGAAACTGGGCGCCGCAGGCGCCTAGCCTTTGACGGCTCCGGCGGAGAGTCCTTTGACGAAGAACTTCATTGAGAACAGAAAGATGATCAGCAGCGGCACTGAAGAGATCGCGTAGCCGGCCATGAGTTGGCCGTATTGCTTGACGTATTCGCCATCGAGTCGGAAGAGGCCGACGGGGATGGTGAGCAGTTGGTCGTCGCGCAGCAGCAAGAGTGGCAGGATGGTGTTGTTCCAGGAGCCGAGGAAGTCCATGATGCAGGTGACCGAGATAATGGACGCGGACAGCGGCAGGATGATGTGGCGGATCTGTTGCAGGTGTCCGGCGCCGTCGAGCTGGGCGGACTCGAAGAGTTCCTTGGGTATGTCTTCGATGAAGTTGCGCAGGATAAACACGCCGGCCACTTGCCCGCCGACCGAGGCCATCAGCAC
>PBYS01000091.1 GCA_002729725.1 Puniceicoccaceae bacterium
ATTCAGGAGCGCTGTCAGAGAGACCCCACTATTGCATACCAAGCTGTCGCCATGCTACGGCCTAAATGAAGTTACCTTGATGAATTTGCTCAAGTGCTGTCTGGTTGGAGCGCAGAGGAATTGATAGACCGCCAGTCGGCTGTCATTTTCTTTGAGCCTTTTCAGCTGGAGGAACGTTCAGAGGAAATTAAGCAAAGTAGCAACACAGCTGTAAAAGCAGATTTCTCGGTGTTTTCAACTGCGTCTGCCGAGACGGGCCGTGATGTGCGCGAATGGATTTTTACACGCAAAGATCGGAGTCAGATTCCTGTGATTGTAGCCGTTTCGGTGATACGTGATAATGCGGAAGAGGTCAGCGGGTATCTACTTGTAGTTGTCGATATAAGCGAACAAAAACGAGTTGAGAGTGCCTTGTTGGAAGCCAGAGAACATGCTGAAGCACTGGTGCAGATGAAATCACAATTCCTCGCCAACATGAGTCATGAGATACGCACCCCCATGAATGGTGTGATCGGCTTAGCAAATTTATTGCTCACAGATGACATCAGCATGGAGCAGCGTAAGATGGTGGAAACATTGGTGCGTAGTGCGGATACATTGATGGTTGTTATCAATGACATCTTGGATTTTTCAAAAATAGAGGCTGGTGCGCTGGCCTTGGAAGAAACATCTTTTGATTTGAGAGAATCAATTGACAATACCTTAACCTTATTTGCCGCAGATGCTGAAGCGCGTGGGGTTGAGTTGATTAATCAAACTGCACCAATGGTGGATTACGCACTCTGGGGGGATTCCCATCGAGTGACTCAGATATTGTCGAACCTAGTGGGCAATGCGGTTAAATTTACCTCGGATGAAGGTGAAGTTTGCCTCTCTACGCATACTAGTAAAGCTGCAGAAGATGTCATTATGGTGCATTTCGTGATTTCTGACACTGGGATCGGAATGAACGAGGCGACTCAGAAAAAGATCTTCCAGCCTTTTATTCAGGCGGATTCTAGCACCACTCGTAAATTTGGTGGCACTGGACTGGGGCTGGCGATCACGACTGAGTTGATTCGGATGATGAATGGTAAGATTCGCGTGGAAAGCGAATTGGATGTGGGAACCCAATTTTATATCGATATACCGTTTTCGCCTGATTACAAAAGCATCAGTAAGTATGATCAAATTTTAGAAAGAAACTCATTCATCGGGAAGCGCGCTTTAGTGGTTGATGATAATTTGACTAATCTATTGGTGATACAAGGGCAGCTGTCGAATTTGGGCTTTAAGGTGAAGACTTTCGAGTCCGCCAATAGCGCATACTTAGAGTATGTAAATAATTCGGATTATGATTTGATCGTTGTGGATTATTTGATGCCTGAGCTTGATGGGCTGGAACTCGCTCGTCGTCTGAAGCGTAGCCGAGAAGGAAAAATGACTAAATTGGTTATGCTGAGCTCTTCGCAAGTGATCATCGCTCCAGAAAATCGACGATTTGCTCGGATTGACGCTTATTTGACTAAGCCGATATCGCAGCGAGAATTGCACTTCATGTTAAATGATCAGCTCGTTCGTCGTGCACTTGAGACGGGCAAGAAGTTAAATTCTGCCGCAGAAATAAAGTCACGTCTACGTAAGCGTCTGGGAGATCGTGAGCTGCGAATGGTTCTAGTCGATGATAACGAAACGAATCGCATGGTCATGGGGCTGCAATTTCGTTCGATCGGATTAGAAGTGCTAGTTCTAGAAAGTGCTGAAGAATTATTAAAAATAATGGAAGATACTGTCTTCGACGTTATTTTGATGGACTGTAATATGCCCGACATGGATGGTTATGAAGCAACAGAAGTGATCCGTCAGCGTGAAGCGGAGGGCCTCTATGCTGGGCGACGAACGTGGATTATCGCAGCTACAGCTTTCGCTTTTGAAAAGGATCGCGACAAATGTCTGAAATCGGGGATGGATGATTACATATCGAAACCTGCCCGCTTGCCGGAGTTGGCGCAGGCTCTCGAGCAGGCCATTGATGCGCAGCTATAGACCTTGGGCTAGAAATTAGAATTAATGCAGCCCATCATTTCAGATAATAAAAACTCGAAATACTAAATGATTATGAGGTATATATCCTAGATAACACGTATTCCGCATACGATCCTACAAACGACATTGTAGCACAGTTCCAACCACAATGATAAGATGACAGCATTCGAAAGCAGAGCCTGGCTCCTCGAGGGGGCGACGAAAAGTATCCCCGGCATGCTCCATTGGGACGGAAACGCTCTGACTTTTGTCGCCTGTGGGCCGGGCAAGTTTAGTGAACACGACATTCAAGGACTGGCGGATCGCTTCGCCATGCCGGACGGAACATGCGCCGCGATTCTAAAAGAAGAGCCGAGCCCTCTACTACGCGCCAGCAAGGGCGAAATCAGCGCTTACAAAATGCCATGGTATTATTTCAAGGGCGGCATTCACATCACGATTCGAAACCAGAACTATAAATTTTCCTTCATCCGCCCGCAAAACACAGTCGAGCCTACCTACTACCTAGAAGATCAATACCGCTGGGCAGGGGGCGCAGGTCAGGAAGACGTCGATGTGCTCGGCGGCAAAGCGGCCGGCGCACAATGGAAGCAATTGCTGGAGAACATCCTAGTATGAGCACATAAGCCCGCGAAGGAAAGTCGCCCTGTAAGGTTTCAATTTTAATATGTTTAGACGATCTCAAATCCTATTCGCTCTCTGCACGCTGATTGTGTGCAACCTACCTTGCCAGGCACAAGAGCCCGCGATGGAAGACACACGCTACGCCACCGGCATGGTCTTTAACGAGCAGACCTATCGCAGCATCCCTTACAAGGCGCCCGTAACAGAGGAGACCTATGCCAATTTACCGCCCTCGATTTCTCTGGAAAAATATTGCCCGACTCCCGGCAATCAGGGGCCACATGGCACCTGCACCGCTTTTGCCTCCGCATACCACATGCGCACCATGCTCTACGCGATGGAGCACGGCCTCACCTCAAAGGCACAGATCAACGCCAACATCTTTTCGCCCTCCTTTATCTATGAGCAGATCCGGCTCGTCACTCCGGATCCTAATTGCAAGGAAGGCACCGACATCGCGCAGGCTCTCCAACTGATGCTTACCGTCGGGGCCGCCAAGATTAAGGACGTCCCCTACCAGTGCTCGATCGGCATCGATTCGGATGACATGCTGAAAGCCACCGAATTCCCCTTGATCGATTATCAGGTGCTTTTCTACGTGAACAATAAGCCCGATGACCGTTTCAAAGTCCTCTCGATCAAGAAAGCGCTCTCAGAAGGGTCGCCTGTATTGATCGGTTTCACGGTGTATCCCTCCTTCCATCGACGTGGACACAGCGTGTGGACGCGGCAACCCGGCGACCTCGAAGCCTCCGATAGCCACGGAGCGCACGCGATGGCAGTCGTCGGCTACGACGATAATATCCACGGTGGCGCCTTTCGCATCATCAACAGTTGGGGCACTGGCTGGGGCGATGACGGCTATATCTGGGTGCCTTACGAGCATTTTGCGCCTGCCTGCTTTGCGGCCATTCAAGCCTATGGTAAGCAACCCAAGGCACAGCCCTATCAGAAAAATGTCAATCGCCCGCCGGAAATCCCGCTCCTGCTGGCAGGTAGTGTCGCTTTTCAAGAACGCGACGGCACCCCGATGCCCGCGATTAAAATTGTGGAAGACGGCAAGTCGGCCTCCGGCAGTCGCTACCAAGGCTACCGTTTGGCACGCGCCTATCAATCCGGCACACGCTTCCGCTTCTTTGTGACGACCAATTCACGTGCCTACCTCTACGCCTTCGCCACCGATCTGACAGGAAAGATCACTAAAATCCTGCCCTTCGACGACAACATGTCGCCCATGATCGGGCGCAACAGCACCATCGCCTTCCCCTCCGAGCGCAAGGTCGTCCGCATGGACAATGAACCTGGCACCGACTACTTGCTGATGCTCTATTCCGATGAGCCACTCAGCGTCAGCTCTCTAATCGAAGCGATGGAATCCGAAACCGGAACCCTATCGGTCAAGGTCAGCAAAGCACTCGGCAGCCGACTGATTGACCAGAAGTATATCCAATACGACTCCGACGGCATCGGCTTCGCCGTGCAGGAAAACACCAAAGGCCACGTAGTGCCACTCATGGTTGAGATCGTGCATGATTAATATTCTCCGGGCTTCATTTTTAACGCTCACTATCTAATGAGACATTTTGCCTATTTATTCCCGTTGATCTGCTCCCCCTTTTTGACGGCAGCTACTATAAAAGTCCCACAAGACTATCCGCACCTGCAACGAGCGATTAACGCTGCCGCGCCGGGTGACACAATACAGCTGGCCGCCGGAACCTATAAAGGGTCTGTCATTGTTACCAAATCACTGAGTATTCAAGGAAGTGGTCCCCAACAAACACAACTCCTACCCAGCGACTTTGACGGCAATGTTCTCTCATTCAGCTACGCGCCGGATAATGCCAACTTTAGTCTAGAAAACCTTAGCTTGGTAGCGGATGAGAATTTTTATGACGGCGGCACCTTACTATCTATCAATGGCAGTCAACCGGCTCAATTAAAGGATCTCTCGTTGGATTTCGGTGATCACTACGGAAGTGTCAGCATCAGCGAAAGTCAGCTCCACTTGGAAAATGTGAGCGCCGTCGCGAACAACGAGCTCGTATTCGGGCTCCACGGCCTCAAAGAAGGCTCGAAAATCAAAGGACTCACGTGCACTCGAAAAGCTCCAGGCACTGAATACAGCCGGGCACCACTTTATATTACCGAGAACAGTAAGCTTGTTCTCGAAAATATACAAATCAACGCATCGAACAACCTTTACCTAGCCACCGTTTCGGGTTCATTGACGCACGCCAACTTCCAGGACGCCTCCATACCCGCATCGAAAATCAAATATGAGAACGGTGCCCGCCCTGATGGTCCGAATGCCGAAAGCATCCGTAAGCATGAGGAAATGCTGGCTGAATATGGCAATCAAATGTTTTTCGGAGGTGGCGCGGAGGGCCCGGGGCAGGCCCCAGAATTCTTAGCCGAACAAGAGCCCGCACGACGTGAGCTGGCTCGAGCCCTGAACGCACAGTTTACAGCAGGTGCTGACATCGAGACGGCCCAAAAAGTCCTGTCAGATTATATTAAAGCGCTGGTAGACAGTATCGAATACGGTCCGGTCGATTATACCGCGGATGCCGCCATCGCTGCGGAGCTTCGCTATTTTGAGTCGATTCACGGAGCCGAAGCCACCGCCACTTTCCTCCAAACCCTCCCGGCTCACCCTGAAATAGAGAGTTACACACACACACGTAGATACTATGTCAGCAGAGTATCCGATGCGACACGCACACTCTACGACCGTAGCGTTCAGAACAAGAGTATCGCAGAAGCAAAAGAGCTCATAAAATCGACCGTAGCCGAGTGGCCCACTGAACATAAGACGCCTGTCACCGCGCAAGGTTTCGGAACCATGCTCGTTCAGCTCAGTGAGCAGATCCATGCACTCCCCTTAGAAGCCG
This sequence comes from Puniceicoccaceae bacterium, assembly GCA_002729725.1. Classification (GTDB taxonomy): domain Bacteria; phylum Verrucomicrobiota; class Verrucomicrobiia; order Opitutales; family Coraliomargaritaceae; genus Thalassobacterium; species Thalassobacterium maritimum. Next base: position 5,544 of record PBYS01000091.1, read on the forward strand.
ACCGAGAAAGCGCCATGGCGGAAATCAATACGGTCGCTCAAAGCGCGATTAAACAACGCCTACAACAGGTTGAGAATCCACGCATGCTTTGGGAGCTCAAAGAAGGCGCTCGTCGCTCAGCACTCCCTTTTTATCCGTTTGAAGACCTCGAAGCTTTTCTCTACTCCGAGGCCGGTGAAGCCCTCCGCGATATTGACTTCGCCGAATCGTTCGACCGCATTGCTGCGATTCAGGTCGAGCCCATTAGTGGCGACCTTCTCGTTGTCACGCTGAGCCGCGATCTCTGGCGTCTGCGTCTGGATGGCGAGACCCTTGAAGCCGATAAAATCGATGAAGGCGTTCACGATATTCGTGTGGATCAAGCGCTCGCAACAATCGCAGTCGATAAGCTGCGCAAAGTGGGCAATTGGTATCAACCGCGCCACGTGGTGGATACCTCACTGAGTGATGTCTATCCAAAAGAATCCATCCAACTGACCCTCGAGTCCAATACGCGAGACCACAACATTTACAGTGCTACATTCTCGCCCAGCGGCACCTATTTAAGCTTGGGCAAGAGCGTTTACGATACACTCAGTGGTGAAGCTCCTTTCACTGATGAAGTGTTTCAAATCAGCGCATCGAATGCCTCCGGCTACGCCCCCAACACACGAGGTGCGATCTGCCAGGACGATCTAGTCGTGACCCGAAATGTCATCCGATCGGAACGCATCGGCGATTCCAACAGTTTTACCCGCATCCCCACACTCGCCACCCAAGATATCGAGACCGGCGACATTATCTGGGAAGAAGCCCAAACCGGCGAAACAGCGGCCTACCCGCTTTACTACGACGATGATAATCGGCTTCAGGTCCTCCGGACGAAACCACTCCGCCTCGAGCAACGCGACTACAGCACAGGCGAAATACTAAAGACACAAACTTTCGAAAAGAATCTACCCGCACCGACCGACCCTGTGCTTTTTTCGGCATCCGGTCGCCTCGCGCTGTATCCCCTTTATGGCGACACCGCGATTCTCGACTTGGAGCGAGGTCAACTGCTGGGCCGTTTTGCGTCCCCAGCCAAAGTGCTTTCCTGGACGGAGCTCCCCTCGGGAAATGCGATTGCCGTCGCCGACGACCGTGCCGGCCTCCGAATCATTGATAAAGAAAGTGGATCGACTATCGCACAGCTTTTCCTCGATTTTGCCGATAACCGCTGGCTCGCCATCGACGAATTAGGGAACTACGCCGTTTCAGATTCGTTAAAGTCCAAGATCCAAAATTTCGCGGCTGACACCGAAATTGCTACAGGGCGCATCGCCCCGAAGACAGCTGACGGCTCCGTAATCGCTCGTGTCTTTGAGGGCGTTCGCGCTGAAGCTGCGGTTCATCCACCGGCCATCGGGCAAGTGGAACTGCCCAAAGTCACAATCAAACTGGCTGACGGCACACGCGGCCTCGTGGTTGAGGATGACATCGTCGAAATGAATACGGAGCAGTCCTCTATCTCACTGCTTGTCTCGGCTTCCGGCGTCAATCTCGACCAAATGCAGCTCCGCCTCTATCACAATGGTAAGCTGTTGGGCAGCGGAACCCGCGGTCTGATCGTTGAAGATGACGAGCCGGAGAATTCCCCGACTTACCGCGAACGCACGTTTAAGATACCGCTTCTGCCCGGTGAAAACCGTTTCCGCGCGCTGGCAGCGACGAGCGACGGGATCGAGTCACTACCTTCCGAACTACACCTGACCAGCAGCAACCCTGCCGAAAGCAATGGCGGCATTCGTCTGTTCACACTCATTGTCGGGGTCGATGAATACACAAATCCCAAATACAATCTGAACTATGCAGTCGCGGACGCCGAAGCACTCGCAGCCAAAATTTACGCGAAGAACAAAGACGTTTTTACCTCGGTGGAAAACCGCATGCTGCTCAATCAGGACGCCACCCGTAAGCAGATACTAAATGCCTTCAGCGAGATCGGCGCACAAATGAGCGCAAGAGACGCCTTTGTCTTTTATTACGCCGGTCACGGTGTCATCGACTCAGACGGAGATGGCACATTCTACCTCGCACCTGCAAATATAACTCAGCTTTACGGAAACTCGTCGGGGCTGCGCATCGAAGGTATCAGCGCAGCTGAACTACGTCAGCTATCGGCAAATCTAGCTGCCCAGAAACAGCTGTTTCTCCTCGATGCCTGTCAATCCGGCGAAGCACTCGTCACGATTGCACAACGCGGAGCTGCCGAGGAGCAAGCGATCGCCCAGTTGGCACGGAGCACAGGCACCCACTGGCTCACAGCTTCAGGCAGCGAACAATTTGCAACCGAGTTTGACGATCTTGGGCACGGAGCCTTCACCTATGCCCTCCTGCAAGCGCTCGACGGCAAGGCCGATACGGGCAACGGTGTCGTGACCGTGAACGAATTAAAAGCCTACCTCGAATCCGCGGTTCCCGAACTCACTGCCGAACACCGGGGCTCTGCGCAATACCCTTCCAGCTTCGGCACCGGACAGGACTTTCCCATCTCAATTTTCTAGCACATGCATACATTTAGAATCTTATTCTATCTGGTTTGTTTGATTCCAGTCGGTGTTCTGCCACTTCAGGCCCAGCTCATGCCGCGCTTGGCGCTCTCTGCCGGCGTTACCGAACGACCACATTCTATTTCGATCAATTCCGATGAGGCCGTTGCCGCCATCGCAGCAGGCTCCTCGGTCTATCTACACAAATTACCGGGCGGTGAATTGATCAACCAAATCGATCGAGAGCACTTTGGTTTGGAAGCCGCCTTCGATGCCTCCGACAACCTCGTTATATTCGACCGTGAAGCTGTGGTGTTCTTCGATATGAAACGCTTTGAGCTGACAAAGGAGATCACCGTGCCAAGCCAACTCGCTGGCGATAAAAATCCTTATGCACTTTCAGCGGACCGACAGACAGTCTACGCGACAGGTCTGCGCGCAGGCCGCCCAACCATCTGGGAGATCGAAACAGCGAAACAGCGACCACGGATAAAATATACCCATCGCAGTGAAGACACCGCTGAAGAGGCTCGTATTACCCATATCAGCGTAGCGGATACAGCTGACACCGCCTTTATCAAGTTCAGCGACGGACAAGGATATCTGTTAAAAACGGGCGCACGCTGGGTGACAGCGCTTAATATACCCGAAGCAGATACCTATAAAGCTATCCGCCCCGACGGGAATCTCATCCGCTTTGATCTCATCGAGAATAAACTGACTAACATTGCTCTCTACGATCCAGTGACAAAATCAGTCCAGAAGAACATCCCGGTCGAGCCAACATATTTCCCCAAGTTGAGCAAGTTCGTCACCACGCCGGGTGCCTCCCGTTACATGATCGGTCACTACAGCTTATCTCTACTGACCATCGATTTTCAAGAGGGCACTGCGAATATAACTGAACACGCCAATAGTTATCTAGCCACAGGATTGTATCCGGAAAGTAATCACGCGCTCATTGTTTACGATAATTATGAAAAGGGATATATCACCGAAAAGATCGATTTTCGGACAGCATCAGTCCTGCAGACCTTTGATAGTCAATCCTTCCAAGCCGACCACATCATTGGTCACCCAGATAAAAATATCATCTATGTAGAAGATAAGGGCAAAGGCATCAAAAAAATAGAAATCGGCGATGAGCAAATAAGAATCGAGCAATACTCTAGCATGCTCGATTACAAGCCGACAAGATTTGTAGCCAAAGATGAGTCGCTAATATCTGTAACCAACCCGGTTGTGAACAGTTACAGAGAACTTATATTTCAGCCCCTTTCATCGGACCTAAAACCATCCAGCCAAGCTATAAAGATTCCACCGCAGCTGCATAAAGGAAGCGCATATCCTATTTCTAGTTTAGAGATCTCTGAGGATGGAGTGTATATTCTGATCAATGAGTCTCGAGGCAGCCGTCTCATCGACAGGTCCGGAAAAATCATTTGGAAGAGCGAACTCAAGGACGGTGTGGTTTGCGGTTCAATTGGTAAGGTCATTTATCCCAATGCCGCACTCGATTTGAAAACTGGCCAAATAATCTGGGAGAATCAAAGCCCCGGTGACATTGTCGCCATCAACCAGAATAAAAACTATCTGCTGAAACACCGCACCTTATACGGCATTGGACGAGAAGTCGAAGGATCTGAATTCTATCGGATTGATCTCAAGACCGGCAACCAGATCAGCTACGATAAATTGTATCACCTGAAAGGATACTTAAGAAAATCGGCTTCAACTTCGGAAGGCGATTTACTCGCCATCGCATACGACAAAGCAACCCGCATCTACAACACTGCGGATCTTTCCGTAAAAGCCGAACTTCAATCCAAAGGTTCAAATGCCTACAACGGGATCGCCTTTTTCAATGATGCAAAATTCTTGGCCATGCTCAACTTCGACCATGAGGTCATCTTCTGGGACTTGGAACAAGAGAAACAGCTCGCCAAGATGACGCTGTTGCAGGGCAAAGAAGACTGGCTGGTCAGTGATGTTTCAGGCCGTTTCGATGCCCCTATCGAGACACAGGAAAAGCTCAACTACGCAATCGGTGCAGCACTCGTTCCACTCGAAGCCTACTTTGATGTCTATTACCGTCCACGCTTTCTCCCCGATTTACTCGCTGGCAGACAAGTGCAAGCAGCCACCTTCGACATTTCGCAGCTCTCTGTCCCGCCTAAGATTAAGCTCGCTGCAGTCGCAGGCACCAAGGTCCTCACTTCGGAAACCGAGAACACCATCAGTGATCATCAACTCACACTCAATCTTGCCAGCCACTCCCCCAACGCGCCCGTTGTCGAGTATCGTATCTTCCAAAACGGTAAACGCGTCGCCGCCAACACACGCGGCCTTGTTGTTGAGGATGACATACTAGATGCCAACGACAACGCCGATGATATCAGCTATACAAACAGCCGCCAAGTTCCCGTTCAGCTTCTCCCCGGCACCAATAGCTTCCGCGTAGTTGCGGTTAATGTGCAAGGCATTGAATCCGCTCCTGCTGAGCTGAAGGTTCATTTTGATGCCCCGGCGAACCAGAAAACGACGCTTCATCTACTCGCAGTGGGTATTAATCAGTATCAGAACGAAAAATACAATTTGAACTATGCCGTTCCTGATGCAAATGCGTTCCAGGAGCGCATCACCGAAATCGGAAGCCCACTCTTCGACCAAATGGCACCCCGTTTTATCGGCGATACGCAAGTAACGAAGGCAGTCCTCGAGAAAGAACTCGCAGCCATTCAAGCCGCGGCGGCTCCGCAGGATGTCTTTATCTTCTACTATGCCGGCCACGGTGTTGTCGCTGATCAGGGGCGAGGCGATTTCTATATCGTCCCCACCGATGTCACGCAGATTTACGGAGCGGACGATCAACTGGCCCAGCGAGGTCTCTCCAGCCGCCAGATCCAGGAACTTTCACAAGCCATTCCCGCCCAGAAACAGCTTTTCATTCTCGATGCCTGTCATTCTGCAGGGGCACTCACAGGGCTCTCGCAACGCGGGGCGGCCGAAGAAAAAGCGATTGCCCAGCTCGCGCGTAGCACCGGAACCCACTGGCTCACCGCCTCCGGCAGTCAACAATTCGCCACCGAGTTTGCTGAACTTGGCCACGGCGCGTTCACCTATACCCTACTCCAGGGGATTTCCGGGAAAGCCGATTCGGGCGACGGTCGGGTCACCGTCAATGAACTGAAAGCTTACCTCGAATCTGAAGTTCCTGTTATCACTTCGAAATACAAAGGCACTGCGCAATACCCAGCCAGTTACGGCTACGGGCAAGACTTCCCCATCACACTCCCATAGGATACCTTACGAGTCTATCAACCCAAGCAAAAGCTATTTCAATGAAATCGAGCATAACTAATCAGCAATCTAGTGATCTGGCTTTGTTACTTCCTAGGAATGGGCATGCTCCTACTCGTCGCTTTAATTTTGGCGACAACATTGCCCTTCCTCATTCTCGTCCAGATCGCAATCATACTTTCTTATACACCTACGCTCTTCCGCTATGCGCGTAAGAATCGCTCTCAAAACTTTGATCCACTTGCGATCTCAAAGAACCTCCTACCATGACAGAATCGCTTCTTCATTCAATCTCCGCCGGCATCAAATACAGCCTGACCTTAGCATTGTGCCTCACAATCACCGGAATAGCCTCCCGAGCTAGCGAACTAATTGACCACGGCTGGAACGCCCGCAGCGAACTGTCTCCAAAGGGGCAATACATCGCGACATCCGACGAAATGGGAATCACCGTCTATGATGCCAGCAGTTTCCGAAAGACTTTTGCCATCAACGCAGGCGCGGACACCATCGGGTTCTTCTCCGCGGATGATCGATATTATTACAGTGTTGCTACCAATCAGGGCTTTCTTCGTTTGGACCTCCAAACCGCCGAGCAAATTTGTCTGGCTCCGATCAAGAATATCACACGGGTCTACAGCTTACCCGAGTCCGGTGCTTTTCTCTTGTTGAGCTGCGATAGCCACTATCGTCCCACTCAATACGCCTTGCATCTACTTCCAGAGGGGCAAGGGCATCGCTTATTGACAACCCTCACACCGGAGAAAGCCGACTATTTCAGCGAGGTTCATTTGTTCGAGCATGAAGCAGCCGATCAGGTGCTGATTTATGCCAGTGATTTAATCCCGCGCAAAACAGAATGGGGCAGTGACGAGCCCACTAACCATCGCTTTTACGAGCTATCGCTGGATATAGGAGAACTCTCACCGCTGTCTCAAGTTTCGGATGAGGCTGCTTATTCGTATGGTTTCAGAAACATGCGTCCGGTGGAGGCCATGCCACAGGTTTTTGAAATCACCGATGGCCTCAAAGGAAATTACGATCTCTTCAACCCTTATACCGGCAAAGCCGTCCGCTCCCTCTCGGTGCCTGGCGTCGAGTTTAAACTGGGCGCTCCCGGTGTGGTCATTTCCAAGCGCAGCGTGACCGAGGATGGCCAAACGCAATACTTCCGCGACTACCTACAAAGCGGCACGCTGAAAACCATCCAGAACCTGCAGCTCCCCGATGCGGAAACACTCAAGCAATTATTCGACTTTGACCTGACCGGCCCCAAGGAGGACCGGCATTGGATGCGTCTGGACAACAAGATCGTCGAAATGAGCCGACAGCAAAATAAGATTGTTGGCCAATATCCAACGGAGTTCTCCAATTTTCGCATTCTGGGCGAGTCGCCTGAACTCGACAGGCATCTGATACTACTGATCAACGGAGGCTACGGCAGTGGCGACCGCTTGGCGCTCTACGATATTGAAACACAGGAGAGCCGCGAACTGCCCACGGCACCGAATGCGATCAAGTTTCAAAGTTTCGCCTTTCATCCGACCGAAGCCGAGTTCTTTGCCCTCACTTCCGATAGCGAAGTGCATGCCTACCGCATGGGGCGCAGCGGACTGAGCCATGTCAACCGCGGCCCCGAGGCGACCAGCGCACAGTTTTCCCCCGATGGTGAAACCCTCCTCGCCAATCTCTATTACGACGAGCCGGGCATTGCAGTCTATGACCCCGCACAGTTTCCATTGGACCCACAGAATAAAGCGATCCAACTGCCCACCTCTCCACCGGCCACCGTCCTTCCCAATGGTTTACAGGCCTTGAACTTCAGCCAATCAGGCCAATGGCTCATCCAGGAAGACAGCTATCGCGCCTATCTCAACCGGCTCTCTGACGGCGAATTGGTCGCCATCCTAGGCGATCATGGTCGCCCAAACGACAGGAAGGGCCGTATCGAGCGCCAACCCATCGCCTATTGCCTCGCTCCGGATGACAGCGCTTTTGCCAAGCTGACAACTGTTGAAGAATACGACATGGAAGCCCGCAAAGAGGTCTCTCTTACTTATCTCAGCGCCACGCACATCACGAGCGAACTGAGCGACTATCCGGAGCCCACATGGCAGATCACGCTCAAACACCCGGATTATCAGCTGCTTGATTACACTCCATCTGCGAGCCAGATCCGCGTTCTTGACCTGCGCTCGGGGGCGATTCTTCAATTCAGCTCATCCGCTGGAAAGTTAAGCTCGCAGACACCGACTGAATTAAAGTTAACCCCCGACCCTTCGGAAGAGCTCAGCCTGCAACAGCAATACCAGACCAAGCGGAATCCCGCTGGCAGCCAGCTGGCTGTTTTTGATCGCAACACGGTGCACTGTCTTGATCTGAACTCGGGCTCTGTGCAAAGCCTCCCCATGGACAATCGTATTCAAGCCGTCCACTTCCCCGCGGGTAATCAGCTGATCGCAATCCACACAGCGAATGGAAAGCTGCACTTTTACCCGATGCTGAATGTATCCAAAGATCAGCACGCGGTCTTGAGCTTCTTCAATGGCGGCAAAGACTACCTTCTCGAAGCGGCCAACGGCCAGTTTGATGCCAGCCGTCTGATTCAGGAACGCGGCAACTATCAAAAAGGCGTCGCGCTCCTACCTCTCAATCAGATCTTCGAGCAATCCTTTGAGCCCAACCTCATCGGAAAACTCATGGATGGCATTGACCTGCCCGACACGCCTTTGGCCTTTGAACAAATCACCCGGGCGCCCACTTCGGAGATACGTCATCGTCCCAACTATAGTGATACGATTCAGCTGACAGTTTCCGCGCACAGCCCGGTCGGCGCACTCCGGCACGTCCAGCTCTACCAGAATGACAAACTGGTGAAGGAATTCGACGGCAAGGCACAAGACCGTTTCTACCAGGTGCTCGAGCTCGCCTTGCTGCCCGGCACAAATGACCTGCGTCTAATCGCCACAAACCTTGACGGCATTGCCTCCACTCCGGCCACGCTCAGCGTCCAACCACCGGAGGCAGCCAATCAAGCGATTGAACAGCGCAATGCGAAACGCACGCTCCATCTACTGGTGGTTGGCGTCAATGAATACAAAAATCCGAAGTATAATTTGAACTACGCACTCCCAGATGCGGAAAGTGTATTACAGAACCTAAGCAAGCTGAGTTCCGGTTTGTTCGATGCCATCGAAGTCTATTCCGTATATAATTTGGAAGCCACCTCCGCCGGTATCATCGAGCAGTTCGAGCGCGTCAGAGACAGCGCGCAGCCACAGGATTCCTTTATCTTCTACTTTGCTGGTCACGGTGTCATGTCTCGGGAACTACAGCAGTTCTACATCGTTCCAACGGATGTCACACAGATTTATGGCGCCGCCGATAGTTTGGAAAGCAAGGGCATATCCAGCCGTCAGCTACGCAGTCTCGCCGAAACGATTCAGGCACAAAAGCAGGTCTTCATCCTCGACGCCTGTAACTCCGGCGGTGCTCTGGAAGCCTTTAACGAACGCGGTGCCAGCCAGGAAAAAGCGATTGCGCAACTCGCACGTGCCACTGGCACGCACTGGATCACGGCCTCCAGCGGCAGTCAGTTCGCCACTGAGTTTGATGAGCTCGGACACGGCGCCTTCACCTATGTATTGCTGCAGGGCCTACAGGGCAAAGCTGATGCGGGAGATCAGCGCGTCACGGTCAACGAGCTTAAAGCTTACCTTGAAAGCGAGCTGCCCCGCATCAGTAAAGAATACAAAGGCAGTCCACAATATCCCGCAAGTTATGGCTACGGACGTGACTTCCCGCTGGCCGTGCAACCTTAGATCAATTTCAACGCATGAAACGCATCCTTTCTCTCTTCACCTTACTTCTGCTCGCCGTCACAAGCCTGCCGGCGCAATTTGAGGATCTCTTTCAGTCGGAAGAGAGTGACCCCGAATTCATCGCGAAAAAAGCAGCCGAGGCGGAACGCGAACGCAAACTCGGCCCGATCCAGTTGGTAGCGCCCACCCTTCATTCGAAGCCGGTGCTGGGCGCCGACCTTTCCGCCGATGGTACTTACCTACTGACCTACGATGAGGCTGTGCTCAAGGTTTGGGATACGGCGCAACGCGTGCCTTTGGTGGAGAAAAATTTCACCGACGAAAGCAATCACCCGAATGCCAGCATGGGCCGGATTCGTGGTGCCTATTTCACCGGCCAGGCCAATCAGATTTGCGTGGTGACAGCGCATGATGTGCGATTCTACGATGACTTGATTTTCAAAGAGCCCAGCGACCGTAGCTATGCCAACAGAACTCTGGCGCATCGCTTCTTCCCCAAAAGGAAAAGCCTCTACCTGATCCAAAGTAAAGGGGACTACCCAAGGGACTCGAGCAAGACGCTCCAACTGGTCGTTCGTAAGATTCAGTTCAACGGCGACCGCAGCGCAGAGATCGTCACCGAAACCAGCATCCCCGGCTCGATGGTCGACGTCACCGGGCGTAACAGCAACCAACGCGAGGACTGGCAATTAACGATCAGTCCCGATAGCACGGCGCTCCTCTTCTATACCGGCCCGGAAAGTCCAACGCTGCTCCTATCGCTCATTGGCGATGACAAACCGACCGCCTTAGCTGCCGAGAAAGGCATCATTGGCTTCATGCCGGATGCTCAGCTGGTTTGTGTTCAGAAAAACGAAAATGGCTACACTCTCAGCATTCGTCCGGATAGCGTCGAAGAAGCCGTTGAAATTGCTCGATTCTCTGAGCCTAAGAAGCATCAGCGACTTGCGGTCCACATTCCGGACGACAAGGACGAACTGCTGACCGCGGCCAGCTCGACGACTTTCCTTACTTACGATCCCGCTCAGAAATCGAATAGCGGTCCGATTCAGCTAACCGGTCAGTTTCTGGAAGCCGCCACCAAGCTCCCCCATGCCAAGAACTCCGAACAGCTATTACTACTGCGTGCCAAGGAGGGCTCCCGCAGCTTTCAGCGTTTTCAAGCAACCCGTGGCTTGCTGGCGGGTCAATGGACCACCTTGGCTTGGAGCCCGGAGCGGATTTTCAGCTTACCCGAACGTTTTCAATTCATCGCGCAAAGTGGCCGCACCATGCGTCTGCTGGAGATCGTAGACAATGGGATTCACAGCCGCAGCCTCCCGGCATTGCCTGAAGGCAAAGTGCTTTGCGCCCTCGCAGCCCCCGCAGGCAGTGAGCACTGGTATTACTTTTTCACGAATGCTCAGTATGCGAAACTCGATCCCAAACAGCCGGATCAAGCACTGGAATTGCAAAACCTCGCGCCGTCCCGATTCACACACAGCAACGGCTACAGCTATTCCCTCGGCAGTTCGGTCACGCCAGACCAACGCTATGTCGCGCTGCATTACGGCACTCAGGTCGTCGTCTTTGACACCAAAGAAGGCAAAGTTATCGCAAACCCGCAATTTCCTAGAAACATCGCCGTGTCCCCGTCGGCTGGTTCAATGGTCGCCCTGTCCCACGACGGCAAACTCCTCGCCTACGGCTACGGCACTGCTCAGGACGGCACCCAAACGCACCACCTCACAGTCGTCGATCTCGTCAATGAACAAGTCCGTTGGACCCAACAAATGGAGCAGGGCTTTATCCATAACCTAGGCTTTTTTGACAACGGCCAGCAACTCTTTGCCTCGGATTCTTACAACCGCAGAAGCGTCCGTTTCGATACACGAAGCGGCGAACAGCTCAGCCAGCCAGCATCCTTTTTTGCCGGTGAGAAAACCCTGCAATTCTCCGCCCGAGGTGATCAGTATTTCACTGCGAGTAAAAACAAAATCCAGCAATACACACTCCCCGGCAGTCGTTTTGAACAAAGTATTGAAACGAGCAATACACCCGACTTCTTTGCCCCCCTCGGCGGAGAGCGCTTCATCCTCAGTTATCAATACGGCCGCTCCTCACTCCAGCTAAGCGATCTCGCGAAAGGCAGTACAGTCGCCGACCTCTACCTCTTCGAGGCCCCGGATAAATGGTTGGTCCGGAATGCCGAAACCGGCCTCTTCACTTCCAGTCAGGACGCCCATAATCATCTGTTCTATGTGCGCAGCGACACGATCAATCCACTCGCCGCCTATTTTGAGCAATTTTATCGGCCACGCCTGCTGGGCTCACTGATCAACGGACTCAGCCTCAAGCCGACCATGGATCTGGAAAAACTGCGCTATGCACCGCGTCTGACACTTGCGATCGACGGCCCGCAGCAGCGCGGTCTCACCGTCGAAGACGAGTTTGAAACGGTCGAAGTCCCGGAGGATCGCGTGATACTCAAGATCAACACCAGCTGCGAAGGTAGCCCCATTGAAGACATCCGCATTTATCAAAATGGCAAACTGGTCACTGGCGGCACCCGTGGCCTCTTTGTTGAAGACGACGAAGATCTTGAAACGAACGACATCGACGAAATGTTCACAAAGGAAGCCAGCTTCACCTTCCCACTCGCCGAAGGACGCAACCGCTTTCGTGCCATCGCGATCAATGCGCAAGGCACCGAATCGATTCCGGACGAAGTGATCGTCTATTCCGCCGGAGCCGAAGCAACCGCCACCGCTGGAATCGCGCTGCACCTTTGCGTGATCGGCATCAACGAATACGCCAATCCCGACTACAACCTGAACTACGCACAGGCCGATGCCACAGCAGTCCAATCACTACTACAGGCACAGAGCCAGAACATCTTCAGCCGCACGCAAGTCTACACCCTGCTAAACAAAGAAGCCACCCGCGAGAATATCATCGCCACTTTGGAGAATATTAAGGCCGAAGCGAACCCAAGAGATGTATTTATTTTCTACTACGCGGGACACGGTGTCGTCTCAGTCGACACAAACGCCGCCTTTTATCTCGCCCCGACCGATATCAAACAGCTCTACGGCAACGCGGATCAACTGCGCAACCAGGGCATTTCCAGCCAGGAACTACTGGAATACTCGCGTGACATCGCCGCGCAAAAGCAGCTCTTCATTCTCGATGCCTGCCAGTCTGAGGGTGCTCTCAAAACGGTCGCGCAACGCGGTGCCGCTGAAGAAGAAGCCATCGCGCAACTAGCGCGCAGCACCGGCACTCATTGGCTCACCGCCACGGCCAGTGATCAAACTGCCACCGAGTTCGAAACTCTCGGCCATGGTGCCTTCACCTACACCCTGATCGAAGCCCTCAAAGGCGCGGCCGACTCCGGCGACGGAATCATCTCCGTCAACGAGCTAAAAGCTTACATCGAAACCCGCGTCCCGGAAGTGACAGCCGAGCACAAGGGCGAAGTCCAATACCCCGCCAGTTATGGCTACGGGCAAGACTTCCCGATCGCACTCTCCAAGTGAACATCATGCTACTAGACAAACTCCCCGCAGTTTTAATCACAACTGGTCGATAGCATAAATCAAATTCCCGTGCGGTGTACTAACCACCAAATGGTATTGGTTCGTCATCACACAAAAGCCTTCAAGGATTCAGTCACACTTCTCGCAGGTCTCAAACAAACAGTCGATTGCAAATATAACGGAATGTTTGGTCTGATCGTGATCTACTTCTTCGCGATCGGAGCCTTGTGCGCGTTCCTATGGGCCTACCATCAGCGCAACTGGATCTCCGGTGGACGGCGCAGCGACATATTGCGCCTGGAAGCCAAAGCTTGCTGCTTTTGGCGCGGCACAAAGACATCGGTAACAGATAGCACAAGGACATCGGTAACACTTAACTGGCGAGATGCCATGGAAAGAAACCGATGTAA
>PBYS01000092.1 GCA_002729725.1 Puniceicoccaceae bacterium
CCCTGCCACTCTTGGCTTCCTTGCACCACATCGACCATTGGCAAAACCCGGCAGATCGCCGAAAGGTATGGGACGCAAACGGCATCCTCTGCGACTCTCTCAGCAATCCAGTGTTGGTCTGCAATTTACGGCTAACTGCATCGCACCCGCTCGCGCCAATCCTTGAAACCAATTACCAACACGAAGAGCCCAGCTATCTGACGCTCCGGCAACTTTTAAACTTCCCGATCAAAGATATGGAAGCCTGCCGGTTCAGTAAGGTGTTCGTCTGCGAAAACCCGGCCATCGTCAGCGCCAATATTGAAGCGAATGGCCGCAATTCCCATCCCCTCATCTGCCTCTCAGGCAACCCGACCAGCTCTGCACAGAAACTCTTGAGTCAGCTCTCGCAGGTCGGCGTCGATATCCACTACCACGGAGACTTCGACTGGCCAGGCCTGAGAATCGCAAAATTCGTCATCGAAACCTTTGGAGCGAAGCCGTGGCGGATGGACGCTATGTCGTATCTGGACGCAGCCGACGGCATTCCGCTTAAAGGCAAACCTGCGGTGTCCCCCTGGGATACCAATTTGAAGGAAGCGATGCTTGTACGCGGGACAGCTGTCTACGAGGAGCAGGTGGCCAAATCGCTACTGGCCGACCTTAGCTTCGAATAACTGGGAAGCAAATCACGCAGACTTCCGAAGTTCGCAGAATACGCAGGATTTGCATCTGCAACCCACGTTTGCCTACTTCTTCCGTTTGCGGGCGACTTCTTTATTCAGTTCTTTATTCAGACGATTCAGCTGGTTCGGCCCCAATTTGGTTAAGGAGGCGATCCGCCGTTTAATGACCAGTCGGTCTTGAGCGAACTCGTAAATTTCACTCTTATTGCGCCCGAGTTCACGCCATTTGGCGAAAATTGAACCATAGACTTCGTTTCTATAAGCTCGTGGCGCACTCTTCTTCAAGCGGCTGCGTGTTCTGGCCCCAAGTTGCTGCAGAAAGCTCACGGCTTGGTCGAAGTCTTCCTTTCGAATCAGTTTATAGGAATTCACATCGAACTCACGATACAGCTCCCCGTAAACCGCTTTATAGTTCGGCTGACCATCCTCTCCGGCGAATTTTGGCGCATGCTTTTCTACAAGCTCTTTCAAAACTTTGGCCTGCTTCTCATCTATATGTCTGTCGTCAGGATTAGCGTGGCTTCCACATATTGTAGACTTCTTTTCTCCTGTCGAAAGCCTCTTCCCCACCCTCCATAATGTCGATGATAGATTGCTGAATTGATTTCGCATCTATGCTACCACAAATCGTGTGAATGTCGTCACCTTGATACGTGCACGCGTGGATCTGCTCTGCATCTCCAAGCACAGGGAAATTTGGATTGTGGGTGGCAAAGATAAATTGAGTGTCCGGCTTCATTGTGCAAATCAGCTTAATCACATCATCGTAGATTGTTTGATTATCCAAATCATCCTCTGGCTGATCAATAAGCATCACATGATTCTCCCTCTGACTCAGCACAAACAGAATTAAAGCTGACGCTCGTTGGCCGAGCGAGTGATTTTTCAACTCTTTCCCGTGATAGCTAATCGTGAAGAGATTCGGCACCTGCCACGTTAAGAAATCCGAGAGTCCGCGAAGAAAGTACTTTTCGAATGTTTCCGGAGAACTGCCACCATTCGATTTCACGTTCTCAAAATCTCGGTAGATGGCTGCAAAGTCAGCATAGCCATTGGTCGCGTTCCGTAGCGTCGCTTCTCGGATACTGCTTCCCGCAAATTGGTCTTTCATGAATGCGACTAAGGCCTCGCGATCCTCCTTGAACCCCGCCTCAATTTGTAGTGCAGTGCCGCTTTTATTCACACGATCAAGCTCTGCCTTGATCATATTAAATTCTTCAAGCCAGAGAGTATTAAGTAGGTCAAGTTCCTCCAACAAGGAATCTCGGAGGCTTGTTTGCTGCCCCTCAAGCTTGCGAAGGTCGATCAGCTTTTTACTGGCTTTTTCTTGCCGATCCTGCTGCTCCATGAAGTCGCTTGGCGTTATATTCACAGCGCCCTTATCCTTCAACGCTTCAGTCAGTTGGCGTTCGACTTCTGCGAAATCGTCGCGAAGCCCTTGGTAGGTTCCTTCAAAAACAGCCTTTTTACGCTTCAACTCCTTCCTAATGGCAGTAATTCCGGCTAGATCTGATTTTATTTTTTCAAATTGGCCGAGCACGCCCTTGTAGCTCTCCAAATAGTCTTTGAAGAAATCTGCGTTCTCCTTCGACTGATAACTCTGAAAAGCGTTTAGCTCTTCATCGTAATCATCCAAAACCTCCCCCAGAGCCCCCTCGAATCCCTGGATCTGCTCCTCGGCGTCTTGGATTGCCTGAGCGTCCTTCTTGAACTCGGACTTTCGCTTTAGTTTCTCCGCGACGCCATGCTCTTCATATTTCTTCAGGCGAAACTTCGCGTCTGCCAGTTGCTCCTCAGTCTCTTTCTTTTGCTCTGCCGTAGCCTGAAGTCGCATAAGTCGATCGACTGCATCCGACACTTTCTCTTTTTGAAGCTTAATCTTGGACCGCACTTCGACTAGTTTTTCGCCAGCCAATTTTTCAACAAGGTTGGCTTCGAAGCCTACCCCTCTGCTGGCAAGGTCCTTCTGACCGAAATAAATCGGACGCTGAACGATTGTTTCGCGGATCGAGATGCCCGGCTGAAGCTTTCCATCCAAATAAACATTCGGCTCCTCTTTATAGATCCGCGAAACAACGAACTCCTCGCCATACGGATCAATCACCGTAAGGCTTACCTTGCCTCCGCTTCCCAGTGTATGTCCAATCAACGCTTCCTTGTAGGCAACATCAGGAGCCTCGATCCCGTGAGGCAATTCTATATCGAGGGCATAACGAATTGCTTCCAGTATGGAAGATTTCCCACTGCCACGAATACCGATCAGAGTGTTCAACTCCGGAGACAAATGGAGCGTTTTACCATCCAAAGTTCCCCCTTCAAAACTGACTGATTTAATGAATGATGCTGAGCGCTCAGGAACCTGGGCAGTCACTCGATTATTCTTGTCTGATAAAGCAAACTTCAATGCATCGAATGACAGTTCACCCAGCTTCATGTAACTGGCCTTCCCCTTCCCAATCTCGGAGATAGATTTTGGGTCACTCCCTTCGACTTCGGCTGGATACCATCCATCCAACCATTCTTTCACTTTTGTCCGGCAAGCGACATCTCGGCCAGCGCCATCGTGGGTTCGCACTTTTTGAAAGCCCATAGTGCGGCGACGAAAGGCTTCGGACTTCCCAAGCTCACCGATTCTACCACCATCCATCTCCTGCCAGAGGCCGCTGTTTTGCTCCACATGGGCAAAGACAACAAAAAAGTCCCGATCATAGCCTTCCAGTTTTTTGATCGTGTCCAGCAAACCCAACGAACTGCGACCATTCTCATTCTCATACTCGCTTGGCGTCTTGCCTTCAAACGCGACAGTCAAAAACGGGTTGATGTAGTCATTGCCCTTTTCGATCCATTGTTCCGAAAAGACGACAAGCAAATGGATGCCGTTTGAGCCGTCATTCACAGATAATTCCACGCCAGGAAGCAAACCGATTGAACTCTTCCGCGCTTTCTTTCGTAATGCAGTGAACTCGCCAAGATCGAATTTATTGTGGTTGGTCACGACTCCAAGCCGAATGCCTGCCCCTTGGAGCGCTTCTATATAGTCATTTGAAAAACTGTTAGGCTCACCGTCGTATTTGAATTCCTTGTCTGCGTTTGTGTGCAAATGCAAGTCAACGCGAACCCATTCGGAACCGTGCGCAAAAGTGTGGGGTTTCATCGTTTGTTTGTTCGTTTCAAGCATACTCTCAACACATAGCGGTAGTATGCCATCTGTCGATGCTTCTCGATGAGGAAGTCGCTCTTTCCAAACGAAGAAGCGCCGTGAGCGGATAGCCCACGACGCTTGAGTCTGTTCTTCTTTTTAGCGATGCGGGGTCATGGGCCCGCGATCAATGGATTTGTGGGTTTCGCCGACATCGGTGACTTTCGCCAAGAACATGCAGGCTTCACCGTGCTCGTCCACATACGTGACGGTGCGTCGGGGATTTTCCGGGCGGGGGCCTCGCACAGTGACCGTTGCCTTCTTCTTACAAGAAGGACAATTCAGCATGGCTCCATCCTTGCAGTATTCCATGGCCTGTTCCTTGGATTTGATTTCGACAGTGGAAACCGAATCACAGACCTTGCAAACCTGTGCAACCGTGTCGCCGACCTTGAGAGCCTGGAAGTCTTCAACGGTGCTGAGAGTGCGCTGCGGCGTGAAGGACGGGCCTCGTGGAGCAGCAGACGCAAGCGTGGCGACCGCTAAGATCGAGAAGATTATTGCAGAGAACAGTTTTTTCATGATTTTCCTTGGTTTGAGTTAATCAGACACGTCGTGTGTCTAGAATGTTAAACGTAATTCGGTCGATAAACCCTCAACGTTTTTTCATTTTTTGTTAGGCTGGGCACCCGGATGGTTCGCTTTGTGTCACGGACACCAACTTCTTCGGCGACATGAACGATGTTCATTCGTCAGCACTTAACTTTGCTTCTTACGCTTCGCTTTTGTCTGTTCAAAAGCTTGCTGTGCTCGCACTCGGGCAAAGTAGAATTTTTTACGCGAATCAAACTTCTCAGCACAAAGCGGACAACATAGATGCACCGACTCCCCTTCGTGTTGCAGTCTCATAAAGATCGCCCCCGCAAGCGGGCGTTCACAGACAATACATGCAGCATTTCCTTCGTCACTCATACAGGTCAGGTAATATTTGGTTTCGGCAACCGGTTTCTAAAAAAGATAGTCGATTCCGTAGATCAGCGAGCCTCCAAAGTGTGCGGCCACCGGGATCAATATGACCAAGAGAAAATTGATAATGCGATAGAACCTGAGTGCGCCTGCATGGCCACGGACGGCAGGGAGCAGTAAGGTCAATCCCAGAGCAGCGAATGCGGCGATGGAGACGCCTAACCAACGGTGGAGAAACAGGATGTCAGCCAAATCGCCACTGTAGTTGCTCTGCCCCGCAGCAATCCATCCCAGCGACGCGGCGATGATCGCCATGATCGAGCCGACGACGAAATTGGTTCTGGCCGCAAAAAACAAGGCCGGGGATTTTCGCATCATGCCGAGTCCCTCAAGGACACCGGCAAGCGGAAGGAGCGCAATTGGTAGATGAACGGCGAGAACGTGTAGTTTTCCCAGCAAGACCAGCCAGTTTGGAGAAGCCCCATCTTCGGAACCATGATCGGTGGAATGGTCGTGCCCTTCCGACTCCTCGCCACTGGTCGAAACGGATTCGTCTGCATGCCCGTGGCCATCGTCTTGATGCGAGTCTTCGCCCGATGCCATAACATTGGCACTGTCTCCATGCTCAGCATCCCCCTCTCCCCCATGAGCGCTTGGGAATGCTTTAAGGTTCTCTAAGTATGCTTCAGGGTTGGCGTTGAACTTCCTCAGGCACGACTTGCAACAGAAGCCGATCGTTTCGCCTTCATACTCAGTCGTGATCCATGATTCGGCAGGCTCGTCAGGCG
The DNA here is from genome assembly GCA_002729725.1 of Puniceicoccaceae bacterium. Taxonomy (GTDB): domain Bacteria; phylum Verrucomicrobiota; class Verrucomicrobiia; order Opitutales; family Coraliomargaritaceae; genus Thalassobacterium; species Thalassobacterium maritimum. The sequence continues at coordinate 5,559 of PBYS01000092.1, forward strand.
TGACCGGGCACATTTCGTTGATGGGTTCTGCGGTCGCGGAGACAGCACTGACAAGGAAGGTGATAAGTAGTAGGAAAATTTTCATATTGAGGGCAGTTGAAAGATATGGCGACCTCCGGTGCCATACACGGACACCAGAGGCCACCTTTCCCCAGGGTTAATGGGAATGACCGGAATGGTCGTCTTTCTTCATGGACATGTTGCCATGCCCGGAATGGTCGGAATGCCCTTCACTGCCAGCGATTTTCTCTTTAATGCTGCCACAACGTAGCATCATAGAGCCATAGTATGGGTTGGATACTTTTTTGTCGGACTGGATCCATTGCCCGCCCTTGTTATCGAAGGCCATTGGGCAGAATGCGGTGTAAAGCGGCGTGTCAACGGTCGTGCCGACATGCTGGACTAGCGAGGTCATCTGCCGGGACAGATCCAGAAACGCAGTGCGAGCCACCTTGATGGCTTCCGTCCCTGAAATCGTCTTCGCTGGCTTGCTCAGATCCATGGCTTCTTCGTGTGCCCCACCCTCGTGCGGCGCATGTTTCATCGCTTTCAAAAAAGCGGCAGCGCCTGCCTGGGCAGCTTCCAGATCGTCACTGGCGAGGCCTTTCTGGATCGTGAGGTATGGATCGACAAGTGTGTCGACAAACGCAGGTTTGAAGGCGTCGCTGTGCGCTTGAAGCGCAGAAACGCTGAGTAGTAGGCCGAGGGCCAAGTGTAGTATGTTTTTCATATTTCTATCTTTGTTTAGGTATTACTTATTTTTGGATGGAGTGAACCGGTGGGCGATTTCCGCCAGTCCGCAGTAAAGCACGGGCACCACGAAGATGGTGAGAATGGCGAGCAACATGCCGCCGAAACTCGGGATGGCCATGGGCACCATGATGTCGGAGCCCCGCCCCACCGAAGTGAGGACTGGTAAGAGCGCCAGAATGGTGGTCGCGCTGGTCATCATGGCGGGCCGCACGCGGCGGTCGCCGGCTTCGACAGTGGCGGCGCGGATCTCTTCAATGGTCTTGGGATCTTTTTCCCGGAAGATTTGCTGCAAGTAGGTGCAGACAATCACACCGTTGTCGGTGGCGATGCCGAAGAGCGCGAGGAAGCCGACCCAGACGGCCACACTGAGGTTGATCGTTCCCATTTGAAAAAGCTCGCGCAGGTTGTGCCCGAACAGACTGAAGTCCATGAACCACGGTTGCCCGTAAAACCAGATCAGGATAAAGCCCCCGGACCAGGCGAAGAGGATGCCGGAAAAGACGAGTAGGGTCGTCGAAATGCGTTTGAACTGGAAATAGAGGATCAGCCAAATCGCGAAGAGCGCGATGGGCAGGACGACTCGGAGCTTCTTCTCGGCCCGCACTTGGTTCTCGTAGCTGCCGGTAAATTTATAGCTCACCCCGGCGGGTATGTCGAGTTCCCCGCTGTCGATTTTCTGGCTCAAGATCTCCTGCGCCTGTTCGACCACTTCGACTTCGGCGTAGCCGTCGCGCTTGTCGAAGATCACGTAGCCGACGAGGAAGGTATCCTCGCTCTTGATCACTTGCGGGCCGCGGACATAATTGATCGTGGCTAGTTCCTTGAGCGGGATCTGCGTCCCATCCGGCGCGGCAACGAGGATGTCTTCGATCGACTCGATGTTGTCGCGCAGCTCGCGCATGTAGCGCACGCGCACGGGGTAGCGCTCGCGGCCCTCGACCGTCATTGTGATAGGTTTGCCCCCGATGGCGACTTCGATCACGTCCTGCACCATCTTGATCTTCACTCCATAGCGGGCGATGGCGTCGCGGTCGATGTCGATCTCCAGATAGGGCTTGCCCACGATGCGGTCGGCCAAGACGGCCTCGGCCTTGATGGACGGCACTTGTTTGAGGATCGCTTCGATGTCCAAGGCGACGGTCTCCAGGGTTTCCAAGTCGGGACCGTAAACTTTGAGCCCCATCGGTGCGCGCATGCCGCTTTGCAACATGACGATACGTGCCGCGATGGGTTGCAATTTGGGCGCAGAGGTGGTGCCGGGGATGGTCGCGGCCTTTACGATTTCGTCCCAAATGTCGTCGGGACTTTTTATCTCGTCGCGCCATTGCCTGAATGGGCGGCCATTCTCGTCTGGTATCAGAATTCCGGATACGTCGCGCTCAAAGTCATCGGCAGCCTTGTCATAGGCGAAAGTGAGGATACGCCCGTCCTCGTCGGTTTTATACTCCGACTTGTAGCTGATGATCGTTTCGATCATGGAGATCGGCGCGGGGTCGAGCGGGCTTTCCACTCGACCAAGCTTGCCGACGGCGCTGTCGACTTCGGGAATCGCATTGATCGCCATGTCCTGCTTGCGTAGCACATCCATGACTTCGCCAATGGAGGCGTGCGGCATGGTGGTGGGCATGAGCAGGTAAGAGCCCTCGTCGAGGTCGGGCATAAACTCCTTGCCCAAGCCCGGCACGGCATGCGCCATGGAGACGTAAGGCTTCGAGCTCTTGATGGATTCGGGCATCCATCCGAAGACGGAACCGAAGCCTAACCAGACCGCAAAGCCGAAGGCGACGATCAAGGTGCTGAACGCCAGGAACAGGGTTTTAAAGCGTAGGAGGAACCCGAGCAGCCGCGCATAGAACCGGATAAAGATGTAGAAAAAGCCCAAGAGCCCCCCGACAGTGAGAAACACGAATATGATATTGTGCAAATGCTCCTCGGGGCCGAGCGGCTTCCAGTCGGCCGCTAACCAGAGGGCGACCAAAACCGCGACGACGAAGTTGAAGGTGAAGAAGACGCTTTTCTGCCCCTTCTCAGGGATCTTCGGACTGCTGATATGGAAAGCGGATGCCGCCACCGCCAGTCCGCCCAGCCACCAGGGGAACCAGTCGATGAATATCGCGCCGAGCAGACCGGCGATACCGACGCCGCCCCAGAGGCCGATTTTGGCCAGGTGCGACTTGAAACGGCCTGCGATAAACCAGTGCGCCAACGGCGGAATGATCGTCAGTGCGACGACGATCGAGCCGATGAGGGCAAAAGTCTTCGTATAGGCGAGCGGACGGAAGAGCTTCCCCTCGGCGGCTTCCATGGTGAATACGGGGAGAAAACTGATGACGGTCGTGAGCACGGCGGTCACCACGGCACTCGCCACTTCGGTGCAGGCGCGGTAAACGACTTCGAGTCGGCTCTCCTCCGGCGGGGCGTCGTCCAGGTGCTTGAGAATGTTTTCGATCAACACCACCCCCATATCGACAATGGTGCCGATGGCGATGGCGATACCGGAGAGCGCCACGACATTGGCATCCACGCCGAAGAGTTTCATGCCGATGAAGGAAAAGAGCACCGCAAGCGGTAACACGCCGGAGATGAGCGAGGCGCTGCGCAGGTGCAAGACCATCAGCACGACCACGATGATGGTGACGAGGATCTGCTGGCGCACCGCATCTTCAAGGGTGCCGAGGGTCTCGTAGATCAGACCGGTGCGGTCGTAAAAAGGGACGATCTCAACTTGGCTGACGGTGCCGTCTTCCAATGTTTTCTTCGGCAGACCGGGAGAGATTTCTTTGATCTTTTCTTTCACACGTTTGATCACGGCGAGCGGGTTCTCGCCATAACGTGTGACCACCACGCCACCGACCGCTTCCGCGCCCGCCTTGTCGAGAGCACCACGGCGGAGAGCCGGGCCGTATTCGATCTCGGCGATTTGCTCCAGCGTGATCGGCACGTTGTCGCGCTCGGCAATCACGGTCTTGCGCAGGTCGTCAAGGTTTTCGATGAAGCCCAAACCGCGTATCACGTATTCGACCGCGTTGATCTCGATGGTGCGGGCACCCACATCGAGATTGCTCCCGCGCACGGCATCAAAGACCTCGTGCAGGGCGATATTGTATGTCCTCAGGGCATCGGGATCGACATCGACTTGATACTCTTTGACGTAGCCGCCGATCGAAGCGACTTCGGCCACGCCATCGACGCCTTGCAGCGCGTAGCGCACATACCAGTCTTGGACGCTGCGCAGATCCTGCGGATCCCAACCGCCAGTGGGATCGCCTTCGGGACTCATGCCTTCGAGCGTGTACCAATAGACCTGGCCGAGCGCCGTGGCGTCGGGGCCGAGCTGCGGAGAAACCCCCTGCGGCAAGGTGCCCGAGGGCAAACTGTTCAACTTTTCGAGGATGCGGCTGCGCGTCCAGTAGAACTCGGCATCATCCTTGAAAATGATATAGATCGAGGAGAAGCCGAACATCGAGTAGCTGCGGATCGTCTTGACCTCGGGCAGACCGAGCAACGCGGTCGTCATCGGATAGGTGATCTGATCCTCGATGTCCTCCGGCGAGCGTCCCATCCATTCGGTGAAGACGATCTGCTGGTTCTCTCCGATGTCGGGAATCGCGTCCACGGGGACAGGATCGCGGGGCAGCACGTCCGACTCCCAGTCGAACGGTGCCACGGCGATGCCCCAGATAACGAGGAGAACCGTGAATAAGATGACAACGAGCTTGTTTTCCAAGCAGAAGCGGATCAGCCCGTTGATAGGATTAGATGAATTATTGGGCATGGCCTTCGTGTCCGTTTTCCTTGGCAGTAATAGTTTCTTTGATTTCTCCGCACTTGAGCATCATTTCTCCGAAATACGGATTTTGGAGTGGCTCGCTGGCCTGCAGCCAGTCGGCACCTTTGTTGTCGTTTGCCATCGGGCAATGCATCACGATCAACTCGCGATCAAAGGCTTCCGGATTCGCTTTGGCTGCGGCGATCATTGCGTTAGAAAGAAGCTGGAAGTAAGGCTTGCGGAAGAGTGCCAAACTCTCGGCGGCCAACATATCGTGCAGGAGCGCGGGCAAGTCGCCGCTGTGGCCAGTCGACTGCATCATCGCTTTGGCTTCGGCTTTGGCCGCCTCCAAGTCGTCTTGGGCGAGCGCGGATTGCATCGCGAGGTAGGGCTCGGCGAGCGCAGGCGCGATCTCTGCGGAGATTTGCAGCACAGCCGCCTCGACGTGCTGCGAATGATCCGTTCCGACCGCTGCCGATTCGCCACCGTGGTCATGCCCGGGCGCGGGGCCTCCGCCTTCGGGGTTCATCATGCTGGGCTTCGCTTGGATCTGCAGGGCGCTGTCGATCTTAAACGCGCCGTGGGTCACCACCCGCTCGCCCGCGTCCAGTCCTGCGGCCACGAGGTAGTGGTCGCCCGCCCTCGGGCCTAGGACGATCTCACGCCCCTCATAGGTGGGGCGTTCCGCATCGGGCTTGGCCACATAGACGACGGCACGTTTGCCCGTGCGGAGCACCGCCGATGTCGGGACGATGACCGGGGCTCCTTCGGTCGCGTTATCGACGTAGCCCAACTCCTCGGCGGGCACCAGATCCATGCCGCAGACATCGCAATCGCCGGGGCCGTCTTTGACGACTTCGGGGTGCATGGGACTGATCCACTTGCCCGCAAACTCGGGCGCATAGACTTTGCCGTCTTCGGCCAGCCGCGAGGCCACGATACCACGCACGAACATGCCGGGCTTCAATTTGCCGTCCGGGTTCGGCACATTCACCCGCAGGGGAACCGTCCGCGTTTTCGAATTTACTTCCGGCTCGATGAAGGCGATCTGCCCGTGAAACGTTTCGCCGGGACGCGCTTCGACCGCGAACGAAACATCCTGCCCGTAGCGCAACCAGGGAAGGTCGGATTCATAGGCATCCAGGTAGGCCCACAGTGTGCCGAGATCGACGATTTTGAAGAGCGGCTCGCCGGTCTTCACATAGTCGCCTTCTTTCACGTTTTTGGAGACGACGACGCCACCGACCGGTGCCTTCAGCACAAAGTGGTCTTTGGCTTGGCCGCTTTCGATGATGGCATCGATTTGATCCGGCAACAGATCCCAGAGGCGCAGCTTGTCGCGTGCGGCCTGAGTGATCGAGCTATCGGGGTTGGAACGGTAGGACGTCAACAACTCCCGCTGGGCGGAGAGCAAGTCCGGGCTGTACACCTTGGCCAAATGATCGCCCTTCTCGACACGGATGCCTGTGAAGTTGACGAACAACTCGTCGATCCGTGCCGGGAAACGGGCAGTCAGCGATTTCTCTAAGGTCTCCGCATAGGCCAATTGGCCGACGAGGCGGATCTCCGCCTCCGGGTATTCCTGGCGGACGGCCGTCGTCTCGATTTCCGCGAGGGCGCGGGAACTCTCGCTCATGCTCAGAGTGCGCGGGCCTTCGTCGGCTCCGCCGTCATTTTCCAGCGGGATGAGATCCATGCCGCAGATCGGGCAATCACCCGGCTCAGGTTGCTGAATCTGCGGGTGCATCGAACAAGTCCAAATAGTGGGCTCTTCGACGGACTCCACCACTTGGGCCGTGGCGGAACCTTCCAGCCCATGGTCATGCCCGGATGCTGTCGGAGCGGTCTTACGCCCTACGATCAGGCCAAATACAAGCGCCAGGCCCGCGGCTCCGGCGACAATTAAAATAGTCTTCTTATTCATACTCTGTAGTTGCGTTGAAAGTCCCTAGAATGGGTTGATTGGCTAAAGTCTGTAAGGTGATGCGCTGCTGCCAGGCGTCCGAAGCGGCTCGCCAGTAGAGCAATTGCAAATCGAGCAGAGAGCGTTCGCTGTCGATCACTTCGAGAATACCGGTGCGCCCGCTCTCATAGCTGGTGCGGCTATTCTCGACCGCTTGCTCGGCCAGGTCGAGAAGCTCTTCGCCGTAGAGTTCAAGCCGGCGGTTGGCGTCCTCCAGCAGCGCGAGGCTGGCGCTCAACTCAGCCCTCAATGCGTTGAACCGATTCGAATACTCGTTCTCGTTGGCTCGCTGGCTGGCCAAAGCTTCGGCACGGGCGGCGCTGTATTTCTCGAACCAGATCGGGATATTGACGGCCACGGTTACGCCCCAGGGATCTTTGCCCGCGTCCGGCGTCATCGGGTTGACGGAAGGGTCGCCCACTTGGATGTAGTTGAGCCCGAAGGTGATGTCCGGATAGCTTTCCAACCGGGCGATTTCACGGCGCGCTTCGGCGCTGGCGATCTTCCGTTCCAGCATCTTGAGTTCGGGATTGTGCGCCCGGATCGACTGAACAAGTGAGAGACCTTCCGGAGAGACTGCCTCCGGCGCCTCCCAGTCCGGCCAAGACAAAAGCTCCGTCTCGGGGATCGCCAATAGCTCCGCCAGTTTGGCCGACTGCACCACACGTTTCTGCGAGAGCGACTGCAAGCGGTCGTCGATCCTGCCGATTTCCACTTTCAAGCGGAGCAGCGCGTTGATCTCGCCACCCGCCCGGACCTTCTCTTCAACGATCGGCTCCAGCTCTTCCAGCAATTCTTTGTTCTCACGCGTCAGGCGGATCGCTTCTTCCGTATAGCCGTATTCGTAGAATCTGAGCGAGACCGTGCGAGCGAGCATGAGCTGTTGGTTTTGGTAGGCATACCAAAGCGCCTCCGCTTCGGCGGAAGCCGCCGCCTCCCGGCTACTCAATTTACCGAACCAGGGGATTTTCTGGCTCAGCATAATGATGTTCTCCTGTGGCCCCGTGCGCGTCTGCACGGACTCCACGAAGCTCGTCACCTGAAACATCGGATCCGGTAGCGCCGATGCCTGCGGGATGCGTTGCATCGCCGCCTCATAGCGCTGCTCGAACGCATTGAGTTGGGGATTGGCCGCTTGGGCGCGCCGGAGATAGCTCTCCAGACTGCCCAAGGCAGCCGGGTTGCCCGGAGGCTCCGTTGACTCCACCGCGAAAAGCGCGGGAGCCGCCAGCACACATGCCATGACCGCCCCCGCGCAACTAACCGCACGAATTGTAAGAAGATTTCGACTCATTTGTAGCTCATTATACGCAAGCCGATGCGAAAACCCTCACTTTTTTTTCAGGAAATTATTCTTTTCCCGGAATCGCGATGATTTCCACTTTGATCTGCGGAGATTTGTTAGCCTGACTCGATTAGGCAAATTCATCATCAAAGGTTATGCCAATGCATTGACATGGGGCGATCTTCTCAGAATTCTAATTTAGTTGAAAAATTTAGCATTCATAGTCGACTTGAGTTTCGAAAAGTATGATCACAGTAACACAGTGAAACTATGGCAGGACTTCTTAGCTTCCGAAACCGGCGGAAGCTGGGGGCAAGATCAGTTACTTAGCTTAATTCATCCCAGTAGAGATAAACTGGTGGAAACCATCTCTAGAGCGGAAAATATCAATTACGCATTTATCGTAATTATCGGAAAGCACGAGTTGGTTAAAGGGGAACTTCCGTGGGCTGAAAACCAGATTGTGGCAGAGGGTTTTCTGATCAAACAGTGTGACATTTGCCCAAATTCAGAACGTACGACCATTCTATACGAGTCATCGCCGCCTGCTCAGTTAAATGCGCCAATACGTAGCAACAGCGTTTCGGTTCCAAACGAGTGGGAAGTTGCGCTAGAAAATGCTGAAATGGGCGTTGTGACAATTACGGCACCCGACGCGACGACTTCTTTTTCAGAGGAACTCATTTTTTCGGCATTGAAGTGGAGCAAAAGCGGTAACGGCACCCTGAAGATTCCAGAGGCTATCGAGCTTCTAAATACGGCTAATTCTGACGCAAATTCGGACTCTCAAATTTATAACGGGGGAAGAAGAAGAAACCACTTCCCCTTCGCTGTTTGTTAATGGGCTATGCCAGACTTCAAACAACAGATTTCGGAATTTCGATCCTCTGTAGCAGATTTCCTAAAAGTATGCTTTAGGCCAAAGCGTTACCAACAAGAGAAAGCAAATCGAGAGCATAATCAACATCTCAAAGCGCACTGGAGCCCTGAGCCGATAGAGGTAGAGGAGCTTATATATGAGCGTTGGGAGGAACCTAGCACTTTTTCTTCAGAGTCAGAAAATGACAATTTTATAGTCTTTATTGATCACGCTCAAGATGTTGAATGGCTAACAAAACCAAAGAGCGACCCCGATGACGATGCAGCAAAAGCAATCTCACATGCTGAGGCAGTTGGCTCTAGACGGTGTAAGCAGTTACCGGAGGATCAAATCCTCGAATTAAGAAGAATTCTGGGGCAAGCAATCACCTGCGCGATTCAAGGTAATATTGAAGAATCCTATAAACTTTCGAAAAACGCGGAGTCATTTCTCCGAGCACGATCAATAGAGCAGTCGCGGCGTTGGACACTTAATTCAGCCCACCTTTTTGTCGTTGTAATATCTTTCGTAGTTTTATGGGCGACGATGAAAAAAGCCCCCGAAGCATTGAGCTATTTGGGCTCCTCCTTGTCTCAATTCACGCTGTTATCTGCGACACTCGGTGGCGTTTTAGGGGCTTACCTATCTTTAATACAAAAGTCATCGTCGGGCGTGTGTGACTCTGCCGCAGGAATCCAACTGCACCGTATTGAAGCGTTCACCAAAATTTCTTCTGGAGCGCTGTTAGGCTTTGTTGCCTTAATGCTTTCTCAATCGGATTTTGCCCCTGAAGTTTTGAACACGTTGAACGACGTCGATGGATACTCAGTATTCATTCTAGGTTTCGCATCCGGCTTTATTGAACGATTGATACCGCGAATGATCTCAAACTACTCCGAAACACTAAAATCATAACAATATGCAAAGAAAAGCTATTATAATTGAATCAGCCAGAATTCAAGGCGAGTCCTACCTGCCTGGAGCCGTAGTTGATGCCAAAAATTGGAAGGAATTCCTTAAAAGTGACTTAGGTGGCAACTGGCTCGATAGCGAAATAGAGTCACGTTCAAATCCAATGGGAGCCACCGCCATACGCCTGATTCAAGAAGCAGCGAGTGGAGACTATACTTTTGTAGTCTTCTCTGGTCATGGAGCTGAAGGCTCGGTTGCCTTAAATGATTATGAGCGTCAATTTCCTATCGCCAGTCTGACACCAAAGAGCACTAAGGGAACTCTGATATTGGATACGTGTCGAGGCACTGATGGCGGCGAACGCTACTCCTTTCCCTCTATGGCAAAAAAATCGGAATACGTTGCACTCGCGAACTCTGAAAGTAGATCAGTCATAGTTGCGATGAATGAGAACGTCCACAACTTTAGCAACGCGCAGAATGTAATTACGCCGAGAAGCCTATGGAATAGATATTTGCAAAAGGCTGCAATTGGTAACGCAAAGATGCAGTCTTGCTCGAAAGGTCAGAGTGCGGGAGAAGACCCTAATTCCGGTGGATACTACACCTCCTTACTGTTGCAGTCTGCGAAGCAGTGGCATCAGGGTGCAAATTCCATGGAGCAACATACTACACATGAAGCCCACAGTTACGCACGAAGTCGCATGCCGAACGGCCAGCGCCCTGAGTATACTTCAAGTCCAGCTTCGACCTTCAGAGAATTCCCGTTTGCCGTTAAGGTGTGAGGTTTTCGTTTGCTATCAGCTAATCCGATCAAAGTATATTCAGTGCCTAGATCTTCTTGAGAGCCGAACGAATGGAGTCGAACTTGAATCCATACACCCAATTTGTTCCACATGAGAGCAGTTCCGACGGCGACTTCAAAGACGGGTGCCGTTTTACTGCGATGATGGGGATACCAAATGACTTAGCAGTCGCAATCTCCCAATTCACCCAATCGCCTTTGTGAGTATCTGCACCAATTAATACTAAAAGAACATCAGAACGCTGAATACGCTTCGAAATCTCATTGCGGATGACGTCCTCATCATCACTTGGAATTGAGATGTCGGCTGAACAATCAGAGAAATCAAATTTCTTGAAGTTCGTATTTTTAGCCCATGCCTTCAATAATCGACGCATCGCTCGCTCTCCACTATAGCGATAACTAACAAACACATTTTTCCTGAACAGTTTCTTTAAATACGGAGCGCTAAGTAAGCCGATTGCCGCTCCACCGATTGCCAGCAACACCTTAGACATCTAAATACGATTCTTTTCAACTAAGCGTCTGTAGTGCTCGCCCAATGCAGTCAACTTACATGATTTACTTTCCATCGCAGCATTCCACATGTGCTCGCAGTCAACAGGTACCAGTAGATTTAATCTGTTGTATTTCTGCAAAACAGCGAACTGCTTCGTATTCGTAACATCCGGCGGAGGCATGTCTGCATCACGACCTTTCATTTCAGGCTCAAACGTCGGATCTAGGTCAAATTCAAAACCAGGGGATGGGAAGAAAGTCGTTATCAACCTCAAATCATTGAGTGCAATTGCCGGTTGTATATTTCTTAGGGAAATAAACTCCTGAACGTTCGTTTTGAATACAGGGCGCTGCTCCCAGCCTCCCAAGGATTGATCAATATGTGCGTAAACACTCCCGGGGGAAATGCTTCCCGTCAGGTTTGCCGCACTACCACTTAATGCATCAACTAAAAGCGTTGTGAATACCCCACGTCCATTTTCTTCAGAAGCATATTGCTCCTCTGATGAAGCCGTAAGCACCGTGACGCCTGCTGCAAGTGATGTCAGCTCACTATTCCCAGAAAAGCTACCAGCGAAACCAGAATGGCAACTATCTAAGATGATAATCTTATTTTTTGCTTTCGACTTATTGGCAAAAACCAAAATGTCATTGAGCGAAAGCCCTTCATCTCCACGCGTTGCATCTGAGCACAATAAGTAGCCTCCAGTAGCATCGACATATCCATGCCCTGCAAAATAAAATAACGCAATATCTGCCTGCGTCGCACACAACTTCTCGGCCGTGTCTTTTAAGGACGAACGGCTGATCATGGTGTCGGCAGACACCGCAGTCATTAAATGGCAGTCAAAATTAACCGAACCGTCCGCATGTCGATCCAAGACATTTTTGACTGAATGGGCGTCATTGACGCAACCATAGAGTTGGTCAATGTGCTCATAGTAATCAATGCCGACTATAAGTGCTAGACGCATCAGCTATATTATAACCCGTCGATGAATTGGGTGATGGCAGCCCATGTCCATGCCACCGTTCGAATGCCTGCAATGCTCGTGGAATCATTGGAATACACTTTGATACCAAGAATCGGCTTGCCTTCTTCTTGGGCGCACTGAATTTCCCACTTTTGACCACTAGAACTCGCGGAGTTTTTGCTGACCAAGACAATAACCCCATCAGATCGCTTGATTCGTGTTCTCACACGCTCTTTCCAGTTCGAGTCATACGCCTCTTTCACAGACATATCTATATACTCAAACCCCGAGCTTGTATTCAAAGACTGCCCCTTGAGCAAGTCCCGCTGCCCTTGATCTTCGATCGCGAACGCAACAAAAATGGTTTTGTTTTTAGCCATGCTCAAACCATCGGTTCTGCTAATTGATTGTCAATACGATTGGCATAA
>PBYS01000093.1 GCA_002729725.1 Puniceicoccaceae bacterium
ACTTGCGCAATAAAATCGACGAAATAGGCCTATTTTCGTTAAGAATAACCGTTATCGAAAAAGCAAATGAGAAACTTGGGTTAAAGCATATTGTGTTTCACGGTTGTCAGAAACCGAAGTTCTGGAGGCGTAGAAGGTGAAATCGTAGGCGGTTCCGGGATTAAGGTTTGAAAAGACGAAGACGGCCTGACCGTTGTCCGTGAAACTCGCGAACTTGCCGGTTTGGCCGTAGAGGCTGTCCGAAGTCGCGCCGCTGGGATAGGGGCCGGAAGTGGTACCATCATCATTCGTGCCACTGATCGCGTCGGTCATGCTCAGAGAGAACCCAGTCGGAATTCCGCTTGAGTCGCGCAGGTCGCTGAGCAGCTCTGCGGGAGTGCCGGTTCCGTTGCCGACGGCGTTGCGATCTGTTTCGTTCAGCGCCACTTGGTTCCATGTGTCGCTGGAGCCGGAAACGTTGCGCGCCCCGCCGAAATCCAGGTAGATCGGGTGGGTCGGCGACTGGGGCTCTTGAAGGCTCATGCGTGTCGCCTCTGCCAGGGCGTTGCCGGCGTCATCCAAGAGGCCGGTGGAAATTTCGACCAGAACGTTGCCCGCCAGTTCCGATGCGGTCGTGAGGGTGACACTACTGTTCAGGCCTGTGAGCTCGATGCTCTCGATCGCGACACGAGTGCCGCGGTTGATGATGGTGTAGTTGGCCGGATCCAGGGCAGAGTTTGGATCGACCTGGTCGTTGAATTGGAGCACCAGCGTGTTGGCATCCCCTTGATCCAAGCTAGTCCACTCGGGGGGCGCGGTATCCGGCAGATCCGTTGCCAAGCCTACGGCGACGACCGTTTGCCACGCGATGTTCTCGATGAATGCGGCTTCGGATGGATCGAGGTTGAGGCTCAGATTTGCGACTTCTGTTGTGCTGTAGAGCCCCACTGGGTTGTCTTGGTAGATCGCCGCGTAGTGGACGCAGGCGGAGAGGTAGTAGCCGAGCAAGTTGCCGTGGTATTCATCACTATCAAAAAGGTCGATGTAGTTCGGATCGCTCGGATGGAGGTTGCCGCCCGCGTTGTCCCAGGCTTGGCCGACCGGGTTGACTTTGACTGCGGGGTTCGCCGGGTGGTCGGTATTGAGCGAGTCCGCGAGCGCTTGGTAATTCGTGACCAATTCGTTCAGCATCTCATCGGTGGACTCGAAGGTGCTGGAGGTGGAGGTTCCGGTGATCAGCGAGTGGATCGCCGAGCGCGCCCAGGTTTGGTAGAGGTGAACCTGCGTGTCGGAATTGTTGGCCATCACTGAACCATAGAGCAGAGTGCCGTAAGTCATGTGGTCGGAAACGCTACCGATATGGGTGGGCTCCGTGGAGAAATTCTGCATGACCACGTGGGTCCATGGTTGCGACGCGATTTCGGCCTGATAGTTTTCGTAGTGGTGCTGATAGTCTCTTCCACCTGCGGCGGCCATCACTGTAATCGGGTCTTCCTGTCCTGCCGCACGGGCAAGGGTATCGAAGATGTTCGGTACGCTGCGGGAGCCACTGCCGCCTATTGTGAAGCTATTGCCCAGAAACAATACTTTGTTTTCGGCGTGAGTAAGGTTCGTGAGTGTCACTAAAACCAGAACCATTGTGGAGAGGCACTTGCGTAATGTTTTCATGTCGATGGAGGCTTTTTCGCTCAATGTTGAGTACTGTGCAGCCTTGCGGGTCGCGACCGAACATGGCCTGACCGGTATCAGTAGAAAGTAATGATAAACGGATAAATGCAACACGTAAATGTGTTACATAATGAGCGTTTGTATGTCTGAGCCCGGCCGGTTTGGTGATTCGGTGGGAGCGTGCGCAGGCGGAGGCGCCTAGAGTCGGGGGGCATTTTGCCCCGTCGGTGGGCTCAGGTGGTCAGGTTGCGGATGACTCTGGTCGTGAGCACTTCGTCCTTTTTCATACGTTCGGCGATCAGTTTGGCTGCAGCTGTCCCCATTTCAATAAATGGAATTTCGATGGACGACATGCCCGACCAGTGGGCGATTTCCGTGCCCATTCCGGATAAGAGACCCACTTTCTCCGGGCAGCGGATGCCTGCCAGGCGGATGGTATCCAGCAGGAGTTTGCAGACGCTGTCCTCCAGGCAGAAAATGCCGATGCGCTCGGGGGCGTTGCGGATGTGTTCGACCAGTTGCTGGCGTTCCCGGTTGTTGGTGGCCATGCAAAGGTCATCCGGGTTGAATTGGCTCAGTTCGCGGACGGCTTTTTCGGCGGCCTCGGCCATTTGGTCGATCGCGGCGTCCCCCTTGAAAGGGATTGCGATGATGATGCGTTCGTAGCCCTGCTGTAGAAGATGATTGATCGCTTGGCGACCGGCCGCCTCGTAATCGAGGCTGACCGAAGAGATGCCTTCGACCTTGGTGGATCGCCAGAGGATCACTGCATTGCGTAGGTCGTCGGCGCAGTGCTCGAGCACATCTTCGTGCCAAAGGTGGTCAAGGAGGAAGCCATGCTGACTTTGCGGGTTCGTGCGTAGTACTTGGCGGAATGACTTGAGCTGCTCCGAAGAGTTTTGGAACAGAGGTGGCTCCTCCGGATCGGTCAGAGTGACGAGGCTGACATCCGATGGGAACAGCAGATTTCGGCGTGCTTCCGCGCACTCCCTACTGAAGCCTTGGAGCATGAGCCGGTAGCTGACCACTCTGGCGGTGAGCTCGCGCACTAGGCAAAACACAGGCTTCGGCCGTTCCGCCAGTTCGCGCCCGCTGGGCAGGTAATAGCGCCCGCTGTCGCTGCGCCAGACCAGTCCGTCGCTGTTGAAGCGGCGCAGCACCCGGTGAACGGTCACATTGGACACCCCGTATTTGTCGGCCAGCTCCCGTGTGACGGGCAGTGGCTGGCTGGGCTCCCAGTTGCCGTCCTTCAGAAGTTCCTTCAGTTCCTTTTCCAGTTTGATAACCTGTTTTCCTTTTTTTCGAGGCATAAAATAAAATCTCTATCAGTTACATTAACAGCCCACTCAAACGTGGAAGGGAGGCCAGCACAATAATTTTGTTACAAAATGTGCCCCCAAATTTGTGTAGCCTAATCGCCTGTTCAACACTCTCTAGGCTTAGGCGCTACTGAACGTGGGCGTGCTTAACGGTTCCATTGGAGATGCCGCTTGACAAGCGCCAGCCAAAGCTTCAACCAAAACCTCCCATAAAAGTAACATTGAAATTTGTTGCTCTAAGGCGTCTGCTCTGCTAGCATTCCCGAAAAATTGAATACTGTAAGATACAATGAAGCTAAAATCTTTGATTACCCTGGCACCGCTGATGCTGTCTGCCTTGTCGCCGGCTCACGCCGGCTACGTCCTCTACGACTTTGAGAATGACTGGCAGTTCGAGGACTGGGAGTATTCTCATCCCGAAGTGCAGAGCGTTCAGGCCTCCGAATTATTTGCTGTGAGCGGTGAAACTTCGGCGCGCTTTTACGCAGCTGCCTTGCCCGTGGCACCGGAGTTTGAATCCCGGGTTTGGGATAATAATTGGGAGGACCACGAGCGGATCGTGTTGAATTTGACCAACCCCACCGAGCAGGAGCAGCGTCTCTACGTGACGGTCGGGAGCGAGGTGACTGGGTTCACCTTTGATGTGACGCTGCCGCCGCTGAGCCATATTCAGAAGGTCGCGGAGCTTAAGTTCTCCGATGCGGTGAAGACGCACAATATCAACGCCATTACCATCAAGGCACCTGCCAATCAGGTGGTGGATTTTTATTTGGATGACATTACCTTGCTAAAGGAAGGCGAGGAGCCAATGGATCAGCCCGAAGAGGGGGAGGGACGTAAGCCGCAGAAGACATTCGTGACCGAAGAAGAGTCGGGCGCTATGGCGGAACGCATGAACGCGTTCCGAAGCCAGTTTGCGGTAGAAAAGGCCGCAAAGCTCCGTGCCTACTTCGAAGGAATGGACGCTGGCCTTTCGGGAGCGGTGGCCTTTCTAGAGAGTGAGTTGGAATCCCTTGTGGCGGAGTTCGAGGCCAGTGAAAACGCCGAGGCGCAGAAAGCGACCCTCTTGGAGATGAAGCGCCTGCTGTGGACGGCGAAGCGTTTTGAAGAAGCCAAAGGCTACCTCGCTGATTATAGCGGAATTGAAAAAGCCGGCTTTGTCGTGGGTTTGGCCGATTCGATGGTCAAGGTGATGCCCAAGCACCTGCCCGCTAATTTGACCATCGCAGACTCCGTCGAGCTCAGCCTTGCCGGTGGCGAGAAGGAAGCCTTCCAAGTGGCTGTCATGCCTTTTGAGAAGCCGGCCGAAGCGGTCACGGTAGAGCTGGGCGAGCTGAAGGGCCCCAGAGGAGCCGTTCTTTCGGCGGAGATGACTGGCGTGGAACTTGTGACCTACACGAAGACCACTTACAAAACGGAGCCATCCATTGATTACATCGGCTGGTGGCCGGATGCCCTGATGGCGAAGGATGATCCCATCGATGTCGCTATGGGGAATGTACAAAGCTGGTGGGTGCGTTTGGCGGCGGCACGCGATCAAGCGGCTGGTGAGTATACGGGGCAAGTGACTGTTTCGAGCAAGGGTGAGGAGGTTATGTCCTATGAGGTGACTGTTCATGTGCGCGGATTCAATGTGCCCAAACATGCGCCCATTCCCACCGCGTTGACCTTCGTGGATCGCAATCTGGATAAAGTGACGGCGATTGGCGATGAAGCGACCTTTGAAGAGAATTGGGAGGCCATCAAGTATGACTATGCGGATCAACTCGCTGAGTACATGATCAACATGGACAGCATCTACCGGACGCCCGAGATGGGGCGGGTTGATACGATCGACTGGGATATCGTCAAATACCTCCATGACAAGGGGCAACTCGTGAATGTCTGCTTGGGGTATTTTAAAGGCACAAAGGATGAAACCGTCGAGTTGTTCCGCCCCCACTATGAAAAGGCCAAAGAACTCGGCGTAATGGATCACGTCTATATCTACGGATATGATGAGCGGAACAGTGACCAATACGAAAACATCGAAACATTCTCTGAGAAATTCCGTAAGCAATTCCCCGAAGTCGATTTAATCATGACCACCTCTCAGGATCACAGTTACGGCTTTGATTCCCCGATGAAATCGCTCACTGGCTGGTGTCCGATCATCTCCCGCTATAATCCCACACTTGCGGAAAAAGCACGTGAGCTGGGACGTCAAATCTGGCTCTACACCTGCGTGTGGCCGCCGCACCCATATCCGAACATTTTCACGGATTATCCGAATATTGATAACCGCATTCTCTCCGGCATGATGCTGGCGAAATACAAGCCGGACGGGTATCTCTACTACCATACCACTTGGTGGCAGACTTACGGTGGCATCACGACCTATCCTTACACGGATTGGAATCCCACGACTTTTCCCGGGACGAATGGGGATGGTGCCTACTTTGCGATCGATGAAGATGCCAATCTTTTGCCGACGGTTCGCGTGGAGAACTACCGAGACGGCCTTGAGGACCTGTCCTACTACATGATTCTTCAGCACCAGATTAAGCTGAACGAGAAGTCAGGCAATCCCGATGAGGCATGGCTTGAGTCAGCTCGCGCGGCCCTCAATGCGACCGATACTTATGTGCGCAGTCGTATTGATTGGACGAAGGATCTCGAAGAGGTTCGTCAGTATCGCGATCAGCTGGCCAATGCCATTGAGGCATCTCCAGAATCGGACTCCGATCCTTGGAAGGATGGTATGGGGGTTCTTGGCATCGATTGGAACTAATCCGGCAATTGAGCTTACAGGGTAAAATATAAACTCATCTTTTTCACCGTGCGTTTAAGTTTAAAAGCTTAAACGCACGATTTTTTAACTCCATTATGAAACGATCTATACTAGTCATTATTATCCTCTTTTTGGTGCTGGTGGGGGGAGCGATGGTTTACTTTAAAGACACTCCCTCTGAGCTGTGGCAACGAGGACGTGACTATGTGAATGCTGCCTTCGGAGAAGAAGATCGTACCGAGTCCGCGCCGGAGCCTGACTTAGGAAATTCATCCGATCCGGCACCGATCGAAGTGACTACAGAAGTTTCTGTCGAAGAGCCGGAAATCACGCCGAGTCCGGCTCCAGAGCCTTTACCTGAACCGCTTACCTGGTTGCGTAATCATTCACGTTTCGCACCGCGCGAAATCATACTGAACACCCGCCAACGTATTAACATCGAAAGTGACGATGCGGAGGACAGCTGGATCGAGCTATTGGCTGGCAGCCCTGTACGTATGGAGCGACTGAAAGAGGACACGGTAATTGTCCGCTTTGGAGCCTACAAGTTGGAGGTGCCGATTGAGGAGACCAATTTGGAAGAATTAACCGTAGACATCATGGAAAAGGCAATCGCTGCTGCCAAGGCAGAGGCTTTAAAACCTGCACCGAGGCCACAAGTTACGCCCCAGCCCGCCTACGAACCACTTAAACCGCAGCGTCGTAATGACGTCTATGTTTGGAATGAAACCTCTAATGGAAATTAATATGTCTCGACCAACCCTCTTCCGTATACGGTCCTTGTTTCGAATCGCCACTGCAGGTTCACTCCTCACGATTTCGTCGTCACTGTTAGCCCGGGAGACTTTTCTCGATTTTGAAAGATCGGACCAAGTCGACGGCTGGGATGTGTCGGGTAACCATGCGTCTATCGAACAAAGTCGTGCGTTTGCCAGTAATGGCAGTAGCTCAGCCGTGATTAAGTTCGATAAGCGGGAGAGTGGTGATCCGAAACTTGCCTACGTGGAGTTAACTTTGCCTCCGATGGATTGGGGCGCCTTTGAGCGTATTGCTTTCGATGTGGTGAATCCAACCGACGATGAAGTGAGTGTCTATATTCAAATTTCCGATAAGAAAGATGATATCGGAAATGGGTTGCGCCATCGGATTGGCATCTCAAAGCGTTCGGGCTATCGGGTCTTTAAGGATCTCGGCTATAATATCGCGAATGATAAGTCGATCAACGCCAGTCAGATCACCACGGTGCGTTTCTATATCGAGAATCCGGATCACGACGTGGTCATGCATATCGACAATATCGTTTTGCTGAAAAAAAACGAAAATTATCCCAAAGATATTCCAGAGCAATTGCAGGAATCGATTTGGTCGATGCAAAAGCGGCTGATCGAAGAAAATATCCAAACAGCGATTTCTGCGATTCGTGAAAAAATGCTGGCCGGTCCTTTGCGGGCGAAAGTTGAGGAAGAAATTGAGAGGCTTCGTAATGGAATGAATGCGCTTGAGCGCAATGCGGGCGCGTCCGACAATGACCGACTTCAAATGGTATGGCTTGGCTCCTACCTGGAGCCGATGGTCGAACGCTATAGCCGCTATGGGGATTATTATAAGAAATCCCGCGAAACCGGGCAGCCGGATAACGGTTTTATCGTAGGGTTCGCGCCATCGATGGTCAACGTGATGCCGCAGCACCTCCCTGTAAGTTTAACAATTGCTCCCAACGTTCGTTTGAATGCGGCTCGTAATGAAACCGAATCCTTTCAGTTGGCGGTCGCCCCTTATATGAAAGACGTGAGTGCGGTTTCGGTCTCGGCTTCATCATTGCGGAACCAGGCTGGTGATTTGATTCCGGTGGATCAGATCGACTGTGACCTGGTGGCCTTTACGGAGACCACGAACGAGCCCGGCTATGATGTTGAGTATGTCGGCTGGTGGCCGGATCCGATCATTGCCGATCCCAAGCCAGTTGACGTCAAACTAGGAGAAGTTCAAACTTGGTGGATACGGGTGAATGTACCGGCTGATCAGGAGCCGGGCATGTATTATGGTCAGGTTGCTGTCGCGGCTGAGGGTGTCGAACTGATGACCTATGAACTGGCTGTCTACGTCTACGATTTCGGGTTGCCGGAGCATGCGCCGTTTCCACTCGCATTCACCACCATCAGTAAACGCAGTGAATGGGTCGAGAATATTATGGGAGGACGGGAAAACTGGGAGGCAAAAGCGAAGTTCGAATTTGCCGACTTTGTCGGAGATTACTATCTGATGCCGGACTGTATCTACCGCTCGCCGACCGAGGATCTGCCTTCATCGTTGGATATGGAACTGATCGAGTACATACGCGGGAAGGGAAGGTTGGGGCCGTTCTGTATTGGATACTTCCACAGTGATAAGCCGGAGGACTTGGATGGTTACAGAGCCAATTATGAGGCGGTCAAAGAGGCCGGTTTGCTAGAATATGCCTACCTGTATGGATGGGATGAGGTGAATACCCGCTACTGGCCGAGGATAGAGAAATCCGCAGCTTTGCTTAAGGAGCGGTATCCGGAAATCTACCGGTTCACCACTACGAAGGAGACTATGCCGCCTCAGATGCCTTCAATGAGTGCCACCTGCCCGATCAATGCGGGTTGGAATGGTGAGCGTGTGGATAAGCTGCGCGAGGAGTATGGAATTAATTCGTGGTGGTATACCTGCGTTTGGCCTCCGCACCCTTATCCTAATTTCTTTATTGAGTATGATCCTATCGACGCACGTGTCATGATGGGAATTCAGCAAGCCAAATATCGCCCAGCAGGCTTTCTGTATTATGAAACATCTATTTATGGGGAAAATGAAGAGAAAGGTGGGGGGATCGGTGAGTACCCATATACCACATGGAATCCAATTTCGTTTGGAGATACACATGGAGATGGGCGCTGGTTCTATTACATGAAAGACGGAACCATGGTTCCAAGTATGGTGCTGGAGAACTTCCGTGATGGTATGGAGGATCTCGCTTATTACATGATCCTTGCGCACAAGGTGAAAATTTACGAGCGCTCTTACTCCCGAGAGAGCGACTGGTTGGAAGAAGCGAAGGTTGCGCTCACTGATTTCGACGAGTATTCCAAGTATCGAAACACCTATACCAAAAGTAGTAACAAAGTGTATGAGTTCCGCGATCGGATTGCCCGCTTGATTGAGGACGCACCGATCGAGGATTCGAATCCATGGGCAGGAAATGAAGGTATGCCGGTTCGTGGGATCTGGGATAAGCTACGATAGTCAGGATGAATTATGAGTGAGTTTTTATTGAAAACGGAGGGCGATCAATTCGTCCGCGATGGCAAACCCCATCGGATACTGTCCGGTGCCCTGCATTACTTCCGCGTGGTGCCGGAGTATTGGGAGGATCGCTTACGCAAATACAAGGCCTGCGGCTTGAACACGGTGGAGACTTATGTGCCGTGGAATCTGCATGAGCCGCAACCCGGCGTGTATGACTTTGATGGTCTGCTAGATATCCGGAAATTCATCGAAACAGCCTCTAAGCTGGATATGGATGTGATCGTCCGCCCCGGACCTTACATCTGCGCGGAGTGGGAGTTCGGCGGGTTTCCAGCATGGTTGCTGAAAGATCGTAATGTGCGCCTACGTTGCATGGATCAGACCTACTTGGCTCACGTGGATCGCTATTTCGGACGTTTGATGCAAGAATTTGTCGATCTGCAAAGCACCCGCGGCGGTCGGGTCGTGGCCGTCCAAGTCGAGAATGAATATGGCAGCTATGGTATCGACAAAGAGTATTTGTCTTGGTCGGAAGACTGCATCAAGCGACATGGAATCGACGTCCTCCTCTTTACATCGGACGGACCGGAGGATCATATGCTCCAAGGAGGCACACTCCCGCATTTGCTGAAGACCGCGAATTTCGGCTCCAAGGCGACGGAGGCTTTTAAAAAGTTGCGGGAATATCAGCCGGAAGGCCCCCTGATGTGCATGGAGTTCTGGAACGGTTGGTTCGATCATTGGGGCTTGGACCACAATACGCGTGATGCCGAAGATGCCGCGGAGGCCTTGGATGAAATCCTGGCTAACGATGCCTCGGTCAATGTCTACATGATGCATGGAGGTACCAATTTTGGCTTCTGGAATGGGGCGAATAAATTCGAAACCTACACGCCAACAGTCACCAGTTATGACTATGATGCTCCGCTGGACGAGCAGGGGAATCCAACCCCAAAGTTTGAAAAGTTCCGTGAGGTCTTTGCGAAGTATGGCGCTGAGGTCGGACCCATTCCTGAAAAGACCACCGGTGTGGCGTTTGGTCGTGTCGAGATGCAAGCGTCGGCCGCTTTTCTGGGACAGGTGGATTTGCTCGCAGATCCGGTTCAATCGGCGTGCCCATTATCCATGGAGGATATCGATCAGAACTTTGGTTTTATTCTTTATGAAACCGAAGTCTCGGGGCCGCGTCCGGAATCCAAAATTATGCTTCAGAAGGTCCGCGACCGTGCCTGGGTCTACTTGGATGGCAAATTTCTAGGACTGGTGGTTCGTAATCAAGCTCAGGAGGGGATTGCCGTGAGCATCCCTGCCGGCGGGGCTAAACTGCAGGTGCTCGTCGAGAATGAAGGGCGTATTAATTACGGTCCTGACATGTATGATCGAAAAGGCATTACGCATGGCATCCGCATGGGGCTTCAGTTCCTGCACAATTGGAAGAACTATCCACTCTCGATGGAAGACCGCTCACGACTGGAGTGGGGGGCGGTGCTCGCCAGAGGTAACCCTAGACTGTATCGAACTGAAATTCAGATTGATGAGCCGGCAGATACTTTTCTACGTGTAATCGAAGGGCACCATGGGATCGTTTGGTTGAACGGATTTGCTTTGGGGCGCTATCGAGCAGTGGGGCCACAGCAAACGCTCTATGTGCCTGCTCCATTATTGAAGTCTGGCTCTAACACGATCGAGATTTTTGAATTGGAGCCGGACGCAGTGCCATCTGTTGAGTTTATGGCCGAAGCGGTTCTTGGGGGACTACCCGTGGATCATGCATGCCCGCCGTTGGATCCACTTTTAGCCTAAGGTATGATATGCTTTAATTTTGCATCATCGAATGAAAAAGCCGAAATCTATATTCTTACTGCCGGAAAGTGCCTTAAAGGGTGAGGGGTTCAATTTTAGGAACTGTTCTGCTCGCCAATGACTTGCGGAAATCAGAAAAAAGCGCCTTGAAGACGCAAATGACCATTTTCTTAGCCACGTTGGCGGGCTGGCTGAATCGCAAACAGCATGATGTGATCATGTATTTGAATGCGGAGAACGAGATACTCAAAGAACAGCTGGACAAGAAGGGCGTGAAATTGAAGTTGAGCAATGCTCAAAGGTATAAATTGGCCAAGCGTGGCAAGAAGCTTGGGCGTAAGGGACTGACGCGAATGGCACGGACTTAAGCAGCTTTATCGACTGTTTTCTTCTTGGCTTTACCTTTGTTTTTTCTGGATTTTGAGA
>PBYS01000094.1 GCA_002729725.1 Puniceicoccaceae bacterium
ACCTGTTGGGTGTTTCGGTTTTATTTGTTTAAGGCTACTTTAGCCACTGAACCCCAACAGGTTCCACTCTTTTAATAGAATTTATCTCACGAATTCAGGCTTATGCTAAAATTAGCTCTCTCAGCAAACAAGCTACAAGAGAGCCAACAAAACACTCATAAGAAATGTATCTGAAACGCTTCAGTCCTTACTTCAAATTCCTCAAGCCCGTTCGCGTGCAGTTTGCGCTCGGGTTGCTGGCGGGCATTGTCTACGCCGCATCTTCTGGATTTGGCTTACCCCTCGTGATCAAATATTTAGTGCCCCTAGTCACCGAACCGGAGGGGCCAACTGGGTGGAAGCTACTGGGGATTTTGGCGATGGTGCCCATCGTCTTTGTTCTTCGCGCCCTCGGCAGCTTTGCCAATGCTTATCTCATGGCCTACACGGGCATGCATGTGTTGGAACAAATTCGGCGAATGGTCTTTGAGCATATTCAAAGCCTGCCACTGGCCTTTTTTGGACGCAATAAGGTGGGCGACTTGATGAGTCGTGTCATGGGCGATACGAGCCAGCTACAAGGTGCAATTGTCAAAGTGGTCGATAGCCTGATCAAGGAGCCGGCCACGCTGATCAGTGCCGCAGTCTACTTGGTTTATTTGTCGACCAAAGAAAATGACATCAGCTTCGTCCTAATTGCACTCGCCACGGTGCCTGCATGCGTCTTGCCGGTCAAAGCGATCGGCACGCGCATTCTGAAAAAAGCCAGCAAAGCTCAAAAGCAAGCGGGCGAACTGAACCATGTGCTCAACGAAAATCTATCCGCCACACGGGAAGTGCGTGCCTATAACCTAGAGCAACGTGAGAGCGAACGCTTCGGCAAGGCTTGTAGAGATTTCCTCGAAAAGTCATTAAAGGTCGTCAAATATGATAAAGCGCTCTCTCCTATGATCGAGGTCGTCACCTCCTTCGCGATCGTGATCGCGCTCTACGTCGCCGTGGTCAATGAAGTCGATGAAGGCGCTCTGGCCTCGATTCTCGCAGCGCTCTACATGTGCTATCAGCCGGTTAAGAAACTGGGCTCGGTGTCTAATATCATTCGTAAGGCCGAAGCCTCACTGGATCGCTTGGAATTTGTGCTGCATACAGTCGATACCGTGCCAGAAACAACTGCTCCGCAGGCTCTCGGGACTGTGAAAGGCGAGATTTCGATGCAGCAGGTGCAGTTTAAATATACGGACGACAGTGTGGTGCTGGACGACATTCAGGTAAACATCGCTGCGGGGGAAATTGTCGCTCTGGTCGGCCCTAGTGGTGCGGGCAAAACGACTTTTGCGAACCTGGTGCCACGCTTCTACGACGTCACGGAGGGCAGCATTCGTATCGACGGCATCGATGTGCGCGACGTTCTCAAATCTGAACTCCGCAGCCATATTGCGCTGGTCTCGCAAGAAGCGCTCCTCTTTAGCGATAGCATCGCCAATAACATTCGTATCGGCAAACCAGATGCCAGCTTGGAGGAAATTAAAGCTGCCGCCCAAATGGCCAATGCGCACGAGTTCATCGAAGCACTGGCCGACGGCTACGAGACTGAAGTCGGCGAGCGTGGCTCACGCCTATCGGGCGGTCAGCGGCAACGCATTTCTATTGCCCGCGCCTTTCTGAAAAACGCGCCCATCATCATTTTGGACGAGCCCACCTCGGCCTTAGATGCAGAAAGCGAGCATCAGATACAAGCCGCACTGGAAAAGCTGTCCAAGGGCCGCACGGTTTTGATCATCGCGCACCGCTTTAGCACGATTAAGCACGCGGATCGTATCCTAGTCTTTGACGCAGGCAAAATCGTGGCAAGTGGCAGCCACGCGGAGCTCTACCCAAGCAGCGAGCTCTACCGTAGTTTATACGATAAACAGGCACAGCGCCAATAAAAGCGCACACACCTGAGCGGCACCTGCTGGCATATACGCAGCGAATCTAAAAGACTTGGCTATAAGTCACACATTTCGCCCTCAAGTCGCGGAGCACACCGGCCCCGCAACTTGGTCCAGCCGAAAGAATTCGACTACGACTGATTGGGATCGAAAATTCGGAAACTGACAGGGGCGCCGATCACTGCGCCTTCGGCGGCCAATACGGCTTTCGCGCGCGTGATGGCGGCCTCATCGCTCTTGTGCGTGGTCACCATTAACTTGGCCGTGCCATCTTCGAGTTCTTTCTGATTCACAGTTGCGAAACTGATGTGTTCTTTGGCCAAAATATCTGAAATTTTAGCCAGGACGCCCTCTTGGTCCTTCACGTGAATTCGAAGGTAATAACGTCCAGCAAGGGTCTCCGAATCGGCTAATTCAAGGCCATCGGCGAGCTTTTGGTAAGTCGCGGCATCCTCCTCGGAAATCGCCGGTGCGGGTGCGCCTTGCAGCATAAAGACGGCGTCGGCAATATCGCTGATCACGGAGCTGGATGTCGCATCTTGCCCCGCGCCGCGCCCGATCAAGACCGTGGTGCCGACCACGTCGCCCGTCACGCTGACTCCATTATACACTTCGTCCACTCCAGCGATCACTTCTTGTTTAGAGATCAAGGCCGGGTGTAAGCGCACTGAGAGTTGGTTGGCTTCGAAGTCGCGCGCGATCACGGCGAGCAGCTTGATCTTATAGCCGAGCTGCCCCGCGATCTCGATATCCTCTCCAGTGATGTCGCGGATGCCTTCGCAGATGATCTGGTCGAGCCCCACCCATTTCCCATGCGCGAGGTACGTCAAGATCACTGCCTTATGGGCCGCATCAATGCCATCGAGATCCAGCGCCTCGTCCGCTTCGACATAGCCGAGCTTACGCGCGTCGCCCAAGGTCGCATCGAAGCTCAAACCTTCGCGCTCCATGCGAGTCAAAATATAATTGGAGGTACCGTTTAAGATACCAAAAATCAGCTTAAAGCGATTGGCGACCAAGGCTTCACGAATGGTTTTGATGATCGGAATCCCACCTGCCACTGAAGCCTCGAAGAAGTAATGTCCGCCATTTTGACGCGCGATTTCAAAGAGTTCTTCACCGTGTTCACAGATGAGCGCTTTGTTAGCAGTGACCACGATCTTGCCCTGCTCCAGCGCACGGCGTGTCAGCTCCAGCGCCTTGCCAGTGCCCCCCATCAATTCACACACGATATCGATCTCGGGATTGTCCACGACACGCGCCGGATCATCCGAATAACACTCGGCAGGCACCTGCACCTCGCGCGCCTTGCTGGCATCTTTGACCGCGACTTGCGTGATCGCGAGCTCAGCCCCCAAGCGGTATTCAAGAGCCGAACGGTTCTTATCAATATTCTTCCAAACTCCTTGGCCGACGACCCCAAAGCCGAGTAAACCGATGCGTATTGTGCGTTTCTCAGACATATTTCTCAAAATTTATAGATAAAGCTAAATGTATTTCGCCCCACGGTGGGCGCAACGAAGCGGAGCAGCTAATAGCAGCCGCCGGAATACTCAAGGCCATAATCTAGGGACTAGAGCTTAAAGACGATAAAGCCCTTCGTGCCCTTGGCCCACACATAGAGTCGGTTCTGCGAACCTTCCACCAGCTGGCGCTCGACGTCCGCAACGCTCTCGACCGCTTCGCCGTTCACCTCTAGCAAAACCATTTGTGGGTCCAGCTTTTCTACAAACGGAGAGTCGCCTGCCACAGCCACCACCATCACGCCCTCGATCTCTTCAGGAATCGAGAAGCTAGAGCGCGCCGCCGCATCCACGGGGCGTAAAGCCACGCCCTCAAGTGGACTTTGAGCGCCCACTTTGTTGGCTAATTTGCCATTCAGGCTTCCCAAGGTGACTGGTAGCACCAGCGTCTCGCCCATGCGGATCAGTGTCAGCTCGACCTCAGTGCCTGGCAGTATTTGTGAAACGACTAGACGCAACTGAGCTGCGGAATCAATCTCGGTATCATCGACTTTTACAATGATGTCGCCATGACGCACGCCCGCACTCTCGGCTGGCGAGTCTTCTTGCACTTGATTCACCAGAGCGCCGCGCGTGCTGTCCAAGCCGAAGGCGTCGGCCATATCACGCGTCAGATCGCCGGGAAACAGCCCCAACATGCCGCGGGGCACTTCACCGCTATCGATTAAATTAGTCGCGACGTTTAGCACCATATTCACAGGAATCGCAAATCCGATCCCGATGCTGCCTCCACTGCCGGAAACAATCGCAGTATTAATACCGATGAGTCGCCCCCAGGCATCCACCAAGGCGCCACCGGAGTTGCCCAAGTTAATCGGAGCATCGGTTTGAATAAAATTCTCATAGGAGCCGGGCCCGAGGATCTCGCCCTTGCGATTGCGCCCCGTGGCCGAGACGATGCCTTGAGTCGCCGTCAGCCCCACATCCAGCGGATTGCCAATTGCAAATACGATGTCGCCCACCCGAATCAACTCACTGTCTGCCAAGGTGATGGCGGGCAACGGCGCATCCACATCAATTTTAAGCACCGCCACATCGGTCTTCGAATCAGAGCCAACCAAGGTAGCCACATACTCCGAGTTATCATTCAGACGCACCCGAATTTCGTCGGCCTGACGCCCGCGCATGCCTTGCACCACGTGGTGGTTGGTCACGATGTAGCCATCGCTAGAAATGATCACGCCTGAGCCCACGCCCAGCGGCGCCTTGCGCTCACGCGTGCTGCCCGAGTTGGGCTCCATCTGAGGCACTGGCTGAGCAAACTGTCGCAAAAAGTCAGGTAGTCTCTGACGTTGCCCCACGGTCACGATTTGCGAGGTATATACCGTCACCACCGAAGGCGTCGCTTGCTCCAAAACATCTGCATAAGAGACCAACGGCTTGCCCGCTTGCGCTTGTATCGGCTGACTGTCGACTGTGGCATTTAATGGCGAATGCTCATCAGCAAACAAGGGCGCGAATGCCAGGAGCGAGATCAGAGAGAAGCAAGTTGCAATTTTCATAGGCAAATACGTGATTGGATAGAGCAAAAATGGACAGAACATGGCGGATCGAGTTCCGCAAAATTTTTCTAATAAGGCCCGAACACGGAGACTTAAAATGGGTGACAGACCCAATCCTCCGCGCCTTCGATTCCCAGCGTGGTCCGCAAACGCCAAGCCACCACCAACGCAGCGATCAGCGCAACAGTGCGCTGGACGCGCAATAATGTGCGGGGCGTCACCTTCAACTGCACCCGCATGAATTGGCTCTGCGCCAGCCACAGCAAAGGCAAAGTGCCCAAGCCAAAGCCGATCGCAAACTCCGCTCCTTTCAAAGCAGAGCCAGAAAACAGCGCCAGACCAAAAATCATATACAGCGGCCCACAAGGCAGCAGCGGACTGGCCAGCCCAATCACTGCCGCCGCGACCGGCTTTTGTAAGCGACTAAAACGCAGTGTAATTTGCTTATAAATCTTCCCCAGCCAGATCGGCTTCGGAAAGTAGCGATCCAAGCGAAAAGCCACCACCAGGAAAAACACCACCAAAATCCAGGGCAAATAATTGAGCCAAGAGCTCTCCACCGAACGAATCACTACGGAGCCGAAGGCCCCAGCCAAGGTGCCCACCAGCGCATACGCGAATAGCTTTGCCAAATGATAGCAGGTCAAGACCAGCTGCGGGCTGGCATCTTGCGCCTTTGTCGGCGCAAAGGCGCAGGATAACGGGCCGCACATAGCAACGCAGTGCACGCTGGTAATCAGCCCCGCAATCAAGGCAGTGTATGCATTGTAAACTGTCTGGTAATCAAACATCGATCGCTCGCATAAATTCGTAAACGTCCAAAGGACCGAGGAATGCTCAGGAAAGCAAGCCACATCAAAACATATCTAAGGAAAATGCTGCCAGCCGCACGATTCCAAAAGATCGCAGCTTTACACCAAGCCATTCACAGTTTCACTTGCCGCCATGGCGGACCCGCAAAAAAGAATAGCCCAATTACGCAACGAGATCGCAGAGCATGACCGTCTCTACTATAAAGAGGCGCAGCCCAAGATCGACGACCAAGCCTACGATCGCCTCAAGGCCGAGCTGGCCCAATTAGAAGCCGCCAACCCCGAATTTGACTTCGACGCCGCCCCCTCGCCCACTCAAAGCGTGGGCGACGACCGTTTGGAAGCCTTTGAGATAGAAAACCTACGCGATGAGATCACTCACCACAACGAACTCTATTACAAGAAAGCTGCCCCTGTAATAGATGATAAAGCCTACGATCGCCTCATCGCAAAGCTTGCTAGACTAGAGACGGCGCATCCCGAATTAAGCACTGAAAACTCGCCGACTCAAACAGTTGGTGATGACAGACTAGAAGCATTTGAAAGTTATACGCACCGCATGCCAATGTTTAGTCTGGGGAACACATATAGCATGGAGGAGTTAATCGAGTTCGGCAGACGGCTGGAAAGGCGCTTCTCGGAACAAACATTAAACTACATAGTCGAGCCTAAGATTGACGGCGTCGCCATAAGTTTAACCTACGAAAGGGGTAAATTTATTCGAGCAGTTACACGAGGTAATGGTGCCGAAGGCGATGACATCACCCAAAACGTTCTATCTATCAAAGGAATCCCTAGTAAAATTGAAAACGCACCGGACATAATAGAGATTCGAGGTGAAATCTATATGTTGCATGAAGAGTTTGAACGCATCAACACGGTTCGTGTACAAGAGGGATTGAACACCTTTAAGAACCCTCGAAACTTAGCTGCGGGTACGATTAAATTACTTGATCCAGCGGAAGCAAAGACTCGCCAACTTAACATCGTCCTCTACGGGATTGGAGCATGTGAACCCGCTCGCTATTTCAGCCATCAAGCCGAAGTGCACGAAAAGTTAAAAGCTTGGGGATTCTCAACATTAGAAAAAACGTGGTTAGTCCATAATATCGAAGAAGCTTGGACATCAATAAAACAGCTGGATGAGCTCCGCAAAAACTTCACCTACCCAACTGATGGAGCGGTCGTTAAGCTCAATGAATTCCGCCTACAAAAGGAAGCTGGTTTCACCTCTAAATCCCCGAGGTGGGCAATCTCTTATAAATTTGACCCAGAACGAGCGATCACACAATTAAAAGAAATACGTTTTCAAATTGGAAGAGGCGGCACAGTCACCCCAGTTGCTAACTTAGACTCTGTGGAACTCGCCGGCACAAGTGTCTCCAGCGCAACACTGCACAATGAAGATGAAATCATAAGAAAAGACATTCGCCCGGGGGACTCCGTGCTTGTTCAAAAAGCAGGCGAGATCATTCCACAAATCCTCCGTGTCAATCTTGATAAACGCACGAATGATAGCAGTGCATTTGATTTCCAACAACAACTAGACGAACTGGGTATCACTGCCCAACGATCAGAGAAAGAAATAGTTTGGCGTGTTATAGACAAGGATGATTCTAATCGAAAACAGCGTGCGCTACAGCACTTCGCTAGCCGCGTGTGCATGGACATTGAAAATCTAGGAACCGCCATTATTGAGCAACTGGTCACCCAAAAACTCGCTCTAAATATCGCAGACCTCTACACCTTAAAGAAGGAGGACTTACTTAAATTAGATAAATTAGCGGAGAAGTCAGCCAACAATCTACTTAAGGCGATTGAAAGCAGCAAAACGCGTGAATTATGGCAACTCATCCATGGCTTCGGTATTCCACAGATAGGTAAACAAACCGCAAAGGATCTAGAATCAGAATTCAAAAATCTTGATGACATCATAAATGCAACTAAGGAACGATTAATTCAAGTTGCTGGTTTAGGGCAAACAGGCGCGGCAAGCATTTGCAATTGGTTCAATCAGCCAGAAAACCAAGAGATGATCAGCAGACTTCGCTCATTTGGTCTAAATTTTGAATCAAGTGCCAATGAGTCCCAAACAGGAACCTTATCAGGCAAAACCATAGTATTGACCGGCACCTTGCCTACGCTGAACCGCAACCAAGCGACAGAACTCATTGAAAAAGCTGGAGGCCGCACAAGTTCAAGTGTCAGTAAAAAAACAGATTATTTACTAGCTGGTGAAGCTGCCGGATCGAAATATAATAAAGCAGTCAAATTAGGCATACCGATTTTGTCCGAAGAGAAATTCCTCTCCCTGATATCATGACTCTGAAGCCAGACGGACATGCGATTACAAAATTAATGAAAATATCAATTCAGGCGAAGAGCAGTAGCGGCGATCATTCGTATACTGTTGATTTCATAAAAGAAGGTGAACTTTTATCAGTCTTTTGCAACTGCCCTGCTGGAGCATTGGGTAAATTATGTAAACATAAGCTCCAATTGCTGTCAGGGGACAACTCAATGCTCCATAGCGATGGCGACATCGAGAAACTTAACGAACTACAAGCATGGGTAAGAGCGAGCACCTTTCCGAATTTACAACTAAAGCTAAGCGAGCTTGAGAGTGAAATCGCCTCATTAAAGCTGAAGATTAAGAAAGAGAAAAAGAACATCGAAAAAAAGATCAAGGAGGGCTTCTAAGAATGGACGCAAATAAACGATTCAAAGGCTTTAACTGGCCAGTACCGCACGCGTTCTCAAGCGCATTAGCAAAATGCAAATTTGAACTTGGAGACGTGTTTTACAGCGACATTGCAGCTTACACCATGCCATGGGGAGAAGCCATTCATAGAGCCCATTATTCGATAACAATCACAAAATCCACACAATCAACGGTTGAACCTGGAACCTCAGCCAACAACGACAAAGTCTTTGAAGTTAACTGGTCAACCAAGCTAGAACTCGAGTTAAGAAATCACCAAGATAATTCATTGTCTGAAATTAAGACTACACAGGGCAACCTTTACTACACACTCTGGAAAGGTGACATTCCACTTCTACTAGAAGCTCCTGATAAGCTTAGCATGCCCATGACGCACCTAGCCATCAAAAGGAAACTGCAAAATTTTGATGTGCCCAAAGAGCGAACCTCCCAGTTCTTGTTAGCATCGGATGCAACTAGCTCACTCTTCAAAGAGAAAATTCGAAAGATCGAAGAGGCATTAGGCGGTGACTCACAAACCAAGGTTTATCTAGCAAACGAATTACCAGCTTTTAAGAACTTAAACCTGCTACCTACGGTTGAAGTCGTTACATTTGATACAGAACTGCCCCCGCAAGAAGTTGAAGTTAGAATCAAAGGAGCCGTATACATTCCTTCAGCAAATCGACAGTCAAATGAAGACCAATTCAGCTTAAAAGCACATGGGATTCTAAGATAGACACATCATAGTCCATCGGCTTTAATGAAGAGTCCGATGCCTACAGTTCTACGAATTGGCCCATACCGCTTTCATTTCTACTCAGACGAAGGAAATGAACCTCCTCATATACATGTTCGGCACGAAGGCAAAGATTGCAAATTTTGGCTCGATCCAATAATGTTAGCCAATGATCGTGGTATCCCAATTCATCGCTTAAATGAGATTGAACGGATCATTTTCGAGAACAAGAACCTATTCATCACTAAATACAATGAACACCGTAATCGCCAGCACTGAAGCACTCGCAACGAAAGCTTGGGTTGAAGACCGCATGGTTTATCTGAAGCTTGCGGACAGTAGAGTTTTTGGATTTCCCGCAAGTCGCTTTCGGCGCCTCAAAGAAGCCTCGGACGAGCTTCTTGCGAAGGTCACCATTGAAGTTAATGGATATGCGCTTCGCTGGGAAGAACTGGACGAAGACATTACCGTGCCCGGCGTCGTCGCAGGCCACTTCGAGCTTCCCCCAGAAGCTATCGAGCATGGATAAATTACACGCTCATGCGACGCGCTGCTGGCGCTGCATTCGACTCGATAAAGTCGGATGTCCACGCTCTAGCGTAAGATTCGGAGTGGCTCGCAAGTTGCTGTAACTTGCCATTGCCACTATTTAACACAACTCATAACATTACACTTGCTTATTTAAAAGCAAAACAGCATAAGCATAAGTAATATGAATTTAGAGGCACTCAACCAGCTCTTACTCGACCAACCATTGGTCACGCTCTTCGCGGTCATCGCGGTGGGCCTACTCTTTGGTAACATCACCATCAAAGGGATCAACCTTGGAAGTTCGGGCGTGTTGTTCTCCGCATTACTGGCGGGGCACTTAGGCTATAGCATTCCTGGTGGCATTGGCACGCTGGGGCTGGTGCTGTTTGTCTACTGCGTGGGCATCGGCGCAGGGGGCCGCTTCTTTGCTTCGGTGGCACGTGAGGGGGCCACTTTAGCCAAGCTCGCACTCGTCATCGTCGCTCTGGGCGGACTTGTCACTTGGGCGGGCGCCAAGCTATTGGATCTGCCGGCCGATTTGGCCGCGGGTATCTTTGCTGGTGCCCTTACCAGCACACCAGCGCTGGCCGCTGCCACCGAGGGCCTCAAGGAGGCCGCCTCGGGAGTCAGTATTGGCTATGGTATCGCCTATCCTTTCGGTGTCATCGGTGTGGTGCTGTTTGTGCAGGTGCTCCCACGCATCTTAAAGCACGACCTGGAAAAGATCGCGGCTGAACATGATGCGGGCGATGCCGCAGAAGACCGCGTGGAAAATGTGCTGGTCGAATGCACCAACCAAAATCTGATTGGCAAACGGATCGCGGACTCGGGCGTCGCCAATCTGAACGCTTGCCAGGTCTCGCGCATTTTTAAAGACGGGCAGCTGGTGCCACTCAGCTATGACGACGCTTTTACAGAAGGCTTACTCTTATTGCTGGTTGGGCGGAGCAAAGAGATCGCCGTGGCAGTGGACTACATCGGCCATCGCAGCCATCGCAATGTCCTAAAGGACGTGGAAAATGAGCGCCAGCAACTACTGGTCACCGAGCGTAAGATGGCAGGCAAGAACCTGCGCGACGTCGCACCGCTCAAAAACTACGGCATCGTGATCACACGGATCACTCGGCTCGGCCTCACCTTTGTGCCCAATGCCTCGACTGTTATTGAGCTCAACGATCAGCTCACCTCGGTCGGCCGCCCGGATGACTTAAAAGGCTTTGCCAAAGCAGTCGGCCACCGCAGCAACGCCATCGACACGACCGACCTGCTCTCACTCTCGGCGGGTCTGACACTGGGCATCATCGTCGGATTGATCCCGATCGGCCTACCCGGCAGCACCCCCATCACATTGGGGCTCGCTGGCGGACCACTCTTTGTCGCCTTATTGCTGGGACACTTCGGTCGTGTTGGCCGCATCGTCGGTCACATTCCCCGCCCCACGCGCCTGTTGCTGCAAGAGCTGGGACTGGTGTTTTTCCTCGCCAATGCCGGCGTGCGCGGCGGTGGCTCCTTGGCCGCTACCGTGCAAGAATATGGCCCCATGCTCTTCGCCCTGGGTATCGCAGTCAGCATTGTGCCACTCATGGTCGCTTGGCCGCTAGCGCGCAAGCTCTTTAAGCTGGATCCCTTACAAGCTCTCGGCGGCATCTGCGGCGGCATGACTTCCACCCCTGCCTTGGGTGCCATCACCGCCAAGACCGACTCGCAAGTGCCTGTGGTCAGCTATGTATCGGCCTATCCGGTAGCTCTGATCGTGATGATACTGATCGCTAAAGTGCTGATCGGGCTACTGGCATAAACACATAAGACCCACGACAGCTGCGATGCACAGAATTATGACATTTTGGTGTCTAGCGTCAGCAATGGGTGATTGAGCTTGTTCCCACCTCAAAGCTACTCTAAATCTCCGCCCCGTGAAAAAAGTCACCGATATCAACATCACTTCCAAAACACTGCTTCCTTCTCCGCTCGCCCTATGCGAAGAGATCGTTAAAACGGACGCAGCGGATAAATTCGTGGCCGAGAGCCGCGAAGCGATCAACGAGATCATTTTTGGTAAGGACCGCCGACTACTCGTCGTCATTGGCCCTTGCTCGATCCATGATCTTAAAGCTGGACGTGAATACGCCGAAAAACTTGCTAAACTCGCCAAAGAAGTCGACGACCGCATGCTAATTGTCATGCGCGTCTATTTTGAAAAGCCGCGCACCACTGTCGGCTGGAAGGGCCTGATCATGGACCCGAAGCTCGACGGCACCAGCGACATTCCAGAAGGTCTACGCATCGCGCGCCGCTTCCTACTCGACATCATCGAGCTGGGCTTGCCCACCGCCACAGAGCTGCTGGACCCGATCACACCGCAATACATCGCCGACTTAGTCTGCTGGTCCGCTATCGGCGCCCGCACCACCGAGAGTCAGACACACCGCCAAATGGCCTCCGGCCTCTCGATGCCACTCGGCTTCAAAAACGGCACCGATGGTGGGCTCGGGGTCGCCATCAACGCAATCAAGGCCGCCAGCCAGCCACAAACTTTTCTCGGCATTGATAACCAAGGCCAGGCCAACGCACTCACAACAAAGGGCAACCCACACTGTCACATCGTGCTCCGCGGCGGTTCCCACGGTCCTAACTACGGCGCCGACGATGTCGCACAAGCCCGTGACAAACTTGAATCTGCCGGGCTCACTGCTGCGATCATGACTGACTGCAGTCACGCCAACAGCGATAAAGACCCCGGCCGCCAGCCATTGGTCTTTGACGAGATCGTACGCCAAAGCCTCATCGACCCCAGCGTCATCGGCGCCATGGTCGAAAGTAATCTCGAATTTGGTAATCAATCTTTCCCTCAACCTGTGGCCGATCTTAAATACGGCGTCTCCATCACCGATGGCTGCATCGACTGGGCGACTACCGAAGCTATGATACGCAAAGGCTACGAGGATTTAGCACCACTCTTCACTTAAGGACAGCATAAGCGAAGCTTCTGCTATTCAAATCAGAAACTTCCAGCGTTGAAGACCTCGGCACCCATCCTGTATTAATTCATCTAATCACAAACACCCAACCGCATAAGAATTATGATTAAACAACCCATTCGTGTCGCCGTCACAGGTGCAGCTGGTAATATCGGCTACGCCCTTCTATTCCGTATCGCTTCAGGTGCCATGTTTGGCCCCGACCAACCGGTCGCGCTGAACTTGATCGAAATCCCACCTGCCCTCGACGCGCTCAAGGGTGTCGTGATGGAATTGGACGACTGCGCCTTTCCGCTGTTGAAAGATGTCGTCGCCACCACCGATATGGACGAAGGCTTCAAAGATGTAAACTGGGCACTGCTAGTCGGTTCCGTGCCACGTAAAGCGGGCATGGAACGCGGAGATTTGCTGGGTATCAACGGCAAGGTCTTTACGGGCCAAGGCAAGGCCATCGGCGCCAATGCAGCTCCCGATGTGCGCGTGCTAGTCGTGGGTAACCCATGCAACACCAACTGCTTGATCGCCATGAACAATGCCGAAGGCGTGCCCAACGACCGCTTCTTCGCCATGACCATGCTTGACGAGAACCGCGCCAAGACACAGCTCGCCCAAAAGGCAGGTGTCGACGTGACCGAAGTCAGCAATATGACAATCTGGGGCAACCACTCGGCCACCCAGTATCCTGATTTCTACTCTGCTAAGATCGGCGGCAAGTCTGCTGCTGAAGTCATCGGCGACGAAGCTTGGCTCAAGGATACCTTCATCCCCGACGTGCAAACACGGGGTGCAGCCATCATCAAAGCACGTGGTGCATCCTCAGCGGCCTCCGCCGCCAACGGCATCGTGGATTCTGTCCGCGCGCTCACCACACCCACCGCCGAAGGTGACACCTTCAGCATGTGCCTCTGCTCCGATGGCAGCTACGGCACACCCGAAGGTTTGATCATCTCCTTCCCTTGCCGCAGCGATGGCGAGAAGATCGAGATCGTCAAAGACATCGAGCTCAACGAATTCAGCCGTGCAAAATTCGACGCCTCCGTGCAAGAATTGGCTGAAGAACGCGAAGCAGTCAAAGACCTGATCTAAGTAATCGCACACAGCGACCTTTCACAAAGCCCGCCAGCATCTCTGCTCGGCGGGCTTTTTTAGCGAGAAAGCCTGCCCCTACTGCACTTCCCCATCTGCCTGCAGCCTGCCATAAGCCTGCATCACGCCCTCCACTACAGCAGCGGTGTATTCCAATAAAATATCATCGGCAGGCAAGGGCTGATGATGCGCACGAGCGTTCAGCGCCGCTTGTATGCGCGCATATTCTCGCTCACTGTTGGCCACATAGGGCTCCAATAGCACGGTCGGGCATTTGACTAGGCGTAACAACATTAAATTACGCGCCCACAAATAGGGCACCTCGGCATCAATTCGGATCGCATTATACCCTTGGTAATCAGAGGCCGGCAGTCCCGTCGCCTCTCCAAGGGCCTCGCCTAAGGCGGCACCGAGTGTAGCCTCAATAGGCCCACTGCCATTGGTCAGCTTCTCGGTCAGCTGTGCCTGATGTTCTGAACTCAGCAGCTCGGCCTCGCTCAAGCAACCAAAGACTAATACGTGCGTATGGTCGCTCTGCACCAGCTGTTGTGTATCGCCCTCGGGCCATGCGGCTGCATTGACGTGCAGTGAGAGCAAGGCATCAGGGCGAATCTGCTCGTTGACAACCCGAGCGCGCTCCGCCAACTCCCCGCTCACAATCGCCATCCGTATGGCCGCGTCTCGCACTGCCATCGCGTGCTGGAGCTGGATCTGTAAATTGACCTCACTGGGCGGCGTTCGCTGAGCCGCCACAGCAGGCCAATAATCCGCAAAGGTCTCAGGATTGATGGGCTGAGACGACTCGCGCAGCAGAGTCACTTGCGCGCCCAAGCGAGTCAACTCAGCCCGCACACGCTGGGCCACTTCCAACACCAGCTCGCCTTCGCGCACCCAGTAGTCCTGCTCAGAGATCCGGAAGTTGCGCCATTCCCATTTCGCCCAGAATCCCCCGACATGGCCAGGGTCCAGTGCGAGATGCAGTCCAGCAAGGGGCGCTGCCGAAAGCGCCTGCCCCAGGATTCGCCTCTCTGCCGGAGAGCTCCACCAGGCCTCCACCTTTTGTGCCGCCACCTCTTCTAGGTCGAGGCGCGCAGCGCCATCGAAGTATGGCGTATAACGCGTCGATAACGCGTAGGCGATTTGCTCAGGCGTGCTCTGCGCCAGCAGCAAAATTGGCCACACAGAAAGCGCCAGTAAGATTCGAAAAGTTCGCATGAATACCAATTCTTAGAATAGAGGAACAAGAGCAGCTACACACAGACAGGATTGCCCCTGCGACAATAAAAAAACCGCTGGTGAGCACCAGCGGTTTTGAAAATTGTATTCGTTTAAAATGCTTAAGAAGCGTTCTCCTGGAACACGTGGATGTCGCGCTGAGGGAATGGAATGCTGATTCCTTCGGCATCGAACTTCTCTTTGACTGCCTTAGTGAAGTCAAATTTGACAGCCCAGTAATCAGCGGACTTGACCCATGGACGAACCACAAAGTCGACGCTGCTATCACCCAAGTTAGCCACCGCAATTGTGACCGCAGGATCTTTGAGCACACGCTCATCAGCAGCCAACAAGTCTTCCATAATCTTTTTCGCCTTGTTCAAATCATCGCCATAACCGACACCAACTGTCATATCGACACGACGTGTCGGGTGCGCAGAAACGTTGGTAATCGAACCGCCCATGATGGAGGAATTGGGCATGATGATTTGAATATTATCGGGGGTCTTCATCTCAGTGGTCAAAATACCCACTTCAACAATCACACCCGCTTCACCACCAGCTTTCACGAAATCACCAGCTTTAAAGGGCTTGAAGAGAATCAACAGCACACCCGCCGCAAAGTTAGAAAGCGAACCTTGTAGAGCCAGCCCCACCGCCAAGCCAGCGGCACCGATCACGGCTACAAAGGAAGTCGTCTGTACACCCAGCTTACCAATCGCGGCGATCACGATAAAGATGACCAAAGCCCCGTGAATCAGGCTCGCAAAGAACCCGACCAAGGTCGGATCCACTTCACGTTTCTGTAAGGTGCTAACGAAGCAATTCTTTACCTTTTTGGCGACCCACAGGCCCACCACGAGTATAAGAACAGCGGCGATGATTTTCATCCCGTACAAGGCAAGACCATCGATGACCTTTTCAACAATCGTTGGCTCGGCTACCGGAGCGGTAGCGGTAATTAATCCTGAGGTTTCTTCTTCCATGATGTATGTAGGTTAATATTGTCTGTTGAATATAATGACAGACCCATATTGAGTGATATACCTCATATGACAATCAGTAAAAACTAAATAAATGCTGACCGACTTGACGACTAATGCGCCGGACGCACTTGAATTTTCGCAGCTGCACCCAGCCCTAGCGTCATCGCGACAGCATTACTCGCCAGTTCCACACTGACCGACTCTGCACTCATACTACGCGCTCTAACCTGTAGCCGCACGCCGGGGTTTAGTCCAGATTCAGCGATATAATTTAAGAAACCTGTATCTTGATCACTGATTCGAGCCACAGTGAGCTGCGTATTTAAGGGGCACTCAACTAAAGTTTCCACTTCTCCATGCACCAATTCGCCTTCAGCCGAAGGAATTGGATCTCCATGCGGATCCTCGGTGGGATGGCCTAAAAAACGATCAATCCGCTCCAATAGTAGGTCAGACACGACGTGCTCGAGTTGTTCGGCCTCTTCGTGCACCTCCGACCAATCGAAGCCTAACACCTCCACCAAGAACTGCTCGATCAAACGATGCCGCCGCAGCACATGCAAAGCTAATTTACGCCCAGGCTCAGTCAACTGCACCCCAACGCGCGGCGCGTATAGAACCAAACCCGCATCCGAAAGCGCCTTCACCATAGTAGTTGCCGTGCCGGGCACGACTCCCAAGGCCTCAGCTACCTGCCCCATCGGCACTTCGCAGGAAGTCAACTTCTCAGAGACAAGGTAAATATGCTTAATATAATCTTCTACGGTAGCGCTTGGCATAGTGCTCTCACGATCATCCGTCCCGCTTATAAGGCCAAGATTATTTTGAATCCTGCTGCCATTTAAATGGATCGTCAGCTTATCTTAGTAATAGTAAATGACTTAGCCGCAAATAATCACAGCTTATAAGAGTTAGCCCAAAAGTGGAGAAGCAAGCAGCGGAACGCTTTCTTATTGGCGTGGTCCCTTGTAAGCCTCATATTCCGTTTAGATCATGCCTCGTTTCCGTCATTATTCGACCCTTTGCAGCTTTTTAGCTCTGACTTGCCTCTGCCACGCTTCCGATCTGGCTAGCACCCGCTTACTCAGCATCGCGGAAAAAGAAACAAAGATCTATCAAAAGATCGCCGAAGACCCTGAATTTTACACCGAGGATGATCTCAATCGCCGAATTAACGATCTGGTGCAGTCCTACCGCAGCTACCTGATCGAGCAGCCAGAAGATGTGAGTGCTTACATTCTCTACGGCAAATTACTACGCCGAGTGCAAGAGTATGAGCAGGCCTTTAAAGCCTTTCTTAAAGCCGATGAGCTCGACCCCGAAATTGCCGTAGTCAAGCAACAGATCGGCAATCACCTAGCCGAAGAGGGCAAAGGCAAAGCCGCCCTCACCTTCTATCTGCGAGCGGTCGAACTCGCCCCGGAGACAGCGGTCTATCACTATACACTCGGCCAGTTAATCGATGATTTTCGAGAGGAATTCATTCAAGAAAAAATCTTCACTCAAGATGCACTGGAGCGCGAGATGCTCAAAGCCTTTCGCAAAGCAGCTCAGATGGAACCGGATAATTTCGACTATCAGCTGCGGCTGGGCGAAGCCTACTACCAACTCAGCAGCCCCGACTGGAGAACCGCTCTACTGCACTGGAAACAAGTCCGCAAACAAACCAGCACGCGACTGCAAGGCGAGATTCTCGATCTCCACAGCGCTCGCGTGCTGGGCAAACTGGGCCGCACGCAAGAAGCGAACAAACTGCTGGAGCAAGTACTCAACCCCGCGCTACAGAAGTCGAAACAACAGGTACTCGACGAGATCGCGATTCACTGAACCGCCCACGAGCTAACAGCGACACCCAGATTTTCCCTTTCACTGAGCTTTCTCTTTAAAAATCACATCCGACCGCAATAGCCCCGCACAATCATGAGCGAATTCAAAACCGTCCAAGAACTCAAACAACTCGATCCCGCCATCGCCGTCCCCTTCCGCAGCATTTTTATACTGCGCCGCAAGACGGTGAAGACCGCCAAAAACGGCAACCCCTTCCTCAGTATCGAACTCGGCGATGCCGGTGGCAGTTTCACCGCCAACGCCTTTGGCGATTCGGCCGTATTTGCCGCACTCGAAAACGTAGCCGAAGGCGCCATGGTTCGCATTTCGGGAAAGACTGAATATTACCAAGAGCGCTTCTCCCCCCGTCTGCAGGCTGCCGAAGAAGTCGCCCCCAGCGATGAAGAAGCGCAAAGCATGCTCAGCCAACTGGTCGAAGTGCCACCCGAGTCAGAAGACGACCTGTGGGCACATATCAAAGAAGCGATTGCCGCCATTCAACACCCACAACTGCACGACACCGTGCAACGGGTCATGGATGAAGTGGGCGCCCAATTTCGCACCAGCACCGCAGCCATTAGTATGCACCACGCCTACCGCCATGGACTCTTAGAGCACACCACACATATGGTTCGTGCCGCCCGCGCGCTGTTGCCTCTGTATCCGCAGGTCGATGCCGACCTGGCAATCGCAGGCATTATTCTACACGACATCGGCAAAATAGAAGAATATGAAGGCGACTACGCCGCCAAAATCAGCCGCATCGGCACCTTACAGGGCCACGTCGTGCTCGGTTTCCGCACCGCCCGCAAGGCAGCGATCCAATCCAAACTCAACCCGGACCTGACCGAGCGCCTCGAACACATCATTCTCAGTCACCAAGGCGAGAAAGAATGGGGAGCCGCCGCCATGGCCGCCACGCCTGAAGCTGTATTTGTCTCCATGGTCGACAACCTCGATGCCAAAATGGGCATGGTCCAACGCGTCCTTCGCAATGCTCCGGAAGGTGAAGAGTTTTCCGAATACTTAATGGGCCTAAAAACCCGCGTCCTGCTCACCCCACCCGACAAGAGCTAAGTGATCAATGTAGGATTTGCGCTGTTTTTGTAGGATTCAGGATAAACGATTTGCATTCTCGACAGGGCCGAATTGTCTCTCCGACATGGCTAATATCATTTTTCAAAAATCCGGCGTCACCGCACCTTGGACCGGCGACGAAGAGAGCATCTTAGAACTAGGCGAAGTTCACGACCTCGATCTAGACTACGGCTGCCGCATGGGCAATTGCACCGCTTGTCAGCAACCACTCCTCTCTGGCGAAGTTGAATACCCGATGGGCCATACCGCAGAGCCAGACGATGATCATGTCCTCATCTGCTGCTGCCAGCCAAAGGGCGATGCCGACGTCGTGATCGACGCTTAACCGCATCCGTATACGCATCCGTATGCGATTACTACGACCAGTCGCCCCCGCCCTCCTCTTACTCGGGCTCAGCTTTTTCACGGCCTGCCGCGCACTGCCCGAAGATCCACCCGCCACCGTGGAGTCGGTCGATCTGAACCGCTACACCGGCTTATGGCATGAACTCGCTCGCCTGCCCGTCTTCTTTCAAAAAGATAACGAACGGGCGACGGCCGAATACGTGATGAATGACGCGGGCAATATCGACCTAGTCAATACCGCCATCGCACCCGATGGCTCTCAACGCTCAGTCACCGGGACGGCCGTGCCAGTCGCAGGCTCCAACAACGCGAAGCTCAAGGTCTCGATTGATAAGTTCTTCGCCCAAATATTTGGGAGCCCTCCCGATTATGGTAACTACTGGATCTTGAAGTTAGAATCCGACTACAGTATTGCACTGGTCGGCTCGCCCAATCGCAAAACCCTCTGGCTTCTAGCTAAAACTCCAGAGATCCCCGCATCCAAATTGCAAACCTACATCGCCTACGCCGAAACGCTGGGTTACGACATCAGCGAGCTCATTATCAATAACGGACATTGAAAGGCTTCAATTATCCGTCTAACCACAGGACGCTAGGATTCGAGCAAACCTCGGGCCAACCATGCTGCGGCGCTGGCGTCACTGCCAGCATGTAAGAGCTCGCATAATTCCTGCGCCCCGGCGGCCGCCTGCTCCGCGGCAGCCGGGTCTTCGAGCGCACGTATCAACTGACGGCTCAACTGCGAGGCACTCGCAGAAGCTTGAATAAACTCAGGGTGCAAGGGGCGGTCCAACAGCAAATTGGCGATCCCGATGTATTTGACCTTCACTAAGACACGCCCGATCCAATAACTCATTGGGTTCAGGCGATAAGCAATCGCCCCGGGAATCGCGGACAATGCACAGGCCAAAGACATGGTGCCGGAGCTCATCAACACGGCACTCGCCGGCAGACTCTGCTGCGAATTGGCCACCAATTGAATATGCGCAGCCAAATCGGGCTCGGCAGCCAGCACCGCCTCCAACTGCGCACGTATTTGCTCACTCGGATACACCACCGTCGCCTGCAAATCAGGATGTGAGTCACGGGCCTGGCGGAAGCCTGCCAACAACAATGGAAAAATGCGCCCCACCGCCGCAGTACGGCTCCCCGGCAAAAGTAGAACCGGAGCACTGGCATCATAGCGAAAAGGTGCCTGCCAAGTCTCGCGCACAAAAGGATGTCCCACAAACTCAGTCGGCAGTTCGGTATCCGCAAAGCAATCCACTTCGAAGGGAAAAATCACGCCGAGCCGATCAATCAGATCCGCCATTTTAAAACGACGTTTTGCCTTCCAAGCCCACACTTGCGGACCGATGTAATAACTGAGCCCGATCGAACCGCCCCCCTTGCGACTGAGTCCGCGCTGCGCCAATTGATCGGCCAAGCGCAAATTGAATCCGGGATAATCAACAAAGCAAATATGCTTCGGCTGATAGCGCTCAATCCATTCCAAGGTGCGATCAAAGAGTC
The DNA here is from genome assembly GCA_002729725.1 of Puniceicoccaceae bacterium. Taxonomy (GTDB): domain Bacteria; phylum Verrucomicrobiota; class Verrucomicrobiia; order Opitutales; family Coraliomargaritaceae; genus Thalassobacterium; species Thalassobacterium maritimum. The sequence continues at coordinate 20,766 of PBYS01000094.1, forward strand.
CTTTGAAAAAACTATAATGCCGCACCACTTCGACAAAGCCGACGATCGAGACCGCTGTCAGGTCGTAGAGCAGTTGTGCGCCTGCTGCCTGCAGCTCCACCCCACCTAAGCAGGCCACTTTTAGCTCGGGCTGTTGTCGCCGCAGATCCGTCAGCAATTGTGCCGCATGCTCATCGCCGGAGTGTTCGCCCGCGATGATCAGCAGATCAGGCTGCCCATTAATCGGCGCCGGAAAATCCGTAGTGGCTGGAAGTGAATTAGACATACTGGAGAAAACTCGTGAAATAACACCGCATGGACCATCGTAGGGGCTTGTGCCCTGCGCAGCTCGAAGAGCGATGCAGGGGTAAAGGCCACCTCAGATCCGCCAGTGCTCGGCGGGCGTCACAAGTGACGCCCCTACATTTATAATCACGACAAGCAGTCATTACTTCGCGTGAATCAACTCCGTAACCTGGATCGCCAGCTCCAGGGCCGACTTGCCCAGCTCGGCACCGACTTTTGGCTTCCCTGCACTTCGGACTACTTGAACGAAGGATTCCAACTCCAGCTTGAGTGGTTCGTCTTTTTCGATGGGAATCTCTTCCCGCACCAGCTCGGCTCCCTCTTTGCGCAGGAAGTGACCGCTCTGCTCCTGGAAGTTGATAGATAAATAGTTCTGCGGCTGAAACACGCGAATCTCGCGCACCTTCTTTTGGCTGACACGGCTGGTGTTGATATTGGCCACACAGCCGTTTTCAAAGGTAATGCGTGCATTGGCGATATCCTCCGAGTTCGAGAGCACATTGACTCCCACCGCATCCACTTGCTTCACAGGCGAACGCACCAGCGCCAAAATCACACCAATGTCGTGAATCATCAGGTCCAGGACCACGCCCACTTCGGTGCCACGTGGATTAAATGGCGCCAAACGGTCTGCAGTGATAAACTGAGGCTGAGTGACCGCATTTTCCAAATAGCCCATCACCGGATTATAATGCTCAATGTGGCCCACCTGCACGATGCAGCCCTGCGATTTCGCGGCAGCCAAGATTTGCTCCGCCTCATCTAGGCTGGTGCAGAGCGGTTTCTCGATCAACAAATGACAGCCTCCTTCCAAAAGCGGCACCGCCACCTCACAGTGCTTATCCGTCGGCACCACCACGCTCACCGCGTCGCAGGCCGCCGCCAAGCCCGCAGCGCTGTCAAAGCGTTGACAATTATATTTCGCGCAAATCTCCTCCGCACGGGCATCGTCGGCCTCCACGATCCCAACCAGCTCACAGCTCTCCAGAGCCGCATAGATACGCGCATGGTGCTGCCCCAAATAGCCAGTTCCGACAACGCCACAGCGAATTTTTGATTGCTCAGTCATGGCCACAGCAAAACTTTAGCCAGATAAACTGACAAGGCGCGAATCGTAGAATATTTAGCGCGTAAGCAAAGATTGACCTCTGGCCGTATTAAATGATCGTTTCAAACATGAATCCTTCCCACCCCCCTACGGGCTCTGTTTCAGATAAAACACGTCAACGTATACTCCAAGCGGCTGGTAAAATCTTTGCTCAGGGCGGCTACCGTGCGATGACCCTGCGCGAAGTGACTAAGGAGGCCGGCGGATTTCATGATCCATCTGCACAAAGAGTTTTTCGCCGAGCTCTCGAAGCGTTTCATGGGCGAGATTCAACGCACATGCCCGGAGCTCTCCCAAGAACAAATACAATTCCGCTTTTTTCTAAGCATCAGCACCATGATCGGCACCATCGCGGGTGAAGTTAGGCTAGAAATTATATCAGGCAGTAAGTTAAACAGTGCGATACTCGATAGGATACTGCAGGAACTGACGAATTACGTCGTCGCAGGCTTCCAACAAAAATGAAAATTCCACTTTCTAAGTATAAGAACCGCTTGGGGCCTCCCCCCACCGACAGCCCTACCCCAAACGGGCCCCGGTATGGCCGTATTTTATTAAAATACAGCGCACGACTTTTACCCTGCTTACTGCTCGCCGCCTGTGCCAGCTCGCCGGAACGCAGTCGTGCGCCCGAAATCACCCTCCCAGACACATGGGGCCGCAATATCTCCGACGCCACGCCCACCGCATGGCTAAAAGACTTTAATTCGCCGCAACTGGAAGCGCTGGTCACCGAGGCCATGCGCCACAATCCGGGCCTGGAAGCCACTGCCGCGCGCTTCGCCCAATCCATCGCCGAGGCTCGCATCGCAGGTGCCGACCTCATGCCCCAGGCAGGGCTCGGTCTCAATGGCACACGGCAGCAGATCAGCACCTTCGGCCCGAGTTCAACCGGTGGTGTTATTTTTGAAAACTACGAGCTCGCGCTCAACCTCAGTTGGGAGCTCGACCTGTGGGGCCGCTTGCGTGATCGCAGCTCGGCCGCACGGGCACGCGCCGAAAGCAGTCAAGCCGAACTGCATGCCGCCCGACTCTCATTGGCTGCCCAAACAACCAAGGCTTGGCTCAATGTCATCGAAGCCCAACAACAACTCGCCCTGGCCCAACGCACGGCACAGGCCTATCGCAACAATCAAGAAGCACTGGAATCGCGCTTCAAACGCGGCCTGACCGAAGGCTTCGACCTGCGACGTATTCGCACCCAAGCCGCCTCCGCCGAGGCCGATAGCGCCACCCGCCAACGCGCGCTGGATCAGGCCACTCGCAATCTTGAAATCGTGCTGGGCCGCTACCCCTCCGGCCAACTTGAAACACTCCCGAACTTTCCAGCACTGCCGCCCTCGGTGCCAGCCGGGCTGCCCGCGGAATTACTACAGCGCCGGCCAGACCTGATTGCTGCTGAACGCCTACTCGCTGCTGCCGAGCGCGAGCAACGCGCCGCCCAAAAAGAACGCTTGCCCCAGATCAGTTTGACCGCTTCCGGCGGGAGCTCCTCACAGGAATTTGAAAACTTACTCGATGGCGATTTCAGTGTATGGTCACTCGCCGGTAACTTAACTCAGCCCTTGTTCCAAGGCGGCCGCATACTGGCCAATATCGACCGCACAGCCTCACTACGCGAGCAAGCCGCCGCCAACTATCGCGACAGTGCCTTACGTGCCTTCTTCGAAGTGGAAAGCACGCTCGCGGCGGAGCAGTATCTGCGCCGCGAACAAAGCAAGCTCGCATTGGCTGCCGAAGAAGCCGCCGCCACAGAAACCCTGGCGTGGGAGCGCTACCGCAACGGCACTGGTGAATTCCTCAGCGCTCTCGACGCCCAACGCACAGCCGACAGCGCCCGCAGCCGTCAGTTGGGCGTATCCAACCTGCTCTTGCAAAACCGAATCGATCTCTACCTAGCCCTAGGAGGGGAGTTTACGGAAAAAACCTCCGACCTCACCTACTATTTATGAAAGTCCTCCTTCCCATACTCATTCTACTGTCCGCCGGCGGCATCACGGCAGCACTGGTGATCTTACAGCCCGAGGCGGCAGAGGTCACACCTGAGCGCCCGGTCACCAATGTCGAAGTGATTACAGTGCAGCCTCAATCGGTGCAACTCACAGTCAAGAGCCAAGGCACGCTACTACCGACCACCGAAACCGATCTGATCGCCGAGGTCAGTGGCCGCATCATCGAGATGGCGGAGTTGTTCAATGTCGGTAATCGCTTTCGCAAAGGCGAGCTGCTCATCAAAATCGATCCCGCCGACTACGAGGCCGCAGTCGCCAATGCTGCCGCCGACTTAGCCAACGCACAATTGGCACTGGCGCAAGAAGAAGCCCAGGCCCAACAAGCGGCCGCCGATTGGAAAGCTCTCGGTGAGGGCGCAGCCAGCGATCTCACTCTGCGCAAGCCTCAACTCGCTCAAGCGCAAGCGCGCATCGCCAGCGCCGAAGCAAATCTGAAACGCGCTCAACGCGATTTGGAGCGCACCCGAATCACCGCACCCTACGATGGAATTGTGCTGATGAAACAAGCCGACCTCGGACAATATATCACCGCCAACCCCGGCAATCCGCTCGGTCGCATCTACTCAACTCAAAGTGCTGAGGTGCGCCTACCGATCACCGAACAAGAAGCCTCCCTGCTCGACCAGCGCAGTAAACGACAACGCTTTGTCACGCTCACGCAAAATAAAAATGGCAACGAGCTACAGTGGAAAGCGCCCCTCATTCGTATCGAAGACAATGTCGATCCGACCAGCCGCCTGCTCTATGCAGTGGCTCGAGTCAATGCGCCCTTTGACCCCAAGCCCGAACAGCCAGCGCTACGACGCGGCACCTTTCTCCACGCAGAGATCGAAGGCCGCGGCCTGAGCGATGCCTACAAAATCCCGCGTTACGCCCTGCGTGGCTCCAATACCGTCTACATCCTCACAGAGACAAACACCCTCATCACACGCACCGTGCAAATCATTCAAAGCGATGCCGAAGAAGTCGTCATCACCGCCGGCCTCGCCCCCGGCGAGCGAGTCGCCACCAGCCCGATCGCCTACTACGTCGAAGGCATGCCCGTCGAGGTGATAGCGGATGAATGATGAATAATAACGAATCATTCATCCGCCATCATTCATCCACCATCATTCATCCGCCATCACCCATCAATAAATGATTCGTTGGTTCACACAAAACGGCGTCGCCGCCAATCTGCTCGCAGGCATTATCATTGTCGCAGGCCTCTTCACGGCGATGAGTATCAAGCTGGAGCTATTTCCTGAGCTAGACCTTGACATGGTCAGCGTGGCCGTGCCCTACCCCGGCGCCGCCCCGGAGGAAGTGGAAAGCGGCATTATCGAGCTGATCGAAGACCGCATCCAAGACGTCGACGGCGTCAAAAAAATAACCGCCACCGCCGGCGAAGGCTACGGCTCGGTACTGGTCGAAGTCGAACGCGGCTACGACGCCACCGAAGTCAGCGACAAAATCAAAGTGCGCGTCGATGCCATCGATAACTTCCCGGAAGAAGCGGAAGAACCGCAGGTGGAAGAACTGCTCCTTCGCAATGAAGTGATCTCACTCGCAGTTTATGGCGACGCGGATGTGAAAACTCTCAAAGAGATCGCCGAGTATATTCGCGATGAGCTCAACGTCCGCGAGCGCATCACACAAGTAGACATCAAAGGCGTTGCTGAATTTGAGATTTCAATCAACGTATCTGAAATCGCACTACGCCAATACGGTCTCACTTTCGACGACGTGGTGCAAGCCATCCGCAACACATCCGTCGACATCCCCGGCGGCTCGATCAAATCCCGCGGGGGCGAAATTCTCTTACGCACCACAGGCAAAGCCTACACCGGCGCAGGCTTCGAAGGTATGCCTATCATCACTCGCGCCGATGGCAGTGTCGTGCGCGTGCGCGACCTCGCCAGCGTAGAGGATGGCTTCGTGGACGATCCTATCATCACTGAATTCAATGGTCAACGCGCGGTGCTACTGCGCATCTATGCCGTGGGCGACGAGAGCGCACTGGATGTATCCGGACGAGTGCAAAGTTTCGCCCAAACGATCGATGCCGACCTGCCAGCCGGCATTCAAGTCGAAGCCTTTCGCGACTTCACCTACTACCTCAAAGGACGCCTGCAGATGCTAATCGAGAACGGCCTCTACGGCCTGCTCTTGGTGCTGCTGATCCTGACGCTCTTCCTACGTCCCTCACTCGCTTTCTTCGTGATGCTGGGCATCCCGATTTCCTTTCTCGGTTCGATGCTCTTCCTGCCGATGCTAGGCATCAGTATCAATCTGGCCTCGCTCTTCGGATTCATCCTGGTGCTCGGCATCGTGGTGGACGACGCGATCATCGTGGGCGAGAGTGTGTTTACCCAATTTCAAAAACACGGCGGCCCCGGTGTGGAAGCCTCTGTCGCCGGCACCAAGCGCGTTTCGATTCCGGTCACCTTTGCGGTGCTCACCACCATCGTGGCTTTTCTGCCCATTCTCACCATCCCGGGCTTCTTAGGTAAGTTCTTCTACCCGATCCCGGTGGTCGTGATCGCGACTTTGATCTGGTCCTTAATCGAGTCAAAACTAGTGCTCCCCTACCACCTCACGCTGTGCAACGTAGGCGGCGGCAGTCGTGGAGAAATTAACTGGCTACAACGACAACAGCGCAAAGTAGCCGACGGCTTGGAACGCTTCATCGAGCATCGCTATCGACCGGTATTGAAACGCGCGATACAGTTTCGCTACGCCACGGTAGCCGCCTTTGTCGGCACACTTATGATCATGTTCGGCATGCTGGCGGGCAAGCACCTGCCCTTTGTCTTCTTTCCCCCCGTGCCCTCGGACTACATCGTCGCCAAACTCGTAATGCCCGAAGGCACCCCAGTCGAACTCACCACCCGCGCGATTGAGCAAATGAATGACGGGCTCAATCAGTTGATCGAAGAAGTCAAAGAAGAAGGCCACGGCGAGCCCTTTGACAACGTCGTCATCACCATCGGTGGGCAGCCCTTTGAAGGCAATGGAGACCCCATAAATGCCAGTGGCAGCAACACCGGCACCCACATCGCCGAGATTGCAGTGGAACTGGTCAAGCGCGAAGACTTGCCCGGCGGCGGCAATATCGAATCACTCTCCGCGCCCAATCTCGCGAATCGCTGGCGCGATATGATCGGCCCGGTAGCCGGCGTGAAAGAGCTCTCCTTCAATGCCAACGCAGCCGGTGCCGCCGGCATGCCAATCGACATACAACTCTCCGGCCGCGATTTCGACAGCCTGCAAGCCGTCTCCGAAGCGATCAAAGCGAAACTCGCCACCTATGAAGGACTCTTCGACATCAAAGACAACTACAGCAGCGGCAAACGAGAAATCAAACTCGACATCCGCCCCAGCGCCGAGCCCCTCGGACTGCGCCAATCCGATCTAGGTCGCCAAGTGCGCGCCGCCTTCTACGGCGTCGAAGCCCAACGCATTCAACGCGGTCGTGACGACATCAAGGTCATGGTGCGCTACCCACTCGACGAACGACAGTCCGTCGAGAACCTCGAAGACCTACGCATCCGCACCTTCGACGGGCACGAGGTCCCCTTCGATGAAGTCGCCGACTTCAAAATCACCGACGGCTTTTCTTCCATCACCCGCGTCGACCGCCGACGCGTGATCAACATCACCGCCGACGCCGACAAAAACATCGCCGACCTCGGCCTCATCAAGGCCGACCTCAAAGGGAAGCAAGAGCTGGACGGCTTTCTCAGCAGCCTGATGAAAGACTATCCCGGCGTGTCCTGGACCTTCGAGGGAGAAGCCCGCGAACAAGCCGACATCTTTGCCAGCCTACAACAAATGACGCTGATCGCGCTCTTCATCATCTACGCCCTACTCGCGATCCCACTCAAATCGTATATTCAGCCGGTCATCGTGATGATCGTCATCCCCTTCGGCCTGATCGGAGCCATCGGCGGCCACATCATCATGGGACAGCCCATGAGCATCCTGTCCGTGCTCGGCTTCGTCGCACTCGCCGGCGTGGTGGTCAATGACAGCCTGGTGCTGGTCGATTTCATCAATCAAGAACGTGCCCAAGGCATGCCTCTGCGCAAAGCCATCGAAGAAGCCGGCGCCTTACGCTTCCGCCCAATCATCCTCACCTCACTCACCACCTTCGCCGGCCTCTTGCCAGTGCTATTTGAGACCAGCCTACAAGCGCAATTCCTCATTCCCATGGCCATCTCGCTCAGCTTCGGCGTGCTCTTTGCCACCTTCATCACCCTGCTCTTAGTCCCCGCATTTTACTCGATCCTAGAAGACCTTCGAGAAACCTGCGTTGGAAACAAACATTCACATAAGCGTGCTTAGCAGACGCACGCACAAAACCTAAATTCCACCAATCGACGACTAGTTATGCCTTCCCGCGGACGCCATCAAAGCACCTCTAAAGAATGCCGACAGATGATCAAAAAGATCGAAGCGCTCGATGGGGTCATTGGTGTGATCATTGGGCATTCCTACGGCGGCAAATCACTCGGTAAACAAAGCCGCACAGGCAGCGTTAAAGTGCAGCGTATCGAACAAGCAGGCATCAAAGCTGCCACTCAAAGTGCAAAAGGCCTGCAAGAACTCTTTATCCGCACAAAAGCAGGACACGAAAATACAGTCGCCGAAAAAATCACGGCCTTATCTTAGCGCACGCGATCAGTGCTACACCCCAAACTCAGCGAATCCTCAATCCTATGGATTGGGGCCGGAACGAATCGATGCCCGCAACAACACTCCCCGGTTCGAAGAACCGAGGCTTCTAACTCAGCGTATGAACCCCCAGAAATCTCTGAATTATCTGAACTCTCACTTGTAAGCAGAACATTCAATGCTTAGCTTGCTCCCATGGCAGAACAAGGATCAACAGGAAACGTCATCGCTGCGCTATGCAGCTTTTTCATACCGGGACTAGGACAATTAGTACAAGGCCGCCTACTGATGGCGCTCATCCATTTTGTCCTCGCAAGTATGCTATGGGTCATACTCATGGGCTGGGTGATTCACCTTTGGTCCATCTTAGACGCCGCATTGTTTAAGCCTAAATCTTAGTTTTCGAAACAAAATACCTCCTGCTACAAATGAATAAGCCGACCATACTCGCATTTGCTGCCAGCACCAGCAGCCAATCCATCAATAAACAACTCGCCGAGTACGCAGCCAATGCCCTGCCTGAAGTGCAGGTGAGAGTGATCGATTTAAACGATTTTACAGCTCCCATGTATTCAGTCGACGCAGAAGCCAAGGATGGAATCCCAGCCAGTGCGAAAGCCTTCGTCGCAGAAATCGAAGCAGCCGATGGTATCATTCTCTCGCTAGCGGAGCATAATGGCAGTTATACCGCAGCCTTTAAAAGTCTCTTCGACTGGGGCACGCGCCATAAACATAAAATTTGGTCCGAAAAGCCGATGCTACTACTTAGCACATCTCCAGGCGCACGCGGCGGGGCCACAGTGCTGGGAACCGCAAGCAGCAGCTTCCCACATTTAGGCGCCAAAATTGCCGCGACCTTCTCGCTGCCCTCCTTCAGCAACAATTTTTCAAGTGCAGACGGCATCCAAGACGAAACACTCAAAAAGAACTTTGCCCGAAAATTGGCCGAATTTCGTTCGACTTTCTAAAAAAAATTCACCTGCCCTCCCAGATCCCGCAAAGCACATTGAAACAAATGCCCAGCTACGCGTAGCGAATTGATTGCCACTTCCCTGAAGTGTCCAATTTTCACCACTAAGTGCGCAAAACTTATACTTTTCTGCACCCATGATTAATCATTCAAACCCGATTAACAGGAACAAAGTAGTTTTTTTTCAAATACGACAACGAGCATAAATCATATTTTAGTTACCTACATCGATTTTGATGTTTGACTACAGATTTTAGCGTAGTAGCAACTTGCGCCCATGGGATCTAAATTTGGAGCATATAGTCTTTTCTTCGCAACACTAAGTGTCGCGAGTGCCGCCATTGATATTTCATTTTCCTCTGTTACTGTCTATGACAGTGGCAATGGTTTAGATGAATATCGATTCGTCAATGCAGCAACAGTGGATGGTGAATCGTTGGACGTCATTCTAACAGTAAACTCGACCAGCGCAGGAGTGGACTATGGCGATGGTGCTTTAGTCAACGGAGGCAGTGGTCTCGGCGGAAATAATGAGTACGGCCTATCGACTGTAGATGGAAATGGCAACTCCAGCGATGGCAACGAGTCTATATTTTTTGTGATCGCCTCAGATACCGACGCATATGTGAGCTTCAACCTACGCTTTATTGACGCGAACGAAAATGCCTTTGCGGTGACCGACACTGTAATCGTGCAAGTCTATGATATTGATCAAGACGCAACCGGTAATGATTTCTCGGATACATTTGGAGTCATCAGCTCAGAGACAGTGAATGGAGTGATGCTAAATGATCCCACTAACCTAGCGGTCAGCACGCTCACATACGACAGCACCGAATATGAAATCGCAACTTTAGCAGCTGGCGAGAGCACGAATTACCTAGTCACAGGAAATGTCGACAATTCCACAACTGCCTCGGGTCAAGAGCAGCACACCGCCTCAGTTGTTTATTCTCAAATTGGAACAGATGGCGTTGAGTTCCTCTGGGGAATTACAGGCACTTCAGGCAGTCGCCGCGGCCTATTCCTATCGGCCACGAATCCACCTTTAGTTGAAGTCAACGCTCCCGGAGTCCCAGAACCCGCATCAACTGTCCTCTGGCTAGGCTTAGCCTGCGGCCTCTTCGGTCTGCAACGCCGTCAATTTCGTAAATAAGCGAGTGCGTAGTTGCCGGCTATCGGTAACAACTGAGAGACGGTGAAAGACCTCTAGATTTTAAGATCTTCAAAAACTGAACTATGCTGTGTGCAGAATTCTACCAGAAACACCTCCAAAGTATCTGACTCTTCAATTATTTTTTCGGCAAAAACTCCAGAGTGGCCGATGGTCACCAGAAGGTCGAGTGCTTCGCCATCTACGGCAGACCTTCGTCAATCCTATCATGCTGGATTTTGTTTAACCACGGATGGAAACGGATATGATTCCTTCTTTTTCATTTTCTGATCCGTGTTAATCCGTGGTTTAATATTCTCTTTTTATTTCTCTGCATCAGGACTGGCACTCAACCGAGCAACTCTTCGGCGTGCGCTCTGGCGGAGGCGGACTTGCGGTCGCCTAGCATGCGAGCGAGCTCTTCGAGACGAGCCTCGCGACTGTCCCCGAGCGGGGCAATGGTGACAGCGGTTGAATTTTCGTCCTGCGATTTGGTGACGACGTAATGATTATGTGCCAGCGAAGCCACTTGTGGCAAGTGAGTGACACAGAGGACCTGGTGCTTCTTAGCCAGGCGGGCGAGCTCAGCCCCGACGGCGCGTCCGACTTCGCCGCCGACGTTGGCATCGACTTCGTCGAAGACGAGCAGCGGCGTGGCATCGGCCTCTGCCAGCACAGTCTTGAGCGCGAGCATGACCCGGGCGGTCTCACCGCTGGAGGCGATTTTATTGAGTGGCTGCAGGTCTTGTCCAGCGTTGGGGGCAAAGAGGAATCGGCAATGACTATCGCCGTGCTCGTGCAGCTTGCTGTCAGCGATGAGTTGGATCTCTAGCCGCGCTTTTTTAAAGCCGAGGGCTTGCAATAAGTCGGCCGCTTTTTGGGCGAGCGTCTTAGCAGCTTTTTTGCGAGCCGTGGTCAACTTGAGGGCTTGCTTGCGCAGCTCGGCTTCGAGTGCGGCAGCGGCCTTGCGTTTTTGATTCAACACGCCATCGAGGTCTCCCTGGATGGCTATTTTTTGGGCGAGCTCTTCACGCTTGGACAACACGGCTGCCACACTGCCGCCATATTTACGACGCAGTTCTTGCCACAGACTCATGCGCTCGGTGGCGGCCTCGATGGCCTCGCTGTCAAAGTCATAATCGTCGGCGAGGTGCCCGACTTCTTCGCCGAGGTCTTGAAGTTCGAGCTGTAAACTGCGAGCGCGTTCGAGCAATGGCTGCGAGCCTTCGTCAAGCTCGACCAATTCTTCGAGCCGCAAGAGTACGGCAGCGAGCTGATCATTGATGCTTTGCTCCCCGATCAGCCCTTCGGCGCATGCATTAGCCAGTCCCACAAGTTCCTGCGCGCTGGACATACGGGTATAATCCCGCTCGAGCTCTTCGATCGACTCCTCGCTGACTTCTACAGCGTCGATCCGCTTAATTTGTTGGCGCACAAATTCAAGCTCGTCAGCATCTAAACGTTCGCCGGTTTCGAGAGCCTCAATCTCGCGCAGTGCGCTGCGCCAGTCTGCGTATTGCTCGGCAAAGCGGAGGCCTGCGGTAGTGTTGCCGGCATAGGTGTCCAGCATCTCGAGCTGACGCTTCTCTTGGAAGAGCTTTTGCGGTTCACCGGGACCATGAAAATCGATCCAGGACTCGCCGAGTGCTTGCAGCTGTGCCAAAGTGGCCATTTGACCGTTAATTTGTATGCGTGGAATCTTAGTACGGTGCACACTGCGCTGGAGAAGTAACACCCCATCTTCACAAGCGGGCAGGCCTGCGTTGTCCAATAAACGATCAATCATCTGCGACTCCGCAAAATAAAGCGCGGCTTCAACCTCGAGCAGGTCTTGGCCCTGACGAATCATACTTTTATCGGTGCGCGCGCCAGACAACAAGCCCAAGGCGCCAAGTAGCACACTTTTACCCGCACCCGTTTCGCCAGTGACCGAGGTAAAGCCGGACTCAAACTCTAAGGTCACTTCTTCGAGTAGTGCGAGATTCTTGATGCGTATATGTTGCAGCATAGGATGTGGATCTAAATGCGAGTCTTAAAGGACTGTTGAAACAAGTTGTATGAGTAGCGTCAGTGGAAAAATACTGACTAAGGCAGTAACAATCAGGCAGAGAAAAGTTTTGAGCACCGACAAGCGCAAAGCACTAGCCAGCGAAAGCAATAAGATCACGTAACCATAAAGAAAGCCTAGAAAGAAGAGCCAGTAATAATTAGCCAGCTCGGCGGCATCCTGCTGAGCACCCAAAACAAATATGAGCGCACCGAATAAACAGAGCCAGGGCAAGAGCCCGAGCCCCAATGCGACACGCACCTCGCGCACGACAGCCTGTCCACCGAACCAACGAGAAAAATTGCGCAGCAACCAGCCAAAGAGGAACAGGCCCACCAGCCCCAACAATGCGCCCATCACATAATAGGTGATTCCAGCCTCTGGATCGGCTAAATAAAAGCGGTCTGCCTGCACCATGCCGAAGAGCATCGCCACCACCAGAGCGAGCCGATGCCCCCCGCCGGATTCAATTAGGCCTTGCATCGTTTGCGCTGGCTTATACCAGAGCGTGAGCACATAGAATGGATTGGTTCGTTCAGTCATAGGTCGACTAGCAGGGAAGACCGAAGAAACGAATCAGGCAAGTCTCTGTATACACTATCGACATATGCTTACCGTTTCCCAGATCAGTAAAGGCTTCGGCCAAAAAACTCTCTTCACCGACATCTCCTTGCGCCTATTACGCGGCGAACGGATAGGCCTGGTAGGCCCGAATGGTGCCGGCAAAACGACGCTCTTTTCCATCATCATGGGCGAACTAGAGGCCGACAGCGGTGAAATCGAGCTGGAACGCGGCACTCGAATCGGCTTCCTCCCCCAGGAAAGTGCACCCGCCGGCGACGAGACAGTGGCCGAACTGGCGACCTCAATCAGTCCGGAGTTCACCCAAATCTACAAGACTCTACGCGAAGTCCCCGATCCCGATGCGCCGGAGCGCTTAGCAGCCGTCGAACGTTTCATCGAGCTCGATGGCTACAATCTGGAAGCCAAAGCGAAACGCATCTTAGCAGGGCTGGCCTTCCGCCACGAGGACTACGACATGCCTGCCAAGACCTTGAGCGGCGGCTGGATCATGCGCGCCCACTTGGCACGCCTATTAGTGATGGAGCCAGACCTGCTAATGCTGGACGAGCCGACCAATCACCTGGACCTGGAAACTCTGGGCTGGTTTCAGAACCAGCTCAAGCGCTACTCAGGCGCGATTCTGACGATTTCGCACGACCGCGAATTTCTCAATGCAATCTGCGATGGCATCGTGGAGATTGCGCACAGCAAATTGCACCGCTACGTCGGCAACTACGAAAAGTATCTAAAAGAAAAAGCCGAACGCGAAGCGCAACACCTCGCTGCGTATAATAACCAACAACGCGAGATCGCACATTTGGAAGACTTCGTGCGTCGCTTCCGTGCCAAGGCCAGTAAGGCCAGCCAAGCGCAAGCGCGGATGAAGCAACTGGAAAAGATGGAGCGGATCGCTCCGCCCGAAAGCGCGGCCGACACCATTCATTTCAAATTTCCACAGCCTCAGCGCAGCGGGCAACGGATCGCGACACTGACCAATGTCAAGCAGGCCTATGGCGATCACGTGGTGTATGAAGACATTAGCCTCGAAATCGAAAAGGGACAAAACACCGTGCTGGTCGGGCCCAACGGCGCCGGCAAGTCCACACTACTCAAGATTTTAGCCGAAATGATCCCGATCCAAGCCGGCACCCGCGAGCTCGGCCACAATGTGACGGTGGGCTACTTTTCCCAGCAGCGGGTGGAGGTGCTGGACATGGAGCGCAACGTGCTCGACGAAGCGATGGACCGCACCTCAGGCACCAGCGAGCAAAGCGTGCGCAGTATCTTGGGCGCCTTCCTGTTTCGGGGCGACGACGTCTTTAAAAAGGTTAAAGTGCTCAGCGGGGGCGAAAAGAGCCGCTTGGCGCTAGTAAAATTACTACTCGCACCGCCAAACTTTCTACTACTTGACGAGCCGACCACGCACTTGGACATGCCCAGTATCGACGCACTGATCAGCGCTCTCAAAGACTACACCGGCACGCTGCTTTTTGTGAGTCACGACGTGCACTTCATTCGCGCGATCGCAGAGAGCACCATTCAAATCCAAGCCGGACAAGTCACCCACTACGCCGGCAATTACGATTATTATCTACGCAAATCCGGCGCCGAATCTGAGCAAAGTGGACTGATAGCAGGCCTGAAAAACGCCTGCCCCGACGGTGCGCCCGCGAGCGAAGGCAAACACCTGACAATCAGCGCGAAGGAGCGCCGGCGCATTGCCGCCGAAGAGCGAAAGGCCAACAACAAAAAACGCAAACAAGCAGAAGCGCGCGTAGCCAAGGTCGAAGCCGAAATCATGCAACTTGAGGCCGAGCAAGCAGAGCTATCGAAGCAGCTGGAAGATCCCAATGCCTACACGGATCCCGCCGCAGCCAAGGAGCTCAACATTAAGGCTGCTCGCATCGCCAAATATCTCGAAGAAAAGAACTACGAGTGGGAACTCGCCTCTGAGGAGTTGAGTCACATTAACTAAATCATCTTCTCCCCTATTACCTATTTACGTATTTTCGCTTTACAAGCTACGTTGAAAAGCGAACCTTATGCGCTTTCGACCATTTCTCCCCCGTCCATTTGTGATGCTGTTTCGATCTACTTTTAATAGTTTAACTTCCGCCGTTTTAATTTTTGCTTGCGCACAATCAGCACATGCTCAGGCCGAGGATGCCAGCCAACTCGGCTTCACAGGTCTTCAAAGCCAAGCAAATGCTCTAGTAGAAGAGGGCCAGCTCGTTCAAGCGATGCCACTGCTCAAGGAATTGGTCAAGCGGGTCGAAGCCACCGACAACCCTGACATAAAATTAGACTTTCCGATCTTCCTCATAGGCACAGGGCACATTCAACAATATGTAGCCTCGGGACAAACTGGTGAACTACAAGAAGCGCTCAAGTGGTATGATAAGCTGGAAGCAGAATTTCCAAATTCGTCCAAGATCAAAGACATGCTACTGAAACGGATTGATGTGCTTCGCGTGCTGAACCGCAATGACGAGGCGATCGCAATCATGCAGAAGATCCTATCAGGAGCCTATAGCAATGTGCGCCTCAGCCATTCGGAACAGACAAAGATGCTGAAGGATCTGACTCAGATTTATTACAGCACTGGGCAACTGGCAGCCGGACTCCCCTACTTTGGGCAGCTACTTGATGTCGCTCGTGACCTCAATGATCAGGCACTGGCAGCCGCAGCCAGCTTCGAAGCGCTCTTTCAAGCGAAACGCCTAGACGATGCGATCAAACTATTGCCAATGTTGGCAAAAGAATCGGAAGTTCGCTACCGCCCACGCCTCAACGTGGCGCTGCTCAAAGCGAGTGACACCTTAGTCGATGCAGGACGCGTCAATGACGCAGCTCTCACCCTCAACCTAATCAAGACCACCGACATTATGATCGAGTGGCACGAGCAACAAGTAAGCAGCAAAACCGCGCGCATGGAGCAACGTATCGCATTTGGCAACGGCGAGGACGAGGTCGAGCGCTTACAGCAAGAAATCAAAACCTTAGAAAACAATTTAACACATCTGCGTAAATTGCCGACTCTGCGAAACGAACTCCTGGTGCGCCGTGCACGTAACTACACAAAGACAGCTCGCCGCTATGAAGCGTTTTGGATGTTCAACGACCTGATGGAGGAGAACCCAGACGACCCACAAGCTGAGTTTTATAATTTTGCCACTTTTTCAAACGCACTTCAAATCGGCAAAATAGAAACTGCGATAGAAGTCGGCCGCAGATACCGCAGTAACTTCCCCAATGGGGACTATTACTCCGACGTGACGGGCGCCTTAGCTAATGAATTAAAGAAGGCAGGCCGCAACGAAGAGTTCATGGCCATCACAGTCGACTTTCTCGGCAGCCGCCCACTCGACCCCGTGGGGCCCAGCCTCTTCGCTCAATGGGCCAGCTACTTGATCGAGCATAAAGAATACGCACAACTCATCAATCAAGCAGCGGAATGGTACAACGCACATCCTAACAGCATCTACGAAGATGGCATCTTTTACTGGGGCGGCCTAGCAGAGTTACAACTGAGCCAGTTCGAAGACGCGGTCGCCAGCTTCTCTCGTCTAGTGGATCAATATGCCACCAGCGCCTACGCTGAAGACGGCCTACTGCGAAAAGGCGCCTCCCAGTTCTATGCTCAACGCTTCGAAGAAGCTCGCGACACCCTCTACGCCTACGTTGAAAAATATCCCCAAGGCAGCGCCCTGGACCAAGCATATTTCTTCCTAGGTGAAGTCGAATATCTGGCGACCAACTTAGAGCTTGCACTGCAACACTTCCGCAAGGCCGACGAAATCACGACTCTCCAAGACGTACACAACGGCGCGGCTTTCCGCATCGGCGGCGTACTTGAAGAGCTAGGCCGCTATGAGGAAATGGCCACCCATTTTAGAGCATACATCGACCTTTACGGCGAAAACGGCGACCTCACACGTGCCGTGCTGCAACTCGGACTGGCCTACGAGTATCTAATGCGCCCAGTAGAGATGCTCGCACTCTACCGTGAAAACATCGAAAAATACGCCCAAGACCCCCACAACAGCGGTGTGGATGCCTTGATCGAAGGCTATGCTGAGAAATACAGCAAAAATAAAACGATTATTTCCCGCACGGTCACCTTTTTCGATCAACTACAGAACGATCTCGAATTCCGTGAGAAGATTGTCACCGACCGTGGCTTCCTGTTTGAGCACTTCTACGTCACGCCAAACATCGATCAGTCGCTGTACAATCGCTTGCGCAACGATCCGGATTTCACTCCAGAGCTCGTCAACGACCTCAGCCCGATTCAGGACTTCATGACGCCCTATCGCACACAATTGGAGCGCTACCCCAGTGAAGAACCAGAAGATTACTTCAAGGACCTACTCGCCAAGGCCAAGGCTAAGAACGACTTCATTTCAGAGACTCGTATGCTAATGGGCCTCTATCGTATCGGAGTCGAACTCGCACCCAGCCAGCGCTTCGACCGTGCACTGATCCAGACCATCACACCACGTGCCATCCTCTATATCGCGGATTATGAGCGCAACAAGCGCCTGGAATTCGCCGAGGATGCCTGGAACCAAATCTTGATCAACTATCCGACCGACGACACCACGATCGTCGCCTTTATGCGCTTGGCCGATGTCACCGCAGAAAAGGGTGATCATTCTGGAGCGCTCGGCTACTTAGAACAGATCGTCACTCAATTCCCCGGCTCTCCCAAAATCCCTGCCGTGATGCTACGCCAAGGGGAACTACTAAGTGAAATGGGCCGCGGCGACAAAGCTCGCGAAAAATATCAATACATCCTACGCGTGCCCGAATGGCGTGGTGTGCTACACGCACAAGCGCTACAACAAATAGGGGAAGCATACATGGCAGAAAACGCGTATCCACAAGCGCATGGATTTTTCGAACGCACCTTCCTCGGCTACCCTCACCTGCCGGAGTGGAGCGCACGCGCCTACCTTTCCGACGCAGACGCACTGATCGGCATGGGTGAAAAGCAGGACGCGATCAATACTTTACAAGAGGCGATTAAGGAACTTCCAGCCAATGCCCCTGAGGATATCTTAGAAGCGATCAAAGCCAAACTTAAGGAGCTTCAAGTATGACCTTTGCCCCAATCAGAAACCTACGCACTATGATGAAGCGCATTTCCACCCTACTGCTCATGGCAGCTCTGGCTCAAACAGCAGCCACCGCTCAAGAGACCAATCCCTACTGGATTGAATTTGGCAACGAGCCCGTATTGATCCAACAAAACAATAATGGCGCGCGCCAGACACTTAAATTCGTAGCCTATAAGGACGACATGCTAGTCGCCGAACTCGAAGGCGGCGTAGGCGAAGTCTCCCTGCCCGTCAGTGAATCGATGGTGCAAACACTACGCCTAGAGAGCTCCACCATGCCCGAGGTCAATCGGATGATCAGCAGCGGCAACTACACGGGGGCACTTACTTTATTGCGTCCTTACGCTTATCCACTCGTTAAATTTCACGCCGTGCCAGAGAGCTTTACTCAGCTGCACATCCCCATTCGTTCTTTGATCGACACCTTAATTCGTGCCGATGAACTGAATGAAGCCTACGACCTACTCAACCGTATTGAATTGGACAAAGTCGGTCTCAAATATAGCGAAAGCGCCATCGCGCTGATGAATGCCTATCTCGCCGAAGAGAACTTTGATGCCGCCGCTGGAATGACTCAGATCATTCCGGTCAAAGGTCAATATGCCGTTAACATTCGCCCCATCGTCGATGCCGCCGACTCGCTACGAGCCGCAGGCAAATACGAAGCGGTGATTCCTCTTTACCAACAAATTGAAGCGGTTGTGCCCGATGACGTAAAGAAGAACGTGCAAATGTGGCTGGCTTACAGTCTTGTATTAGCAGACCGCGTCGATGAAGCCACCCCAATGATCGATGCGCTTGAGGAGCCTGAGCCGAACGAGCGTTTATTCTCACTGTATAAACTACTGCAAGGCTCACGCGCCCACAGCGGTGAGGATTATGGTAAGGCGCTCGACCTGCTCACACGTGGCTTCGTACGTGCCCAAACCTCTTACGTCTGGGTGCCTGAAATGCTCTACCTCATCGGCGACTGTTACGCGCGCTCCGATGATAATTTGGCAGCACGCAATGTCTGGACGGAAATCGTGATCCTGTATCCTGAATCCCCCTGGTCACAGAGCGCTGAAAACTCACTTGCATTACTTCCGCCCGTTCAAGCGGTCGAATAACATTTATAAAACACCCATACATTTAAAACAAAACATCTAGTTACATCTACAATCATGAAAACACCTACGTTACGTCTCCTCCCCACATTCTTTGCCATCGCACTGTTTGCCATCGCGACACAGTGGGTGCTCACACAGCCTTTGAGCGCGCAAGACGCGGCACCAGCAGATACCGAAGAGGCGTCTGCAGAAGAAGCCGCACCTGCTGGCGGCGAAAAATCACTGATCGACATGTATAAAGCAGGTGGCTGGGCGATGTATCCGCTTACCCTGCTCTCTATTGGCGGTTTCGGATTGATTGTCTATAACTTCATGGCTGTGCGCCCAGAGCCGATCCTGAACTCAGCCGCAACCACTCAGATCGATGAAGCACTTCAGAACCTCGATATCGAGAAAGCTAAGAGCATTTGTCAGGAAAACCCTTCGCCTGTAACAAACATTGTCGAATCCGGCATGAACCGCGTCGACGTCAATAACTACGATTCAGAGCAAGTCAAAGAAGCGATCGAAGAATCCAGCGCGGAAGAATTGGCAGGCCCCTTCGTATTGATCAACTATCTCTCCGTGGTCGGTTCTCTCTCTCCTATGGTGGGACTGCTTGGAACTGTTTCTGGTATGGTTAAAGCCTTCAACGTGATTGAAGCTGAAGGTGCAGGTAGTGCTCAAGCGCTGGCTGGTAATATTTCGGAAGCTCTGATCACCACTGCCACCGGAATGATCGTCGGTATTCCCGCGATGTTCTTTTTCTTCTTCTTCAAGAATCGCTACGGTAAGATCACTTCGCGTATCGGACGCGTCGTTGGCGACCTGCAATTCACTCTGAATAAGGCGATTAACAACCGCGCTTAATCTCTTTTCCTTCTCTCGCTCACCCAAATATAAATATGGCAATGTGGACCCCAGAAGAGGTCGATCCGGAGTTTGAACTGACTCCGATGATTGACGTCGTCTTCCTGCTTATCGCGTTCTTCATGACATTGATCAGCTTCATCAGCGCAGAGCTGGTGAAACTAGAATTGCCAGAAGCCGAACAAGCCACCATTCCCGAAGAACCTGGCGAACGTCAGTATATATCGGTCGATGTTGAAGGGCAACTATTCCTGGGCGCGACCCCCATCACTCCTGAAGCCCTCACTGCGCACCTTGCGGCGCTCAAAGCGGAACTTCCGCAGATTCAGGTATTTTTACGTGCCGATGCAAACACTGCGCACCGCCACGTCAATCGCGTCATGGAGGCCACGGCACAGGCCGGCATCTTCGACCTCATCTTCGCATCAGCTAAGGACTAATCTATGGCAGTCAGCTCCGTACTCGAATCCGAAGATAAAGTCGACATCACACCGATGATCGACGTGGTCTTCCTTCTACTCATTTACTTCATGTTCCTGCCTCTACAGCAAGAAGCAGACATCAGTATCAAACTCCCCAGTAACGCCCCTCCAGCAGAGAGCTTGGACCTGCCGAGTGAGCACATCGTAGAAGTCTTCCCAAATGGTTTGATCTTACTCAATGGCGCGCCAATGGATGGCATCAATGATCGCAACATGAGCCGACTCAGCACTACGTTGACACGACTCAAGCTGTCTTCCGACCGCGCTGGTATCGATACTGTGGTAAAAATCCAAGCAGACCCCGACTCCCCCCACCAACGTTCGATTGATGTTTTAAACGCCGCTGCCCGAGCAAAGATCACAAAAGTTTCCTTCGCTGCTTACGGAGAATAAAATCCAACCCCAAGTGGCCCCATGATTACCCCTAGGAAAAAGCGCAAAATGAATCCGATGCTGCTCAACGTATTGTTGATCAGTGGTGGCGTGCACGCACTCGCCCTATTTATTCTCGGATCTATCACAGTCTATAAATATATAGTTCCTGACGAGGCACAATTTGAAGAGCCGCCCGCCATCGTCGAAGAGCAACCTCCCCCAGAGGTTAAAATTGAGATTAAGCAACAAGCTGCGCCACAAGCACAGTCGATGCAAAGCCTACGCATGAAGCAAGTAGGTAATATTTCCGTGACTGCGGTGGACGTAGAACTGCCCAACATGCAAGAGTCGTTTACCGTAAGCGCAGGCTTGGGAGGCTTCGGAGGCGGCTCTCTACTTGGCGGCACACGCGGTAGCATAGGTATCGGGATGTCCGACGTCAGCGTATTCGGCCTCAAAACACGCGCAGAACGTATCCTCTTCGTGATCGATGCCAATCGCCACATGGTCACTGATGCCAAAGGTGGGCTGAATAGTTACAAAGTCATCAAAGACGAAATCACGGACATGGTCGGCAATCTTTCCACTGGCACCCTCTTCAACGTAATGCTGCAAGATCGTCGTAAGACGATGCTCTTCAAGGACCACCTAGTCTCCGCAGGCGATCAGGTACACCAGCAATTGATCCAATGGATCACTCCGGTCAATTCCAATCCCAATGCACCTGGGCTAGAAGGCGTCCCGCAGGCACGCCAGCCTAAGCTAAAGACACTCAGCGACGAAGTCGTGCATCAAACAATCACTTACTCCGGCGACCGAGGCAATGAAACCGCTTTCCTAACTCAATATGCATTGGAGCAAAATGTGGATGCAATTTTCTTCATTACCGGTTACCACAAAGGCTTTGAGCGTATACGCCGTAAACCAACTGAACGTGAAAACGAGGAATGGGCGCGAACTACGGCATCCAGCAAGTATCAAAAACAGCTGGCGGAACATAAACTTGAAATCCCGGAAATGGAACGAAGAGTCAAAGCTGAGCTCGATCGACAAAATGCAGAGCGAAAAGCCAAAGGCCTGCCTCCTCGCGTGTTGGCTCAACGCTATGGAGTCTACTCCAACGCAGGCGAACTCGGACTGGAATGGAAAACCAGACATCCGGGCTGGCAACCCGCCCACTGGATCGAGGAACGTGATGTCGAAAAGTATTTTCGAAAATTAGTCGATGTGCTCTACACCGATAAAGGATCGGCAAAGCCCTCGATTAACGTCATTCTTTTCCTCGCAGGCGATGAAACCTTCAACAAGGAAGCGGAAAAGTCCTTAAACAGTTACGTGCGCTCCTTCTCCGGCAAGAACCGTGTGATTCGTGGAGAAAACGAGATCAAAAGTGCTCGCAGCTCCAAAGAGACGAAGAACTAAGAACTAAAAACTAAAAACTAAGCAGTCCGTCCGCACATAAATCACTGCATCTTCACGCTGGGGCCATCAACCCATATACTCTCAATTTGCACAACTTTGGGAAATTCTTGCGAACCGAATTCATTTTTCTGTAATTGTCCAACCACTAAATCCACGCCCGCGCTACCGACCACGCGATTATTTTGCCGCATGCCAGCAATATTAGCCAATTCACAGTGCCAGTCGAGATGCACTAGACCGAGCTCCCGAGGAATGCTAAAACCGGCGTCCTGCAGGCTTTCATAAAACTCCGATTGATTCGTAATCACCACGTCGGGCTTTTTTAAACGAATCGCCTCCAACGCGCGGCTCGGATCGTCCATATCAAGCGGCACCACTGCTAACTGATTCTGTGGCAATAAACGCCGAACTGCGCTGTAGAACCCTGCACTAAACTTATCTTCTAGCAGCTCATCATCCTTTGGCGGCACGACTAGCATCGGGCGCTGGTAACCGAGCTCGAATACCTTTTCAGTGGCACGACGTGCGGTTAAATACTGATCATTGGAAGCACAGTTGAGTCGATTGTTCAGATGCGTTACCCCAATCACGGCACAGGCGAAATCATACCAGAAATCGACATAGCCGCGATCAATGGTATCAGGGCTGAGCGCCGCAATTAAAATCAGACCACGAATCCCACGCGTCTCCACAATTTGCTTCAGTCGTTGCGGTCGCATGTCAGGCTGTTGCAACCAAAATTCTTCGATACCATAACCGAGAGCTTCCGCCCTGCGTAAGACCCCCTCACGCAGGCGTCGAAAGGTGTGATTCTGCCCCAAATCACTGACTGGCGAGCAATTAATCAGCCCTAGATTGGCTTGAAAAGTCGGCTGGCGCCCCGCACGCAGCTGAGTCATCAGCGAATCCACAACTGGATTACGGCGATACCCCATCTCCTCAGCGATCTGTTGAATACGCAAGCGAGTCGCCTCGGGAATACGTGGATCGTTACGCAGAGCAAGTGAAACAGCAGATTTACTGACTCCAGCAGCATCGCCGATTTGCTGCATATTAGGACGGCGCTCAGGGGTATTGGGCATTTCTAATAGAGGTATTAAATAAGAACAAGACACACAATTGAAGCATTAAGTTAACAGTTGAACAAGGCCAAATTACGTTTGTTTGACTGTCGAACCGTCGCCTCGCTTTAGTTTCGGCATGAATCGCTTAACTTCGCTTCAAATGATCCCGCACCCGTCTACTTTGTAGGCACCCCAAGCCCATGCATCTATCCCTAAAACCACTCTCAGTCTCGCTACGGCTGTCTACCTTGCTCTTACTGTTACTCAGTTGCCGTACTGTATTTAGCGAGGCTATGCTCCAGTATTTCAACACGGACTGGGCAGAGATCACCCGCAAGATGCCGGAGCTGGCGGAAGCAGGCTACTCCTCGCTGTGGCTGCCGCCCCCCACTAAAGGCAGCGGCGGTCTTTCCGTCGGCTACGACCTGTGGGACCCCTTCGACCTGGGCAGCAAGAACCAGCGCAACACCGTGCGCACTCGCTACGGCACGGAAGCGGAGTTGCTAGAGCTGGTCAAAACCGCTCACCGTTTTGGCATCCGGGTCTATTTTGATAACATTATGAACCACCGGGCCTTTGACATCCCGGGCTACAATGAAGACACCCCGATCGATGTCTACCCCGGCATGGTGCCGGAAGACTTCCACCTACAGACCACCCAGGAGGGCTTTTACCGCAAGTGGAACAACACCCGCGACTGGAACAGCGCCTGGCAGGTGCAAAACCTCGGCCTCGCCGATTTGATCGACATCGCCCAGGAGCCCGGCACCACCAACTACAATTTTGGCCCCACCGAAGGCAGCACTTTTCCGAAGATCAAATTCATCCGCGACCTCGATCGCCCCGAGCAATACGCCTACGATAAAGACGACAACTACATCGGCTTCGGCGGCCTGCTCCCGCTCGCCGAAGGCCTGTTAAACGACGAAGGCAACCCCACTCCCAGCGAGGCCCAAATCAAAGCCCGCGCACAGCAATACCTACAAGACAACGCCGGCGACTACGAAGAGTATGTGCAAGACTACCTCAACCGCGCGGCTCGTTGGCTAATGGATCGCACCCATGCGGACGGCCTGCGCCTCGACGCGGTGAAACACGCGCAGGCGGATTTCTTCGGCGCGACCTTTGGCGAGGACAAAGACTCCAGCAACTACGGCTACCTAGGCCAAGTGCAGGTGCAGTACAATCTCACCCGTGGCTTCACCGATTGGAACAACCACCGCGATACCGTCTTCGATACCGAAGCGCCCCGCGACGACGCCATGGTCTTCGGCGAACACCTCGGCGAACCGCCCGGTTACGCCCCCTACTTCGACGCCGGCATGCGCTTAGTCGACAATCCCCTCCGCACGGAATTCAACAGCCGCCTCGGCAGTCCGTGGAATGGGCTCTATGGCTTTGATAACTCCGGCGCAGGCGGCTTCGACCCCGCACTCACAGTCATGCACGCGCAGAGCCACGACAACGACTACGCCTCCCGCCGCGAGCTCCAGCACGCCATGTATTTCACCCGCGCCGGACTCGGCCTCCTCTACACCGATGGCAACTACCAGGCCGAAACACTGGGTGAATCTGGCGGCGCCTTCCCGCGTCATGCCAACACTTCCTTCCTCGGCCAATGGGACGACGCACGGGTGCCCAACATCCTCTACATCCACGAGCAATTTGCCCGCGGCTACCAACTCGGCAAATACTCTGACAGCGACGTCGTGATCTACGAGCGCATGGACAAACGCGAAAACGGCAGCATGACTGATGCCGACGGCGTCACCATGCTCTTCATGCTCAACGACGATTACTCCACCGGCCATGGTCGTAACTTCGGCACCAGCTTTCCCGCCACCGCTGGCAGCAACGATGCCTATCTTTACAACTACTCCGACTACGGCGGCGGCTTCTACAAATATGCTTCCGACCTAACAAATGGCTCCACCGTCATCCCAGCCGGAGGCTACTTCGTATTCGGCTGGAAAAACCCCGATCCTTCCAGCCTGTGGGCCAACTCCGGCGGCCGCCCGCTCACCATCTATCAAGGCGGCGTCGAAGTCGGCACCGTCGACGTGCTGCGCAAAGACGGCCCCAACGGCGATGCCGACTTTCACGGCGACACCTTGCCCAGCTCCAGCCAACCCATCATCAGCAATCCCGAAAACGACGACTTCGCCTACACCGCCACCGTGCCTCGCATCACCGACGGCACACAGGTGCGCTTCGTCGCCCGCGCCGATGGCTCCGCCGAAAACATCCTGCTCAAACTCGACGGCGGCATCGACCTCAACGACACCAACCACGCCGGCGGCGACCCGCGCGACCATCCTCCCGCACTCGCGACCGACACCTTTCTCGGCTACGAACAAGCCACTTTCGTCGACCGCATCGGCCCCGAAAAATTCGCCGCCACGGACACCACGCGCTGCATCTTCGGCTCTGCCGGCGCGGAAACTTTCACCGCAGGCGACGTCACCGCAAACGGCTTAGGCAACAACCCACAAGAGACGGCCGCCGCTACCTTCGTCTTTCACGATCCCACAGCCGGATTCGGCAGTTGGACACCGGACGACGGCGCGCTCGCCACAGCCACTCAGCTCGACCAGACTGGCAGCTCCACCATTGTTTGGGTAAAGACCAACAGCGTCGGCGCAGGCTTTAAAGCTTACGTTTATTACACCAACGATGGCAGTGCCCCCGAAGGCGCGGGCGCATGGGGCCGCGGCACGACACAAGTCGCCGAAGCCTTCTACGTCGTGCCCAACACCGAGGACGGCGACAACTGGTGGCGCGCCGAAATCAACCCCACACCCGCGGGCACTTTAAAATACAAGATCGGCGTTTATAAAACGGCCCAAGACAGCGTGTTCCCCAGCGGCGCGGCCGAAGTCGCCCTCAAGACGAAGATGATGACCACCTTCCAAACCTCCGAACGCGACCTCACCACCGTCACCGTGCGTCCACACAACGACTACGGCGTCAGCGAAACCGGGCTCGAAGAAGGCATGCACATGATCGCCGCACGCACCTTCCTACAGCGCCCCGGCAAGGCCTCCATTTACAACACCTTCAAACAGACCTTCTACTACGACGCCGAACGCCCACAGGGCGAAGTGCGCTTCCCGGAAAACAACGGCGACACCATTAGCGGCTCCAGCTACGGCATCGTCGTCCGCACCGATGCCACCGTCGAAGAAGTTTGGTATCGTATCGAAGATTCGGACACGACCAACGACGACGTCAACACCGGCGGCAGTAATGGCAACGGCGTCGGCTTCGAGCCCTTCACCGACACCAACCAAAACGGCACCCGCGACGCTGGCGAAAGCTACGACGACCTCAACGGCAATGAACAGTGGGATAACAACGTCGCCGAAATCTGGGCGCTCGCCTCCGAGCAAACCCCCAGCCTCAACATCACTCCCGGCGAACCTGCCTATCGTAAAGAGTGGCGCTTCAACTACGTCAACGTACCCGCCACCGGCAGCGCCGATATCAAAGTGCGCTTCCGCGAGCTCTCCTCGAGCAATTACGAAGACTTTGCGCTCAACGATACCGCTGGCCACTTCACCACACTCACACGCACCGTCAACACCGCCGGCCCCGACGAACGTATGTTCATCGCCTTCCCCGCGCAGAATCGCCAGATCGTAGACGATAACTACGTGATGAAGGTTTACTTCACAAAATCTCTAGCCGATGGCTTAACCGAACAGCAACTCATCGATCGCTTCTTGATTAACATCGGCTCGACCGAAGAGAACGACGCCGGTGAATCACAAAGCCGCGACGACTACTCGATCGTTTATAACGAGACCAGCGAATACCACGCGCTGGCCTATCAATTGCCCAATCTCTATAACGACATCAACGACTATGATCACAAGATCACCGTCACCCACGACCGCCCCACGCCCGCCACCGACTTCGAGTCGACCCGCATCGTGCGCGCGCTCCCCGTCACCACGCCGCGGGTGCTGATCGTCAACCCACCGGAACTCGGCTCTGACAGCCGCCCTTACGAAATCATCCTGGCCGACGTGCCTGCCCCCACTGCCGACCAGCGCGAGTTTACCATACAAATCGCCACCAATCTGGACGCCACCGACGTGACACTCAACTTCGTCGATTTGAAAGGCTCCAGCATCGGCACACCGACCAGCGTAGTCTCGGGCAACAGCAAACTCTGGGACTTCACCTGGTCCGCCATCGCCGAGGGCAGCTACCGATTCACCGCCACCGTCACCGCTCCAGGTGGCACCGGCACCGCCGATCGCAGCACCAAGGTCATCTTCCGCGAGCTGGTCGAAGAAGACCCCAACAACACCGACGATGATAACGACGGCCTGCTCGATGCCGATGAAAACACCGCTCAGCTCTTGCCCATCGTCAATTCGGATCAATGGACCAACGGCGACATTCACGCTTATTTCGCATTCGGCAGTTCCAATCCCTTCTCGCCCGACACCGACGGCGACGGCCTGCCCGACGGACTCGAAGTCGGCTGCCACAATGCCCTCAACGCCGACACCGATGCAGCTGCCGACACCGACGGTGACGGCTTCAAAAATTTCATCGGCGACCTCGATCCGCCCTTTTACAACACGGTCGACAACTATGGCAATGTGCCCAACGTCGACAGCATCAGCGCAGGCGGCGACCGCACACGCCAGTCCGCCGGAAGTGTCACCGACCCCACCAATGCCGACTCCGACTACGACGGCATTTCCGACGGGGTCGAAGACGCCAACCGCAACGGCTGGGTCGATGGCGATGGTGCCATCATCCCCGTCGACTATAATCCATGGGCAGGACGCGACTGGCCAGACGGCGTCAGACAGCCCAGTGAAACCTGGACCGAAACCGATCCCAACAATGCCGACACGGACGGCGATGGTGCCAGCGACGGCTATGGCGAAGACACTAATTTCAATGGCGTCATCGCAGGCGACAGCAACAACAATCGCATCTACGATGCAGGTGAAGCATGGAGCGAAACCGATCCACTCAATCGCGATACCGACGGTGACGGACTCCCCGATGGCTGGGAAATCAACAACGGCCTCGATCCGCTCGATAACGGCACCGATTCACTGCGCACCGCCGCAGTCGACGATGGCGACAGCAACCAAGGCGCCACCGGTGACCCCGATGGCGACGGCTTCAACAATGCCACCGAACTCGCCAACGGCACACGCCCCTTAGAGGATGACAACGTGCCACCGCCCCCCGCCAACTCGATCATCATCGGCCCCGCCGAGGACGACTCCGTCGGTAGCGTGAGCAACCTCAACGAATTCACCGATTGGACCATCGACGACCTGCTGGTGCTCGACGAATACGATGGCAACGGCGGCAACAACCAAGGCTCCGATATCTATAAAGCCTACGACGGTTTCGATGAATCGCGCGACATCGTGGCCTTCTACTTCCGCGACGGCGGCGCCGACGGCAAACTCTACTTCCGATTCGACTTCCAAGACCTCAAAGCCTTTGCCGAGGAAGGCAATCTCGATGCCTACGTCGTCATCGACACGGGTAACACCGCCGTCGGCGAGTCCGCCCTGCCCGAAGAAGTCGACACCCGCACCAACATGAAATGGGAGGCCGTCGTCGCGATCTACAATGCCGACAACGGCGCCGTTTATATCGACACCGACTCCGGCAGCAACACCACCGCCATCGGCGAGGACCTCTTCAGCAAGGGCGTCGTGCGCCGCACCCAAGCCGATACCAACGGTTTCAAACAAGCCTACTTCAATTCGCAATTGGACGCGATGGAAGCCTCTATCAGCCGCCAAGCCTTGCTCGACGCGGGTTGGAATGGCAATACCGACAACCTCAATTTCCAAGTCTACACCACCCGCGACGGCATCGACAACTCGGGCCCCGGACTCGGTGACATCGGTGGCCGCAGTGATGTGCGCGACTCCATCCGCAACGACTACATCGCGTCTTCTTATTATAAAGATCAAAGCAATCTCAGCGGCGACAAGAGCATCCTCTACAGTTGGTTCAGCCGCACAGGCGACAACGACCGTGGCAAACGCGCCAAGGTCGCGCTCATCACACATGGCAATCAAGCCATCCGCTCCGCCAACGAAATGCAAGACCGCATCCACGACGATGCCAGCACCGATCCCGCGGGCTACTTCCGCTTAGTCGATGCGCACGATGCCTTTGCTGCCGCGGTCAATTTGCACATCACACCAACCCTCGCCTCGGCACTGCAATGGGCCGCCGTCGATCCAAGCATCGGCAAAGCTTACCGCGACGGTCCGACACTCAACGCGCGCATTAGCAGCCTCCTTCTCTCGGGCGATGCCATGCTCTTTGGCACCACCTTTGCCGACCAAGTCGTGCCCTTCGCCACCACCGCATTCACGCAGGACAGTGTCAACTTATCCAACACCGTGCTCACCGAGATCTACAGCTCAGCGCCTTCCAGCACAACCTTCTGGCCCGCCGAGCGCGTGGTCGACGACGGCGTGCTCGCCACCATCCAATCGATGGGCTACAGCCACACCGTGGTGGATCAAATGCGCCACTTCTTCAAATGGTTTGGCCGCACGCAAACTCTCGGACAAGCGGGCTACCAGATCAACGAAGTCAACAATGTCGGCCTCTTCCCGATCCACGACTTCGCCAGCACCTTCCTTTTCCAAAACCAGGATCTCGGGCTCGACATCTCCCTGCGCGAACTACTCGGTCGTCGCGCCCGCAGCGGCACTCAAGATCAAGTGCTCAGCCTACTCAGCGATTGGGAAGACTTCCGTAGCGCCGCCAACGCGGAGGCCTACGATCTGAACCTGCGCTGGATCGCCAACCGCCCGTGGATCGAACTCGTCACGCTCGACGATGTCGCGCACGGCGAGATCGACCTCTCGCAGCCGGCCGATGGCAGCGGCGACACATGGAGCACCGTCGACCGCGGCACCGGCCAAAGCCTGCAACGCACCGCTAAGGACTTTATCGACCACGCCACCCAAGAGGACTACGGCAACTGGTATGATGGACAATCCGATCGTGAAGAAGGTCTCGCGGGTAAGACCTTTGAAGTGCGCCCTGGCGTGAACTTGCCCGCCGCCTTCGGCGAAGTAGGCGTCAGCGGTATCGCCGACGATGCATGGGGCGACGTCGCCGCCATCAGCAACAGCAGCACCAGCCAATTGGGCCGCTCCGTCGCGCACGCGGCCATGTTTGTGACTGCCTTCCATGAGCAACAGAACAATAACCTTAGCAAGTTCTCCACCGGCACTTATATCTACCCAGACACCGACTTTAACAACCTGGCCGAGTTCTCCAAGCTGGCACAGTCGCAGATGCGCTTTGCCGCACTCTACCAACGAGTCGATGCCTGGGCCGCCGCCGCGCCGGTCACCGCTCAAACCAGCGCTGAAGACATCGACCTCGACGGCGAAGATGAATACCTGCTCTACAACGAAACCGCCTTCGCCGTCTTCGAAGCCATCGGCGGACGCTGCGTCGCCGCCTTTGCGCGCAACCCCGTCAGCGACACCGTCTATCAAATCATCGGCACTCAGCCAAGCTACGCCGGCAACGAAACCGAAGAAGAAGGCACCGCCAACGTGGACGCTAGCAGCATCGGCGCACGCCGCACCTCCGCGTTTAAGGACTGGTATGCCGACGGTTCCGGCGGGGGCACCACCCAATACGTGAACAGCCTCTACACCGTCGCCGCCAGTGGCAGCAATGGTTGGACGTTTACCGCAGCCGGTAGCCACATCATAAAGACCATCACGCTCGACGACGTCCTGCCCGACCTGCAAGCCGACTACACCCTCAGCGGCACCAATGTCGACAAGCTCTACGTGCGTCACGGTCTCTCACCCAACCTCTGGAACCTGATCAGCCGCGGCCAATACGACCTCGACAATCTCAGTGTATTCACCGGCCGGATACGCCTAGCCAATCGTGGCGGCGCCGAGCCCGTCGTGGCTGAAGTCAGCTACGATGCCAACACAGTCTTCAACGGCGACGCAGTCGACGACCAACCCGGCACCCTCGAATGGGATGCCTCCAACATGCGCAACCAAGCACTGACGCAACAAGTCGAGTTCACCAACGTCGATGGCCAGAACAGCTTCTCGATGACCTTAAGCCTCGAAAGCGGCATGACGGATAACGACGGCGACGACCTGCCCAACTGGTGGGAGCTGGACAACGGCCTCGATCCCGACGACGCCACCGGCAGCAACGGCAAAGCCGGCAACGACGACGGCGACGCCTTCACCAACTTCGAAGAATACGTGCTCGGGCTCGACCTCACAGAGGCGGAGTTCAACGGTCTACCGCAGGGCCTGATTGAAACAAACGAGAGCGGCCACTTCACTGTGACCTTCCCCGTTCTCGCGGGCCGCAGCTACCGCGTCTGGTATGTCGATGATTTGACACAAACTTGGCAACCCGCCGGTGGTCGCTTCTCCATCACCGAGGGCGCCCCCGCCTACACATGGACCGACGACGGCTCCGTCACCAATCCCGATCCCGCTACAGTCGACAATCGCTTCTTCAAGATCGAGATCACCCGACCTTAGCCCCCCTCACATGAAAGCCCCACTCACCACCACAGCACTCTTCCTTAGCGCCGCTAGTCTCGCGCAGGCCGCTGGCTATCTCGAAGTCAATGCACCCGGTTACGATTTTCGTAGTGCGGAATACACCACCACCCACGTCTTCGTCGACGAAATCGTGGGCACCTCGGTGAACATCGAGATCCTCTATAACTTGGCAGGGTTTTCAAATATCACCGACGTCGAAGTCTTTACCAATGTAAACCGCCGCGACCTCGCTCGCATTGATAAAGACAGCGACGGCTATGCCGACGGCATCCAGCCAATCGACGGCAACAGCATCACCGATTCGCCTGCAGATGTTGATCCCAGCACCGGCCATTACTACGCCCCGCTCAACATGACGGATGGCGACAGTAACAATATTTGGGAGTTAACCATCCCTGCCTCCAAGACTGGAGCCTACCGCCTGACCGCACGTTTCAAAACATCCGACTCCATCGCGGAAAACAACTACGATCCCAATAACTGGATCTGGTATGGCCTGCGCGACCACGCCGTCGTCGTCTCGCCGGTGGATGCGCGGGAAGTGCGCCTCTACGAGATCAATGTTTTCAATATCGAAGCCTCAGGCGACACCTTCGAGACACGTTCCACCTTTGAAGATCTGCACAATGCCGCCGGCGCCGCGCACAACGCCAGTAATCGCTGGGATCTCAGCTACCTGAAAAACCTCGGCATGAACTGGCTCTGGTTCCAACCGATCCACCCCAACGGCATCGACGGCCGCGAGCCCAATGATGGCTGGGGCGGCAGTGGTGATCCCTATGACCCCGGCAGCCCTTACGCCGTAAAGAACTTCTTCGAAGTCAACGAGCTGATGACGATCAACTACAACGGCGCCAATACCACCGCACAAAACCGCGCCGCCTCGATGACTGCCTTTCAAAACTTCGTCGCCGCCGCCGACACTGAAGAAGTCGGCATCATGCTCGACGCGCCCTTTAATCACACGGCCTTCGATGTCGAGCTCGCGCAAATCGGCGTCGATTTGTTTGAGCGTTCAGGCGAAACCTGGGCACCCACCGATGAGATTCGTAATCGCGACGCACGCTTCTTCTCCGCCGATGGCAACTACGGCAACCGCGCAAGCGGCGCGGGTGACATCGCCGCCGGCCCCGACCGTTTTGACTTTGGCAAATGGAACGACGTCAAAGATGTGTTCTTCGGTCGCTACGATTCGCTCGTCGAATACGACTCAGAACCGGAACGCTCCAGCTATAACAGCGAAGGCGATTGGTTCGACTTCACCGACAGCGACTGGACAAACGACGACGATACAGTGGCCCCAGGTCTGCAAAATGTTACCCGCCGCGTCTGGGATTACTTTGCTGAATACGCAGTCTTCTGGCTCGATCAAACGGGCTACGTCGACGGCACCCCAAAGACAGAAGCCAACCGCCACCTCGGCATCGACGGTCTGCGTTGCGACTTTGGCCAAGGCCTCCCTCCCCGCGCCTGGGAATACATGATCAACGTCGCCCGCACCCGCAAATGGAACTTCGTGATGATGTCCGAATCCCTCGACGGTGGCGCAGTGACCTACCGCTCCAATCGTCACTTCGACATTCTAAACGAGAACATCACCTTCTCGCTCAACTCTGCGAGCGATAAGGCCAGCTACCGCTCCATCTTCGATGATCGTCGCAACGCCTACGGCCAAGGCCTCGTGCTCCTCAACAATACCTCGCACGACGAAGCCACCCCCAGCGACCCTTGGGAATCCGTGGTGCGCACCGCAGCCGTCGGGATGATGGATGGCAGCAGCATGATCTTTCCCGGCCAAGAGCTCGGCATCGCCGGCACCTTCGGTTACAGCCACTACGAAAACAATTTTGGCAAAGACATTCCACATTTCAAACGCTGGAACTCTATGATGCCGATCTGGAACGATGGCAACTTCGGCAACGATCAACTCTACCCGGTCTATTCCGGCATTCAAACCGCACGTAAAAATAGCCCCGCCCTCACTAGTTCCAATCGTTGGTTCCTCGACGGTGACGGCAACAACACCAAGATATTTGCGGCCGCCAAATACGAAACAGCCAACGCCTCGCCTGCCAGTAGCGACGTCGTGCTCGGCTTCGTCAACGTCGACCGCAACAACGCTCAAAGTGATAACTTTAAAATTCCTGAAAGTCTCGCTCCCCTGCTCGGCTTACAAGATGGACGCAGCTATAACGTCAAAAACATCGCCGCTTACTTAAACGACTCCCTCGGCATGAGCGGACGCCGCGACACTTGGCTGTGGGGCAGCGGCATCACCGGCGCCGACCTCAAGAACAGCGGTTTCTTCGTCAGCCTCAACAAAGTGCCGACCACCGATGGCGACTGGAGCAGTGCACCCTACGAAGCGCAATACCTCAAAATTTACGACGTCACCGCACCAACCATGACACCCGCCACTCCGGACATGCCGAATAATTACGCCTACGAAATCGGCACCGAGGCCACCTTCGACTGGGAAGACGTGGCTGCGGATTCGGCAGGCATTGTGCCCGACTACGAAGTCACCGTGATTATCAACAGCGGCGATCCCACCACCTACATCACCTCTGAAAGCGAATACACCGTCAGCGCCTCTGAGGGTCAGCAAGTCTCTATCTCGATCCGCGCGGTCAATCCAAACGCCACCGAGAACAAAGGCCCCACCAGTTCGCAGAGCCAGTTCGTCAAACTGCTTTCCGCAAACGGCGACGAAGACCACGACGGCCTCTCCAATGCCGACGAAAAAATCGCAGGCACCAACCCGCTGGATAATAGTTCGAGATTCGTCATCGGCGACCAGACAGTAGCAAGCAACGGCGACTTCACCCTCACCTGGGATCCAGTTGCCGGGAAGACGTACACCATTCAATCCCGCGTCGACTTAGTCGCAGGCGATTGGATCTATGACGCCACCGGCCAAAGCTCCGGCAGCTGGACCGACACCAACCCCGATCCCGAAAAGAAATTCTATCGCATCGTAGTGGAATAAAGCCCCTACAAAAGAATCCCTTCAAAAATCCGTGCTAAAAAAAGCCCTCACCTCTTGCCTATTCGCCGCCAGCCTCTGCACCACCACGCAGGCCGCCCCCGATTGGGCGAAGGACATAATCTGGTATCAAATCTTCCCGGAGCGCTTTAACAACGGTGATCCAAGCAACGATCCCACCCGTGCCTCACTGGACGACCCGCGCAATGTTTCGCCCAAGTGGGAAATTACCCCGTGGGATTCCGAATGGTTCGACCGCGCGGATTGGGAAAAGGAGATGAGCTATCATTTCCCCGACACGCTGCAGCACCGCCGTTACGGCGGCGACCTGCAAGGTGTCATCGACAAGCTCGACTACTTGAAAGAGCTCGGCATCACTGGCATTTATTTCAACCCGATCTTTTACGCCAACTCACTGCATAAATACGACGGCAACAGCTTTCACCACATCGATCCGCACTTCGGCCCCGCCCCCGCAGGTGACCTCGCACTGATCGCCGAAGAATCCAGCAATCCGCGCAGCTGGCAATGGACCGCCGCCGACAAGCTTTTCCTCAAGCTGCTGGCAGAAGCCAAAGCGCGCGGCATACGCGTCATTATCGACGGCGTATGGAACCATACCGGGCGCGACTTCTTCGCCTTCGCCGACATTCGCACTACCTTTCAAAAGTCCCGTTACGCGCGCTGGTATCACATCAAAGAGTTCGACGATCCCCGCACCGCGCGCAACGAGTTCGACTACCACGGCTGGTATGGTTTCAAGAGCCTACCCGAATTTGCCAACGATCCCAGCGGCAACAACCTCGCCCCAGGGCCCAAGCGCTACATTTTCAATGCAACGAAGCGCTGGATGGACCCCAACAACGACGGCGATCCCAGCGACGGCATCGCCGGCTGGCGCCTCGACGTGGCTGAAGAAGTGCCAGCCGGATTTTGGAAGGAATGGCACGCCTACATCCGCGAGATCAACCCCGAGGTCTTCACCTCCGCCGAAATCTGGGGCAGCGCGGCGAACTACCTCAAAGACACCCACTTCGCCTCCGCCATGAACTACCGTGGCTTCGCCATCCCCGTCAAAGGCTGGCTGATCGACGGCAAAATCACCGCCAGCGAATTCGCCGCACGACTCAACCAAGAGCGCAACAGCCACGGCGACAGCGCCTATATTTTGCAAAACCTCGTCGATTCACACGACACCCAGCGCGTGGCCTCCGCCATCGCCAACCGCGATAGTTTCCCCCAATACAAGAACGCCGACTGGTTCGACTACGACGACGGCGAACGCGTGCACGCCCGCACCCAGGGCTACAACAACGGCCCCCCCGACGCCGACGGACGCCGCATCTGGAAAATGCTCACTCTCTTTCAAGCCACCTATGTCGGCGCACCCATGATCTACTACGGCAGCGAAGTCGGCATGTGGGGCGCGGACGACCCCGAAGACCGCATGCCCACCTGGTGGCACCGCTTCGACCCAGAAATCCACAACAGCTATCAAAGCGCGTTCCAATTACGTCACGCCCAGCCCGCCCTGCGCAGAGGTGATTTCAAAGTCCTCGAAACCCGCGACGGTAGCCAGCTCTTCGCCTTCGAACGCACACTCGGCGACCAACGCTTAGTGATCGTCCTCAATCGCGGCAAAGGCGATGTCACCCTCGACGGCGATTACCTCGACGGCTTAAAAGTCATCCACAGCACCGATCCCAAAGCCAGCACTCGCCGCCTGCCCCCGCTCAGCGCCGCGGTATTTGGCCCCTAAATATCATAGCTACGCTTTACCGTCAAAGCTCCCTCATCATTACGGAGTGCCCTTGAAATGTAAGTCGTCGGCCTTGGCCGCCACAAACATATCGCTCCACGGCTGCACGGCTGCGATCGTCGCGGGCACTGCGTCGATTTGAGTATTGAGCACCCCCACCACCGCGATGCTCTCTTTGCGATTAAACATGCGTAGACGCAAACCCAACTTATCCAACATTGGCTTGAGTTCAGTCACATCGACACCTTCCGCCAAGTAAATCGAGATCTGATCGGCCGCCATAAAACTAAATTCACCGCTATCCAACGACTCAACCGCACGCACATAAGGGTAGCTCTCCTCGAAGTTCAGTAGCCACACACGCTGTTCAGGCTGCTCCATATTGGGCAAATAGCCGAAATCGATAATCTGCCCCTGATAAATAGCCGCAGGCATACCACTCGGTAAAGGCTCCGCTCCAGCCGCCACCATCTCGGCATTATGCGCCACCCATGGGTCCACAGTTGCTTCCTCTTTCTGTGAGCGGCGTGC
Source organism: Puniceicoccaceae bacterium (assembly GCA_002729725.1). Classification (GTDB taxonomy): domain Bacteria; phylum Verrucomicrobiota; class Verrucomicrobiia; order Opitutales; family Coraliomargaritaceae; genus Thalassobacterium; species Thalassobacterium maritimum. The sequence goes on from PBYS01000094.1 coordinate 57,828, forward strand.
CAACAGCATAGAAACAATTAACATACCGATAAAGAAGCCGACGCCATAGACGATAATACGATCTGAAGTTTTCATAAAGCCTCTACTGTTCTGATTCCCCGTGCCGCTGCAAGTACTCCTTACGCGCCCGCATCACGCAGAGCACAATCGCCAAGCCACCAGCCCAGACGCCTCCGTAGGTCAGCCCATTCGTAAAACCAAAGGCCGCCAAAAACCCGAAGTCAGGGCCATCCATGCAACAAAGCCCAAACAACAGATGCGAGAGCACCCCGAGCATGGCCCCTGTAAAACAGATGATCAGCACAAAATAAAGCCAAGTCAGCAACCAGTGGAAAATTTGAAGTAAGATTCGAAGCATTATGCCCGAAACTTGGAAGCCTCCTCCTAAGCTGGCAAGTCATTCATCTATTTTGCCGATTTCGAGCTCACCGCAGACGCTATTGGCATAGCGTCGCTACAGCCCAGATAATTTGACTTCAAGCAACTTCACTTTTTGGGATTTTGCCAGACGCTTAATACGTCGTTCCTCAATGGTGGCTTCCGACTGCGTGCCCACCTCTTTGCTGTAGATCAATTCCAGCGGCGCGCGCCCACGCACGTATTTCGCCGACTTGGGACTGCCGCTCGCATGCTCTTCAAAACGCCGTGCCACATCGGTGGAAATTCCGGTGTAGAAAGTACCATCCGCACAGCGAATCATATAGACCCACCACTGACTCACAGCGCTTGGTCGTCTACGACTCCATCCAATCCACTCTCACAAGGGCATTTCATAGATCCCCGATAATAAGCATCCGAAATCTGAACCGCAATAATGAAGCGTTAAAAACATGTCCCGCTCCCCATCCTAAGTCTAAGTTTGGATTTACATCGAGTGACGATTCGGCATTACTGCACCTCATGCGCCCTTTCTATACCCTAATTCTAACTGCTGCTCTCTGCTTTGTCGCTGGCTATACGATCGGCAAAAAACACAAGCCCATCCCGACAGCTCCAGCCACTGAGCAAGCCGAAGCTGTGCCAGTAAGCGAGCCAGCGCCCATCCCCGCCCCCATTCCGGAGACAAGACAACCAACAGCCCCCGAGGTGATCCCCCCAAAGCCCACCGAACCTGAACGATTTGCGGCCCGCGCACTACAAGCCGAGATTACCCTGACGGACTCCATCGCACGCTCGCTGATCTGTGAACTACTCACCGCCACCGAAAAACACCTCAAAGTGCGTAGAAAATCAGATAACCGCATCGTCGAAGTGCCAGTCACCATGCTCAGCCAAGAGGATCAAGCCTTCGCCGCCTATTTATATAAAGTTGAACAGGAGAAACAGCTGCCGGCTTCGATCAGCGATGCGGATAAAATTTGGGACGAACTGTTTAAAGGGATGTAGGCTTTGCCAATTATGGAGTTTGCGTGATTTGTAGACGCAAGAAGATCTGTGCCACGGAAGCTTCCAAACGAAGCGTCAATTCACTCGCATCGTCTGTTGTGATACTGGCTCCGCTGACTTCGCTCGGAGATTTCCAATCTTCATTCAAGTCTGTGGTCGCCTGAATCAGATAACTCACATCCGTTGCTCCACTGCGCTTGCTCACGCTGAAGACACGAGAACCATCCGGATTCGCCTCCAAACTGGGGAAGTTTTCGTGATCAATGCTGCTTGCGGACATGCCGGCCACCGCATACTCGATTAGATTCACAATGCCATCGTGATCGTCATCATCATTGGCTGCACCAACTAATTCGTTCTCATAAGCCCACAAGGCATAGCCAGATAGAGCGACTGGTTGATAGTCAAACTTCGTATTCAAACCACCTGCGATCACAATCGATGTCGTAAAAGTCTCCAGCCCATCGCCAGAAAACGTCACTGTGTAGCTGCCATCTTCGGACACCGGAATGGCATAGGCGCCTGAGCTAGTGCTCAGGGTATAGAGAGCACTACCTTCGACATCAATGCGCACGCCCCCGTAACCTTCATGCTCAATGTGATTCGTCACCGTGTAAAAGCCATCCTCATTCGTATCATTGTAGACAAGCCCAGTGATATAAGTCACACCATTCGCAATTCCCAAATCTTGAGTGACCAGCTGTGCTCCGACAGAGCCATTGCTACCATTGACCACACCGATGCCCGCTTCGTTAAATGACGCGTTGTGTATATTCATACGGTGCCCCGCAGGATTCTGCATCCCCTGCCCCACGAAGTCTGCGTTATAATTAGCTGCCCCGGTGTCGACGGTATTTCCCCAGTCCACGTCAAAGCTCGCATGCCCGTGCTCCACTGAATCCGCATAGGAATACACATTCTCGCCCGCACCGCCCGAGTAGCCGACTCGATTCAAACGCGTGCCCAAGCTATCACCCGCCAGAAAGGGCGCAATCGGATTACTCGAACTATCATGCCCTTGAAATTGGTTTAGATACATATCTTGACTGTGCTTAGTCGCCGTCTCCATCAGAAGGGCGTTAAAGGCTAAAGGTTGCGCACTGGCCGCAAAATAGCCGTTGTTAATCGAGGTCTGAAACTGACTGATAATGTCGGATGGATTGACACTAAAGTAAGTGTACGCATTCGTCACATCCGGATCAGTCAAGGCCGCAAGACGCGCGGCTTCAGCCATCGCATCCGCACGTGAGCGATTGAGGAATTCCAAATACAGCACCTCATCAGGCGTGGGGTCCCCAATCACCCACTCGGTTTTTTGTAATTCACCACCGATCTGAATGTCATCGATCAACCAGCCATAATAAACTTCGGTATTTGTCCATGCAGAGCTACTTAAAAAATCATAATAGAAGCGAATCCGAATCTGTTGATTCTCATAGCTTGCACCCAGATTCACCGACCGTAAGACATAGACACCCTCCCCACTATCACCACTCCCCGCTTGAGAATAAATCGTATCGGGCCAAGTGCTGCCACCGTCATGCGAAACCTGCACTTTGGCAATTTGGTAAGAGGTCGCATACTGCAAGCGAGATTGAAAAAATAACTGGGTATCCGCCAGCACGTCGATATCCACATCCAATTCAAACCAATTGTCATTAAAAGACGGATTTGCCAGATGGAAGGCGTAGCTCCCTTTCGCGACACGCTCCGACTGGATCAAGTCATAATCTGCATCACTAAAATCAGAAACATCCGTCAACCCATTCTCAGCACCTTCCGCCCAATTACTAACGCCCGCGCCGAAGAGTGCAGCCGATGGTGCATCCAATGGCTGCTCACTGCTTCGCACCTGACTCCTCGCAGAGAAATCTAACTCGTTCTCTCGCAAGTCAACCGGTGCCCCTGTAACAAGGGGCACCTCCGGCTGGTAAAAGACAGGCGGCGGTGCCGCACGCTCCTGCGCCGTCAAAGCGAATGAGGTGAATAGCAAAAGGAAACAACCCACTCCACCGAGGCGGAAACAACCCTTAATAAGCATGACTACTAGCATCCATAAGACGATAGCCATTTTAATTCATTCGGCAAGCACTACCGCCTACCAGAAGCACCCAGACCGCCATTTAATCAGCCTTCAGCCTCAGTTCAGACTTTGCTTTGACATTAATTTCACCCAGAACTAAGCATTCCCCGCAGCCAGATGCATAGCCAACTAGAACTCACACCGCACGGAGTCGTCATCGCGCAACGCCCCGTGGCGGCCTCACTCGAAGCCTTTAACGGCTCCGAGTCGGCCGGGCTGTTTCAGATTGCGGGACATAAACTCCCCAGCGACCTAGATGCCTCGGTCCATTTTTGGAAAGCCTTCACTGAATCTTTTATCCGCGCACTTTGTCACCTACCAGAGACAACGAGCACTACGATCAATATTTCCGCCCCGGATCCAAGCACACTGACCGAGCGCATACTCACCGCGCCGCCCATGCGGGGGGCGGAATACCTCTCGAGTGACTGTCTATTGGCGATCTGGCAACGGCTGAACGAATGGGCCGCAGCGCAAATCGCCCGCGATGGGCTGGCTCCTTTTCTAGCCGAGCATGCGCCGCGCTGGGCACGCGTCGGGCGGGTCACCCTACACCTAGCCGAGAACAAGAGCGACCCCGAGTATCCTTTCGCATTTATGGCCTCCTACGCCTCGGGGCTCACAACTTCGGGACAAGTGCAACAGCTCCCGCTCGGCAAAGCGCTGCAAGAATACGCAGGCGCGCAAGATAAGGGCGCTCTGTTAAAGCTGCTCTCACCGCTACATGCGGCCGCGCAGCAGTGCGACTTCCTCAACGAATTAATCGAGACGGGCGACATTTTCCACCCGCTGGTCTGGTTACCGGAAGAGGCCTTCCGCTTTCTGAAAAATGCGCCGATCTACGAAGATGCAGGCCTGCTGGTGCGCCTACCGAACTGGTGGAAAAAGCGCGGCAAGCGGCCTCAAGTGAGCGCGACGCTGGGACAAAAAAAGCACAGCTCCGTCGGCAAAGACGCGCTGTTGGATTTCAAATTGGAGGTCGTCATTGATGGCGTGCCACTCTCGGCAGCGGAAATAGAACAGCTGCTCGCCGGCGAAGATGGTCTGGTGCTACTGAGTGGGCAGTGGATCGAAGTCGACCGCGCCAAACTGCAGCAAGCCCTCGAGCACTGGCAGGCAGTCGCAGCACAAGGTGGCCTCTCCTTAATCGAGGGCATGCGCCTATTGGCAGGCGCGCCCGCCGACCTGAGTCCGGAAGCGGACAGCGAAGGCAGCCAAGAATGGGCCTTCGCCCAGGCAGGCGACTGGCTCCAGGAAACACTTGATCAGTTGCGCAATCCGGAGCGAACGGCACCACCTGAAACTTTGCAGGCCACCTTACGCCCCTATCAGGAAAAAGGGCTCAACTGGCTCTGGTTCTGTGCGCAGACAGGTCTGGGTGCCTGCTTGGCCGACGACATGGGACTGGGAAAGACCATTCAAGTGCTGGCCGCCCTGCTACACAAACAAGCCGAGCTGCCCGACACGCCCCCGAGCCTACTGGTGGTTCCCGCCTCTCTGATAGGGAACTGGCAACGCGAAGCACAGAAATTTGCACCCTCGTTGCGAATCGGCGTCGCCCACCGCTCTTCCGCAGCCAGCGACACGATGCGACACTCCGCCGAAGGACTCGCCGACGGCGCATACGATTTGATCATCACCACCTACGGCATGCTCTCGCGCCTCGATTGGCTCAGCAAAGTCGCATGGCACTGGGTGGTATTGGACGAAGCGCAGGCAATTAAAAACCACAGCACACGTCAGAGCAAAGCCGTGCGCCAACTGCAGGCCCACGCGCGCTTCGCCCTCACTGGCACGCCGATCGAGAACCACCTCGGCGACCTCTGGTCACTCTTCGACTTCCTCAATCCCGGCCTGCTCGGCAACGCCAACCAATTTAAACGGTTCGCCAAATCCCTAGCATCCGGCGACGGCGAGAACTACGCCCCGCTACGCCGGCTGGTGGCTCCGTATATTCTGCGCCGGCTCAAAACTGACAAAAGTATCATTAACGACCTGCCCGATAAGACCGAGATGAAGGTCTTCTGCGGCCTCTCCACAAAGCAGGCCAAACTCTACCAGCAGACAGCCAAAACTTTAGAGACGGAACTCAAAAGCACCGCGGGCATCCAGCGCAAGGGCCTAGTGCTCGCTTACCTAATGCGCTTCAAGCAGATATGCAACCACCCCGACCAACTCACCAAGACCGGCGATTACACGCCCAAAGATAGCGCAAAATTCACCCGACTCGCCGAGCTTTGCAGTGAGATTGAATCGCGCGGCGAAAAAGTTCTCATATTCACACAGTTCAAAGAAATCACCGATCCACTCGAAGCCTGCTTGGCCGAGGTATTCGGCCGCAACGGCCTCATTCTGCATGGCGGCACCCCGATTACAGAGCGTCAAAGCATGGTCGAGCGCTTTCAACGCGAAGACGGCCCGCCCTTTTTCATACTCTCTCTCAAGGCCGGCGGCACGGGGCTCAATCTGACAGCTGCCTCACATGTCATTCACTTCGACCGCTGGTGGAACCCCGCCATTGAAAACCAGGCCACCGACCGCGCCTACCGCATTGGCCAACGACGCAATGTCTTAGTGCATAAGTTTATCACCACAGGCACCCTCGAAGAAAGAATCGACAAACTGATCTCTGGAAAACAAAACACGGCCAATCAGATCTTGACCAGCGGCAGTACAGAAAAAGCATTCACTGATATGAATAACGACGAACTACTGAACTTCGTACGCCTCGATCTAAACCAATCCACACAATCATGAGTTGGGACGACGAATACCCCCGTTATGTCACGGTCGCCCAGCGTAAGCAACTCGCGGCGCAGAAAGCGGAATCGCTCAAACTACAAGGCTACAAGCTCAAGCCGCTGGGCGAGCTCAAGAGTCGCACAAAAATCGCCAGCAGCTTCTGGGGGCGCAGCTGGTGCCGCCATTTGGAGTCCTTTAGCGACTACGACAGTCGTCTGCCACGCGGCCGCAGCTACGTGCGCAACGGCGCCATCCTGCATCTCTCCATCGAGCCGGGCAGGATCGAAGCCATGGTGCACGGCTCCGAGCTCTACGAACTCAGCATCGAGATCGAGCCCCTGTCCCCCGAACAATGGACCGCGGTCAAGCAGGCCTGCCAAGGTAAGATCGCCAGCCTGATCGAATTACTACAAGGCAAGCTATCCGACGAGATCATGCGCGTAGTGACCCATCCCCACAGCGGGCTCTTCCCACAGCCGGAGCAGATTCATTTCAACTGCAACTGCCCCGACTGGGCCGACATGTGCAAACACATGGCCGCCGTGCTCTACGGCGTGGGCGCACGACTCGACGACTGCCCAGAGCTACTCTTCAAACTCCGGGGCGTCGATCAGAGCGAGCTGATCCACTTGGACTGCGCGCGGTCAGGCATCGCGCGCAGCAGCCGCCGTTCTCGCCGCCGCAGCTTATCCGACGACGCCGTAAGCGATGTCTTCGGCATCAGCACCGAGGACGAAAAATAACAGTAACTGCTCCAGCCCATCAAGTGCACAGTCCACTCCTCCGTATAGGAATAATATTCGAGAGGCCGCTTGCTTGATTGAGTTTGGAACTTATAGTCAGCAGAGTCTACTAAGGTCTAATATTTAAGATAAATTATGTTTCTTCCAAAAATAATTCAAGGCGGTATGGGTGCGGGTGTTTCTGACTGGAAACTCGCTAATTCGGTGGCTTCGGCTGGACAACTTGGCGTGATCTCCGGCACCGCCCTAGACACAGTCATGGTGCGACGCCTACAACTCGGCGACATCGGCGGCCACATGCGCCGCGGCTTGGCCGCCTTCCCAGTGCCCGCCGTGGCAGAACGCATCTTAGGCCGCTACTACAAGTCACAGGCAGAGCAAACGGAAAAGCCGCTCCGCCTGATCCCTGGCTTCCGCATCGATCCCACCAGCCATGCGATGGATCTCGCGATCGCAGCTAACTTCGTAGAAGTCTTCCTAGCCAAAGAAGGGCACGATGGCCATGTCGGCGTGAATTATTTGGAAAAGATTCAACTGCCCAATTTAACCTCCATGTTTGGCGCCATGCTCGCGGGCGTAGACAACGTCCTGATGGGGGCCGGCATTCCTCGCACGATTCCTGGTATTTTGGACTCGTTAGCAGAGTGGAAGCCAGTGGAGATGCGTATCAACGTAGAAGACGCCGATAAAGACGATGCATACTTCAGCCGCTTCGACCCACTGGAGTGGATACGCTCACACCTCCCTGACATTGAGCTCCCTAAACTCAAGCGGCCCGATTTCTTTCCCATTATTTCCTCTAATGTATTAGCCCTCACTTTAGCTAAAAAATCGACGGGGAAAGTCAACGGCTTCATCGTCGAGCGCCACATCGCCGGCGGCCACAATGCGCCGCCACGTGGCGGCATGAAATTGGACGAAAATGACGAACCGATCTATGGCCCCAAGGATGAAGCCAACCTGGCTCAGCTCAGCAAGATGGGCATCCCCTTTTGGCTCGCAGGCGGCGGCTCCTCCGAAACGGGGCTCAAAGATGCCATAGCCGCCGGTGCCGCCGGTATCCAAGTCGGCACGGCCTTCGCCTATTGTGATGAGTCTGGCTTTGATGCATCCATCAAAAAACGCGTGCTCGAAAAGGTAAAGACTGGCGAGGCCAAGATCTTCACGGACTCCCGCGGCTCCCCGACTGGCTTCCCATTTAAAGTCGTCAACCTGGAGGGCACCCTCTTCGAGCCCGAGGTCTATGAATCGCGCAAGCGTATTTGCGACCTATGCTACCTGCGTCATCCTTACAAAAAAGCCGACGCCACCATCGGCTATCGCTGCCCCTCCGAACCGGTCAAAGACTATATTAAAAAGGGCGGTAAAGAAGAAGATACGGTCGGTCGCAAGTGCCTATGCAATGGCTTGATGGCAGCCATCGGCATGCCACAAAAATATAAAGATGGCGGCGAGGAGCCAGCCATGGTGACCAGTGGTGATGATGTCACCAAGCTCAGCCGTTTTGTAAATTGGGAAACGACCAGCTACTCTTCACAGGATGTGATCAAAGAACTGCTCAGCCAGATATAGTGTGGCTGGATCTGACGCGGACGACCAGCAAGGAAACTCAAACGTGAATCCAAGCAAGGATACAGATGAGCGCTCACTAGCTTCTGTTGCCTGACCTCTGACCTCTGACCTCTGACCTCTGACCTCTGACCTCTGACCTCTGACCTCTGAATAAAGGATGAATAACTTTATCACAAGCTTCGCCCGGAATACTTGGGACATGGTGGCCGAAATGGCCCCCTATCTATTGTTTGGTTTCGCCTTTGCCGGACTGCTGCATATCTTGATACGCAAGGACTTCGTGCAACATTGGCTGGGTAAACCTGGCTTAGGCGGCGTCATCAAAGCTAGTGTACTGGGAGTGCCCATGCCCCTGTGCTCTTGCGCAGTCATTCCAGTCGCCGCTTCCTTGCGCAAAAGTGGAGCGACTCGCGGTGCCACCGCCTCTTTCCTCAGTTCCACCCCGCAAACGGGCATCGACAGCATTCTGGCGACTTACGCCCTGCTCGGTGGCCTCTTCACCATGGTGCGCATCGCTGTCGCCTTTGTGACAGGAATCTTAACGGGCTACATCATTGAGCTCTTTTGTAAAGATACGCCCAGCACCCCCGCCGCCTCAATAAAGCCTGTGGTGGTGCCGAACAGTGCAAATTTTGCCGCCCTCTCACTGGCGCCCCCCACGCACACCCCGACCATGGGACTGCCCACCGGCCCCTTAATCAGTACCGCCCCCGAAGACCAAACTGACACCACTGCCAAACTAGGCACATGTTGCTCCAGTCGCCCCGAGCCCAAGCGAAAGCCGATAGATGCACTCCGCTACGGCTTCGTCACCTTGCCCTCCGACTTAGCCACATCCTTGATCATCGGTCTAGTGCTGGCTGGCTTGATCACGACCCTGCTGCCGACCGACCTATTGAGTGGCTCCTTTAGCACTGGCCCGCTGGCCTTTTTACTCGCGACAGCGATCAGCCTACCACTCTACGTATGTGCGACCGCCTCCATCCCGATGGCCTATGCACTCATGGCAGCGGGGCTTTCGCCCGGCGCAGCCTTGGTATTTCTGATTGCAGGCCCTGCAACCAATACCGCCACCATCGTCACCGTATGGAAGATGCTCGGCCGGCGCGCCACCGCGATCTACCTACTCTGCCTCTTGCTGATCTCTTGGCTGGCTGGCTGGTTATTAAACTCTGCCCTCAAGCAAGATGCCGATGCCAGCGCCATGCACGCGCACGGCAGCATGCACCCCAGCCTCTGGCAACATGCCACCGGTATATTGCTGATCGGCTTGCTGGTTTTCTCGTATTGGAAAAGCCGCCAGCAGACCACAAAGTCTTGCTGTGCAGGCTAAGACCTAGGGGCTTCATTGATGAAGCCTCTGGAAATGAATAATTATTTACGATTCACGTATCCACGACTCAGCTTGGCGGCTTGGAATATTTACACACAAAGATCGCTGAATTCGCGGGAGACTGGACTCCTTGGGCTTTGCTTGCGCTCTATACTCTTAGCTCAGGGCTCATTCTGTGGCGTCTGCATGCGATGGCGCAACGCGGCCGCAGCAGTGCCGTCCTGAGTGCCGGTTTACTGCCCTATGCCACGGGATGGGGAAACCTATGCTTAGTCTGGCTGCTGCTCCGAATCGACGGCCCCACCGAAGCGATCCCCCTCAACCTATGGACAAATAATCTCACGAGTCTCAGCCTCATGCTGGCCTTACCCGCGCTCATCTGGGGGCTTAAACTCATTCCGGACTCACAGAGCAAAAAATCGTCGCCAGCATCCCCCACAATCCGCGGCCCGTTCATACTGAATTGTGTCACGTTCATACTCTTAAGCCTGGCCACTTGGCAGCTGGGGCAAGATGGCGAGATCGATCGTAACGAAGGCTTCGCTCTACTAGGTCTATTTGCCCTGTGGCAATGCCTACAAATCTTTCAAGCGCTCAAACGAACATCTGCTGCAAGCACTGTAAGTATCCCTATGAGCGTGCTCGATGGCCTACTCATTTTGGTGGGTGGCTTTATCAGCCTACTCGCCGTCGATGGTATCGTCACGACGCTCATGGCACAAGAAAAAGGCTTCTTCGGCATCCAGCAGCTAGGCCTGCTCACGGGAGCACTCATGCTATTGCCCAATGCAATGCTCGCCTGGCACTACGCGCGCCAACAACGTGCGGACGCGGTCTACCACTCGCAACTGAGCGACGCTCATATTTGCATGCCGCTTTGCCTCGCTCTGTGTGCGATCTTCAAACCTCTGGCATTGCCGACATTTTTACTAGACGGCCTGCTATTCTTATCCGCGCTCGCACTGGTGCACCTGCTCTGCCTACAACTGCTCAAGGAATTACCCAAATTAGTGGCGGCCGGCCTACTCGCCGTCTATGCGTATGCGCTCTTTATACAGTTTTCGCGATGACAACGAACTCCCCCATCATTGATGTGCTTTGCGTGGGCTACGCCTGTGTCGACATTAACTTCACAGCGCCTCACCACCCCGGAACAGACGAAAAAGTGCGTGCTGTGTCGATGCATAGCTGCGGTGGCGGCCCCGCCTCCAACGCGGCCGTAGCGATCTCACGCCTGGGAGGCAATGCCGCTTTTGCCGGCTATATAGGCACCGACGCCTTTGGTGAATCCCACCTGCGCGAGCTGATCGAAGCAGGCGTCCAAAGCAGCGGCGTCCATCGCGCCGCCGCCCCTACCCCTGTGGCTGCTGTCACCATTAAGCCCGATGGCCAACGCTCGATTGTAGATTATCGTGCACCCAGTGCACTCGCCCCCGATGACAGCATAAGCCTGCACAGCAGCCCCGCCCGTGTCTTATTAGTGGATGGTCACCAACCACTCCTCTCATTAAAGCTGGTAGACGAGGCACGGAGTCTGGGCATACCCAGTGTGCTAGATGCCGGCTCAATCAACGACGGCACCCAACTGCTCTATAACAAAGTCGACTACTTGATTACTTCAGAGAAATTTGCCCGTCAGTTTAGCGGAGAAGACGCGCCACGCTCGGCACTGGCCTCACTGGACGGTGCAGCGCCGTTCACCGCAGTGACTTGGGGCGCTGAGGGTGTTTATTGGCAAGATGAGTCGGGCCAGCACCACATGCCGGCCTTCGACATCGAAGCCGTCGACACAACCGGAGCAGGCGATGCCTTTCACGGCGCCTTCGCTCTAGGACTCGCACAAGGCATGCCGTTACACGAAAATCTCAGACGCGCCTGCGCCACCGCAGCTTTGACCTGCCTGAAAACAGGTGCACGCAACGCACTACCCAAACGAAAGCAAGTGGACGCACTTTGCAGACTATAATTAGACAATGATGCTGTCGTATTAATAATTGATCAAAGCGCAATTGACTGGCTTATTCTTGCTAGAACTATTGATAATGAAGATGGACAGCAAGCACCGCGGGCACACATATTGCTCCACCTCATTCTCATGTGTGCACCTATAAAAGTAATCCCTTTACTGCTTCTATTACTCTCGGTCTGTGCCTGCTCCAATGAGCCTTCAGAGGGCACCAGCAAGCAGAAAGAAATAACCATTCATGTAGCCGTCAGCCTAAGTGCAATGGTTCGCGAATTAGGGGATCATTTCAGCGCAAAGCATGATCTCAGTATTAATTACAACTTTGCCAGCTCAGGAGCTCTAGCACGTCAATTAATCGCCGCTCCGCGCGGCGAGATCTACCTCAGCGCCAATCAACAATGGATGAAACGAGCTCTGGAAGCAAAGGCGGTGGATCGGACAAGCGCGCAGGCTCTATTTGCCAATCAACTGGTATTGGTCAGCCACACAGACTCTCCAATCCAAACGTTGGAACCGCTAGACATCTGCCACGCAACAACAATGGCAACAACTCGTATCTCTATAGGCGATCCCGATTACGTCCCAGCCGGTCAATATGCGCGCGCTTGGTTGCAAAGTCTAAGTTTCGGAGAAAGCAACGCATGGGAAGCAGTCAAAGAACGAGTGATACCAGCCACGGATGCGCATGCTGCCCTTGCGCGCGTGCAAGCAAACCGTGACATGATTGGAATCGTCTATCTCACTGACTACCTCACGCAAGTGAACAAGTTGCAACTGCTGCATACAATCCCAACAGAGGCCACCGCTCCTATCCACTATTACGGAGCAGTCATTAACAACAGTCCTCATGCGGCAACAGCGACTGCATTTCTAAACTATCTTCAATCGAAGCAAAACCAGCAGGTAGTCGAGAAATACGGCTTTACTCCGATAAACCGTTCGCTCACACGCCTCGACTAAGCACATGTCAACCACCATAGAAATCATCCTGTCGACTGTGCTTTGGGCGAGTACAGCCACAGTCCTGGTGGCTATACCCGGCCTCCCAATCGCTTATCTACTAGCACGCCATCAATTCTTCGGCCATCGCATTCTATCAACTCTACTCAGTTTGCCCATGGTGCTGCCTCCCACGGCAGTCGGTTTCTTGCTACTTCAATTACTAGCGGACCACGGCCTCTTGGGCCGAGATAACTTATACATCGACCTAAACATTCTCTACACTTGGAAGGCGGTGGTGCTTGCCTGCAGTGTGATGGCTGCCCCACTATTAATACGAACCGCTCGTGTCAGTTTCGAAGAAGTCGACCCGGAATTAGAGCAGATGGCACGCACCCTCGGTTACAGCCGATTGAGAAGTTTCCTCAAAGTCACGCTCCCTTTGGCTTGGAAAGGCCTGCTGGCCGCCATCTTATTGGGCTTCACTCGTTCCTTAGGTGAATTCGGCGCCACCATGATGATTGCAGGCAATATTCCGGGCAAAACTCAAACTCTGGCCTCCGCGATCTACAGCGCACAACAATCGGGCGAAGATGAACGGGCATTACTACTGGTCGCCATTGCTCTGACGGTCGGATTCGCAGCGATTTTTCTCACTGAGATCTGCCTACGCCCCAAATCTAGGCACCAGAAAGGCCTACTATGAAAGCGTTTTACGAATTCGATCTTCAGCTGAATCTGGGCGAGTTTGATCTGCAGCTCGCACTCCAATCCAATAGCCCAGTGCTCGGCCTCTTTGGCCCGTCGGGCTGCGGAAAAAGCAGCTGTTTAAAAGCCATCGCAGGCCTACGCAAGGCCTCCGGCTACCTTCGCTGCGGCTCACATGTGCTGCTGGATACAACAAACTCGATCGACTTGGATCCGGCTGAGCGCGGCGTAGGCTACGTGCCTCAAAACCACTGCCTGTTTCCACACTGGAACGTAGAACGCAACCTACTCGCTGGACGACCACAAAAACATATCAAGGCTGAGGCGCGAGCGACGCGCTTTCAGGAAGCAGTCGAAATATTGGAGCTCAAGCCTTTATTAAAACGTCGTATTCAGCAACTGTCCGGAGGCGAGCGTCAACGCGTCGCCCTTGGCCGAGCACTCTGCGCCATGCCCGAGCTCTTACTGCTGGATGAGCCCATGGCCTCACTCGATGCTTCGCTCAAACAAAGAATCCTCCCCTTTTTAGTGCGTGTGCGTGAAGAGCTGAGCCTCCCCATCCTCATCGTATCTCACAACCCGATCGAACTACAACTGCTCTGCAAAGAAGTCGTCGTGCTAGAGCGCGGCCAAGCTGTTTCACAAGGCAGTCCGATGGAAGTCTTCACCCAAGCCAACATCTACCCCGGCATCGCGACGGCCTTCGAAAACATATTAGAGCTGGACCTAATGGAGCAAAGTTCAGAACAAACCATCGCATATTTGATCGAAGCGAAGTCTACATCTCAAACGATTGCTCTGCCTCCAATTCCAGACAGCAAGAAGAAAGACACAAAACACCCAATCAGAATTGGAATCGCCGCCAGCGACTTACTGATCGCACGAACGCCCCCTGTCGACATCTCCGCGCGCAACATCATAGCCTGCCGCATCGAGCGCATAAAACGCCTCCCCTCCGCCTGCTTAGTGATCGTCAAATTACACGACGCCGCCCAGACTGAACTCGCCGCAGAACTAACGGCCATCGCCGTGCAAGAGCTCGAACTCGCACCCAAAATGCAAGTCTACATCGTCTTCAAGACCAATGCGGCGCGTATCTATTAAAATACGACTCAAGCATATGCTCTCACAAGCCCTCTAAACGGTCAGTCAATCAGTGACAGTTCACTCTTGATAAAAAACAACAGACCGTTATGAACTAACGCATGCGATATCATGCCCCAATTATCTTCCTACTCTGCCTAAGCGCGCTGTTTGCCTCTGCACAAAGTCCTACTTACTTCGAGCTCGACCTAAGAAAGCTCGATGGAGAACCAGGCAATTTCCCCGACTGGCTCGAGGAGATCACCGAATCCAGCGGAGAGTTTGATCCAGAATTTGGCTGGCAACTAGATGCCAGCAAGCCCTTTGGAATTGGGCGACTCTATCTTTCACTCGATCGCAGCCAACTCACACACGACCTCGCTCTCAGCTTTTTCAGTCAAGGCACTGCCAACATCGCAGTACAACTTTATGATGCCAACGAACGTACACTCGCGGTCGATCTACTGGCCGCAAGAACCACCGTAGACGAGGCATCGCTCACTTCCTTAGTCATTCCACTCTCGGAATACCCCAATGCCAAGCATATCGTGCTACGCCGCCTAGAGGGCGCCGTCGCAGTGAGCGCTCTATCGCTGATAGAACTGACTGCCCCGAGTCCACAAAACGAGGCCAGTATTACACACTTGGCATCCCTACTGGGCGATCCACTGGCACCCGAAAATCCCTTGATCGCGAGCGTACAAGAACAAGCCACAGCCGATCAGTCACAGGCGCTCATCAGCGCCCAGCCCACATTTTCACGTCCACTCTCGGAGCTTAGTAAGCTTGAGGGGGAAGCTCACCTAAACGAAGACGAGCTGATCAGTATTTTACAGGTGCTTGGGCTACAAGGCTACGATTTCAATGCCATCGACTTTGTGCAAGCCGCTGGCGAAGGTCGCGAAGAAGTCGTCCGACTCTACCTGCGCGCGGGCATGCCGATCAATGTGCAAGGCCGCAACAAGTATACTGCAGTCGCGGAAGCCGCCACCAGTGGTGAATTGCGCGTGTTGAAATTGCTCTGCGACCGAGGCGCCGACTTAGAGATTCGCACAGCGGGTGGTAATTCTGCCTTGTGGATGGCTTGTATTTCCAGTCATTACGAAGCGATCCGCCTTTTGGTCGAAAACGGAGCCGACGTGAATGCCCGCGGCGCATATGGAAACACTCCTCTACTCAAAGTAATCAATCGACGCGCCCATAATTACAATAAGGCCGACGAATATACCGTGTTTCTGCTAGAACATGGCGCCGACCCGAACATTGCCGACAATCGTGGCGAAACCATGCTGCACGAAGTCGTCCGCCATGGCAAAGCCAGCATGCTACAAATCGCGCTCGATTATAATGGCGACCCCACACTCAAAGACAACGCCGGCTTCACACCAATGATGGCTGCCAAATATCGTAACAGCAAAAGCCTCATTCAAACCCTACTAAACCACGGGGTTCCTGAGTGGGAACCAGATCATTTATCGCTGGATGAACAGCTCGTCTACCACATCTATCGACGGGAATATAGTGAAGCCTACAAACTACTCGATGCCGGAGCCAGCCCCAACGCGACCGATATGAATGGTGAGCACATCCTCTTCAATGTTATCAATAAACGCAACCTGACCTTGATCCGCAAATTGCGCACATACGGCCTCGATTTAAACGTCCGCGATTTAAGTGGCCGCAGCCCACTCGGACATGTGCACAGTGGATTTCACAAGTCACGCGAAGCCATGGTCGACTACTTTCTAGAAGAAGGTCTGGACCCCAATTACGCCACCCAAGAAGAACTCAGAAAGAAAAAGCCCTACTACACGCCCTTGATGAACGCAGCGAGCGCAGGCAATGCAGACCGCTGCCAACGACTACTAGCTGCAGGAGCCAATCCAACGACTAAGAATCTCCCCGGCCGCACGGCCGCGATCATCGCAGAACGCGCCGGCTTTTACCAACTCTCCCAAGAACTCCAAGCCGCAGAAAGCAAGTGGACAGCAAACGAATGAACGTCCAACATTCCCCGTCTTCCCCGCACCCCAAATCGAACCGCCAATAGCTCGAAAGCTCGAAGCTACTTATAACGGCTCAATTCTATATCGTATTTCTTCACGCGCAGCCCCATCTTACGCTCCGTCAAACCGAGTCGACGCGCCGCCTCGGCCATATTACTGCCAGTGTCTTTGAGCGCATCGATGATCATCTCTCGCTCCAAGGCCACCATCGCATCTTCTAATGTAGAGACTTCACTGGTTTCCTTCGCCGACTTCTTTTGCAAGGTGGGCGGCAAGTGGTGGGCTTTAATCGACTGCCCCTTAGCTAGCAGCACCGCACGTTCCATGCAGTTTTCTATCTCACGCACATTGCCCGGCCAGTGATAACTGACGAGCAAATCTATCGCAGCGGACGAGATACGCATCGGCTTTACGCCCTGCCGTTGGGCGAACTTTTCGATAAAGAAATCGGCGAGCAACATCACATCACACTTCCGATCCCGCAAAGCTGGCATGTAAATTGGAAGTAACTACTCAGGTCTTTGCTTGAGACTCTTGGCGAGGTCGCGACGTTTTAGCTGACGAACAAGGGTTTGCCGAGGACTGCTTGAGGAGAGCTTGATAAACTGAGTGTCCGCGTTTCTGAGCGGTGGAGATATAGGAACGTATTCTGGCGAAGCGCTTGGCTCCTTTCCAGGTTCTG
>PBYS01000095.1 GCA_002729725.1 Puniceicoccaceae bacterium
CGGTGATCAACCCATTTTACGCCGCCGGTTTGCCGGGAACATTCAGGAAAATTCAATCTCACTGGCTGGGTGATCACGCTTTACGATAGATAAAAATGAAAGTAATCCATTCAGGTCGAGGCGGACATATCGAACATGAAAACTCTAAGTATGAAATTGAAAGTGTTAATGGTGGGCATTTCTGCATCCACTTCCCATCAGGCCAGAGGCACAAAAACCTTCAAAAGCATTTAAACGAACTGAGAGAATTTGCAGAATCAAAAGAACCAAAGTGGTATGTTGAGAATCGATCACGAAAATACACTTAGGTCACATCTGAGACGATCGGATCTATCCAGACGCACCTATCAACTCCTTTCGCGCTCCGCGCTACAGTCGCGATAGTGCTTCACGATCTGCGAAAGAATTGAAAAAATGAAATTTTACTTGGCTCCCCTCCTCATCCTAAGCTGCTCGCTGATTGCGGTGCCTGATGCTTCGGAATGGAATAAACCACGAAATTTCCACGTCGCATTTGAAGATCAGTTCACCGATCAAATCAAAATCATCGAAATCAAGAACCTAGCACCATCGAAGGCTGCTGAATACTCAAAGAACGAAGCCTATTGGTTCGAGCTAGAGCCCTTGAACGAAAAGACAAATGAACAGCGTATTTCAGTATCAGCTGATGGCTTAGCTACAATATCGCTGAAAGACACTTACCCAAACTTCCCGACTCAGGCCCATTGGATCAATGAGAAGTTGATCTTCATCCGAGTCTCTTGGGGACGGATTGTCGGCACAGATTTAATTTTTGATACCGAGAAGAAAGAATTTATACACAGAGAGATGGTCTATGACGGAACCATTCTCTATCAACAAACTCGTCAAGCCCTCGGAAGGGCAGATCCAGACGGATCAGGTCAATGAATTTCGCTGCGCTCACTCATGCCTGTCCTCACCGTTCTGAAAATGAAATGAAACGTAAACGAAGGCTCCAAAGAGTATTGCTGATGGTGTTATCGATGATTTTTGCTCTAATCGGCTCAGCAATGGTCTTTGTGTATATCATTTCAATCAGTAACATTGAACGTATCGAAAGCTCAGAGCACTTAATCGAAGAGAAAAAGATAAAGAGACTTGATAGCGATATCGGCTACGGAGATTCGGTATCGCTGATTAGCCTCAAAAATAAAATTATAGCATGCTTCGGTTACAAAGCAGCTGAATCGTTCTACATCATGCCAATCCCCGGAGAAAACAATTATGCCCAAGCAAATTGGGGTGTGAATGCAGATGCCTACCTCTATACTGGAAACATTTTCATCTTCACTTTTTGGCGATTGATATTCCCAGTTCTAGTTTCATCATATCTGGCGTGGTTTACTTTCACTCACAGAGGAGAAAAATGGGAGTTCATTGATGACTAATCACCTCAAAATCAGAACCAGTCGGTCGTCTCAATTCCTTTCGCGCTCCGCGCTTCAGTCTTGAGACACCTCATCGATGTAGAAGAAACAGAATGGAATTTTCAACCACGGATGGACACCGATGAACACGGAAAAATATGAACAAGAGAAACCACAGTGCTTGGATAAGGAACCGTTAATTAACGTTAATTGACGTAAATTAACGGTTAGAAATGAACCCTGTGCGACATGAGGAATGCACTCGACCAAGCGATCCACGTTGGCCAGTCTGGACTACATCCAGGCGCACCTGGTCAACGGCTAGCGCCGCGCCAGTGCTCCACGATCTACGAAAGAAATGAAAATTAAAGCTGAGAACCAATCTGGTTGGCTAATCGTAGAGAGGCCGAAACAGATTCAGCTCTATGAACCACAGAAAAAAGGCATCTTAAGCATAATCTTTAGATATTTCACACTATGGGCTCCACTAGTGCTCTTAGCCCCCAAAATGATGGAAGATTCGAGTTGGTTTATCATCTACCTGTTTACCGGCCTACCGATCGGAATACTAGCCAGCTCAAGGGAGATCATACCGACATTTTTCGTAAATAAGAAAAAATGTGGATTCGGAACCGCACATCAATTTAAGCCGGAGAATTGCGTCATCTTGACCCATGAAGAAAGAAGCAACGAAATTCATATTGCTGACACCAAGAAAGGAATATCAGCAATAGTTTGGAGCGCAGACTCTGTAGAAAATTATGAAAAAATAATGAAAGCTTTGAAGCAGTATATCCACTCTGAAGGAACCCTACGAGCAGATCCAGTCGGTGGTGATCAATAGATTTCGCTGGCGCTCATCTATGTCACACCTCATCGATCAGGGAAAGAAAAACAGACAACGAAATCTCATACCGACGCATTTTTGAAACCGCTAATGACCGCTAATAACCACTAATCCATTACGACGCTGGAAGAGAAAAATGAAACAGAATCAAAATCATAAGCGTGTGATTAGCGGTGATAAGCGGTCTCCAGCTATGCTGGAAAATCAGAGAATTGGGGCGGTTGCACGGTCTGGGCACCCTGCACATTCGAGTCCTGATCCAGACGAGCTAGTCAATGCGAGATAACGCGGTCGTGTTGAGCTTGCCCCCTTGGCTCGCATGACTACTCTCACCGTTGGGTAAAAGAATGAAATTCGTCTACATAGCTATTTTGACTTTGATTGGTTTTAGCTCCTATGGAGCTGACGTAGAACCGAATGCTTTCGACGAAATAATCTCCCCAAAGCTATTGAAAGAGTTCTCGACTCTCGATGAATCCACCGAGCTTAAAGTTCACAAAGAAAAGAAGAATGAACTCACCACATACTCATTCTCAGTGGACTCTTATCCTATCTTAGGGCTGAGTATCACCATCGGACCAGCATACTCTCTACTGCCCAAAGAAACAATCAGAGAAGACAGAGAATCGCTATCCAAGAGCAGCAAAGAGCTAGAGAAGGCTATCGAGGCTAAAAAAGACGAACTGACCGAGAAGGAATATGAGGAAGCCAAAGAAAGCCTAGAGCTCTTTTCCGCAATCTTCTCTGGAAGTGAAAAAGAGCGGTATCCAGATTTAGGAAGCCAAGCTCTACACACAGGTTGGACCGATGGAGACACGACTATATTCACCACTAGCGATAAAAAACATGACTTAAAGATACAGAGAATATTCACTGAAGGAGTATTCTTCAGAGTCCCCGAAATGGCACTGTCTATATCAAGCACTTACGACAAAACTAGACCCAACCAGGCGGGAGATGACAACTCCGAGTAGCGCTGCCGCGCTACTCTCCGTGCATCCCCTTCACGATCTGATGAAAGAAAATGTAATAGCTCAAATCGATTTGGAACTACTTAGCCCGGCCGATGGCAAAAGAGAACGAATCCAGCTAACAATTGAGAGCCCCGAGCGTGAGGATGAAGCGCACTGGTATTGCATAGTCACAGACCCAAAAAACAAAGAAAAAATGAAAGTATACGGAACTGACTCGTTGCAGTGCTTGACACTCGGAATGAGTCATATTGGTAGACGGATGAATGCCTTGAAGAATGAAGGTTTCAGATGGATCTATGCCGACACTAACGACGATTTCCCGATTGCAGCCTACTTCCCCTCATCTATCGAAAGCCAGATCAAGGCAGGATAGGACAATTCCGTTCGTGCCTCACTCCATGCCTACCTTTGACGTTCTTCAAAAAAATGAAACTCATCTTCCTAGCCTTCCTAATACCTCTTGCTCTACTAGGAAGTGACTCACTCGACCAAAATTGGCAAGAGGTTGCTGATGGCAAAAATGGCCTCAACCTTCTCAAGGATATCCATGAATTAACTCGCTTGGTCGATGATGCTGAATTTCACGAATTCATCGAAGAGTATGAAGGAAATCGGCAGTGGGATGATAGAACGTTTGTCGATTTAATTGAGAGATCGACTCAAGTTGAAAAAACAGTAGCAGAAGCCTTGCGGCTTAATGTTTGGCAGGTTGAGGGCTTCTATACCCCTGACACCAAAGCCGAAGAACTCGATGTATTCAAGATTTGGGAGGGTGTTCAAATAGTTCGTTTTCAGAAATACCTGATTTCCAGTAAGCCAATGGAAGCCTACCAGCGGGCTCATGACCTATCTCAATCAGGTCTGAAAATGATGAGTGCGAAAGGCGGAGCGAATCACTTTCTAAGCGGGTTCTTTGCTTATACAAAAGGGTTGAAGCTTTTAGATACGCTTGAATCAAACTATCCCTCGACTGAGTATGAAGATTTCAGTGTCTCCAAGGAGACGCTGAAAGAGTATTATCGGGACGTGATCCGCCATGAGTATGGAAGCACTATAAAAACGGTTGATTACTTGGTTACACGGCTTAAGGATCAAGGGAAATATTCCGAGTATGTTTTGGACGTGCATGCAACGAAAGAGATTATTACCGAATTCTTCCAAGAAGCATTCGATAATTCATTTCGTGAGCCCTCGGATTACACCTTCGAAAGTCGAAAGAGAATTGAAATCATGATTGAAGAACGTAGCTCTTTAGAGAAATTGAAGACCGAAGAGAGCTTCAAGAACGCAGCTGGGCTCAAACTTTTAACGATCTTCAATTGGAATCCCGAAAACATTTGGGAGCTTGTTCAGAGTCGGAGCACGCAGCATACAAACGCAAGGAAGAACCAGCCGCAGTGAGCAATGTCGCTATCGCGCCATCGCTCATGCTCGACGATCGGCATAAAATAATGAAACCGCTATTACTAATTCTGCTACTTTCTGTAACTTGCCAACTGAACGCTTGGCAGCAACTGAAACCGCCAAAAACGGATAACGAATTCACGAAAAAACAGGCAGAACTGCTAGGCCTGCACGGATCCTATAAAAAGGTCTCAATCGGGAAGAAAGAAAAGTTAATTGTGCAGGCTCGGTTTAATAAGAACTCAGATTTCGAGACTACCGTCATTGACGGAAGCGATAGCCGCGAGATAGAAATTTTCATCTACAATTACCCAGGTTATCACCTATCGAACCGTAAGCAAAATATTACCGAATTACGGATAAAAACTCAAAAGAAAGACAGCTCTAGTTTCTACGATAGACCGCTTCACTACGATAAATCAGAACTGCTTCCTTCCGACGAAAATCGGTATTTCGAAGAACTAGAGTTGAATGGTGAGAGCATCTTCTACATCGAGATCAACTTAAGAATCGAATGAGCCGATCAAGACGCGGTGATCAACCCATTTTACGCTGCCGGTTTGCCGGGAACATTTCAGTAAATCCAAGCTCGCAGGCTGGGTGATCACGCTTTACGATCTATGAAAGAAATGGAAAGCGATTCCGAAGAGAAAAAGGAATACAGCAAGACTCCGATGAGCGCCAAGATTACCTTTGGAATCCTTGCAGCCTTAATTCTGATCCCACTCCTGCTGATCGCATTGACCGTTATCTTCTACATGATCCAAATGAGCAGCTTTAACTAATAAAATTGAAGAAGGAAATCCAGCATCCCACCATCACCGACAAGACCACACCATCAGCCACCTCCACCGCGCGCTTGGATAGATCCAGACGAGCTAGTCAATGCGAGTTCACGCGCCCGTGTTGAGCTATCCCATTAGGCTCGCATGACTACTCTCCACGATCGTGCGCCAAGCAAAGCATGGCGCTTCCTATTAGGAGAATAACCTAATGATTAAAAACCTAACCAGTATAATCTATCGAGTCTTGCGTGGATGTTAGCTAAATCGCCAAAATACAATGAACACATAACGATGGTTCGATCCGGAGTCACGTATCCCGTGACAATGGGCGGTGAAACAGCATCTGCGAAGCGTAGACAGAGAAGCATGCAGGCCGCAGGGGGATTCGCAGTCCCCCTAAAGTTGATACAGCCTCGTCAGAGGGAACATACGAACGGCGACTTTTTGATCGTAAGGGAAGCCAGCACCGAAGGAGCGCAATTGGTTTGCTTTGGAGGGTTCGTCGGGGTCATTAAGACTGTGGCATGTATGCAAGGAAGCGTTCGTGAACTTGGGAGACCTGCGCACCTCCTCCCCGGAGGTAGAGCCGCCACAACTAAAGGAAGGGCGATTCGATGAGTGAGCAGGAGTCAGATCGATCCATATTAGTCCGAGACGGTCGCACCGTTCACATGGCGAAGGGATCGACGGGGCGACAACGCGACCAAAGCACTCGCGCGAAGGAAAAGAAAGTTCCTACTCGAAGCGTGTCCAGCTCCCTGATCGCATTGAGAGCGAAGGCGTCGCGCGAACCGGGGCACCGGTTTGGCGGCTTGTATACGATGATAGATGACGCGTTGCTGCGCGAGAGCTTCTACCTGCTGCGGCGCGATGCTGCAAGCGGAGTGGATGGTCAAAGCGTAGCCGATTACGAGAATGACCTCGAATCGAACCTCGCTGATCTATTGAACCGCCTGAAGCGCAAAGGCTATCGGGCGAAGTTAGTCAGACGAAAGTATATCCCGAAAGGCACGGGCAAGTTCCGTCCACTGGGGATACCTGCGGTGGAAGACAAGATCGTGCAGATGGCCGCTCGACGCATACTCGAAGCCATCTACGAAGCGGACTTTTTGGATACCAGCAGGGGTTACCGTAGCGGCAAGGGCTCGCGCCAAGCGAGCCAGATGCTGCGGGAATCGTTAGCGACCAAGAAAGTGAATTGGGTGGTAGAGGCCGACATCAAAAGCTTCTTCAATAATCTGGATCACGAAAAGTTACTGAACATGCTCAGGAAGCGAATCGATGATGAAGCCTTCGTGCGACTAATCGGTAAGTGGCTGAGCGCAGGTGTGTTGGAGGAGGATGGACAAGTTGTGCATCCAGCCACTGGCACACCGCAAGGAGGAATCGTTTCACCCGTGCTGGCAAATGTGTATCTACACTATGCGCTGGATACTCGGATTGAATCAGATGTGAAAAGCAAAGCCCACCCTGATGTGGTTTACCTGCGTTATGCGGACGACTTTGTTTGCGGATTCCATCGTGAAAGCGATGCCCGCCGATTCCTTGCATGGCTAAGAGAGCAGTTAGCGTCCTACGGATTGGAGCTAGCCGAAGAGAAGAGCGGAATCGTGAAGTTTACCCGCTTCAATGTGAAAGCGAGCGGGCGATTTACCTTCCTCGGTTTTGACTTTTTCTGGTCTCAGACCCGCACTGGGAAACAGACTGTGAAACGTCAGACAAATCGAAAGAAGATGAGCGCCTCGTTGCAGTCAATGAAGCAGTGGATACAAACGAATCGAAACCAAACCCTCAAACAGCTGGCACCGACCCTCAGGCGAAAACTGCTTGGGCATTACAACTATTATGGTGTGATTGGAAACTCCGAGAGTCTGGGCAAATTCCAGCATTGGTGCCAACATATCCTGTTTAAATGGTTGAACCGCCGCAGCCAAAGACGTAGCTATAACTGGACAGGCTTTAGTCAAATGTGGGGCACGCTGGGGATGCCCAGTCCACAAGTTGTCGAAAAGCCATATCGCTATCAAACTCGACTCGAACTCATTAATGCATATGCCTAAGCTCTACACTGCGCGTCGCCGCGAGGAGCCCTGTGCGGGAAAACCGCACGCAGGGATCTGCGAGGGGGCCGCTCGGTAACGGGCGGTTCCTACCTCAATTATAAAAAATAAATGAAACATTTGAATGAAACATTCGGAGTAAGCTGGCAGACTTTGGTCGCCCAATGCGTGAACCTGATCCTTGTGCTGCTTATTCTCAGCCTGCCCTTCATCCTTTGGAACTGGTTAAAGAAAAGGGAAAATAGAATCAATGAAAGGTTTGATCAGCTTGAGGAGAAGATCGATAGCCTATCGAAGAAATGAAGGATAGATCCAGTCGACGCAGACAACCCATGTAACCCGCCCAAAAATTCTAAAAACCAACTGGACGATTGAGCCTGTGGGCTGGTTGTCTGGTCTCTACGATGTGGAAATAAAATGAAAAATGAAAAATGAAATCGACGAGTCGAGACCTTCAGAATACGATTTTAAGGTAAGATAAAATAGAATCCCCAGACGCTTGAACTGAGTCGTCGATTAGAAAATGAAGAAAGCAATCAGACATTCGAAGCACTCGATGAAGACCACCCTTTCAGACTCCACACCCACCACGGCCTTCGGCCACATCCAGGCGCACCTGGTCAACGGCTAGCGCCGCGCCAGTGCTCCACGATATCCAAAAAATGAAAAGAAGCATTCCCCTGATCCTGCTGACGATTTTCTGCAGCGTGCTGAATGCGGATATCACTAAACCGTTTATTGGCGCATGGTTACTCGACATCGAAGCTTCCAATACGGCGAATGGAATAAAGGAAGCAGAGTCAGAACAAAAATCAGTGACCATCCATTTAGATTTCACTAATCATGATACGCTCAAACTGGATCTGACAGAACTCCTGGGAGACATCACAAGCAACGGTAAGTCGGTCAATCGCGTAGAATGGAAGAATGATCGAGTGTTTCTCATCCCCTTGAACAAAGACGAGTTCTCAGAGACCATGGTCAGATTTACGAGGAGCGAAACAAATAAACTTAGAGTTGAGCTTATCTTAGGCAGGGAGACCGACAAGATCATATTCATCTTCAGCAGACCCTCTGAGGATATCCAGTCGGTCGTATCAACTCCGTTCGCTGCGCTCACTGCGTGATACACCTCTACGATAGACAGAAAATGAAAAATAAACTCATCATCGCGCTTTCAGCTATAATA
>PBYS01000096.1 GCA_002729725.1 Puniceicoccaceae bacterium
CTTTGATGAGCAATGTAGCCGAGTCCTTTAGGCTCGGTTCTGGCGGGCCGGGATCCAGTCCGACGCAAATCTTAACCGCAGAGTTCGCAGAGCACGCACGCACACCATGCGGAACGGGGTCTAAAGAACCCCGCTACGTAGCCAAATCATGCATCATTGGATGTTCGACGTTCGACCTTGGACGTTCCCAACCTGATGCTGTTCGTCGAGCCGACGCCTACGAGACAGCACCGCCGCTCGCGAGCGAGCACGCCACCTTTGACAAGCAATGTAGCCGAGTCCTTTAGGCTCGGTTCTGGCGGGCCGGGATCCAGTCCGACGCAAATCTTAACCGCAGAGTTCGCAGAGCCCGCAGAGCACGCACACCATGCGGAACGGGGTCTAAAGAGCCCCGCTACGTAGCCAAATCATTCATCATTGAACATTGGACGTTCCCTCGGTTTCACAGGACGCGATGCAGCGTGCTTGCGCGCCTGCTCGTTTTGGCGGCGCTTTCGGCTTTCTTTTATCGGGGCGCTGTGCTTAGAACGGAGCGATGGAAACGATCGAATATAATGGGGTGCGCTTGCATCGCTGGAGCTGTGGGCCCTCGACCTTTTTGGCGCGCCCGGAAC
Source organism: Puniceicoccaceae bacterium (assembly GCA_002729725.1). Lineage (GTDB taxonomy): Bacteria > Verrucomicrobiota > Verrucomicrobiia > Opitutales > Coraliomargaritaceae > Thalassobacterium > Thalassobacterium maritimum. The sequence goes on from PBYS01000096.1 coordinate 615, forward strand.
TGGGCGCACGCCTGATGAACTGGAATCTGGAAATGGCGGACGGCTCCATCCGTGATGTGATCCATTGGCCCGATGATGCGGACTATGATCGCTTCCCGAAGGTGCGGGGCGGCAATCCGATCTTGTTCCCCTTCTCGGCACGCACTTTCAACGAGGGGAAAATCGGTGAATGGAAGGATCCCAAGGGCGTGGTGCGGCCGATGCCAGTCCATGGCTTTGCGCGGGATGGGCAATTCGAAATGGTCGCGGCGGATGAGACCGGCTTTACCGCGGAACTGAAACCGAACGCGGCGGCTGCGGAGGCCTACCCTTTCAATTACCGCTTCACGGTGCGCTATGTCTTCGAAGCGACCTCGTTTAAGGTCTTTTTGCAGCTGGATAATTTGGGCGACGAGCCGATCGTGTGGTCGGCGGGGCACCATTTTTACTTCACCCTGCCCTGGCATGAGGGACAGCAGCGCAGTGACTACCGCTTTGAAATTCCGGCCAAAAAATGCTTCACTCACGAGCCGGATGGCTCGCTGAAGCCGGCTCCGCGCGGCTGGAACAAGGACAAGTCGTTTGGGAATCCTGCCAATTGCGATCAAATCTACACTGCGCTCAAGGGCGACACGGCGGTGTTCGGTCCCAACAGCGGCGACGAGGACATCGCGGTGCGCATATTGAACGACTCCGACACTCGCTCGCCCTGGAATGCCTTTGTGATATGGACGGAAGCGGCGGACAGCCCGTTTTACTGTGTGGAGCCGTGGATGGGCCCGCCGAATGCTCCGGAACACAAAAAAGGCCTGCATACAGTGCCCGCGGGCGCAAGTGCCCGCTTCGGAGTGGAAGTCGGGATGCAGGTCTGAGACGGCAGCTGAATTTGGGAACGTCGAACGTCCAACGTTCAACTGCTTGCCCTGCGTAGCCTTTAGGCGAAGCATGGGTCCAACTGCTTGCCCTGCGTAGCCTTTAGGCGAAGCATGGGTCCAATGGTGAATCGGCTTTATTCGATGTTCGATGTTAGACGTTCGATGTTCGACGTTCCCGCTGGCTGCTTTGGCGTGTATTGCAGGCGAGCGACGTGGCACTGACAGCGCGATGGAAGCCGAGGCTACGTAAGAGACGAACGCGGAACGCGGACTGAACATTGAACATCGAACATCGAACGCTGAACATCGAATAAGAAATTCAACATTCGATGTTGGACGTTGAACGTTCGACGTTCCCAGGTTCCTAGGTTCCCACGTTCCCGCTGGCTCTGCTCAAGACGCCCAAAATCTGGGCTGAATATTACTCTGGAAATGCTGGGCAGGGGCGTCAATATGCGCGTTTTTCCTTTATGAAGATTATCATTATAGGCGCCGGAGAAGTCGGCCATAATTTGTGCACGACGCTGTCCGCAGCGGGGCACAACGTCACTCTCATCGAGCAATCGGAAGTGCGCTGTGAGAAGCTGGACGAGGAACAGAATGCGCGCATCATCACGGGCAACGGCAGCTCGGCGCGCCAGTTGGTGGATGTGGACGTGGCCTCCTGCGATGCCTTTCTGGCCATGACGAGTGATGACCGCACGAATGTGATCTCTTGCTCGCTGGCTAAGGGGCTGGGGGCCAAAAATACGATTGCCCGCATCCATGACGAAACCTTTAGCGACAACTCGGTGATCAATTATCAGCTGCACTTCGGAATCGACCTGCTGGTGAACCCGGAGGCGATTTGCGCGGTGGAGCTGGCCAAGGAGATCCGCAGTGCGGGCCGGGTGGCAGTGGAGAATTTTGCGCGCGGTCAAATCGAGGTGCAGCAGCAGCAGGTGGCGAAAAACTCGCGTCTGGTCGGCAAAAAGTTAAAAGACCTGAAACTGGACTCGCGGGTGCGGATCGGCTACGTGCAGCGCGATGGGCACTCGGAGGTGGCCAGTGCGGACACGATACTGGAGGCGGGCGACATGGTGACATTGTTTGGGCATCCGGAAGTGTTGTTTACATTGCGCGAGCGCTTCGACCCGAAGCATAAGATCGACGTGGCGCGGGTGGTGCTCTTCGGAGGCAGTGAGACGGCGATCAGCCTGATCCGACTGCTGACGAATCCGCGCTTCAAGGTGCGGGTGATCGAAAAAGACAAGGCGAAGTGCCGCTCGCTGGCGGAGCGCTTTCCCGACATCACGGTGATTAATGGCGATGCGACCTCGCTGCGCTTACTGGAAGAGGAGCAAATCGGCAGTGCGGATTATTTTGTGGCCTGCACCAAGGATGACGAAGAAAACATCCTGACCTGTTTGCAGGCAGCCAAGCTGGGAGCGAATCATGTGCAGTTGGTGATCAATAAGGGGGACTACGACCAGTTGTTGGGCATTTTGAAAACGATGCTGGGCATCGAGGTGGTGGTCTCGCCGCGCCAAGCGACGGCGGAATTTATGCTGCGCAACTTGTCCGCGGACTCCAGTGCCACCTTGGCGACCGTGCCGGGCGGGGATGGCCAGATCGTGGAAGTGCGCATCAAGCACTCGAGCCCTTGCGTGGGCAAGATGGTGAAAGACATCCACCTGCCACCGGGAGCGGTCTTTGTGGCGCTCTTGCACAAATTCAAAGCGAAGGTGCCCGCCGCCGACGACATCATCCTGGCCGGCGACCGGGTGGTGGTGATCGTGAGTGAAGCACAACAAAAAGCCGTGATGGCGAGCTTGGTATAAATTGTGAATACTGCAATTATCTACAAACTGTTGAGCATGGTCTTGCTGGCCCTGGCGGTGGCCTTTGGGCTGTGCGCGGGAGCGGGGCTCCTGCTGGGCGAGTCCATCCACGACGATTCGATTCAGGCCTTTATCAGCACGGTGGGCATATCGATCAGCGTGGCCGCACTCTTCCACATGCTCGGCCGCAAGAGGGAAGCGAAACTGTTTCGGCGCGAGGCCCTGTGCGCGATTGGGCTGGCATGGATCCTGGCGACACTCATCGGTGCCCTGCCCTATGCATTGACGGAGACGCATGGCAGCTTCTCGGATGCAATTTTTGAAAGCGCCTCGGGGCTCACCACCACCGGGGCGACCGCCTATTCCAACTTTTATGAGTTCCCCAAGAGCTTGCTGCTGTGGCGGTCGCTGAGTCAGTGGGTGGGCGGCCTGGGCGTAGTGGTGTTTTTCGTGGCCATCCTGTCCTCGCTGGGGGCCGGCGCGAAAATTCTGTTTAGTAATGAGTCCTCGGGCACCTCGTCGGACTTCGACCACGGCCGCATTCAGAGTGGCGCCTTTCAGCTGATGCTCTTCTATGTAGGGATTTCTCTGGTGTGCACGATCGCATATAAAGTCGGCGGCATGGACTGGTTTCAGGCGATCAATCACTCGATGACCACCATCTCGACCGGAGGCTTCAGTACCGAGCCGATGAGCATGGAACAATTTCAAAGCCCGGTCTTGGAGTGGCTCTCGATCGTATTCATGGCGCTCAGTGGCACCACTTTTGTGTATATGATCCGACTAATACGGGGGCAGACGCATATATTGAAGCAAAACCACGAGGTCTATTGGTTTTATGCCATCGTGATTGGCAGCACACTGCTGCTCATGGTGTTCCTGATTGACCTGACCGGCCAACTGCCCGACCACAACATGCTACGAGTGGCGGCCTTCCAAGCGGTCTCGATCATCACCACCACCGGCTATTCCACTACGAATTTTGACACCTGGCTGCCTCCGGCCAAGATGACCTTGCTACTGATCATGTTTGTGGGCGGCTGCTCCGGCTCCACCAGTGGCGGGGTGAAGGTGGTGCGGATCGTAATCGCGCTGCGGGCTGCGATGCGCAGTATCACGCACGCCTACCGGCCGAATATCACCATTCCGATGCGCATGGGCGGACAGACGCTGAGCGAGCGCGCCATTCATAGTGTGGTGCTCTTTGTGATCTTAATGACCGCGCTGCAGCTGCTGGCCATGCTATTTGTCTCGGCCAATGAGCCGCACCTGTCCTTTATGGGGGTGTTTTCCAGTGTGCAAGCGACCCTGTTTAACATCGGCCCCGGCTTCATGGAAGTCGGCCCAGCCGAGAATTTTCAGTTTCTGCGCAGCAGCACCAAGATCTTTCTATCGCTATTAATGATTTTGGGACGCTTGGAACTATACGCCGTGCTGGTGCTGTTTATGCCGTCGGCTTGGAAACGCTTTTCCTAGGAAACGGGAGAACGGAGGAGGCATTGAACGTCGAACGTCCAACGCTCAACGTCCAATGGTGAATTGCGATCAGGCCTGCGGGCTAGGCGGCCACGTGCGACTAGGACCCGACTGACGAAACTCTCCCCTCGCTTTGAACACCCGATGGCGGAGTCCTACATTCAAAATTCGATGTTGGACCCCTGCTTCGCCTAAAGGCTTCGCAGGGCAAGCAAGTTGGACGTTCAACCTTCCTTCGTTCCTTCATTCCCCCTTCGGCGGAGCTGCACTATGGTGGCGCCCCAACTGCCTTCGCTCTGGTCGGCTAGCTGGAAACTCTTAACGCGTGTGTCGCGCCTTAAAAGTGTGTGCACAGTCTCGCGTAGAGTGCCGATGCCTTTGCCGTGGATAATGCGCACTCGATGATAGCCTTTTTCCAAAGCGAGCTCGATGTAATCGGGTATTAGGTCGCCGAGCTCAGAGGGTCGGAAGGTGTGGAGGTCGAGCTCGTCGGTGATCTCGAATTCGATGGGGTCGTCGTTGGGATCTTGGTTCATGATTGGTAGGCACTGCTAAAACGCCATTGGCTCGGTGATGCGCAGAGTTTAGCTTTAACTGGGTTTTGCTCGATGTAGTCGATCACATCGTGAAAGTGTTTTTCGTTACGGATATAGCGGTCCCAGTATTCTGAATGCCATAACGGTGACTTGTCGGACGCATTCGCTGCAGCGGCTGACTCTGACGCGGGGCAACTCGGGAGAGTTGCGTTCCCGGGCTCTGGCACTAGTCGCCTTGTGGCAGGATTGGGATCTTTTCGATGCCTTTTGGCTCGGGGAGGGGCTCGGGGGCGGCACTGTCTAAGGCTTCAAACTTCCGAGCTGTCACCATTAGGCGACTTTCGATGGAGTTGAGCGTTTTATTATAGTGACCGACGGATTGTTCGAGGCTTTTGCCGAGCTTAGTAAAGTGGCCGGTGACGACGCTGATGCGCTGGTAGAGCTCTTTGCCCAGGGCGGCGATCTCCTTGGCCTCGCGGGCGATGGCTTCTTGCTGCCAGCCGAAGGCGATCGCCTTGAGCAGTGCAATGAGCGTGGTGGGCGTGGCGAGGATGACCTTGTTGTCCACTCCCAGCTCAATCAGCGCGGGGTCTTGCTCCAGCGCGGCGCTGAAGATGGTTTCGTTGGGTATGAAGAGCACGACAAACTCGGGCGTGTTCTCAAACTGAGTCCAATAGGACTTGGCGGAGAGCCCCTTGATGTGCTCGCGGATGTGGCGGGCGTGTGCCTGCATGCGAGCGGTCTGCACAGCGGGGTCGTCGGCTTCGAGGGCGTCGAGGTAGGCGGCCAGCGGCACCTTGGAATCAACCACCACTTGACGGCCGTTGGGCAGATTGATCAGCATGTCGGGACGCTGCCGCTGGCCATCGGCGGTATCGACCGAGGCCTGTTCTAAGAAATCCACCCGATTGACCATGCCCGCCATTTCGACGGTGCGGCGCAGTTGCATTTCGCCCCACTGACCTCGCACCTGCGGCGCGCGCAGCGCCTGCACCAAGCTGCCGGTAGTCTTACTGAGCTGCACCTGCGACTCAGCCAGCTGTTGCAGTTGCTGTTTGAGGCCAGCATCGGTTTGGGTGCGGCGTTCTTCGATTTTCTCGACGCGTTCGTTAAAGGCTTTGAGGGCCAGCCCCACTGGCTCGACGGTTTTGTAAATCGCCTCCTGCCGTTTCTCGAGCTCTCCCCGCGCGCCTTCTTGATACTTTTCAAGGGTCGATTTAGCCAAACTGAGAAAGGATTCGTTATTTTTCGATAATGCCTCGGAGGAAAGCGCTTGAAAACTGTGCATTAACTTAGCCTTGGCATCTTCGAGTAGGGCCAGCTTTTCATGGGCTGCCTGCAGCTCGGCTTCACGCCTGGCCTCGATGCGAGCCAGTGCTTCCTTGGTTTCACTGTGGCCAATGCGCAGCCTGTCGCGCTCGTCCTCGGTCTCTTGCAGGGCTAGGTTTGTTCGCTTAATAGTGGCCGATAAAACGAGATAGATCACAGCCACGCCAATCACGAGACCCACCACAAAGACTAACAGTAATTCCATGCGAGGTATTCAGAGTGCTCACGCACAACTGGCAACGGTCAATTTAAAAGCTGAGCTTCATGCCGAGGCTGAGGCTACGGCCCGGTAGGGGGGCCACATCTTTTAGAAAGGACGCATGCGTGCGGCGCTCGACATCGAGCACGTTTTCCAGACGCGCGAACAACTCGAGGTCGGCGTCGCTGAGTGCCCAGGTGTATTTCGTATCGAGATTGAATTCAAAATAGTCGTCGGTCTCCAACTCTGGCAGCACCACATCGGACTCCTCTTGCACCTCATCTTGCTCAAAGACATAACGCAAATCTGCGCCCAAGGACCATGGGCCCTGGGTATATTCCACCCGCGAGCCGATACGCATCGGCGGTATACGCGGCAGCGAGGTGTCGTCGTCCAAGTTCTCACCCGAGACCATGTCGAACATGCCCTTCAGGCGCAGACTGCTATTTTCATTGTCAAAGACCAGCCAGGTGAGCTCGGCTTCGCCCCCCAGAAAGACCGCGTCTTTGGCGACGTATTGGGCCAGGCTGCCGAGGCCCTTGATGTCTTGCAGGAATATGAAATCTTTAAAGTCGTAACGGTAAACATTCAGACGGCCCGACCAATCACCACGGTGCGCCTCGAATCCGAACTCCACGGCATGCGAGCGCTCCACTCCCAGATCCGGGGAACCTACGACGAAGCGCTGAATCGCCGCATTGGACCAAAAAGCATAGAGCTCCGTTTCGGAAGGAATACGCTCGATGCGAGACAGGTTTCCGGTAAAAGCCACTTCGTCGAACATCCAGCGGTCATAGTCGCGCCAAGTCGCGCCCAACGAGAGACTATGGCTCTCCTCCTTGGCTCCGCGGACAAAACCATATTGCTCAAAAGTGAGATCCTCAATGCTTTGTCGCTCGAAACGATAGCCTCCGCGCAGGGTCCACTTGTCGACGGTGAAAGTTTCCATCAAAAAATAGCCCAGATTCTCAGTCTCATACATATTCGAGACCCGACTAGACTCCAGCGGCGGAGCCGCTAAACGGCTGGCGACCAAGTCCCGATCAAAGCCATGCACACCGGCAACGCCTTCGAGCCCTTCGAAGAGACGGTGATAAAAGTCCAGACGAGCCTCCATGGATTCCTGCTCCATGGTGGTGTCCTCAAAAGCTTTATCCGCATCCTTGGCGCGCCCCGCAAAGAGCTCTTCATGACTATAATCCGCATGACCGAAACGCAGGCGTATGCGCTCCAACCACTCTAGATCCAGCTCGTAGGCAGCTTCCAAGTCGAAGCGCGACTGCCGCATGTCCAAGCTGGTGTCTCCATACAACTCAGTGGAGTCGCCACCGTATTGATAGGGCACACCGTAGCTTGATTCATAGCGTGAATAGGACGCTCCCAGTCGCCCACGCCCCGACTCGGGCTCCCAAAGCACCCCGACCGAAGCCGTCTCGGTTTCCACAAAAGTATTGGGCACTGTGCCGGAAGGATTGGGCACAGCCTCATCCAAACTAGTGTCAGGGTTATACACCTGCGGATTGTAGGTCTCTTGGTAAGCGTCCGAACGCGCTTGCCCAGAAATGGAATAATCACCCGCCTCACGGCGCGAGCCCGTCAAGCGCAGCGCAAAATCACCTGCACGTGCCGTGCCGTAGGCCGCCGTGGAACGCCCGTCTGCACCCGTTTCGTAGCGCGTCTCGACAGCGCCCGAAAGTGTGCGCTCGGGCAATTCTTCCGGCAAGTAGCGCGTTTTAGAATTAATCGCGCCGCCGATAGCCGCGTTACCGAAGAGCAGCGCATCCGGACCACGGTGCACATCAACACGCCGGATCAATAAGGGCTCCAGCGGCACGCCGTGGTCGGGGCTGGTATCCGAAACATCCAGCGTACCAATGTCATCGACCAGCATGCGGACCCGATAATCCCCCAGTCCGCGCACAACCGGACGGCTAGCGCCCGGCCCAAAATAACTGGCATTTAAGCCCGGCTCCCAGGCGAGCGTATCCCCCAGCGTCGATTGAATTTGATGCTGCAGATCCTTCGCTTCCAAAACTTGCACACTGACCAGTGAAAAGTCGCCCACCTCGCCAAAGCGCTCGGCCACCACCGTGAACTCCTCCAACGTATACACATCCTCTGAGTCGGCCCCCTCCGTGGTGCCGGGCAACTGGAAGTAGCCCACGGCATCCGCTTCCTGCTCGGACTGCGCATCGACCAGACACAGCGGCATGAAAACACAAAGAATTTTTAAGGAATTTGACAAATGACTCATCTTAATGAAAACAACTTTCGTTAAGATGAAATTTCTAAATACTACTCAGGTCAAGTTAAACCGCTCGCTGTGCAGCATCGCCTTATTATTCGCAGGCGTCAGCACAATCACAGCGACACCAGAGACCGACCTACTACTCGGACACTTCGAAATACAGATCGACTACGAAGAATCCAGCTCCGGAGATCCCGACGCCGGCTGGAATCTTTCGATTTCCTACGACGAAAGCAACGACTTCAACACAGCCGACGGCATCGTTCGCCTCGACCCCGCCAGCACCACGATCGTGGCGACGCCCGACACTGAAAATGTGCTCCCATCCGCTTTCCACGGCCTCGGAGAGGCGGGCGATACACTGTGGCGCCTCCCCCAAAGCAACGAGCCAGGTCAGATTTTCTTAGGCTTACGAACCGTGGTCGAAGCAGGCATGTTTCAACAATCCTCGAACGGGAACTATTTCCCTAGCAATACAGGAAACATCATCGTGGAGCTAGTCGACGTGTCCGGCCCCGCAGTCGATGCCGGCGGTAAATTTGCCATGTGGGAGAGTAAATCCGCAGGCGGCGTGGAAATGCACTTCAACAGCGCCGATGGCCTCGACGGCAACGACCGACTCGAGCCCGTGCCCATCGGGGGGCACACTCACTACAACTACGGCCTCACCGAGCCAGGTAACTACGAGGTCAGCTTTCGCGCCTCAGGACGCATCAACGCCTGGCAAACAAATGGCAATAGCATCACCAGCAGCAGCACCACCTTTCACTTTGCGGTGCCCTTCTCTTCGGTCGCACGTGGTGCCGCCGAGCTCAGGCTGGCACTGGACGAAGCCCCGAGCCCCGCAGCCATCCACCCCACCGGAGAGACGGTCGAATACGCCCCAGGCCAAGTCTCTCTCGTCACTCAGGCACAAGAGATCGGTGGCATTCAATACCCTTACGCCTTTGAGCTGCAGCCCGACAGCACGAGCTCCGCGCCCGCGCCACACCGAGTCGGCATCGCGGGGCTTGAACCCGTCGCCTTTCCCGCTGGCACCACTCTGGCTGCCACTCCGCTAGAAATCCTCGCGGTCAGCGGGCCCGGCAGCGCACAGTGGCTGAGCGAGGCCGGCGCGCACTATTTAACATTTTCCGAGTCCGGCATTTATCGCGTCCAAGTACGCGCCGTCGGCCAAGATGGCACGAGCAGCGTCTACGGCCCCGAGTTTGAGCTCGTCTTCTTAGCCGGCCTGGAGGCTGATTATGATTTCGCGGCCTACGCCGACAGCTTTGAGCGCAGCCACGGCCTGCCCAGCGGCAGCCTCCTAGCTGACGGCAGCGACTACGACGGCGACGGTGTGGCCGACCTGCTAGAGTACCAACTCTTCTGGGAAGGGCTCGATCCAGCCATCGCCGACGCAGACAAACTCCCCCAGCCCGACCCCAGCGATCCCGAAGGGCTGCTCGTGTTTCACCGCGACACTTATAAGGATCGGATCAACCGATATGAGTCCAACATCGTGTTGGAATACAGTACCGACCTCAACGACTGGCGCGGCTGGAGCGACCGAGATCATAGCTACCCCCTCGATCAATACGAGACCGGCGCGGAACGTGGCAATGCCTACGCGCGCATCCAACGTCGCGTGTTCCGGCTCCCCGATGGCGACGCCACACCCGACAAAGCATTCTTCCGTTGGTACATTTCAGAAGATTAAACGAAAAAGACTTGCATTAAGTTTCACGCTAGTTTCCCTCACTATTGAAAGCTTCTTTCATTAACAACAACGTAACTAGAAAAAACTAAATGAAACTAAATAAGAACCACAGTCAGTTCCTCCTCAGCATTTTCGGAAGTCTAGCTCTAGCCAGCACAGCGCAAGCGGTCACTTGGACCGAAGGCCACGGCGACCTGGGCGTTGCCCTCGAAGATGGCACCGACTTCCACTTCCACGTTCACCTCCACACTGGAGCGATCGTCGATGGCGTCGCTCTGACAGAGGATGAAGAATACGACGCTGGCGACATCGCCATCAATGTGGCGTTGACGCAAAAAATCAGTGCGCCCAACAATGCCGCTTTAAACGCTGGAACTGGTGCGGCCGAAGGCGATGACCTTTGGGCTCTGCCTCAGAGTAACACACCCGGCGTTCCTTTCGTAGGCATCGCCTCCGAAGAACTCGTCATAAGCGAATGGAGCGACATCACATTTACACTGGGAACCGTCACATCGCCCAGCGGCAACGGTGATTTCTCCCTATGGCAAGGCGACGGTTATGGTGGCAGCACTTTCTTCTTTTCCACAGCCGACGCCAGCCTGACTTTAAACGGTAATAACACACTGATCGTAGGTCCGGGCGGCCATGACCACTACAACTTCGGATTCACGGAGGCAGGCACTTGGCTGGTCGAAATGACTGTTTCCGGCACTCTCGACACACTGGACTTCATGAGCGACACACAGACCTTCACCTTTAATGTCGTGCCAGAGCCTTCCAGCTATGCAGCCATTGCTGGTATGCTGGCACTCGCTTGCGGCATCGCTCGCCGCCGCACACATCGCGCTTAATTCAAATTCAGCAGTTCGGGGATTTTCCCTTAATGGTTTTCAGCCCTGCGGCGCCTCAGGCACCGCAGGGCTTTTTAGTATCTGGGGCTCTGCATGCTGGCGGATGCTAAACAGATTCCCTGTCGACTAAGCGAAACGCTCCGCCTCACAGCCACAGCAAAAAGCTTGATCGAAGCTCAGTTCCTATCAGGCTACATGTATAACCCCCCGCATGAGTATAGAAAAACCTGAGTTATTGGACATCATCCTCGAACGCCTCAAGGCGAGCGGAGGGCGCATGACAAAAAAACGCGAATGCGTGCTAGGGGCGCTCCTCAGTATGGATCGTCCGGCCAGCGCGGAGGAAATACGCGAACGCGGGCAGCTTCCCGCGTCTGATTTGGTAACTGTCTACCGCAACCTGGAAACCTTTGAAAAGCTCGGCGTGCTGCAACGCGTGCCCTTGGAAAACGGCACCCACCTCTTCGAACTGACAGCGCCCGACGAGCACTACCACCACCTGATTTGCCGCGAGTGCCACAAAGCCGAGCGACTGGATGTCTGTGTCGGGCACGAAGTCGTGAAACGCGCCCAAGCGCACGGCTACTCACAGATCGCCCACATGATGGAAGTCTATGGCGTGTGCGACGAGTGCGCGAAGCCCTAGCCGCGCGGCCCTGCTCCACGAGCAGCACCCCGGTTCAGAGAACCGAGGCCACTGCACCGTAGCCTCAAAACTTCGTTTTTGGGAGCGGCGTGAGTCGCGCTGGTCTCAGCTCTAATCGTGCTGGCAACGACGCTTGCGGCACAGCCGAAAGTTGAGAATATGCGCGCTCGCGAGAGTCAAGCCGCCCAGCGTATTGATCCATGCCGCGCTGTGCAGCGGAGCGGGCTCTGCGAGCACATCGCCCGCGCAAGCTGAACAATGCGCCGCTTCATTCGCCGCCGCCATCTGCCCCGCACTGTGCAAACGCTCCTGCACCAGGGAAAAAACTAAAATCGAAAGACCGATGGCGCTGAATACCGCCACCCAGCGGTCCTTGTGCTGACGACAACCCATAAAAACTGCGAAACCTGTCGTCGGCAGCACCAGCAGAATCATCCATAAATGGAAATCCTCATGCACAAAGAAGCTCGTCGCGATGATCGGTAACGCGATCACGAGAATCGGCGTCAACAAGCAATGGAAGGCGCAAACCGCTGCCATTCCTATCGCAAGGTGATCGAGCCAGCCGTGGCTACGGCATGTACTTACTGTCGCATTTTCCATAGATAGACGCGACTGTTATCAAGAAATCCTTTATTGCAAGTTTCTTTCAATAAAAACCTTATCCAAAAACAGCCCCTTGGCGGGCGCCGTCACCCGTGCTTCGCTCTTCGAGCTACGCAGGGCACAGCGCCCCTCCGCACTTAAGGATAGAATACCTTATCCAAAAACAGCCCCTTGGCGGGCGCCGTCACGATGCGGTGGGTGCGCTGCCTGGAAGCAAGAATTTCGCCGATATCAGCAGGACTCAGTTGCCCCCGGCCGACCGAGTGCAGTGCGCCTGCGAAGCTGCGCACCATGCGATAAAGAAAGCCGCTGCCTTCGGCATCCAGGCGCAGGTGCTTACCGCTCTGTTTGATCTGCAGCCGAGTGACGGTTTTAATCGTGTTGGGATCGCTATCCTTACCGTGGCTGGCGCTGTAGGCCGAAAAATCGTGAGTGCCGACCAGAATGTCGGCGGCCGCTTGCATCGCCTCGACGTCCAATGGCAGATCGCGGCAGGCCCAGACGTAGCGGTCGTCGATCGGATCGGCGCGGCCCAGGTAGTAATTATACAGGTAGCGCTTACCAGTCACAGAGAAGCGCGCATGAAAGTCCTCGCTCACCTGCTTGACCGAATGAATCTTCAAAGAAGTCGGCAAAATCGAGTGCAAGGCACGTATCAGCTTTTCCGGAGCGTGCGCCCAGTCGGCATCGAAGTGGAAGCACTGACCACGCGCATGCACGCCCGCATCGGTGCGGCCACTGCCCTGCAGTTGAATCGGCTGGTCAAAGATCTGCGAGAGCGCGCGCTCGAGATAATTTTGCACAGCTTCGCCGCCCGGCTGGCGCTGCCAGCCATCAAAATCGGTGCCATCATAGGCGCATATACATTTCCATCGCATAGATTGAAGCACTCTTGCCAAAGCGGCGCGGAATGCAAGGCTCGCGACGATGGACACACTCGAACTATGGCAATATGGACTGATCGCTCTGGGCGCCTTCTTAGTGGGCTTGGGCAAAGGCGGCCTGCCCGGCGTCGGCAATATCACGGTGGTGCTAATGGCGCTGGCACTGCCGCCCAAGGCATCGGTGGGCATCTTACTGCCGATCTTGGTTTCGGCCGACATCATCGCGGTGATCGTCTACCGCCGCCACGCGGAGTGGCAGTATATCTGGAAACTCGCCCCGTGGATGTTTGCTGGAATCTTGGTCGGCTACTTCGTGTTCAGCCGCGTCGACGATGCGCAGGTGCGCTTTTTAATCGGGCTGATTCTACTCAGCATGACCGGGGTGCACTTCTACCGCAAATGGCTACGCCGTCATGCGACCGAGATCGACACCCTACCTCAGCACCCCGTGTTTATCGGCAGCACCGGTATCATTGGCGGCTTTGCCACCATGGTCGCCAATGCCGCCGGGCCGGTGGCCGCTCTTTACTTCATCGCCTCCGGCCTGCCGAAATATGCCTACATTGGCACCTCGGCCTGGTTCTTCCTGCTGGCGAACCTAGTGAAAGTGCCGCTGATGATGGATTTGGGCATCATACATGTGGAATCAATACAGTTTAGCGCCAGCTTCATGCTATACTCCGTCTTAGGGGCAATGATCGCGCCGCACATCGTGAAACATATCAACCAAAAAGCCTTTGAGTCTTTGATCTGGTTTTTTGTGATCGTGGGCGGCATAAAACTCATACTCCCTTGATGCATGGCAAGTAACTCAACACGAAAACTCTGGGCAGCCCACATTGCCCGTGGGGGCGCAAAGGCGAAAGGTCCCAAGCAACCGGCACGGGTCACGCTGGGCCGCAGTTTTCGCGGGCGGGTGTTAGGCATCGACCCCAGCTTACGCGGCAGTGGCTTTGCGGTGCTCGACTACAGCGCCGATGGCACAGCCCGTATATTGGAAGCCGCTACCTTGAAACTACACCGCAGTCTCTCGATGCCGGAGTGCTTGGGCGCGATTGGCAATCAAGTGGACGATTTCTTAAATCAACACTCCGTCGAACACGTCGCGGTGGAGCAAACGATCTACGTGCAAAACTTTCAGACCGCACAAATCCTGGGGGCTGCACGCGGCGCGGCCATCGGCACCGCAGCCATGCGGGGGCTGCCCGTCTTTGAATATGCGCCACTGCGGGTCAAGCAGGCAGTGGTCGGCATGGGGCGCGCCAGCAAAGAGCAAGTGGCCCGCACGGTGCAAAACATCACAGGCACTAACTTTGAATTACGCTTCGACGAGTCGGACGCCGCCGCAGTCGCCCTATGTCATGCCTTTACATGGCGAGAACAATAGACCTAAATTAGGCCTAAAATAGGCGCAATCCTCTCCGCTAAGATCTCGATGCTGCTGGGCCCGCTTCGGCACGTCCCCACAACTGCTCGAGGAACTTCTCAAAAGAATACCAACTCTCGATGTAATCTTGCAATTGGTAAAGACACTCAGCTCGCCAGTAGTAAATATAGAGCGGCGCGTTGGGCGTCTCCAATAAACGGTCCAAAACAGATAAGGCACGCTCGTATTGCTGTTCTTTGAGGTAAATCGAAATCAGTTTCGTTCCTTTCATCACATCGCTCGAATCGACTGCATACTCACGCGTCAAGCGTGCCATTGAAAGCCCTTCCAACTTCACTTCAGGGACGCTAGGCACCTCCACATTCTCCCGAATATGATCGATGGCTTGTTGGAATTGCGCCTGATCCTTCAGCAACAAGGACCAAAGCCACCAGCTATTGGCCAATGATTTACCATGCGCACGCAAGAAAGCTTCCGCGGAATCAAGATCCCCATACTGGATCCAATTCTCTACAATTTCTGTGCGTAGCTGCACAGTATATGCGGCTAGGCCCGCATCCTTAGCAAGCTCGCGCTGCATCTCCTCCTGTAAGGCTTGACCACGTAAAGAACTCAGAAAGATTGCACGATAATTCGGAGCGACCTCGGACAAGCGCGCCATATGATCCTGCAGCTCCACGGACTGACTCGCCTGCTCCAGCATACTCTGATAGGCTTCATCCTTATCTTCGAGCTCACGCAGCAAGGTTTCACGCCATGCCTCTACCACTCGTTCGGCCTGGTAAGGCAACCATGCACGCGCCTCGATGCGACTAACGACTCCCAAGACCGGCTCGGCGAAACGCGCCCGCTGAAAATCGAGCGCAGCTTGCTCCAAATCTCTCAAATCCTTAAGGGTGAGCTGTGCGCGAATAGAATAGGCCTGCCAATCAAGCGGTCGTTGCGCCACCCACTCATCGACCGCATCCACGGCTTCGACCGCATCGGCCTCGCTCATTTCTACGCCATCGGAAGCTTGCGCAGCTAAGCGCGCCTCAGCGAGTTGCTCAGCCTGCGCCAATTTAACTCCAGAATAAAAGGGGGCATTAAACAGCCCTGCGGCTAACCACAGCAAACCAAACAAGATGAGTAAGCTTGCTGTCGCACGCCAGAAGAGCTTGGGCAAATGCGTAGCCGGGCGCGCACGCGCCGGCAAGGCGAGCACTGCAAACAGTATGGCAAAATAAGTAATGCCAGGCTGTTGCGCCAGCGTATCGACGAGTCCATTTAACAAGAAAACGAGCACTGTGATCAGGGCGAGCAAACGATAACCTGCGCTCGTGCCCTCCATCATCCCACGGCAATTCTTCGCGTAGGCCCACAAAAATAACAGCATACAGCCGACCGCCAACAGGCCGCCCTCTGCCGCCAGTAATAATAAGTCACTCTGCGGCTGATCGATCACGTGAAAACTTGCCGCAGCCTCTCGGTATTGCGGGAAGACAGCTGCAAATGAGCCCAACCCAAAACCACTCACTGGCGCCGCCAAAATCATATCGGCAACATCTGCGTAAAGTGGGAGCCGAAACTCGTCTGTGATTTGCGTATCGGCAGCCACGAACTCACTCATTCGCTGCAGCGAACGATCGTTCTTCACCAGTAAAAAGGCAAACACAAGAACGACTAATGGGAAACCGAACTTAAATGAACGCGGCAAGGTGAGTGAGCACAGACTACAGACAAACCATAGAGCAATACCAAAGAAATAGAATAACAGCCCCATACACGCCCCAGCAGAAAGAAGTCCTGCAAAGCAAAGCACACTCGCAGGCACACCGATCAAGGGCATCAACCGACTGGAACGAATCCCCTCGGTCGCATAAATAAAAGTCGCGATCCCCGCGAGGGCCAAAAAACTAGAGGTCACGCTGGGGCTTTGAAAAAAGCTAAATACATCTGCCTCCCTGGCAGCAGGATAATGCGCCCCCATCATGTTTCCCCAAAGATAGAGAGCCGCCAAGCCACTAACGAGAACTGATAAGCCAAGATACAGCCATTCACGTCCCGCTAAATTCACTCGCCACTGCAAGGCTGCATACAACCATGCAAATGCTGCCAACGTGAGCAGCCACGACTCAAAACTAACCCAAGGCTGAACTGACAAGCTAGCTGGCAAGTCGATGCCAAAGGATTCAACTGCGCCCACACGCCACTCCGGGGATGGCCAATAAAATTGCGGCACAAAGGCCAGTAACAAACAAACGAGTAAGCCTATAAAACCAAAATCTCCCAGTTTCCCCAGTCCTTGCGTGGGCGTTTTAAATAGCAAGGCGATGCCTGGCAGCAATAATGCAAAGCCCAAAGCGACTGCGTTATGCCCCCCCCCAAACAGAACCAATGGCATCACTCCCAAAAACGCCCCGAGAAACAGCTTAAATGCTGGTGGCGGCCCTGGGGGCTTTGGTAAACGGATCATTTTACGCGAGGCCATAGGCGGAGGCGCGAACGATTCCGTCGGAATGATGTCCTTCGACGACTTCGGTCTATGAGCCCCTTTGCCGAGCGCCTTCTTCCCCGAAGGCTTCATGTGACGACTCTTTAGTGAACGTCGTCGATGATGCTTACCTGAACTCGAATGCATTGCTTATCGAAAGTAGAGAGTTTAAAAAGTAGTAGATTTTGCTTAGCTAGCTGAGTCTCAAAAGCTAAGCATCCGTAGTTCTGTCGTATTGAATCTGCTTTGCAAGCTCATCATCTAGGCAAAAAAAGCCCGTCCATAGCAGGCTATGGACGGGCTCTTTTTAAAGAATCTATCTGCGCCTGCTTAAGCGCCGACTTTGACGGACTTCAAGTGCCAGATCTGCTCCGCATATTGACTGATGGTGCGGTCGGAGGAGAACTTGCCCACGCGTGCGGTGTTCATGATCGCCATCTTGGCCCAACGTTTCTTATCGCTGAAGGCTTTGTCCACCTCTTCCTGCACACGCACATAGTCCGCGTAGTCGGCAAGGCAGAGGAATGGATCGCCGCCTTCGAGCCAGCTGCTGCAGAGCGGTGCAAAAGCATCGTGCTCGCCTGGTGTGAAGTAGTCGGAGCGCAACCAATCGATCACGGCCTTCAACTCCCAATTGCTGTTGTAATAGTCGTAGGGGTTGTAGCCCTTGGCGTTGATCGCTTCGACTTGCTCGACGGTGTTGCCGAAAATGAAGATGTTCTCATCGCCGACTTCTTCGCCGATTTCTACATTCGCGCCGTCGAGTGTGCCGATGGTCAGCGCACCATTGAGCGCCAGCTTCATGTTACCCGTACCAGAAGCTTCCTTACCCGCAGTGGAGATTTGCTCGGAGAGGTCAGCCGCCGGGATCATCTTTTCCGCCATCGTGATACGATAGTTTTGTGGGAAGACGATCTTGATCTTGTCGTTGATGCGTGGGTCATTGTTGACCTTCTCAGCCACCTTGTTGATGGCACGAATGATGTTCTTCGCCAGCGCATACCCAGGCGCCGCCTTGGCACCGAAGATAAAGACGCGTGGGTTCATATCGTAGTCGGGATCGTTTAATAAGCGGCGATAGAGCGTCAAGATGTGCAACAGGTTCAGGTGCTGGCGCTTGTATTCATGCAGACGCTTGATTTGCACGTCGAAGATCGCATCGGGAGAGATCACCGTGCCGGAGTCTTCCAGCACGAAATCCGCGAAGGCTTGCTTATTCGCGCGCTTAATATCCATAAAGCGCTCTTGGAACTTCGCGTCGTCGGCGAGTTTTGCAATATCCTGCAATTGATCCAAGTGCTTAGGCCACTCAGCGCCCACTTGCTCAGTGATCAATGCACTCAGGCTCGGATTACAAGCGAGTAACCAGCGGCGTGGTGTGATGCCGTTGGTCATATTGATCAACTTGTTCGGATACAGCTCATGGAAAGTCGCGAAGAGGTGCTTCTTTAACAACTCGGTGTGCAGCGCCGCCACACCATTGACCTTAGTGGAACCGACCACGGAGAGATAGGCCATACGCACCATCTTGGGATAGCCCTCTTCGATGATGGAGAGTTCCGCCTTTTTCGCATCGTCGCCCGGCCAATGTGCTTCGACTTCGTCTTGCAAGAAGCGTGAGTTGATTTCGTAAATGATCTCTATATGGCGAGGCAGCACTTTTTCAAACAGCGGCACACTCCACTTTTCCAGAGCTTCTGGTAGTAGGGTGTGATTGGTGTAGTTGCACACGCCGCGTGTGATCTCCCATGCGGCATCCCACTCCAGAGCATACTCATCGATCAGCAGGCGCATCAATTCTGGAATCGCAATGGCGGGGTGGGTGTCGTTGAGCTGCAAGGCGTTGTAGTCCGAAAACTCCGACCAATCACTGTGATTGGCATGGAAACGACGGATGATATCCTTGAGCGAGCAACTCACGAAGAAATACTGCTGCACCAAACGCAGCTCCTTGCCACTCTCGGTGCTATCATTCGGATACAGCACTTTAGTAATGGTTTCGCTGAGTGCCTTCTCTTGCACCGCTTCGGTGTAGCCACCTTTATTGAACGTTTCTAGGTCGAACTCGTCCGAGGAGCGCGCCCCCCAGAGGCGAAGGAAATTAACCGTCTCGCCGCCATAGCCGACGATCGAGATGTCGAACGGCACCCCTTCGACTGTCTTGGTATCGACCCACACAGGCTTAAACACGCCCTTGCTATCCATCTGATGCTCGACGCGACCGTAGAGCTTAATCTCTTGCGCGAAGTTTGGACGCATAACTTCCCAAGGGCAGCCCTTATCCATCCAGTTATCTGGCAACTCGACTTGATAACCGTCGCTGAACTTCTGGCGGAAAAGACCAAATTCGTAATGGATGCCATAACCAACCGCTGGCAGGTCTAGAGTCGCGAGCGAATCAAGGAAACAAGCCGCCAGGCGGCCGAGGCCCCCATTACCAAGCCCCATATCGGCTTCTTCGTCACAAACTTCGTTAAAATCTTGCCCCAAGTCTGTCAGTGCATCGCGTGTCTGATCAAAAAGCCCGGAATTGTGCAGGTTATTCACCAAGAGCCGGCCCATCAAATATTCCAGGCTCAAGTAATACGCGCGGCGCACCTTCTGCTCGTGATGCACCTCCTGGGTCTTCATGAAACGCTCCAATAGACGGTCGCGCACCGCATAACAAGTGGCAGTCCACCATTCGTCCTTTGTCGCATTCTCCTGGTGGCGCGCCAAAGTATAGCGCAAGTGGTTTAAGATCGATGCCTTCATCGACTCTTTGGTATCCCCCACCTCAAAGCGAAAAGCCTTTTTCGCAGTCTTGGCTGCAGCTGCTTTCTTGGTGGTCGTTTTTTTAGTCTTTGTAGCTTTTGTTGTCATGAGATATTAATGTATAATAAAATGTCCACGAGCGAGTGCCCCTGTAGGCCGTGATAATTAGTCAATTCGCCCTCAATAGGGAAGGTTGAAAGCAAAAAAGACGCCGATTCACACAAATCAGCGCTTACTAATTAAAAAAAAGCCATACTTGGCCTATTTAACCGTTTAATTCGCTTTCAGGCTGCACAAAACAAGGCAGCAAGGCAGCATCCTTCATCCCGTGAATGATCTTCTTGTCGGCCGGACAAAGCGTAGCCAAAATGCCTTGTAAATTAGCAGTCTTGGCGGAGTCATCCACAAAATAGTAAGGACAGAGGCGCATACGGCCCTCCATCTGATAGAGGCTGCCATCATCGCGATAGACAGGATGCCTCAAACGCTTAGGCTTTTCGTAGGTTTGCAGAATGTGGAGCGAGGTGTCCGCCATCGTGATTGCCTGCTGAATCGCGCTCTCCCAATCAGAGCGAGAAGAGTCGCTACCGAGAGTCACGCTACGAGCCCCCCAAGCGCTCTCATGGAAGCCGCTGATTTTAATAATTAAATTGCGCTCCTTCTTACTGGCGTTGATGAGCTGCGACCAATCCGTCATCGGCTTGCCTCCAACATAGGGCGCGTCGAGCACCGCATTCGGCGGTAATTCCACCGGATCCATGACCCAGCTCTGCGGGATCACCTTTGCCAGCACTTTATAAGACTGCTTAGACAGGTTTTCCCGCCAAAAGTCCTCCAAAATATGATGATGAAACAGCGCCAGGCTCAACTTCTCTTCCTGAAAGGGGCGCATCGGCGGGGTCAGACGCACCTGTGCAGCCTCGCGCGCCTTCAGCAAGAATTCTGCAATCGACACATTGGCCAAGTCAAATAGCTCCCAGAAGCGGTAAATCACATCCACCTTCTGCGGGTCACCATCGATTCCGACACAAATATCGTCGCCCAGCGGCATCACATCGTCCGGATGAAAAACATGCACCCGCTTGCCCAACTGCCGCAATTGCGAGGCCAACCACTCCATTTCAGGGCGATAGGTCGCGGCCTCATCACTCACCAGGATCGCCACATAAGGCGCTGATACATTCGGCACACGACTAGCCAACACCTCGTAAAAGGCTGTCACCATATCCTGCGCCCCCGCCCCAATCAAGGCGTCGCCATGCACGTCGGTATAGAGGCGATTTAAAAATGCCGTCAGCCCAATGCCCCCCGGCACAGAATCAATCTCCGTCACCGCAAAGCCATCCTCCGTCACCAACAGGTCCGGACGAATCACCATCGGCACCGTTCCGCGCAGCGCCTTTGCCCGCGCATGCGCAATCAAGGCCTCTGGCTTTCCACGATCCAAATAAGCCGCCACCCAGGGCGCCTTTAGAGGCCGATTGCGCAGCAAATTCTTCCCCTCCACCGAGCGCAGATAGAGCGTTTCCTGCGCCTTATAAAATTCGTAGCAGGCCTGCCCGATCTGTTCGATCTGCTTCACCTGCGCCGACGTCAGCGGAAAGGCCTCTGGCGAATAACGCCAGGTCTTGTTCTCAAACAAACTCTGGTCCGAGAACGCCTGCAAAGCGTCTTCATAGCTGAGGGCGGATAAATGTGCTTCTTTCATATCGAGTCATGCAGGAATACCGCTCAAGCCTTCAAATAGGCTCAAATCAGCAAAATCCAATAAGAACAATACACCTGTCTGAGCGTAGGAATATGTCAAGAGACCGCAGCAAACAGCTTACACAAGAGAACCCGAATCAAGTCATTCTTTAGATTTCAGCCGGGATGGTAGGAGACTTCCCTCCAAGCGACAACATCGCGACAGAGCAATCGTTGCAGGCCTGCGAGCAATCATACTTTGACTTGTATATACGGAATTGATTCCTAAATTACAAGGTAATGATATCAAGGAGCTTGGCCGAAATACTCACACAGAGACTGGAATCTGTTCCGGCCGTGGCGCTCTTAGGCTCCCGACAAGTGGGCAAAACAACGCTCGCGCGAAAGCTGAAGCTCAAAAAGTCTTGCCACTATCTGGACTTAGAGCGCCCATCAGACCTCGCGAAACTGAGCGATCCGGAACTCTATCTTTCAAAATTTGAGGATCAGTTGGTCATCCTAGATGAAATCCAGTGCATCCCCGAAATCTTTCCTGTTCTGCGTAGCTTA
Organism: Puniceicoccaceae bacterium; assembly: GCA_002729725.1. Lineage (GTDB taxonomy): Bacteria > Verrucomicrobiota > Verrucomicrobiia > Opitutales > Coraliomargaritaceae > Thalassobacterium > Thalassobacterium maritimum. The sequence goes on from PBYS01000096.1 coordinate 22,633, forward strand.
ATCGATGATCGGCGTCAAAAAGGAGAGCGTAACGCCCATTTCTTAATACTAGGTTCAGCCTCAACCGAACTGCTCCAACAAAGCTCAGAGACACTTGCGGGACGTATCAGCTATTTAGAGCTCTCACCCTTAAACCTACTTGAGCTGCCCGAGACCGACCTAACCATGGACACGCATTGGTTTCGCGGAGGTTATCCTGATAGCTTTTTGGCGACCGATGATGAGACCGCGATGCAATGGTGCGAGGACTTTGTCTTAAGTTATACGGAACGCTTTCTCCCACAGATGGGCGTGAGCGCCACACCGATACAGCTGAAGCGCCTTTGCAGCATGCTCGCTCACCAACAAGGCGCAACTCTCAACATGAGCCAACTCGCCAATTCACTGGGTATTGATGGCAAGACTGTGCGCCACTATATCGACCTTTTAGAAGGACTCTTTCTCGTTCGCCGTCTACCGGCATGGAGTCGCAACGCAGGCAAACGCTTGGTCAAAGCCCCCAAAGTTTACCTACGCGACACAGGGCTACTCCATCATCTCGCGCGACTCTCGAACTTGGAGGCAGTCCTCGGCCACCCCCTCTGCGGCCATTCATGGGAAGGCTACTGCATTGAGCAGATCCTACAAAGATTAGTAAAGGGAACCGAAGCGAGCCACTATCGCACACAAGCCGGAGCCGAAATCGATCTCGTACTGGAAAGCTCCGACGGTCGTCGCAGCGCCATCGAAATCAAACGCACGCTCTCTCCCAAAGTCACCCCCGTCTTCCGCGAAAGCATGCGAACCCTGAAAGCAGAACGTGGCTACTACATTATCCCCAGCGGCGAGACTTACCCGCTCGCAGACAACATCGTCGCCATCAGCCTGCGAACTTTCTTAAAACTGAACGACACCATGCGATGATGGAAATACAATTTCAGCCATACCTGAAGCATCCACTACGCGGCTTGCTTACTCATCCCCAAATTCACGATCGGCAGCGGCTTTGCGCGAAGTGGGGCCCCCAGCGCGAAGCCAGGCGTGGATAAAGGGGTCGAGCGCACCGTCCATCACGGCTTGCACATTGCCGGTTTCCACGCCGGTGCGAAGGGCTTTGACCATCTGATAGGGCTGAAAAACATAGGAACGAATCTGGTTCCCCCAGGCGATTTCACCTTTCTCACCGTAGAATTTCTCCATCTCGCTGCGCTTCTCATCTTCTTGCTTTTCGTAGAGACGTGATTTCAAGGTCTTCATGGCGGTCGCCTTATTTTTGATCTGCGAGCGCTCATTCTGACAGGTCACCACAATCCCACTGGGCAAGTGCGTCAGACGCACGGCGGACTCAGTGCGATTCACGTGCTGCCCGCCTTTGCCGCTAGCGCGGTAGACATCGGTCCGAATGTCGGCTTCGTCGATCTCGATCTCGACATCGTCTTCGATCTCTGCGGTCACATCCACCGAGGAAAAGGAAGTGTGACGACGCGCGTTGGAATCGAAGGGGCTGATCCGCACCAAACGGTGCACACCGCGCTCGGCCTTGGCATAGCCGAAGGCATTGGGACCTTCAATACGGATGGTCGCCGAACTGATGCCCGCATCTTCACCGGGTTGGATGTCGAGCACCTCCGTCTTAAAGCCGGCATGCTCGGCCCAGCGGGTGTACATGCGCAGCATCATATCCGCCCAATCGCAGCTCTCGGTGCCGCCGGCTCCGGAGTTTACAGTCAAAAACGCGTTACAAGCATCATGCGGCCCGCTCAGGAACGAGGCCAGCTCCAGCTGATCCAGCTTCGGCTGCAAACGCTTCAATGTATCCAGGATTTCCTGCTGATACGCCTCCGCATCCGGGTCGCCCTCCATTTCGTCGACGAGCTCCAGCATCGCCTGCATGTCCGCGACTTCCGCATTAAAGGCCTTAGCCGGATTGACCGTATTTTTTAAACGGTTCGCCTCGCCGATCACTTTCTGTGCCGCCGCTTGGTCATCCCAAAAGCTGGCTTCACTCATTTGCGCTTCCAGCGCTTCAATTTGTGTAATTTTAGTCGCCCCGTCAAAGATACCTCCAGATATGGCCGGCACGACGTGTGAGCTCTTGTATTTGCGAACGAACTTCGGGTGTAATTAAATTCATGCGCCTCATAGCAACAAAGCGCGACGAATATTAAAGATAAAAATGTTTACCTTGCCGCCTTCGCACGCGAAAAACTCTGCAATGAACATTTCCCTCTTCGACTATCATCTACCCGCAGAACTCATCGCTCAGGAGCCGGCCGCTGTCCGCGACGCCTCCCGCCTGATGGTAGTCGACCGTGCCAGCCGCCGTGTCACACACACGCATTTCTCGGAAATCGCACAACACCTCCCCCCGCGGTCACGCTTCTTTCGCAACAACGTCGCAGTGCTCAAGGCACGCCTCTTCGGACAACGCCCCACCGGCGGCAAAGTTGAGTGCCTGCTGCTACAACCCGCTGAGGACGCGCGCACATGGTGGTGCCTGCTCAAGCCCGGCAAAAAAACCTTCAACGCGGGCCACTTCGGCCTGCCTGGCGAATATCAAGCCGAGGTGCTGGAAGCCGGCAGCAACGGCAACTACCGCGTCCGCTTCCACCCGAAACGCGACGAATCTGTCACCGAGCTTTCGGAGCGACTTGGCATTCTGCCCCTGCCCCCCTACATCGAGCGCAGTCAGGATGACCCGCGTCGCCAAAACGACAACGAGCGCTACCAAACCGTCTATGCCGATTTGGACAAACGTATCGCCGTGGCCGCGCCCACTGCAGGGCTCCATTTCACCCCCAGCCTGATCGCCGAGCTGGAAAAGGGCGGCGCCCAGTTCCACGATCTCACCCTACAAGTCGGCATCGGCACCTTTCACCCGATTCAGGTAGAAAATATTCTGGATCACAACATCCATCACGAATGGTATGAGATTCCAGCCACTGCGTTTGCTGAGCTCAATAAGCCCGAAGCCGGCCCTCGCATCGCAGTCGGCACCACCTCAGTGCGCTCGATCGAAGACGCCATGCGCCGCAGCCAAACGGCCCCCGAAAGCTGCCTCAGCTCCTCCGGAGCCGTGCAAGCTGAAGCCGACATTTACATCTACCCGCCCGCACAATTTGCCGGCATCGATGGCATGATCACAAATTTCCACTTGCCGAAATCCACCCTACTCTGCCTCGTATCGGCCTTTTTGACCCCAGGCAGTAAAGATGGAATCGAGTGGTTAAAGGAACTTTACGCCGAAGCCATTGATCACAAGTATCGCTTTTACAGCTACGGAGATGCTATGCTAATCCTCTAGCCGCGCGCCCTATACCACACCAATATATTATTTCGGGAATAAGCGTTTCCCCCAACACTCACATGAACGATACAGAAACCTTAAACTTCGACGAAATCGTGAGTGCCTATTATCAACCGCTCTATCGTTTCGGCTATAGCCTAGCCAAAAACGAGCATGAGGCGGGCGACCTCGCCCAGCAGACTTTTTTCATCTTTGCAGAAAAGGGCGACAGCTTGCGCGATAAGTCCAAAGTCAAATCCTGGCTATTTACCACGCTCTATCGCGAGTTTTTACGTCGCCGTCGTAAAGAAAGCCGTATGGACCACTACGAGCCCGAGATGCTCGAAGTCGTCGGTGGCACCGAAGAGCCTCGGATCCGCCGCTCGATGGATGCCAACCTCGCAGTGCAAGCACTGGAAGAAGTGGACGAAGTCTACCGCCAACCACTTGCCCTATTTTATATGAAAGATCTCTCCTACAAAGAGATCGCCGAAATTTTGGACGTGCCCATCGGCACTATCATGTCGCGCCTGTCCCGGGGTAAAGCCCAGCTACGCGACATTTTCAAACGCAAAGAAACCGAAACTGCTTAAAGGAGTCACCGTTATGAACCGCGAAGAAGCCCAACAACTCCTCGAACTCTGCCGCCCTGGTAATGTAGACGACCGCCAAGACCCCGTGCTAGCGGAGGCCTTTGCTCTGCTTGAAACCGATGCCGAACTCAAAGTTTGGTTCGACCAGCAGCAAGCACTGGATGCGCAAATCAGTGAGCACATGAATTCGATCGAAGTGCCCGCCGACCTCAAAGCCAGTATTCTGGCAGGCATGCGCTTGCACCAAGCACATGCCCCGGCCCCCTCGCCTGCAGCTATATCTGCACCTGTATCCGCACCTGCACCGAAACCAGCCACCGATACGGTGAATGCCGCCATCCCATTCACCAGCGCAGCGCCCCAAGGCCCCGTTGCGGAGCCAAGCGAGCAGGCGCCTCACACAACGCGTCCACGCGCTTGGTGGCAAAGCCCCTGGACAGGAATCGCCGCACTCTTTGTGATCATGATGGCGATCATGAATGTGCCCAGAAATACACAATCTACACTGGAAGAGTCGGCTGCCGTCGCAGGTCTGCCGCCCGTCATCCAGTTTCTCTCTAATGAGATTGATCAACTCACCGCCCCCCGTCTGGAGCGACGCGACGATCGTGCAGAAAACTTGACCACCTTCCTGGCCAGCAAGCACTCACCCACGCCCAACACTATACCGGATTGCCTGGGAGAGATGCCCACCATCGGCTGCATCACTTACGAGTATGAAGGCGCTAAACTGAGCATGATCTGCTTCAAGGGCGGGCAAACCTACCATCTCATCACCGCAGACAAGAGCACCTATCCCGACAAGCTGCCTCTGGAACCTGAGCTTTTCCAATGTTCTGGCAAAGCCTTCAAAATTTGGGTCGAGGGTGAACAAGTCAATATTCTCTCTGTCAAAGGCACCAAAGAAGACATTCCTGAATTTATCTAATATTCACCGTCGTATGGCTCACAGCAGTAACGACACACGAACAAGCTACCAACCTACACCATAATGAAGAAGACATGCCTCCTCCTGACCGCCTCCATGCTCGCAGCGCTGAGCGCTCATGCCGAAGTCGAGACCTACACCATCGATAAGTCCCACTCCTCAGTCAAATTCAGCGTTCGCCACTTCGTCGCGAAGACTACAGGCAACTTCTCTGAGTTTGAAGGCACGCTCAAAATCGACCGCGAAGACCTCACCCAGAGCTCGGTTGAAGCCAGCATTCAAATCCCGTCCGTCGACACCGACAACCAAAAGCGAGACGCGCACCTGCAAGAAGACGACTACTTCAACGCAGCGAAATATCCCGTCATGACATTTAAGTCCACTCAGTGGAAAGCCACCGACGACGAAGACGAATACAAAGTAACTGGCGACCTCAGCTTTAACGGAATCACCAAGCCCGTCACCCTCGATGTCGAAGTGCTCGGTTTTGCCGAAGGCATGCGCGGCATCTACCTCTCCGGATGGGAAGCCACCACAACACTCGACCGCACCGAGTGGGGCCTAACAGGCGGACAACCCGCAGTCGGCAACGAGGTCGAAGTTACCATCAACATCGAAGCACACCGCAATTAATTTCCGCGGCTCTCAAAAGTCGCGTTCTTTAGTATCCACCACCAGCGTCACCGGCCCGTCGTTGTGAGCCTCGATGTGCATGCGCTCACCAAACACACCCGTCGGCACCCGCTGGCCCAGAGTCTGCGAGAGCCGCTCTACGAAATACTCGTAGAGCGGCACCGCTTGCTGCGGATGCGCTGCACGGTTAAATGAAGGGCGATTGCCTTTTCTCAGACTGCCGAACAAGGTAAACTGACTGATGACCAAGGCCTCGCCACCGATGCCCCGTAAAGACAGGTCCATACGCCCTCCCGGCTCCGATTCGAAAATCCGCAGTTTAACGATACGCTTGATCAACCAATCTGCATCCGCCTCGCTGTCCTCTTGGCCCACGCCAAGAAAGACAAGCACGCCCTGCCCGATCTCACCGACCACATCGCCGGCCACAGCCACATTCGCACTCGATACCCGTTGAATCACCGCTCTCATGCGCCGAATAAAAGCGAGCCGCCAAGCCATGACAAGCTTTCGAGCACCCACACAAAGTAGCGGGGCTCTTCAGACCCCGTCCCACGTCGTGCCCAGCAAGAGCCCACAGCTTCCGATACCGACGCTAAGCGCACGGCGACGACTCAACACAAAAACTCGCAGTTGCAATCGCACTTACTTCAATTACTCTATCTATAACGATGAAACCCACCGCTCTACTTCTCCTATTAGCGACCATTTTAATTACCGGCTGCGTCTCGCCCACAACTGTCGATTACGACCGAACAGCGAAGGCCAAGATCAATAGCTACAAGTGCTTCGTGATCGATAGCCGCGAAGAGCGCTCCAACTATCAGGACATCGTCCTCAGCCCCATTGTAGACCGACGTATCGAGCAAGCCCTTAGCCGCACGCTCCAAGCCAAAGGCATGAACCAAGGCTGTGCTGAACCGGACTTCCGAGTCACCTTTAACACAATCACCAAAACCAAAACCGAAGTCAACGACCTCGGAGTCGGCCCCACTCCCTTCCGACGCTATCCCTATCACGGATACGGCGCATTCAGCCGAATCGACATCAATCAATACGAAGAAGGCACCTTCATCGTCGACATCATCGACCAAGCCAGCAAAGAACTGGTCTGGCGTGGCACCTACACACAACGCCTAGGCTGGAGCGCCCCCAACGACGAAAAAGTGCAACAGATCGTCTCCGACATCTTAGTCAATTTCCCGCCGCACAGCGAATAAGACCCGCATCATGCCACTACTTGTACAGTGGAGGCTTCGCAATTTGCAGCGCTAGTTTATGGCCACGCAAGTCAACGAAGAGCGACTGCTCTTTCGCCTCAGTCAACACGATGGCACTTCCAATCGGGCAGCCCAATATGGGCGACAAAGTGCCAGAGAGCACTTGCCCCACTGAATCGCCCGCCTCATTGATGACCGGTGTGCCCTCGCGAGCAATACGGCGCCCCTCTAATTTAAAATGCACCACGCGGCGCGGAATCCCATTCTCCTGCTGCTCCGTCAACGCATTTTTGCCAATAAAGTCGGTCTTATTCAACTTCACCGTCCAATCGAGACTGGCCTCAAACGGAGTGATCTGGTCGCTCAACTCATGCCCATACAAAGGCAAGCCCGCTTCCAGGCGCAAACTATCGCGCGCCCCTAAGCCGCAGAGCTTAACTCCGATGGCTTCGCCCTCGGACATAATTTGCTTCGCCAACACCTCGGCCACCTTGGGCGAGCTGTAAATCTCGAAACCGTCTTCTCCCGTATAGCCGGTGCGACAAATGCGAATCTTCTCACCTCCAAATGTCACTGACTGGTGCCAAAAGCGCTTAATTCCGGCGACTTCCTCAATGCCCACTGCCAGTAAAATCGCTTCTGCCTGAGGTCCCTGCAGCGCCAACAGTGCGTAATCGTCGGATTGATCTTCAATGCTAACTTCCAAGCCCCAACGCTCGGCCTGCTTTAAGAACCAGCCATAGTCTTTTTCGATGTTGCCGGCGTTGACACAAACCAGAAATTCCTCCTCCCCGGTTCGATAGACAATTAGGTCGTCCACCACCGTGCCTTCACTATTACACATGGGAGAATAGACCGCCTTACCGATCGGCGCACTGGCCACAGCATTCACCACCAAGCGGTCTAAAAACAGAGCCGCATCGCTGCCCTGCACAAAAAACTCGCCCATATGACTCACATCAAAAAGCCCGGCTGCTTCACGCACCGCCCTATGCTCCTCTAAGATGCTACTGTATTGCACGGGCATATTCCAGCCACCGAAAGCAACAAACCGGGCGCCCTGAGCGGCATGAAAATCGTGAAGTGGAATTTGAAGTACGCTGGGCATAAGATGTATCAGTTGCTAGTAAAATGCTAAAGTGTTGGCTGCGAGTTCTAAGGATCGCTGATGCGACACGAGCGAAGACCCTAACGAAAAAATCAAGGTCTATAGACTCGTGGGCAATGAAACTCAATTCCATCTCATAAAGTCAAGTTTCGCGCAAAGATACTTACCTCAGCAAAAGAAGAGCTTCAGAAAAATTATTGTGTTTACCAGCGTCACAAGTCTGGATCGTTCATTTTAACGCAGTTTCTACCATCCTACCATGCACACCAGCCTAGCCGACCAGCGCGAACTCGCGCGCCACTACATTCCTGCCAGCGAAACTGACATTCGCGCCATGCTCGACGCCGTGGGCAAAGAACGGCTGGACGACCTCTTCGACCACATCCCCAGTGATGTGCGTTTCGCCAACGAGCTGGAGCTGCCGGAGGAGCTGGAATACGAGGCACTTAAAGAGCGCCTCAGCGCCATCGCAGCCAAGAATCGTATCGGCACCAGTTTTCTCGGCGACGGCGTGCCCGACTTTGTGCCGTCCCCGGTCATCGCGCCGATTTGCGACATCCGCAACATGACCACCGCCTACACGCCCTATCAGCCAGAGCTGAGCCAGGGCACCTTGCTGGCGCACTGGATCTACCAATGCTCGATGGCCCGCCTGACGGGCTTCGAAGCGGTCAACGCTTCACTCTACGACCGCTCGACTTCTATTTTCGAGGGCATCTGCGCCGCCATCCGTATGAGCCGTGGCAAATCAGCGGCTCTCATCCCCGAAACACTCTACCCGGGCGACTTGGAAGTGCTGGCCACTCAATCAGAAGGCACTGAAATCGAACTCATCCGCGTGCCCGCCGATCCGGAGACGGGCCTCATCGATCCAGCAGCGCTCGCCGCGGCCGCAACGGATGCGGCAGATCGCCTCGCCGCCATCGTCTTCCCCCAAGTCAATACATTCGGCTTACTGGAAGAGGTCGATGCGCTCACTCAATTTGCCGTTGAACGCGGGCTCAAAACGATCGCGGTGATCGATCCGCTCTTGCTGGCACCCGGCGGACTCAAGGCTCCCTGCGATTTCGGCGAAAATGGCGTCGATATCATCGTCGGCGAAGCCCACCACCTTGCACTGGCTCCCAACTTCGGCGGCCCGGGACTCGGACTCTTCGGTGTGCGTTTCAGTAGCAAAGACCGCAACGGCGTGCGCGCCGCCCCTGGCCGTTTCATCGGCAAGGCCAAAGACAGCGCCGGCCGCGAATGCCGCGTCGGCGTGCTCTCCACCCGCGAACAACACATCCGCAAGGACAAGGCCACCTCCAACATCTGCTCGAACCAAGCCTTCATAGCGACACTGGTCGGGGCTGCGCTGCTGGAACGCGGCGACTCTGGACTCGAAAAGATTTTAAGCGATCTACGCAGTAAGCTCAGCCAGGCGGTCGCCCAGTTGACTCGCTTCGATGGCGTCGAGCTGGCCTTCCCGCAATCCACAAGTTACCATGAGGTGACTTTCAAGCTCTCCCAACCGGTCGCCTCCGTGCTAACCGCCGCTCGCGCAGCGGGGGTATTGGCTGGGGCCGATGTTTCCGATCGCATCGCAGATGGACGTCAGCTCTTAAAGCTCTCCTTTTCCAATCGCGAGCAACCACTCGACGCTCTGCTCGCGGCCTTTGAATCTATTTTCGGAGCGCCCGCAGCTGACGCGCAAACATTGGCCGCCGTGCCTGCCGAGAAAATCCGCGCCACCGCGCCGGGCTTGCCGTGCTACAGCGCCGACGAAGTGATCCAATATTATCAGGAACTGGGCAAACTCAACGTCAGCCCCGACGACGGTTGCTACCCGCTCGGCTCCTGCACCATGAAATACAATCCCAAGGTCAACGACTGGGCGGCCAGCCTGCCTGGCTTCACCGACCTGCACCCGCAAGCGCCGGTCGAAGATTCACAGGGCTGTCTGATGGTGCTGCACGAAATTCAAGAATGGTTCAAGGGCATCACCGGCCTGCCCGGCGTCACCACGCAACCGCTCGCAGGCGCGCAGGGCGAACTGGTGGGACTCAAACTATTCCAAGCCTATCACCGCGACAAGGGGGAGACACGTGACATCATCCTGATTCCACGCTCGGCGCACGGCACCAACTTCGCCACCGCCACCATGGCCGGCTTCGGCGGCAAGCAGGGCAAAATCGTCTATTTGGAAGCCGACACCGAGGGCCGCGTGCTCAACGAAGACCTCGACCGCCGCATCGAAGAATACGGCGAACGCATCGCGGGCGTGATGATCACCAACCCCAACACCTCCGGCATCTTCGAGACTTCCTTCAAGCAGATCGCGGAAAAAATCCACGCACTCGGCGGCCTGGTCTACATGGACGGCGCCAACATGAACGCCATTGCCGGTTGGATCGACCTCGGGGCACTCGGTGTCGATGCAGTGCACAACAACCTACACAAGACCTGGACCATCCCCCACGGCGGAGGCGGCCCCGGCGATGCCATCGTGGCCGTCAGTGACAAGCTGTTGCCCTTCCTGCCTGGCTACCAAATCGAGTTCGACGGCACCACCTACACACCCGTCAAAGCGGAAAAGTCAATTGGCTCCTTCCATCGTCACTGGGGCAACTTCGCCCACAAGGTGCGCTGCCTCACTTACCTGCTGCGCCTCGGCCACGCAGGCGTGCGCCGCATGTCGGCCATGGCTGTGCTGAGCGCCCGCTACTTGCACGAGCAATTGCGCGAAGACTACGCAACCTTGCCGACGGGCTCCGACGCCGAACCGCGCATGCACGAATTTATCCTTTCGCTCAAAACCGAAGACTTCGGGGCGCTCGAAAGTGTCGGCCTACGCAAGAGCGACGCCGCGCCCCGCATCGGCAAGCTCTTCCTCGACTTCGGATTTCACGCGCCCACCGTGGCTTGGCCCGAAGCCCTCGGCCTCATGATCGAGCCCACCGAGAGCTACACCCAAGCCGAGCTCGACCGCTTCGCCGAAGCCGTCAAAGCCATTTTAAAACTGGTCAAAGAGCACCCACAAGCGCTCAAGTCCGCGCCCCACTTCACCCCGATCGACCGCGTCGAAGAAGTGGAAGCCAACCGCGACGTCTGCCTCTCTGAGTCACTGGACACCTTGCCCGAGCTCAACGTCGCCCGCATCCATTCCAGCGAACTGGCCCAGATGCCCGTCGCGGCGATCTACGCCAAGATCGTGGAAGCAATCGAAGCCGAAGCAAAGAGCTGAAGCACTCACCTGGCAGACACTGGAGTGGAACCGTTAATTTACGTGAATTAACGTGAATCCAGTCCGACGCGAAGCTGATAAGGATGAAAACTCATCGAGCTTTCAGCAAAGAGTCATGGCACCAGGGGTGCCGTGCATAAGTGCGACCGCAGCCAAGCGCTGCAGCGCTCACTCTTAGCGAGCGACTCTCCACTCTCTACTTATAGCACTCCCGACCACCTTCGCAGGAATAAGCAAGCTGAGCGCGGCTCCCAAGCACATGTTCTCACAGATCAAGGTCCTCTGCTTAACAGCGCTGACGCTCCTAGCGTTCGCCGGTAATTCTGTATTGTGCCGGCTAGCGTTGGAAGGAGCTGCCATTGCCCCCTACTCCTTCACTTCGCTGCGACTCCTCGGAGCTGTCATGGTATTAGTTCCGCTCTCGATCTGGATTATCCCAGGCGCGGGCACTGGTTGGGCACAGGGCTCTTGGCGCTCAGGATTTGCGCTCTATGCCTACGCAGCCGCATTTTCGATGGCCTATCGCTCCCTAAGCTCTGGCACGGGTGCCTTAATACTGTTCGGAGCGGTCCAAATCACCATGCTGCTGGCCGCGCACCGCCAAGGTGAACGTATGCATCGCAGTCAATGGACTGCCTTCGCGGTCGCCATCGCAGAGATCGTTTACTTAGTCTCCCCTGGGGTCTCCGCGCCAGATCCACTCGGCGCACTTCTGATGCTGCTCAGTGGCGTGGCTTGGGGCGTCTACTCCATCGCAGGCAAGGGCATCTCGTCTCCCATTTTAGTCAGCTCGGGCAATTTCCTAAAAGCGGCCCCCTTTGCATTGGCAAGCAGTGTCTACGCCTTCGCATACGTAGACTTAAGCGCTCCAGGGATCCTACTCGCGCTCTTATCCGGGAGCGTGACCTCGGGTTTAGGCTATGTTTTATGGTATACAACACTTCCAAAGCTGGCAACCACTCAAGCTGCGATTGCTCAACTGTTAGTGCCCTTGCTCGCCACCTTGGGTGGCATCGTTTTTATCAATGAGCGCCTCACACGGCGCCTAGCCATCGCTTCAGCACTGGTCATAGGCGGCGTCGCGTGGTCAATGACTCGTAAAATCAAGCAAGTGTAACCGTAGGCTAACGATGCAATGCACGCACAGCCGCGAGCACATCGTCCGGCTCGGCACGTGTGCGGTAGTCGACATCCACCGAGCGCCAGGCGACACGCCCATCGCTGCCGACCACAAAAGTCGCCGGAATCGGTAAGCGGCTGCCATTGCCGCCGTTAATGTCCACCAAGTCCAATTTGCGATCTTTACGCATGTGCTCCAGCAACGGCTCGGGCACCTCCCAAGCGACGCCGTAGTCGCTAGCAACACGGCAGTCTTGATCCGAAAGCACAACAAACTCCAGCGCGTCGCGCTCCACTTGCGTCAACGACTGATCCGGCATTTGCGGACTAATCGCCACCAGCTGAGCGCCAAGCTCATGAATCTCTGCCAGGCGCGACTGCAAGGCACGCAGCTGTAGGTTACAATACGGACACCAACTACCCCGGTAAAACATCAGTACCACCGGCCCCTGAGAGAGTAAATCGCGCAAAGCCGTTGGCCAAAAGGATCTTCACGATCTCGTCTGAACTAAGCAGCTTAGGCACTGACCAGGCTCTCTCCGATTAAGACCTCTTCCACGCTTTGGTATGCGGATGGATCGGCGTCTTCAAAATACAGCTCCAGAGCTTCCTTGATATTGAAGATGGCTTCTTCGACGGTCTCGCCAAAACTGGACACATCCACGTTCAGACATTGGGCGACATAAAAGCCGTCCTGTTTATAGATGCAGTATTTCACGGATTGATTCATGAGGATATTCATACGGGTTTTAGTCTTTTTCGCAACTCCCATTATTTGACGGATGCGTCCTGGCGTAGACTTCCTTGAAAGGGGGGGCGCAAACGTAGAATATAAACATTTTTCATTCATTTGATTCACGTATAAGATTGGTGACTCTGGAAGGGTGCCCCATGTTCAAGCGCTTGGCAATCCATGGATTCCCCGCAGTGGTCTTTGCCCGAAGTGCTTTGGCTATGTTCACTTTCCAGTCGGCACCCTTGCGTTCTGCTTTCAGATCATCTTCGGTTTTACCGAGACCGGCCATACTCTCGACCACCAGCCCGTCCCACATCGCTTCGTTTAGCTTCTTTAATTCGCTCCCTTCCCAGACCACGTCCGGGTGGCGTTCCCGCAGGTCTTTTTCCAAAGCCTTCCGTGCTTCCTTTACACCAAGAAACCAACCGCCACAATAGCGTTTCATCAGCTCGTCCCGTCGGCGTGGGTCACCCTCCTCCCTAAGTTCAAGATAATTGGCGCAACGGCGCATCCCGCCCAAACTATCCGAAAAGCCTAAAATTGACAGGAAATCCTCCCGACACAGGCCCGAACGAACATCACGTCTAAAATATTTCGGATAACTGGATAGCGCGTAGGCCTTTAGCTCGCGGAAAGAGCAAATCTTAGCCCGCACAGGATTGAGATGAAATGACTCATAATCACATACGCGTGCAGCTTCCACCCACAGCGCTCCACCACTTCAAATAGGCAGCGTTCAAACGCTTCACCCGTGTTCGCCTTCAAGAACAACTCCTTGCGGTAATTGCCACGGCTGATCACATGATAGATCGCTCCAGGGTATTCGATGC
>PBYS01000097.1 GCA_002729725.1 Puniceicoccaceae bacterium
CGATTCAGGAGCGCTGTCAGAGAGACCCCACTATTGCATACCAAGCTGTCGCCATGCTACGGCCTAAATGAAGTTACCTTGCACATTATCAACAATTCGAAGATAGCCAAATCGACCGCAAAGTTCGAGACTCAGCTATTATGATCATCGATTGTCATACCCACGCCTATCCTGCTGAAGTGGTGGCTGCTCCGCGTGACTGGGCGCGCACACATCGGGAAGCGCACTGGGCGGAGCTGGTGGCCCCGCTCGACCGCCCCAGCATACAGGGCTGGAGCGAGCTAGATACAATGCTAGCAGCCATGGATGCAGCCGGAGTCGAGCAAGCGGTCTTGCTGGGCTGGTATTGGGAAAACGAATCGACTTGTCGCCAGCAAAACGCTGCCATTGCAGGCTGGCTGGCGCAGGCGCCCCAGCGCTTGATTGGCTTCGCAGCGATCTACCCCAATGCGAATGTAATCGAGCAACTGGAAAGCGCCCAAGCTTTGGGCTTTCGCGGTGTGGGGGAACTGCACATGGGGGTGCAAAACTTCAGTGCCGCCTGCCCGCACTGGCAAATGATGGCTGCATGGTGCAGCGCCCATAATTGGCCGATCAATTTACACGTCACCGAAACTGCAGGCCATGAGCACCCGGGCTCGGTGGCGACTCCCCTGCAAGAGTTGGTGCGCATGGCGACTGCAGCCCCAAATTTGAAATTAATTCTCGCGCACTGGGGCGGCGGCTTAGCCTTCTTTGAACAAAACCCACGCCTGCGCAAGGCACTGCGCAATGTTTACTACGATTGCGCCGCCAGCCCCCTGCTGTATGAGATGCGCGTGTTTAAACAGATGGTCGATCTGGTCGGCATCGACAAGTTGCTGTTTGGATCGGACTATCCCTTGAGAATTTACCCGCGCAGTCAAAAAACACCTGACATGACACGCTACATCGAAAACATTCAAAGCAAGTCGGGACTCAGCCCCACGGATTTGAGTCAACTGATGGGCGGCAACTTTGCACGCCTGATGCATGCTTAAGGCGCGCTCTCAGTCCTCGAACAAAGCGGCCGTGCGACGTGGCAAGCCATCGAAGGAACCATTGGTTAAAAAGACCACGACGCCGGCGGTCTGAGCGCCCAGCTGTGCTTGTAGCGCTTCGAAGACTGCCTCATTACTGGTAAATGCGGCCGCTTCGACGCCTTGAATGGACAGAGATGCAGCCATCGCGGCGGTATCCAAACGCTCCTCGGGACGCATGCGCTCGGAACGGTGCACCGCTCCGAAATAGACGCGATCGGCCTGCGATAGCGCGCTTTCAAACTCGACTTGAAAGCGTGAAGTGGCCGCGGTATTGCTGCGTGGTTCGAAGCAAACCGTCATAGAACGCTCAGGGTAAGCCGCGCGCAATGCCTCAATCGCTCCCGCCACCGCAGTGGGATGGTGTGCGAAGTCTTCTAAGACCGTCCACTGATCATTCGAGTAGAGCACGTCTTGTCGGCGCCGCACACCGGCAAACTGTGCCAGCGGCGAAAGGTCAAAATTGCGTGGGTCCTGATGACCACTGGCCAAGGCCGCCGCCAAGGCGGCCATCGCAGCGTTGCGCGCATTAAAGAGGCCGTGCATGGACCATCGCACTTGCGCCCAAAGCTGGCCCTGCCAAACGAGCTCGAACTGTGCGCCAGTAGGCGCGTCTTGAAAATTACGGATCTGCAGCTCGTTGTCCTCTTGGGTGCCGACGCGAATTACTTGCGTCCAAGTAACAGGCAACAAGTCCGCAAGATTGGCATCGTCGCCGTTGATCAGCGCAAAACCAGAACTGGGTATGATGCGCAAGAAGTGTCGGAAGGTGCGCTGCACATCTTCCAAATCACGAAAAATATCAGCGTGGTCGAACTCCAGGTTATTCAGCACCGCCACTTGTGGGCGGTAATGGATGAACTTACTGCGCTTATCAAAAAACGCGGAATCGTATTCATCGCCCTCAATCACGAAGGGCGCACCTGTGCCGAGTTGTGCGCCTCCGGGCAGATCATTGGGCACCCCACCGATCAACCAGCCAGGCGCCTGCCCCGCTCGGTCAAGCAAGAAAGCCGTTAAAGTGGAAGTGGTGGTCTTACCATGTGTGCCGGTAATCACCACGGGCTTGCGCTGGGGCAAAACTGTATCGTGGAAGAGCTCGGGCAAGGAAATGTAGGCCACCTGCGACTGATTGAGTAGCCATTCGACCTCAGGATTGCCGCGGCTCATGGCATTGCCTACCACCACAGTGTCTGGCTTCAATGCCGCCAGTCGATCGGCATCGAAACCTTCGAGTAAATCAATGCCGGCATTCGCCAACACATCCGACATCGGTGGATATACGCCGGCATCGCAGCCAAGTACTTCATGACCTTGCTCTTTGACAAGAAGTGCGGCATTGCCCATGGCAGTGCCGCAAATGCCCATGAAGTAAATGCGCATCCCTACCTAGGAAGGAATCTCTTCAAACTCGGACATCGGCGTCACGACCAGTGAGCGGTCGATACGCTTTGCAAAGCCTGCAAGCACTTTCCCCGGACCGCATTCGAAGAATTCACTGATGCCGTTATCAGCCGCCATGTTGCGCAAGTTATCCTCAAAGCGTACCGAAGAAACCACTTGGCTCACAAGGGCCTCTTTAATTGCTTGCGGATCGCTGATTTGCTGACCGGTCACATTGGTGTAGCAGACCAGTTCAGGCGCTTTGAAATCGAAGTCTTTAATAAACTCAGCAAATGCATCGCGCGCTGACTCCATCAAGCGGCTGTGATACGCACCCGCCACATTGAGCGGCTTACATAGCTTGAAACGGCCCTTCGAAGCTGCGACGGCTTCCAGCACCTTAGCGTTGTCGCCCGAGATCACGATTTGCCCGGGGCAATTCAAATTAGCGATTTCAATATCGAACTCATCGCAGAAGGTTTGCACATCTTCAGGGGCACCACCGATCACGGCGGCCATACCTCCCTTAGTCGCGTCGCAGGCCATCTGCATCAAGCGGCCACGCTCCGCCACCAGGCGTAGCCCGGTGGCAAAATCATACACACCAGCAGCTGCCAAAGCGGTGAGCTCACCGAGGCTTAAGCCACAGGCTGCCTTCAGATCGTTTAAGAGACCGCGTTCTTTAAGAATGCTGAAAAGCACGTAGCCCTGCACATAGAGCGCCGGTTGGCAGACGCGCGTTTCTGTCAAAGTAGCCTCTGGGCCATCGAAGCAGACGCTTTTTAAGTCCCAACCGAGCACTTCGTTCGCTTCGTCATAAAGCGCTTTCGCGATCTCGGAGTGATCGTAGAGCGAACGGCCCATGCCCACAGTTTGTGCGCCCTGGCCGGAAAAAAGAATACCTGTTGCCATAATATAAAAAATTCAAATGTGATGTTCGACTAACGAATGATCGGTAGCGCTGCAGGCAAGAGCCCCACGACTACGGAAGCCACTGTGAACGCCCCCAGCAGAAAGCGATCGCCTGCAGTGGAAGGACAAGCCGCTTCGTTGACCACTTCGGTAGACGGCGCCGAGAAGTAACTCTCACGAATCCAACCGAAGTAATAGTAAATCGAAATCACGACACCAATCACAGCAATAATCAGCAAGCCATAGAGGCTAGCTTGAAAGGCGGCCACAAAGAGGAAGAGCTTACCGATGAAACCACCCAGCGGCGGGATGCCCGCCAAGGAACCGAGACCGCATGCGAGCACACCCCCGAGGAAGGGATGCTTGCGTGCAAAGTTTTGATAATGATCGAGCTCTTGGATCGCATCGTCCGCCGCAGCAGAAAGCGACATGACACCAAAGACCGCGAATGAAGCGAGCAAGTAGGTGAAGAGGTAAAAGATCACCGCATAAACAGCCCAATCCACACCACGCATCAGTGCCACCACACCGAGCAGCAGATAACCGGCGTGTGCGATGCCCGAAAGCCCCATCAGGCGCTTCACATTACGCTGCGTGACCGCAGCGATATTCCCAAAGAGAATGGTGGCGGCCGCAATGACAGAGAGGACTGGAACCAGAAAGTCCTGTAAGCCAAAGAAAGGCCCACTAACCAACTGGATGAGAACAATAAAGCCAGCTGCCTTGGAAGCCACGGCAAGGTAAGCGGTGACAGGCGTGGGCGCACCTTGATAGACGTCGGGCACCCAAATTTGAAAAGGCACGGCACCGATTTTGAAGCAGACGCCTGCAATGACTAGCAGCGCACCAATCTTCACGATGAGATTATCCATATTCGGAATCACAAAGTGCATCAGCTGGGTATAGTTAAGCGAGTCATGGCTGGACGCCACCAACTCTGGACTACCAGCGATGCCATAAAGCAGCACGATACCGAACAGAAGAATGCCAGAGCTGAGCGCGCCGAGGATCAGGTATTTCAAGCCAGCTTCCAGCGAGAATTGACTCCTGCGGTTGTAAGCAACCAATACGTAAAAGGCCACCGTCACTGTTTCCAGCGCCACGAAGAGCATGACGAAGTGTGCACTCTGCACCAGCAGCATCATCGCAGCTGAAATAATCAGCACCAGTGCGTAAAACTCCGTTTTGGGCAAAGCTGACTGCCGTACGAAGTAGACCTTACCTAAGTAGCAAACTGCCAGTGAACTGAGAAGGAAGAAGCCACGCATTAATTGAGTGACATCGTTCTGCGCAATGAGCCCGCTGAAATATTCGCGCTGATCGAAGCTGCAGCATCCAGCACAGGTAAAGGCCAGCACTAGGACAATCACTTGTCCCCAAACTGCAAGACGAGGAATCCAGCGCGTCTGCTGACTGCGTGGCAAAGCCATCTCAGCCCCCAGAAGCCCCAGAGCGAGCACGCCCAAGAGGATCTCGGGCAGAATGGCCGCCCATTCATTAGTCGCGGTGAAACCGCTCAAAAATTCAATAAGAAGTTCGTTCATTAGTGTGTAACCTCCTTGTGTGCGTCCACCTGAGTGGGGAGCACGGCCGAGTGGATGACCGGCAAATTGCTTTGTTCCTGTGGATACATTTCAACCAACTCACGGTTGGCATCGTCTGAAAAGATGCGTGGAAAAATACCGATCAGCACCAGACCCGCGATCAAGATGCCAGCGGGCAATTTTTCGAAGCCCTGCAAATCGGTAATTTGACCACTCTCTAAGCGGTCGGCGAAGTCGCCCTTGGGCTGACCAAAGAAGATATTAGCCACAGCGCGCAGGCCGTAGATGGCGGAAATAATGATGCCAATGGCCGCGGGCACGACGATCCAGCGCGTGAGCTCCGTCTCTGCAAGTGCTGCAAAGATAGTGAACTCTCCCCAGAAATTACCAAAGCCGGGCAAACCAATGCTAGCCATCGAACCAGCCACGAAGCATGCTGCCAGCGCAGGCGCTTTAGAGGCGAGCCCCCCCATCGCACTGAGGTCGAAAGTTTGACTGCGGTGGTAGATGCATGTCGACAGCATGAAGAGCAGTGCCACCGAGAGACCGTGCGCCACCATCAACAGCAACGCCCCACCCGCGCCCACCACGGAAAAGCAAGCCAAGCCAAGGAAGGCATAGCCCATGTGCATGACGGAACTGTAGCCAAGCATCATTTTGAGATCCTTCTGCGCCATCGTGACTAGACCGATGAAAAGGATGTTACCCAATGCGAGCCACACGATCCAAGAGAACCAATGTTCGCCCCCCGCCGGCAAGAGCGGTCCAGCGATCTGGAGCAGGCCATAGAGACCGAATTTTTTCAAAACACCTGCGTGTAGCATTGCGGCACCTGTCGGAGCGACGGCATAGCCCTTGGGCGCCCAGCTGTGAAATGGGAAGAGTGAAACCAAGATACCAAAACCGAAAAGCAACAGCGCAAAGATATTGTTTTGCACGGTCTCGGAGAGCGGCTGTGCGGACAAGTAGTTGCGCAGTTCCACCAGCGAGAAGGAATCTGCGCCGCTTTGCACGTAGAGTGCAATCAGGCCGAGTAAGGAAAGCAGCGCGCCAAGGGTCAGGTAAACCGTCATCTCGATGGCAGCCCCGCGACGGCCCGCGCCGCCCCACATACCGATCATTAAGAAGGTAGGGATGAGCGCAAATTCATGGAAGAAGTAGAAGAAAAACACATCGACCGAGGCAAAGGTCCCCATCAAGCCGCCCAACATAAAGAGCAGCAAAGCCAGATAAAGGTGCGGACGATCCGCATTGGAATACATCGCATAGAGCCCCGCCGCTAAGCCGACTGTGCCCGCGAGCAAGAAGAGCGGCATGGAGATACCGTTCAAGCCCAAGTGCAGGTAAATGCCAATGCTCTCAAGCCCGGTCGGCAAGCGCAGCTCGAAGTTATACTCACCCACCAATGAAGGTTCGAAAAGACTATAGAGCAGCAGCCCAATGATTAATGGCCAAGCAAAGCCAAATGCGGCCACTGCTCGAATGGTCGTTTGACTGAAGCGTGCACCGAAGAGCAAGACTGTGCCCGCAACCAACGGTGCCAGAATTGCGACGAGCAAAAAGAGTGAATTCGTGTCGAGGTTTCCCATATCTAACCTAAGAAAAAGTGAATTTACAGAAGTCCGGAAGCGACCGCCCAAAGAAGAACTAGGCCAGCGAGGAACCAATAAACGTAGCTGTGAATGTTGCCATCATGCAGGGATCGTGAGCACATACCGACGAGACCTACCAGACCTGCGCTACCGCGCACCAGGATGCCCTTGATCACAAAGACATCAATAAAACTGAGGAAGAGCGCGATGCGTTGCTGAATTTTGGCCACATAGTAGCCATAGATTTCATCAAACCAGAGACGTGACTTCAAGAAGCCATAGACTGGAGGCGCACTCTTTGCGAGGCGATCCTCTTTGGCGCCCACGCGGTAGTAGAACAATGAAAGCGCAAGGCCCACCACCCAAGCGGCCGAGCCGAGGATCAGCACCTTAGTGTGCATGGCATCGTGCCCAGACATATGATGCAAGTGATCGAGGTTCTCTTTGATCAAGCCACCGAGTTGCTCCGGCCAGAAACCGATCCAACCACCCGCGACGGATAGCACAGCTAAAACGATCAAAGGAATCAGCATAGTCAGCGGACTCTCCTTCGCATGCGAAGCAGCGTCGGACTTGGGCTGGCCGAGGAAAGCGATCCAAAAAAGACGCCCCATGTAGCCTGCGGTTAAGAAAGCACCCAAAGTGAGCAGAATAAAGATCGGCGAACTAGTCAGGCCAGCGGCGACGAGGATCGCATCTTTCGAGTAGAAACCAGCCAAGCCGTAAAAGCCGCAAAGCGCCAAGGTGCCCAGTAAGAAGGTGATCGAAGTGATCGGCATCTTCTTTAGCAGGCCGCCCATTTTAAAGATGTCTTGCTCGTGGTGGCAACCGTGGATGACCGATCCAGCTGCAAGGAAGAGCAGCGCCTTGAAAAAGGCGTGAGTGATCAGGTGGAAGAGTGCCACGCCTGGCAGGCCAAGACCAAAGGCGGCCGACATGTAGCCGAGCTGCGAGAGCGTGGAATACGCCAAAATCTTTTTAATGTCATTCTGACCGTAAGCACAAAATCCAGCATAGACTGCAACGGAGGTGCCGAGCCATGCGATAAATGTTAACACTTCAGGCGTAAATAGAAACTGGATACGAATCAGGAAGTAGACACCCGCGGCGACCATGGTAGCCGCGTGAATCAAAGCGGAAACAGGCGTCGGACCCGCCATCGCATCGGGCAACCAAACATGCAGTGGGAATTGAGCCGACTTACCAATGAAGCCACACATCAGCAGCGCAGCAATGCATGCACTGATTAGTTCGCTATTCGCCGCGACGATGCCGTGCATCTCACTGAGGTTTGTGGTGCCGAAGTGCCAGTAGGCATATACGATACCGATCAAAAAGCCAAAGTCCCCCACTCGATTGACGATAAACGCCTTCTTCGAGGCAGCGGCAGCTTCGTCGGTATCGAGGTAGTGACCAATCAACATATAAGAGCTGAAACCCACCAGCTCCCAGAATACGAAGATCATAATCAAGTTGTCCGCCAGCACGATACCGAGCATGGAGAACATGAAGATCGATAGACCGCCAAAGAAGCGAGCGCGCCCCTTGTCGTCGGCCATATAGCCGAGACTGAAAAGATGGATTAAGAAGCCAACCGCTCCCACCATCGTCAGCATGGTCGCCGAGACACCATCGAAAAGAAAGCCCATCGACACGCTATAATCGCCGAAGCTGAGCCAATCCCAAGACACGGTTAGGCTTTCGCCCGCAGCACCACGGATCGCAAGCAGCGAAAAGACGAAGATGCCTGCCGCGGCGAGCACCGAGATGGCCGAAGCCACTTTGCCCATACGGCGAAAAAAGAATGCGATCAAAGCCGCTGAAACCAGCGGGGTGAGAAGCACAGCGAGAAGAGACTGAGTGGCGGTCATGGTTCTAGCGACTCAAGGAGGTGAGTTGATCGACCATCACCGTTTGGCGCAGACGGAAAAGCGCGACGATGATAGCGAGGCCGAGGGCGACTTCAGCAGCCGCCACAGTGATAATAAAAAAGACGAAAAGGTTGCCATCCATGGTGCCGTTGTATCGGGAAAATGCGACCAGCGCGAGATTCACCGCATTGAGCATTAACTCCAGCGACATATAGATGATCAGCGTGTTCTTGCGAAGAACCACCCCGAGCAAGCCGATTGCAAAGAGCAATCCGGCAACCAATATAAAAGCGTTTATACCTACGGTCATATAAATTAGGAATTAAGAATGTTTCTTCGACACCACAATAACGCCGATCATAGCGGACAGCAGCAAGAAGCCGGTAACTTGGAATGGCAGCATATATTTGGTGAATAAGCTGTAACCAAATGACTTGGCGGATGTGGTAAAAGGAATACCAATCCCTGCGCCAGTGGGATTCTCCAGAACTGGCAGTAAGGAGGTTTCAGGTAAATGCTGTCCACCGGCAAAAGCAGAACAAATCATAACGACCAAGAGCGCAAATCCAGCAATCGAGGCAGCGAGTGTCAGCTTATCCTTTAAGATCTGATTGGTTTCCTTATCCACATCAAGTAGCATGATAATGAATAGGAAGAGCACCATGACCGCGCCTGCATATACGAGAATCTGCAACACAGCGAGAAAGTAAGCTTCCAGCAACACAAACATCCCTGCCGTGCCAACGAAGGAAACAATCATGCACATGGCGCTATTCACTGCATTCGGGCTCACTACCATCAGGAGTGCCGAAGTCAGCGTAATGGCTGCGAAGACGTAAAAGAGTATATCGATCATGATTCGAAATTTAATGTGCGTTACCTGCGAGTTCAGCAGACTTCTTTTTATCCCACTTGTGGTGTTTATCCGGCAGCGTGCCGCCCAGCTCGTAGAGCTTTTGCTTATTGTTGATCATCTCTTCACGCGAATAACCAGAAAGTGAGAAGATATCTTGCAAGAAAATGGCCTCCTCAGGACAGACCTCTTGGCACAGCCCACAATAGATACAGCGTAACATGTTGATATCGAACTCTTGCGGCGCCTTCTCGACGTGAGCACGCTCGGGTTCGGCCTCAGCATCGATCGCACCAGGCGTGATGCGGATGGCCTTGGGCGGACATACAAATTCACACAGTTGGCAGGACACGCACTTCTCGCGACCATTGGGATCTTTGACCAAAGTGGGCACGCCACGATAGTTATCCGGGATGGTGGGACGCTCGTCTGGATATTGCAGTGTGACGCCCTTCTGCAGCATGGTGCCGAAGGTGGTCTTCAAGCCCGTAACAATCTGCGGCAAGAAGGTTTTTTCCGCAAAGGACAGCGGCTTACGTTCTAGAACTTTTGTCTTAGCCATTAAATTTAGCGGGTGAGAGTGTCGTAAAGGGCGATGATAATGGTGTTGAACACCAAGTTAGCCACCGCGAGTGGGAGAAGAATCTTCCAACCAAGCGACATCACTTGGTCGTAGCGGAAACGTGGCAAGGTCCAGCGCATCCAGATAAAAAAGAAAATCATGAAAAAGACCTTGGCCATGAACCAGGCGACCGAGAGCACACTCCCGAGAATGCCAGTGCCCCAAGGGTCCGCCATCCATGGCAGGAAGTTCCAGCCACCGAGGAATAGCAGAACAAAGATGCCTGAGCCCATGATGATGTGGGCATACTCTGCAACGAAAAAGAGGCCAAACTTAAAACAGCCATACTCGGTGTGGAAACCGCCCACCAGGTCGGTTTCAGACTCCGCCATATCGAAAGGTAAGCGATTGGTTTCAGCAAAGAGCGCGACTAGAAACAACAGTGCTGAAAGCGGTTGCCACAGAATCGTCCAAGCCGCCTGCTGTGATTGTACCACTCCGAAGAGGCTCATTCCATAGCGGCTCCCCTCGACAAACATGCCTGCCTCATCATAATAGCCTGGCGAAGCTGACCACATAAAGACCGGCAAGAGTGCCAAGCCCATAGCGAGTTCGTAGGAAATCATTTGTGCAGAAGCGCGGACTCCACCTAAAAAGGGATATTTACTATTCGAAGACCAACCCGCCAGCACGACTCCGTAAACTCCGAGGGAAGAAATTCCGAGAATGATCAACATGCCGAGATCGACATTGGCCAAAACCAGCGGCTGAAGAACACCATCGGCATCCACATAACGACCAAATGGAAGCACCACCATAGTCGTCAAAGCGGGCGCGAGTGCGACCACCGGTGCTAAATAGTAGTAGCCCTTGTTCACGTGGCCGGGCACGATTTCTTCTTTGAAAAGAAACTTGAGGCCATCAGCGACGGGTTGAAACAAGCCCAGACCTGTCATCAGATTGCCCAAGATCGGAATATGACCGACGAGTGGCAAGCGTGTGCGGTTAGGCCCCACGCGGCCTTGAATCCAACTGGACACTTTGCGCTCAGCTAGCACTGAGTAACTGCAAAGTCCCATAAAGACAGAGATCATGAGGACTGCATACACAATCGGCATGATGTAGGGCAAAGATGCGTCTAAGAATTCCATATCAGAAACTTGTTCAATAACTTAGGCCTCCTCCTGCGCCGCAGCAGCGGGTGCTTGAGCGGATGCAGTGTGCGCTTCCTTAAACGCGACAGGATCATATTTAAGATTCTTAGTTTCAACAAAACTAAGATCGAGGAAGGCTTTGGCATCGAGCACGACCCCTTCGTCGGGCAGTGAGCGCCAGCTAAGTGACTCGGGCAAAGAAGCCAATGTCTTCACCATACGCAGCCAGAGTTCATCAATTGCCAGCGCAGGCGCGGCTTTTTCTTGGGCCAAAGGAGCGGCGATCTTTTCCAAGATCGTAATATCCGACTTTACTCCACGTGGGCCAGGAACCGCGGTCTTGAAACGCTGGAGACGGAAGCTCTGGTTGATAAATGAACCGTCCTTCTCAAATACCATCAACGAGGGAATCACGAGATGAGCGACTTGGCTGGTTTTGTTGGCATGTGTGCCGACGTAAATGACTTTGACTTTGGCAAGCGTCTCAGAATCGATCCCGAGCTGAGTGAGGTCTTCGTTCACCGCGAGAACTGTCTTGACGGCTCCGGAGTTGATGTCGTGGGCCAGTGCATCGAGCTTGGCCTCCGGAAGTTGGTCAATCAAGCCGGTCACCAGCGCACCACGCAAGTTCGGACTGCGATCTTCGGATAGCAGCAGCCCATCACCTTCACCGTAATGGCTGACGAGCGAGACTTTAGCGCCGCATCGCTCAGCAATGGTTTTGTAAAAGAACTGCTCTTCCAATGAACTGTGTGCTGAGCCGACTAATGCGACATCCCCCAATTGCAATAGCTCCACGGCAGCATTCGCCACTTCCTCGGGGCTCTTATGGACACCTTCAATGGTGTATTGAACCAGACGGTCGTCCGACTCGATGGCTTTATACAGCGCACGGCCCGAATCAGTCATCCAAGTATCGTTAACCGCGTCATTACGGCGTGGCGTGATACGATAAATCTTACCTTCGCGGCTCCAAATCTCAGTGTTGGCGCCCACACTACTCTCGGTGCAAATGCTATCTGTGCGCTTAAGAAACCATACCCGCATTTTAAAGCGGAAGTCGGTGCTGGTGAGTGCGCCCACAGGACAAATATCCACTGTATTGAGTGAATAGTTGTGGGAGAGATCTTTGCCTGGGAAACAAGTGAGCGTGGAGTAAGTGCCACGATCTACAAAGCCAAGCACATCGTCGCCAGCAACTTCTTTACTGAAGCGTATGCAACGCGAACAAAGAATGCAGCGCTCGTCATCGAGGGTGACACGCGGCCCCAGCGTCGTGCGCTTAGGCTTCACATTCTTCTTTTCTATAAAGCGGCTGTATCCACGGCCATGCTCTGCGGAAAACTCCTGCAAACGGCACTCACCTGCTTGGTCGCAAATGGGGCAGTCCAAGGGGTGGTTGATCAACAAGAACTCGGTCACACCATTGCGCGACTCCTTGACCATCTCCGAGTTGGTGCGAATGTGCATGCCAGGCGAGGCATTGGTCGCACAGCCGATGGTAGGCTTCGGCATCCAACCGATCTTTTGCACGCCATTCTCATCCAGAATGGCTTCGCCCGTGGCGCGATCGCGCATCGGCATGCCCATCTCGACCATGCACATGCGGCAGTTACCAGCGACGGACAGTTTCGGATGGTAGCAATAGTGCGGCACTTCCTTGCCCTTGCCGACCATCTTCACGGCCTCAATGATGTTAATCCCCTTGGGGACTTCGACATCCTGCCCATCGATATTGATGGTGATGTTCTCGACGATGCTCTGAATGTTCATGGTCTAAATTAAAGTAGTCTCCTTCGCGACTTCTTCGCCCTCTTTACGACGGGCAGCTTGCTCTTTGGCTTTTTCAACGAATTCGTCCTTAAACTTGGCGATAAAACTTTGGACCGGCCACGAGGCTGCCTCGCCAAAGGCACAAATCGTGCGCCCCGCAATTTGGTCGGCGATGGACTTGAGCAGATCGGCATCTTCCTCGCGGGCTTCGCCATCTACCATGCGTTGGGTGACCTTACGCATCCAAGGCACCCCTTCGCGACAAGGCGTGCACTGGCCACAACTTTCGTGGGCGTAGAAATAGTTAATATTCGCCAGCGCTTCCACCATGTCAGTGGTGTCGTCCATCACGATCACGCCACCGGAGCCCGACATCGAGCCGACCGCAGCCAAGCTATCAAAGTCCATCGGAATATCTTCGATGCCCCAATCAAACTCGGTGCCATCCTTCAGTTTGCCAGTAAAACGTTCATCCGCACGTAGAATCTTTGCGGAGGAACCGCCGGGGATGACGGCCTTGAGCTTACGTCCGGGCTTTAAGCCACCACAGACATCGTTAATCAATTGGCCGAGCGTGACATCCCCACAGGCAAACTCATAGTAGCCAGGCTTCTGCACGTGGCCCGATACACACCAAATACGGGTGCCGGTGTTACCGGGTGTCCCGATCTTGGCAAAGCCTTCGCCCCCCATCTCAATGATGTGCTTCACGTCGCAAAGTGTTTCCACATTGTTTACAATGGTCGGGCACTGATAGGCACCCAGTGCCGCAGGGAAGTATGGCGGCTTAATGCGCGGATTGGCGCGAAAACCTTCCAAGGACTCGATCAAACCGGTTTCTTCACCGCAAATATAAGCACCGGCACCGCGGTGAACGATGATATCGCATGAGTAGCCCGAACCGAGAATGTTATCGCCGAGGAAATTCTTCTCGCGAGCCTCTTCGATCGCACGTTCGAGAATCTTATAGCCCTGAAAGAACTCACCACGAATATAGATGAATGCCAGTTTCGCCTGAATGGCGAAGGCAGCGCACATCATGCCTTCGATCAGCTGGTGTGGATCTTGGTGAATGATTTGACGGTCTTTAAAAGTGCCTGGCTCGGATTCGTCGGCATTACAAACGAGGTAGATAGGCTTGCCCGACTTGCGGTCGAGAAACTTCCATTTCATACCCGCGGGGAAACCAGCACCACCACGACCGCGCACACCCGAAGTGAGCACTTCCGCGCAGATGTCTTCCGGCTTCATGGTGACGGCCTTCTTAAGCTGCTCGTAGCCACCGTTTTTCACGTAGCAATCGATGTCGTTGGTATACCCTTCTTCGTCGATATGTTTGAAAATTAACCTGGTTTCTTGAAGTGCCATTGTGGGAATTAAAAATTAGGAATTACGAATTAGGAATGCGTGATCAGGCTTACAAGCCGTTGGGGAGCTCACCGCTCTTCATTTTAGCGGCCATTTCAGCCGCCTTTTCTGGATCGATGTCGGTGTATTCATCTTCGCCGACCATCACGACGGGGCCCTTGCCGCAATCGGCGTGGCATTCGACGAATTCCAGCGTCACTTTACCATCTTCACTGGTGTGCCCGACCTTGCAGCCAAACTCTTTTTCGAAGCTCTTGCAGGTTTTGTAGGCGCCCGCTAAGGCACAAGGCAAAGTGCGGCAGACACGCACGTGATACTGCCCCGTAGGCTCCGTGCGTAGCATCGGATAAAAAGTAACGATCTCGATAATGTTGATCGGCTGCAGATCCAGACGCTCAGCAATCCATTCCATCGCCTCCTGAGATAGGTAGCCCTGATCCTCTTGCACCAAGTGGCAAAGTGGCAGCGCCGCACTACGCACAGTCGGGTAGCGTGGCACGAGCTTGTCGATCTTTTCGATTGTTTCTGGTTTTAAATTCATTGCTTGAAATATCTAAAATAGAGATAAGAGCCAACTCTCAGTCATTCTTAATTCTCAATCCGTAATCCGTAATTTATCTGTCACATTCCCCCATCACGAAGTCCAGTGAACCGAGGATCACGGTGATGTCGGTCATGTAGTGCCCGGGAATCAGTTTTTCGAGAATGCTCAAGCTACAGAAAGATGGACCGCGAATCTTGAGACGATACGGCACGCCGCCCCCCTTTGAAACGATGAAAAAGCCCAAGGCCCCCTTAGGGTTCTCAGCTTCGAAGTAGACTTCGCCTGCGGGGATCTGTGGCCCTTCAGTCACAATCATGAAGTTCTGAATCAGCTCCTCCATGCTGGTCAGCACTTTAGCCTTTTGTGGCGCAAAGATCTTTTTGGCCTCTTCCGCGTAGTAGCTACCCTCAGGAAATTGATCGATACACTGGCGTATGATACTCACACTCTGGCGCACCTCTTCAGCACGCATCAAGTAGCGGTCGTAGCAATCCCCGGTAGTGCCGACGGGCACTTCGAAATCAAACTTTTCATAGCCGAGGTAAGGCTTATCCTTACGCAAGTCGAGATCCACACCACAAGCGCGCAAGTTTGGCCCCGTCAATCCGTAAGAGATCGCGTCCTCCTTAGAGATCGCCCCCACTCCAACAGTGCGGTCCATGAAGATACGATTGCGCGTCAGCAACTTATCCACTTGATCCAAAACGGGCAATACCCCCTTACAGAACTCAAGCACACGGCCTAACCAACCATCGGGAATATCACGCGCGACCCCACCGATACGAGTGTAGCTGGTGGTGAAACGTGCACCGGTCAATTCTTCGAACAATGTGTACAGTTTTTCACGCTCAGTGAACGTATACATGAACACCGTCCATGCACCGGCATCCATGCCGTAAACTCCAATGCCCAACAAGTGCGAAGACACACGCGCCAGCTCACAGCAGAGCACGCGAATCGCTTGGCAACGGTCCGGCACTTCCAGCGCAGCCAGTTTTTCAACCGCCATCGCGTAGGCCACATTATTAGCCAAAGGTGCGAGATAGTCCAACCGGTCTGTATAAGGCACAAACTGATTATAAGTCATGTTCTCAGCGATCTTCTCATCTCCACGGTGAAGATAGCCGAGCACAGGGTCGCAGCTTTTCACGATGTCGCCGTCCAGCTCCATCTTCAAGCGTAGCACACCGTGCGTGGTCGGGTGCGAGGGACCGACGTTGAGCGCCATGGTCTCCCCTTGCAGGGTAGGTTCAGCCTCGCTGCTACGTGCACCGAGATCGCCGATCGAAATTTCTTTTGTGGTGGTGGCCATGTCTAAAGATTACTCTACAGGTTTCTCCTTTTGCTCGTTCCAGCTCTCATCGCGAGCCCGGGGCTCTGTTTGACTCATAGGACCGTCCGCAGACGAAACGAAAGGACCTCCAGCCATCGGCGCGGGCAGCACCTTCGCATTCGTCGACTCAGCCACGTCATCCGCAGGAAAGGGTGTTTCAATACCAGCCAATGGAAAGTCCTTACGCAAGGGGTGGTAAGGATACTCATCCCACATCAAAATACGACGCAGGTCCGGGTGGCCCTCATAGTGAATACCCATCAAATCATAGGTTTCACGCTCGTGCCAATTCGCCGCCGCGTATAATCCGCAGAGGGAGGGCAAGCTGGGGTGAATGCTATCCGCACAATCCACTGCAATGCGCAAATACTCGTGCTTCGTCGTCGACAGCAAATGATAGATCCCAGTGAAACGGGGGCTTTGTGCATCCCAATCCACCGCAGTCACGTCCAACAAAAGATCGTAGCCCAACTCGTCCCGCAATGCGGTGCAGAGCTCGACCAGCTGATCCGCTGGACAATTAACCGCCAAATGATCAGCAGATTCGCGTTCTGTCAGATAGTCAAAACGCTCCTTCAAATGAGCAAATTCGCTCTTGGCCATGGTTTAGCTTTCCTTTCCGGCTCCTGCCAACTCCGCTTCTGCGGGCTCGGCATTTCGGGCGGTCAAGTTTTTGACCGAACGCTCCCGGCCAATCTTGTCCTGCAATTTAATCATCGCATCGAGCAGTGCCTCCGGACGCGGAGGACAACCACTAATATATACATCGACGGGGACGATACGATCGACCCCTTGTAAAGTTGCATAAGAACGGTACATCCCGCCCGTGCTAGCGCAGGCGCCCATCGCGACCACCCACTTCGGCTCGGCCATCTGCTCGTAAATACGACGCACAACCTCCGCCATTTTATAAGTCACGGTGCCCGCAACGATCATACAATCGGCCTGACGAGGTGAAAATCGCATGACTTCCATCCCAAAACGAGAGATGTCAAAACGCGCACCGCCCGCCGCCATCAGTTCAATCGCGCAGCAGGCGAGCCCCATCGGCATCGGCCAGACCGAGTGCTTACGGATCCAGTTAATCACAGCATCCGCTTGAGTGACAATGACTTCCCCCTCCACTTTACTATCGTAGGCTACGTTTGTGTTTTGCATGTTATACTTATCGGCTCGAATATCGATTCGCTCTCAAGGCTCAGGCAACTTAGTTCGCCCCCAATACCATGCAAGCAACAATTTAAATTTATGACAGGAAGGCAAAATTTCATAAAAATGATTGGACTTGAGTAGCGAAGCTTCCTAGCATCGAGCTTTATTATTCAACGGGAGAGCAGCGCGCTCTCCTACCCCACAACAACAGACAAAAATACACCAACACAGTTTTATATGATAAAAACTAAATCCACCCCCCGTTCAGGTTTCACCCTGATTGAGCTACTGACTGTTATCGCGATTATCGGCATCCTTGCCGCGATCCTCATTCCGACTGTTGGCGCAGTTAAGAAGAAAGCCTCGATGGTGACTTCTTCAAGTAATCTCAAACAGATTGCTATAGCGTATGCCACCTTCTCAAATTCGGGAACACGCACACGCACCATTGCAAAGGGAGCTTGGAGTGAAACGAGCAACAAGCAAGCCAACGACATGTTGCAATGGGCAAAAGTCCTAGCGTATCATGCGGGATTGACCGATGCAGGCATCTGGTTCATTAGCTCCGACGAAAAAGTATCTAACTACGCAGGTACATTACCTCGTTCAATCGGCATAAAAAACGCTGATGGCACCTTCACAGAATCAGCCGAATGGACCGCAATCACAGAAGAGGTCATCAGCTACTCTGCCGTTGTTGACATGAATGCAAATGCATCTGGTTCTACTCCGCTGATCTGGACTAAAGGCTTACAAACAGACGGCACATGGACAATCACCTCCCCATGGCAGGGCGAAGGCGGACACATCGCATTCATGGACGGACACGTTGAGTTTTTCCCAAACATTAAGGATGCCGAGTACAAGTTGGCACCCGGATCGGCTTCAACTGGAACGACATCAACATCGGACATTGCCGCAGCAATTAAAACAACAAGCACGACTGATTACCTACAGAAGTAATCTACAATTAGTGACTTAAGCCAGAGATATTCACCAAAACCCCAGTCCATCGAGGCTGGGGTTTTTCTTTGCTCAATGCCATGACTTTGGCGTTGTTGAAAGCATAGAGATAACTTTTATTAAGTCTAACTATGAGCGACCCTATCTATATCTTTGGCCACAAAAACCCCGACGCGGACGCGATCTGCTCGGCGCTTGCTTACGAAGCATTTAAACATGCAATTGGCCAAACGGAATATGTGGCCGCTCGCTGCGGGAACTCAAACGCCCGCATTGATGCAATTTTAGAACGCTTCCAAACGCCACTCCCCCGCTTCATCGGTGACGTCACGCCGCGCCTGGGTAATATCATGCAGCCCAAGGCACTCACAGTTACACGGCAAAGCACCTGCGCCGAAGCTTTAGAATTAATCGACAAGTATGATGTTCGCGCGCTGCCGGTCGTCGACGAGAACGGACAGATTGAAGGCTTGGTTTCTATTTTCCAACTGGGTGAATTCTTCATTCCCAAGCCACGTGAACCGCGCTCGATGCGTCGGGTGCACACCAGCGTCAAATCGATCATCGACTCACTCAATGCGACGGTCCTACACGCAGATCATCAGGACGACCTGGAGGAACTCTACGTGCGCATTGGTGCCATGGACATCCGCTCCTTCGGCAGCCATCACAAAGAGAACGGGCTTCCGTCCGACCGTAGCATTATAATCGTAGGCGACCGTTGGGACATTCAAGAGCGCTGCCTGCAACTCGGCGTGCGCTTGCTAGTAATTACTGGCGCACTTGAGGTCGACGAAGATGTAATCGCACGCGCGAAAGAGCGCAACGTCTCGCTAATTGTGAGCCCTTACGACTCTGCTACGACTTCATGGATCATTCGCACCGCCACCCACATCGACGGACTCATTGACCCTGAAGTCAGCTGCTTCAGCGCGGAAGACCGCATCTCTTCAGTCAAGCGCCGCATCGCCAATAACAACGACCCACTCTACTTGGTCGTGAACGATCATAAGCAATTGATCGGTGTGTTTTCGAAAAGTGATATTTTGCGCCCCAGCCACACTAAAATCGCACTCGTCGACCACAATGAGCTGGGACAAGCCGTCAATGGCGCAGGCGAAGTGCAAATCACCGAAATTTTAGACCACCACCGCCTCGGCAACATCCCAACAGAGCAACCGATCTTATTCATCAACCGCCCAGTCGGCTCGACTTGCTCCATTGTAGCCGACATGTTCCGCGCACAATCCCTGACACCTGCCCCCAACATTGCTGGCATATTGATGGCAGGGATCATCTCCGACACCCTACTCTTAAACAGTCCCACCACCACGCCACTCGAAAGCGAGCTCTTGGATTGGCTCGCTCCCATTGCGGGAATTGAGCCCAAAGCCCTCGCCGACCTGATTTTTACCGCAGGCTCTGTCGTCATCAACAGTGAGCCCGACCAAGTCATCAGCTCCGACTGCAAAATCTACAGCGAAGGTGAACTGCGCTTTTCAGTCTCTCAAATCGAAGAACTCGGCTTTGATAATTTCTGGAAAAACGAGGACGACCTCGACAAAGCGCTGGAAGCCTATCGTAAAAAAGAAGAACTTTACTTCAGCTTCCTGCTGGTAACGGACATCAACACGCAAGACTCCCTACTCGTCGTCGCAGGCAATGAAGAGCTCAAGGCAGCCATTAATTACCCGCAACGCGGCCAGAGTAACATCTACGAACTAAAGAGCATCGTCAGTCGCAAGAAACAGTTGATCCCTTACATTTCCTCCTTACTCAAAACCATGGGAGTGGTGTAAGCGCTCCACTCAGACCGTGGCGGGGCTCTTTAGACCCCGTTTGCGAATGAGCGGCCACTTCTAACTGCGAACTTCAGTCTCCGCACTTCAAACTCGACCTTGTTCGCATAGGGCTAGCCGCGGACAGCGGAACATCCGAACCGAGGCTAAAGCACTCGGCTACCGATAAAGCGAGCATCGAACATTGAACATCGCATACATCATAAGTAGCGGGGCTCTTTAGACCCCGTTCTCTCCTGCCCAGCCGCAAGCGCGAAAAAGCATCGGAACCGAGGGCAAATAACTCGGCTACGACAACGCGTTCAGCTCAGCGACGAACGAGTCCGTCCCCGCGTAATACGGCGAGAAGTCCATCTTAGGATGGAAACGACGTAGTGGAAACGGGGATGTTTCGGTGAAGGTCCAGTGCAACCCGGCTGCTCGACAGAGCGCATAGGCGGCTGCGATATCCCAAACTTTAATACGGTGATCAATCACTCCAGTCAAATAGCCAGTGGCAACATAGGCTGCGCTTAACGCTCCACTACCCAAGCAACGCACCCGATACTTCGCGAGCAAGGGGGCTAAGCGCTCCAACTCCTTTGCCGGCATCGGAAAGTGCAAACCGACCATGGTCTGCGCATCCGCTACGGTTTTGTTGCGATCGAGCTTCTTCTGATTACGCAATAAGCCACGACCAGGGCCGCCTTCCAGTAGATCCTTTGTGCTGTGATCGTAAATAAAGCCGTAAACAGGCTCCCCATCCAATAACAACGCCAGCGAAATGGCGCAAAAGGGGCAACCCAGTGCATAATTATTGGTGCCATCGATCGGGTCGACCACCCAGGCAAAACGCGCCTCCAGCTCTAACACCTCGTCCAGGGGGCTGGCCTCCTCACTACAATAATCATCCTGCGGAAAGTCACGGCGCAGCTCGGCGAAGAGTTTTTCCGAAATTGCGAAATCTGCAAAAGTCACCCTCGTATCATCTTCTTTCCACTCCGATGCGACATCGCCAAACTGACGACCAAAGAATGCGACTTGGTCACGCACAGCGACACGCCCCGCGTTAATACGGTGACGCAGTTGCGCATCCAACTGAGCTTTAGCTTGGCGGTTCATTAATGCGCATGCCCCGCATGGTCGTGAGGCTCAGGCGCATCGAATGCCGGTGCCCCACGTGGCTCTTCTAGCATCGGCTCGACTGCTGGCTGAAAGCGTTGCCAAAAGGGAATCTTCAGCGCATTTTCAAGCTCACGAATACGTTCCAAAATAATACCTTTCTGCGCATATGGCACATTGGGCAGTTCACGGTGCAAATCTTTAAGGTAGCTATACGCCTCCGTATCCAAACCTTGCTTACGCAACAGTTCAGCATAGATACGCGCCGCATAATATGGCGCATCCGCTTGCTGAGAGGCTGCTAAGAACCACTCGGCAGCCCGTGCATCATCCTTCAGCCGATTAAGATAAATCTGCCCCTTTTCTAAGTAAAGCTTGGCCTTGTCAGGATAAAATTCCAGGGCCTCATCCAACAAATCAAAAGCTTGCTGTGCTTGATCGTAGTCGATCGCTTGCTGCCGCACTTTGGGCACAGCATCATAGCCGCCCTCTTCACGTATTCGCCAATTAGGTACATCATAAGCAATCATACGGCTACCGTTGATCCAGAAAAAATCCGGCCGCGGATCCAATGTGGTGACGAGGCGCACCATCGCATCCAGCTTCACTCGATCGCGACGTTCCCAAATTGTGTTGGTCCGAATCCAAAGGAAGTCGGCCAATATCGCACGAAAGCCGCCCAGCACACCAACCACCAATCCCTGCCCGAGCGCACCCTCAATCGCCTCTAGGTTCATTTCAGGCTGCCCCGCTTTAACGACTTTCCACGCCGGTGCTTCGATCGGTCGCGTCAGCAAGCCGAGCAGCAACAAAATCAGCAGGATCGTTAAAACCCGACTAAGTCGCACTATGAGTGGATGTTGCAACACAGACATCTCTAGATCTCCCGTCGACGAAAGTTAACTTGGGCCAACAAAATAAATGCGCAGGTATATATCAAACCATAGACAGCAAGCCGCAACACCGTAGTCAGCGGCAACGCCTGCTCCACATCAAAAACCAATTGATCTCCTATATTGAACAATTGAAAATTCGGAAAAATCAACCCCAGGCCCATTACCAAAAAGCGCTCTAAACCAGCCTCCATACCAGAATAGGCATCACGCGCAATGTATTGGAGTTGGCAAATAATCAGCACAAAGAACGACACAATGATAGTATAGAGATTCGTATTCGAAAAGCTCGCCACGAAAAGCGTAATCGCTGCGAGTATGCCAAATTTTATCCACTGCAGGAAACCGAATACAAACACATCGCCATAACGAACAAGCGGTCCGTCAAGTAGGACATCCTCTCCCAAGCGCGCCAACAAAGCTGCCTCGCGCCAATACAAAATACCGCTAAGCACTAAAGTAATGACTAAGCTGAAGCTCAACATCAACAAATGAGCCCCTAGGAATTTGCCTGCCAAGAACTCTAATTTGTAGACCGGCTTGGCCAGCATAGTGAGTGCGGTGCGGTTCTCGATTTCATTAAAAAAGAGCTGCGTGGTAGCGGTGATCGACAGGATCGAGCCAAAAAAGAAAAGAGCTCCAAAGCCAAAGTCGGTTATAAACTTCAACTCTCCTGTTCCGAAATCAAACTGTTGAAAAAAGGTCGAACTGGCCACCAGTGCGATCGAAATAATCAGCAGCGAGTTAAAGAACTTCTGCCGGACCGCCTCTAAAAAGGTCGTGCCCGCGATCAAACGTATTCGTGTAAATGAATTTAAAAGACTCATGATTTCTGGCTCCCGGTTTTCACTTGCTGGGCGGCGTGCTCGCTTTCGCGCTGGTGCACCTCTTTTAGGAAATAGGCATCCAAACTCAAGCGCGGCTTCTCAATTCGGGCCAAGATTCCACCTTGGGCTTGAATCGTCGCCTCCACTGCCGCACGTCCCTCCGCACTCAGGCCTTCGACCACCAGCGATTCGGCGTCTTTTTCTTCCACCAAGTCGTCGACGCGTCCCTCACGCACCAGCTTGCCGCGGTGCAAAATCGCTACCCGATCACACAGGCCTTCAATTTGAGCCAGCAGATGCGAGGACAGTAAAACTGTTTTGCCGCGGCGTTTGAGCTCACGCACGATATCGGCAATCGCTGCGGAACCGAGTGGATCTACGCCAGCGGTGGGCTCATCCAACATCACCAATTGTGGATCGTGCACCAACGATTGCGCCAGTCCGATACGTTGCAACATGCCCTTTGAATAGGTCCCGACTCGACGATCTGCGGCTTCCGTCATACCAACTAACTCCACCACCGAGTTTACAGCTGCATCAATTTTCGCTCGCGGCACCATGCACATGCGCGCATAATAGCGCACCAACTCGCGACCGGTCAGATAACGATAAAAGTATGGCGCTTCGGGCAAAAAGCCCACGCTACGACGCGCATCGACTTGCTTGCTGGGCTTCCCATAGATCTCACAAGTTCCCGTAGAGGCCTCTAATAAGCCGAGAATGATCTTAATCGTGGTGCTCTTGCCGGAACCATTGGGGCCGAGTAGACCGAAAATCTCGTTGTCGCCCACCTCAAGACATAGGTCATCGACCGCCCGCAACTTCACGCCGCGCATGCCGACCGAGAAGTCTTTCGTTAAATTTTTAATTCGAATGGCTGGGGTATTCATAGTCTGGAGTTATTGTTCGATGCGAAAACTTTGGCAAGCACGAGGACCGCTGCTAGTCTTAATTTCACTGCCGCGAATATAATCCTGTAGCTCCGCGGCCACCTCTGCTTGAAATTCGCGCACTTCAGCCTCAGCCCCCTCCGCATACAGCAACACCCGCCCGTCGATTAAGTTACGCACATTTCCTGTCACTTCGAAGCCCTTGGCGACAGACACAGTCTGATAACGAAAACCAACACCTTGCACATGGCCTTCAAACCAGCAATTCATTTGAAAAACATGATTATCCATAATAGCTAAGCTTATTAGAATCTCACTGGTGGCAAGTGCATTAGAACCTTGTCTCACTGGTTTTTTAAACTCAGAAATATGAGTTTATACATGACAGACGCTACCACAGACCCCACAGGCCCGACGCTCGTCGATATCATTTTGCCATTGGAGCAATCCGAGCAAATCGCAGCGCAAAAAGCGGCCGTGGCAGCTAAATTGGACCTCCCCCTCGAACAGGTGGTGGAGCTACGCCTGCGCAAGCACTCGATCGACGCTCGCCAGCGCACGATCAAAGTACAGTTACGCGTGGAAGTCGGCATCGGGAAACCGCTCGCAGCCGAAGCTGAACTAGCCCCCGATTACCCGACCGTGCCGGCGAATGCGCGCGAGCTCGTGATCGTCGGTTGTGGCCCGGCAGGACTCTTTGCTGCTCTGCGCGCGCTCGAACTGGGCCTGAAACCAATCATTTTAGAACGCGGCAAAGATGCATCCGCACGCCGCTTCGACCTTGGCCCGATCCTGAAAGAAGGTCGCGTCATCGAGGATTCCAATTACTGCTTCGGCGAAGGTGGCGCTGGCACTTTCTCAGATGGCAAACTCTACACACGTGCGAAAAAGCGCGGTCCGGTGCGCACCATTTACGAAACACTTGTCGCACATGGCGCACCTGAACGCATTCTGATCGACGCCCACCCACACATTGGCTCCAACTTATTACCCAAGGTGGTCATGGCCATGCGCGAATCGATTCGCAAGGCAGGCGGCGAAGTGCACTTCGGAGCGAAAGTGGACTCGTTTCTCTTAAATGCAGATGAAATCGCCGGTGTGCGCACCACCGACGGACGCGAATTCCTCAGTCAACATGTCATTCTGGCGACCGGACACTCTGCTCGCGACATTTACCAGCGATTGCACGCACAGGACATTCGACTGGAGCAAAAGCCCTTTGCCGTCGGCGTGCGCATCGAGCATCCACAAGCGCTGATTGACAGCCTGCAATACCACACCCCTCGCGACGCTGCGCGCCCCGAATTGTTGCCCGCGGCTAGCTATCGGCTCGCCACAAAAATCGATGACCGCGGCGTGCACTCTTTTTGTATGTGCCCTGGCGGCTTTATCGTGCCCGCAGCCACCGAAAATGACGAAGTTGTAGTCAATGGTATGAGCCTCGCTCGCCGCGACTCCCCCTTCGCCAATAGCGGCATGGTCGTCACTGTAGAGCCCGAAGACACTACAGCACTTCAAGCTCATC
Organism: Puniceicoccaceae bacterium; assembly: GCA_002729725.1. Classification (GTDB taxonomy): domain Bacteria; phylum Verrucomicrobiota; class Verrucomicrobiia; order Opitutales; family Coraliomargaritaceae; genus Thalassobacterium; species Thalassobacterium maritimum. The sequence continues at coordinate 25,098 of PBYS01000097.1, forward strand.
ATGGCGTGCTGGCAGGCATCGCCTTTCAAAAAGAACTCGAGCAAGCAGCCAAACTACATGGAGGTGGCGGACAAGTCGCACCCGGCCAGCGTGTGACTGATTTCATGCGAGGTCAAAACTCCCAGCAACTCCCCGCAACCAGCTATTTCCCAGGCATCACGCCCGCCCGCATCGACGAAATTTTGCCCGAATGGATCACCACTCGTATGCGCCGCGGACTCGACATTTTCGGCAAACAGATGCGCGGCTATATCACAGAGGAATGTAATTTAATCGGCTTCGAGACCCGCACTAGCTCACCAGTGCGCATCCCGCGCGACGAAAAAAGTCTGCAGCACCCCGAGATAGCTGGACTATTCCCTTGCGGCGAAGGCGCTGGATTTGCAGGTGGCATCGTGAGCGCCGCACTCGACGGCATGCGCTGTGCAGAAGCCGCGGCTCGATACTAGCATGATCGGATTCATCGAAAATTCAGGCGGGGGCAGCGATACGCCTAATGTGGAAAGACCGAAAGGCTACTTGGTCGCACTCATTGACAGTATTTTCAAACAGGGCGGCTATCTACAAAACGAAATGCAACTGGACCATCGCCCGGAGCAAGCCGCCATGGCTCTCTCGGTCGCCCGCTCCCTCGAATCCGACCAGCCACTCCTGTTCGAAGCCGGCACAGGTGTCGGCAAGAGTCTCGCCTATTTGGTCCCAGGAATCATTCACTCGATCAATAGCGAGCGCCCCTTTATCATCTCCAGCCATACTATTAGTTTGCAGGAGCAAATTCGCGAAAAAGATCTCAAGATCTGTCGCAATCTGTTTACCAAAGTGCCCGAACTGCGGCGCTACGGAGCCTTTAAGACCGCTCTAATGGTGGGCAAGGGTAACTATTGCTGTAGCACCCGTCTGGGCAACGCGCTCAAGGACGCACAATCCAGCAAGCAGACAGAAATGTTTAAAAGCGACGAGCGCGCCGACTTAGTGCGTATCGCCAGCTGGTCAGCCACCACTAAGAACGGAGTCATCCAAGAGCTCTCCCCCGCCCCGCTGCCCGACGTATGGGATGCGGTCAACGCCGACAGCTCGACCTGCTCGCGTAAGAATTGCGACCCTGCCACCTGCTTCTACCAGCGCGCCCGCAAACAGCTACTTTCCGCCAATTGCGTGATCGTCAACCACAGCTTGCTCTTCTCCTTGATCAACGCAGGCATGCAGCCTGAAGGTGATGTGCGTGGTATTCTGCTAGCCGATGACTTTGTGGTGCTGGACGAAGCGCACCGCATTCCTGCCATCGCCACCGATCACTTCGGCACCCACGTAAGCTCCTTCGCGGTGGACCGCGCGCTCAAACGTATTTACAACCAACGCACCAACCGGGGAAGCCTCCGGCGTCATGGTCAAGCCTGGGACCAAGATGCGGTCACCAATGCAATCGACGCCGCGCACGAATTCTTCGGCTACCTAGGAGACACTTTCCTTGTCAAAAAGCCAATCCAACGCATTCATAAGCCGGACTTTTGCGACAATATCCTCACCGGCCCGCTCAAAGAAGTAGCCGAGCGCCTCGGAGCTCTGGTCCAAAAAAGTGACGACGAGCGTGTGCAAGACGAACTTCGCGATCACCGCCGTCGTATACTCGGCTACCGTGATGCCATCAACGGCTTCATCACCTTCGCAGAGGAGGACCACGTACAGTGGCTCGAACGGGGCGGCAAAAAGGGCCAAATCATCACCCTACGCAGTGCGCCACTTGATGTCGCCCCCTACCTGCGTAAACACGTTTTTCAGCGCGCAACCGCAGCCATCCTAGCCAGTGCCACCCTATCCGATGGCAACCATATGGACGCCTTCCAAGAGACCGTCGGCGGCCAAATCGCTGAAGCAGAAATCGTTGATTCACCCTTCAATTATAAAGAGAACTGCCACATCTATATCGCCAGCGATGCCCCACAACCGGAACCGGGGCAAGGACGTCTCGATCTGGATTATTTAGCGAATATGATTTGCTGGTGCGCCCGTCACGTTGAAGGTGGCACCCTCGTGCTGTTTACCAGTCACTTCGACTTGCGCCAAGTTCGTGAGCGCACTGAGGCCTTTTTCAAAAAAATCCAGCGCCCCTTATTCACACAAGGGCATCAAATGGCGCGCTCGGAGATCACCAAACAATTCGCCGCCAAAGGCAACGGCGTGCTATTCGGCACCGACAGCTTCTGGACTGGTGTCGACATCCCCGGCCCCGCACTGTCGCAAGTGATCATTGCGCGCCTGCCCTTCGAAAACCCTAGCCACCCAGTCAGCGAAGCCCGCAGCGAATATATTCGCGCTCGTGGCGGCAATCCATTTGCAGAAATGACAGTGCCTGACGCATTGGTCAAATTCCGCCAGGGCATCGGTCGTCTCATCCGCCGCCGCGAAGACCGCGGAAATATCGTCATACTTGACTCCCGCATTTTGACAAAGCCTTATGGCGCACGTTTCTTAGAAGCACTCCCGGTGCAGAACTACCAACGATTCAATCGCGAAAATCGAAATTCTGTATTCGCATAATTTTCTTAAATTCGTACAATCACTCTTAATGCAAGTTACCTCCTACGGAACATCCGACCAAGGCAAAGTTCGCCACGCAAATGAAGATTCGCTCTTCTTAAACGACACGCATCAATTCTATGCAGTCGCTGATGGCTTGGGCGGTCTCCCCGGGGGTGCCGAAACCAGCCAACGCATTGTGCAATTACTGGAGCAGACCATGCGCAGCGTGGATTCGAAAGAAGAACGTGTCGACCTAACCGACCTAATCGTCGGCATCAATCAAATCGTTGCCAAAGAAGGCTTTGAGGCGCACCCATTTACCGGAGCGGGCAGCACCCTAACCATCGGTCAAATCGTAGGCGATCAGTTGTTAATTGGCCACGTGGGCGACTCTGCCGCCTATTTATTACGCGGCGAAGCCTTGGAAAAGCTCACCACTGATCACACGATGGAGCAGGAACTAATCGAGCGCCAAGGCGAGTCGGCACGCGCCATCATGCCCCCCGAATATCCCCATACCCTCACCCGCTGTGTGGGCCAAGGCGAAATCCTGAATGTCGATAGCACACAGATCACTGTTGAAACTGGCGACCGACTGCTACTCTGCACCGATGGGCTGAATAAGGTGCTCTCCGACGAGGCTATCAAAGAAGAACTCACTCGTAAACAAAGCCCCAAAGAAACCTGCCAACAACTGATCCATATGGCCAACGACAACGAGGGTCCCGACAATATCACCGTCATTGTCGTTCACATTTCATAAAGATCGCTCCGATGAAAAAATCCGAAATTTTCCTGCCCAAAGTGGCCGCCAAGCCCGACAACATGCTCTTCCGCTTCAGCCTAGGACAAGCACTTTACGACGAAGGCGACACCGTAGCCGCCATCCCACACCTACAGAAGTGCGCCGGCTCGCGCGATGACTGGATGCTCCCGCGCATACTATTGGGCAAGGCCATGCTACAAAACGGACAAACAAGCGCAGCGAAGCCAATCTTGGAAGATTCATTACAACTCGCAATAGTGCAACACCACGACGAGCCGGCCGCCGAACTACGTAACATTCTCGCGGACCTGGCCGACGCATAAGTAAAAAAAGAGTATGAATCTCCACATTCCCACACTCAGGTGCGGTATACTGCCACTAGTGGCGCTCTATCAAATACTAAATCACCAATTGGCGCATCTGCCGCTGGCTCGGCTCCTTGATATGAGTTCTCGCAGCGAACTCATGCCGCCTTCAGCGACTCCCCTGCTTAAAAAGATCGCGGGGAATTACGCTTAAATATTCATAAAAGAAGCTCGACTTCGAAAAACAGCTGTTTTCTTGCCTTGCAGTCTGGCCAACTAGGCCTAATCTCCGCCTCTTTTTTGGAAATTCAAGGCTCGGATCGAGCCCGCCGATGCCCTTCTAAACCACACACAAACAGACTCTTAACACACATACGATACGATCATGACCGACCTATCAAAATACAGAAATATTGGTATCTTCGCCCACGTGGATGCTGGTAAAACAACAACAACCGAGCGTATTTTGAAGCTCACTGGTAAAATCCACAAGTTGGGTGAGGTGCACGATGGTGCCGCTACAACTGACTTCATGGAACAAGAGCAAGAGCGCGGTATCACGATTCAATCGGCAGCTACAACTTGCTTCTGGCCAGGTTCGGAGCAACAATTCGACAGCCACCGCTTCAACATTATCGATACTCCAGGTCACGTGGACTTCACTGTTGAAGTTTACCGCTCACTTAAAGTGCTCGACGGTGGTGTGGGTGTTTTCTGTGGTTCTGGCGGTGTGGAGCCTCAGTCCGAAACCAACTGGCGCTACGCCAATGACTCCGAAGTCGCTCGTCTGATCTACGTCAACAAGCTCGACCGTGTCGGAGCTGATTTTTATAAGGTCGTCGAGCAAGTCAAAAACATCCTCGGCGCCAACCCGCTCGTCATGGTACTGCCAATCGGCACTGAGAGCAACCTCAAGGGTGTCGTTGACCTACTCACACGCACTGCATGGGTATGGGATGACAGCGGTGATCCAATGGCTTACGAGAAAAAGGAAGTACCTGCGGACATGGTCGACAAGGTCGAAGAATACCGCGCGATGCTGATCGAAACAGCTGTCGAACAAGACGACGAGGCCATGGAAGCCTACCTCGAAGGCAACGAGCCTGACTTGGCGACTATCAAGAAGTGCATCCGCAAGGGCACCATCAACCTCGATTTCTTCCCAACTTACTGTGGTTCTTCTTTCAAGAACAAGGGTGTGCAGAACGTGCTCGACGCTGTTGTCGACTACCTACCTTCTCCGACTGAAGTCAAGCCACAGCCTGAAGTGAATGCTGAAGGTGAAGAAACAGGCGAATTCGCCATCGTTGATGTCGACAAGCCACTCCGCGCACTTGCGTTCAAGATCATGGACGACAAATACGGCGCCCTGACTTTCACCCGCATCTATTCCGGTAAAATCACAAAGGGCACTAGCGTGCTCAACACCTTCACTGGTAAAACAGAGCGTATCGGCCGTATCATTGAGATGCACGCCGACGAGCGTAACGAAGTGGAATCCGCACAAGCGGGTGACATCGTCGCCCTACTCGGCATGAAGTCAGTGCAAACAGGTCACACACTGTGCGACCCTGCACACCCGGCCACACTCGAGCCTATGGTGTTCCCTGAGCCGGTTATCTCCATCGCAATTAAGCCAAAGGACCAAGGTAACGCGGAAAAGATGGGCACAGCGATCGGTAAGATGGTTGCGGAAGACCCCACATTCATCGTTGAAACCGACGAAGATTCTGGCGAAACCATCCTCAAGGGTATGGGTGAGCTTCACCTCGACATTAAGGTCGACATCCTCAAGCGCACTTACGGTGTCGAAGCTGTGATTGGTAAGCCACAAGTTGCTTACCGTGAAGGTATCACTAAGACCGTTTCCGATTCATACACCCACAAGAAGCAATCCGGTGGTTCGGGTCAGTACGCGAAGATCGATTACACACTCGAGCCGCTCGAGCCAGGTTCTGGCTTCGAATTCGAATCGAAGGTTGTCGGTGGTAACGTGCCTCGTGAATTCTGGCCAGCAGTTGAAAAGGGCTTCAAAGCATCCACCGAAAAGGGTGTGCTTGCTGGCTACCCTTGCTTGGACTTCAAGATCACACTTGACGACGGAGCTTTCCACGCAGTCGACTCCTCTGCAGTTGCTTTCGAAATCGCTGCTAAGGCGGCATACCGTCAAACCATGCCAAAGGCTGGCGCCGAGATCCTCGAGCCTATCATGAAACTCGACGTTTTCTGCACAGACGACAAGATGGGTGACGTGATCGGCGACTTGAACCGCCGCCGTGGTATGATCAAGACTCAGGAGCCCACCAGCAATGGCGGTATCCGCATCAAGGCAGACGCTCCACTTTCCGAAATGTTCGGTTACATCGGCGCACTTCGCACTATGACTTCCGGCCGTGGTCAGTTCTCGATGGAATTCTCGCACTACGCATCCACACCACGTAACGTGGCCGATCAAGTGATCAAGGAAGCTCAAGAGCGCGAAGCAGCGAAAAAGAAGTAAGGTCTTCGAGCACTGTAACTCTATCAGCCGATAGAGATCAATATTTGACAAGGACCCCACTCCAACGAGTGGGGTCCTTTTTTTTTGATATAGCCGAAGCTGCGACTCCCGATAAAGACACTCAGGCCACATAACCAAGGTTTGATTTTCTTTTTTTCAGTAATTGTATTCGCAGCAATTCTTATTAATGATTAAAATTCTAAATGAAGAGCAAGCGTGCACCAGGACTGCAGCTCACATGACTCAACAAAAAGAAATATTATGATGATTGGATGGATACTATTAGCTATATTTGTGGCCTTCTGTGTAGTGATCGCGCTATGGGTAATGGGCGTTTACAATGGCCTCGTCACTTTGCGCAATCGTTTTAAAAACGCCTTTGCTCAAATTGATGTTCAACTGAAGCGCCGTTATGATTTAATTCCCAATCTAGTCGAAACGGCAAAGGGCTACCTATCGCACGAACGCGAAACGCTGGAAGCAGTCATTGCTGCACGTAACGGAGCCGCTTCTGCTGGACAGGCTGCTGCGAGCGATCCAGGCAACCCAGACGCCATCAAGAATCTTATGGGTGCAGAGACTGCGCTGACAGGCGCGATGTCAAAGTTCTTTGCATTGTCGGAATCTTATCCCGACTTGAAGGCTAATCAAAATATGATGCAGCTCACCGAAGAACTGACCTCCACGGAAAACAAGATCGCATTTGCCCGCCAAGCCTACAACGACGCGGTCATGACCTATAATACAAAGCGTGAAGTCTTCCCGGCAGTTCTCTTCTCAAACACACTCGGCTTCCGCGAAGCACAGCTATTCGAGATCACAGAAGCACAGGAGCGTGAAGCCGTAAAAGTCAGCTTCTAAGCAAACTGCAAAGCTCTCACAATGGATTTTTTCGACGCCCAAGAACTGGCCCGCAAACGCACGCGCCTAATGGTGCTACTGTTCGCGATGGCTGTTCTGAGTATCGCTATCGCGTTGTATGCGGTGGTGGTCTTTGTCATGGAGAGCGGACTCTCTGATTCAAAGGCTCAAGTAGGCACGCCCATGATCTGGTGGCAACCGGAACTGTTCTTCGGCACATTTGCGGCTGTCTGCGCCTTAGTGGGCACTTGCTCGCTCTACAAGATCGCACAACTACGCTCGGGCGGTGGCTACGTGGCACGTTCAATGGGCGGCAGCCTAATTCAGCAAAGCACACAGGACCCCGACGAACGCAAACTGATGAATATCGTCGAAGAGATGTCCATTGCCTCGGGAGTGCCGATGCCTGAAGTTTATCTACTGCCAGAAGATGGGATCAATGCCTTTGCGGCTGGCTTCAGTCCTGCTGACGCAGTTGTGGCAGTCACACGCGGTTGCATGCGCAGCTTGAATCGAGATGAGCTACAAGGCGTAGTCGCGCACGAATTTAGCCACATTTTAAATGGCGATATGCGCCTAAACATTCGCTTGATGGGAGTATTGTTTGGCATTTTGGCCATCGCCGTGCTCGGGCAATTCTTTTTCAGAAGCACCGCACGTGCCAGCCTATTCAGCGGTGGTGGCCGTCGCCGCGACAAAGACGGCGGTGGAGCCGTGGTCGCAATTATGCTGATTGGCTTAGCCGTAATGGCAATCGGATACATCGGTGTATTTTTCGGTCGATTAATTCAAAGTGCGATTTCGCGCCAACGAGAGTTTCTGGCGGACGCTGCGGCCGTACAATTTACTCGAAACCCCTCAGGCATCGCAGGGGCATTAAAAAAAATCGGCGGCGCGCCCCTCCACGGCAGCATCGCCAATGCTCACTCGCAAGAAACTGCGCACTTCTTCTTTGCCAATGCACTCAAATCAAGAAGCGTGCCGCTATTTGCCACCCACCCCCCACTCGAACAACGGATCAGCGCTATTGAGCCCAATTGGGATGGACGCTTTGCCAAAACTGTCACACGCAGCAAACGCTCCAGCAACGCGCACAAACAACCGAAGCCACAGACGTCCCTCCCCCAAGCGCATGACTTCATCAATAGTATTGGGCAAGTCAGCGCAGCTGCCATTCTCAGTGCAGAGCAAATACATGCTCAAATTGCTCAAGACTTGAATCGCCTACACCAAAGCCCAGAGGCCGCTACCGCAGTTTTGCTGGGCTTGCAAATCACAGCCAGCGCCAGCGCAGACGATGGCCCCCAATTACAAGTCATCAAATCGCGAGTCGATGGCGCGGTGTACCGTGAAACAGAAGCTTGGTTGCCACGCCTGCGTGCATTGAGCTTGAATCAACGCTTTGCTCTGTTCGAACTCGCGCTTCCGATGGCAGCGGCAAAAGGTATCGATGCATTGGCAGCCCAAGCTGATTTAATACGTGAACTGGCGCATAGTGACGGCGCAATCGAACTCGAAGAACTCGCCTTACTGCGCGCCGTCGCAACTTATGTGCGCACACGCCGCAGCCCTTCGCGGCAAGTAAAACCGCTTCCGCCGGCACAGCTGGAAATGCCACTTTGCGTATTACTCTCAGCCATCAGCTATACGACCGCAGTTGAACCAGAGGCGCGCGAGCTAGCCTTCCGAGCCGGCGCACGTAAATGCGATCGCTACCTATTGAAGCAATCCATTCTATTACCGGAAGAGGACATCAGCTTCGATGCCTTAGAGGCAGCATTAGACTTACTGGTCAACTTGCCCCTGCCTCAGAAAAAGGTGATCTTCGAGGGCGCACTCGCAGTCGTATTGGCCGACGGCAAAGTGGCCCAAGAAGAGCTCAGTCTAGTGCATGTCATATCAACTAGCCTCGGCTTACCCATGCCACCGCTCGTCTGTGAGTAATGCTTTAAAGCTCAGTTTAAAAGTGAATATTTCACGCACACTCTGAATCCAAATTTAAACTCGAAGTATATTTGAGACCGATCAGGCCCGACGAAATACGAGATTGCGCTTCAACCGCCGACAACTTGGCTAGTAACTATGTCCGAAAACGATACACCCTTCCTCTCGCCCTCGCAAAAACGTATCGTCGCAGCAGGTGGCACAGCATTGGCGACTGTTTTCCTCGCATGCACGGCCTACTTTCTATTCGCGCTACTGCGCGAGTTAGTCACGCAATTCAAAGACGTCCTCTTACCACTCGCCATCGCAGCCATCCTCGCCACTCTACTGCGCCCCATCATCACTCTCTGCGAAACCAAGACACGCCTCAATCGCGTCGGCGGTATTATTCTACTCTTCGCGCTCGTTTTAATGACACTCGCGGCGATCGCCGTCTTTGTCGTCCCACCAGCCCTCGACAACGCAGGCGACTTTCTCAAAGCAGCCCCTGGTATGCTCACTCGCCTGTTAGAATCCGCCCAAGGCTTTGCCCCCTCTATCTGGGAGTGGCTGACTGAGCAACTCGGCGAATCGCCGGACGTCTATTTGATGAATTTCTTAGAAGGCAACACGGATCTATTAAAGCAAGCGCTAGCGCACGCTCAATCATCCGCAGGCTCAATGCTCGCATTTCTAGGCAGTATCTTTGGCAAAATCGCCGCCTATTCAATCATCCCCGTTTACCTCTTTTTCATCCTAAATGGCGATCGCAACATCTGGAAAGACATCGACAAACAACTTAGCTTCCTTCCCGAAGAGCGTAAAAAAGACCTCGTATTTCTGGCCAAGCAATTCAGCCAAATACTTGTTTCATTTTTCCGCGGACAAATCATTATCGGTCTCTTACTTGGCATCGTTTTAGCCATTGGCTTCGGAATCGTGGGGCTTAAGTTTGGCCTCATACTCGGCATAGTGCTCGGTTTACTCAATATCATACCCTATCTCGGTACCATGCTCGGAGTCGTCACCGTATTGCCCATCGCCTATCTACAGGACGATGGCGGCGTCGGCCTCATCATCGCCTGTGCCGTAGTGTTTATAATAGGTCAGCTATTGACCGACTACGTATTCACGCCCCGCATCATGGGGGATAAAACAGGAATGGGCCCCATGCTCATAATATTCTCCGTCTTCTTCTGGGGCGCTGCCCTAGGCGGACTCCTAGGCATGATCCTCGCAATCCCCCTCACCGCCTTCTTCCTGGTCTTCTGGCGCCTCGCACGGGAAAAATATTTACCCGCCCTGACCGCTAAAGAAGAAGAATTAGAGTCTTAAAGCCGGTCGCCTCATCCAAACACCTGCCTTCGCAGCCCCTGAATCACAGTCAAGCCACCCCAATCACCACGCATCGCATTCACCTTCGGAGGATGCTTGCGCCCACGCTCCATTTGCCACGCACCCGTAAAGCCACGAACAAACTCAGCCGACCCCAGAATCGCACCGTCGGTAAAATAACGCACCCGGCAGCGCAGCATCACCGATTTCGGTAATTGCCCGCCCTCTTCATTCAGCATCTTCAAAGCAGCCGCACGCTCCCCTTCAGACAAGCCAGCATCCGCCGCACGCTGACCAAAGATCAACTGACGATGCTGCATCAAGGCCTCTGCCAAACCAGCTCCCGACGACAAGTGGTCACTCCAAACATGCAACAAACCAGCTCGACATCCCATCCGAGCGTCCACCTTCGACTTGGAGTCTTCTGTGCCCCCTGAGCTCACAGAGCCAAGCGCTGCCACCGCCTCCGCGTAGCCGCAGAAACGATAATCCTTCGGATCCTCGACTAGGCCCGCACGCACCGGATTCAGATCAATATAAGCCGCCATCGTTTGCAGCGGA
>PBYS01000098.1 GCA_002729725.1 Puniceicoccaceae bacterium
CGATCTTCGGGTAGTAACTAAAGATCAGCAGCGAAAGCGTGGTCGGCAGCACCAGTAGGTAGAGCGCGACAAAGAGCTTACTCTTTTGAAAGAGCTTGGCACGCATTTTACCCTTGGCATGAGCATCAGGCACAGGGATCGGAGGAACGTCGGATTGAATGGGCATCTAGAGATATGCTGTTAGAAAGTATGTATTAATAAGATGGATACTCTTCTTCGGGGTAGAGCTCATGCCACCAGCGCTCGACATGAGCACCTTCACCTTGAGTCAGGCCGATATAGAAAAGTGCACGTTCGCGTTGGCCTGCGCTTTCGGAGCCCAGTTCTACATTTAAGCGTTCGACGGATAATGTGCGGTCATTGGCGCGCGTGTTATCGACCGCATCTTGTTTGGCTTTGAGCCAAGCTCTGCGGGTGCCGATTTTCGGATTATTGAGTACCTCGGCCATACGGGCTTTAAACTCTGCGGCTTCAATGTCGCCCGTCAGATACAGTTTCATACTGTGACCGTATGCATTACGAATTGAGGCCGGTGCGTCGTAGCGCTGCATGTTGAGAATAAAACTCTTAGGGAAGCCTTGCACGATCGGAATGAATGCCTGCATGGTGGCCGGCGGTTTCGCTCCGACGATCACAGGCAACCACTCTGAACGTTGATTGAAGGCTTCATTGATTCGGTGCGAGGAAATGTATTGTAAGAAGTCGAGTGCCCAATCGAAGTTAGGGCTGCGTTTATTAATGGCAAAGGGCACACCGCCCTTTGCATCGGCTTCAGTCACCCGTTCATCGATCCAATCATCCCAGCGTTCGCCAGGGGCTGCGATGGGGCTCGGGGCGACTTCGATGGGGAACCGATCTTCAATCTTATCGCGACTATTGACGCCCTTGTAAATGCTAGAGGCATCCCAGCCGCCCGCGTAGTAAACGGCAGCCTGGCCGAGCACAAAGCGACGGCGAGCTTGCTCACGATCCAGACCGAGGAAGCCATTTGGGTAGTAACTGGTGAAGAGTTTGAGCAGTTTAAAAAACTCGAGAAATTCCGGAGAGTCGAAGTCCCATATGCCTCGTTCGTAGCCAGCGATGAATTCCATGGTGTTTAGGCTAGACCCCAGATCGAGGCTGAGTGATTTCCAGTTTCTAGATAGAAATTGCTCACCGTAAATGTTGCCGATTTGGTCGAGGCCGTAGCTACTCGCCGAAATGGGCGTCAGATAAGGCTGTTGTGCCGCCTCTGCATATTGCTTTACCGCTTGGCAATAGAGCATGAATTGCCCCAGTGTTTGCGGGACCTGATCATTTTCCAGCCATGCGCGACCCGCAGCTTGCGGAATGAAGCCCTCTGTTTGCTGGGGACTGCGCCATAGTGGCTGAATCCATGTATCGTTTGCAGTGGCCGCTGCCAAGGCAAAGGATTTGACCGCTTGTAGAATTTCTAAATTATAGAAAATGCGGTACCCGCCCCAAGAGCTGATGGGGATGGTGTAGTAGTCGCTCAGTGATGGATCGTAGGCACTCTGCATGCCATCGAAGTAGGTGTCGCGCCATGGTGCATTGGCGAGGAATTGAGATAGCTCATTCGGCAAGTTGGGCACTTGATATTCGGGAGCATTGTATGGGTTGGGCTGTTCGACGTAGCTCCCTAGCGGTGTAAAGAATTTGGATAGTGCGTTGCCTTTAATGGTTGCGGTGTCTCGTTTGACTGCGATGTCGGGCGCAGTTCCGCTAATCATGTGTACGTATATGAACTGATTGTAGAACTTTGAAGGCAGCGCCAGCTGTGCAATCTCTATATTGGCAGCTTGTACTTCCGGACGCGCGTTGTAGGTGTCGATGGCCCACTGCATACTCTCTCGGAAGCCCGGTTCTAACTGCCAGTGTGCGATACGAATGACGCGCTTGCCCGCTGCGTCGGCCTCGGCACTAGTATTCTCATCGGTGATGAGGTAGAAGCGGACTGCGCTGAAAATAAAGGCTCCCAGCAAGAGTGCGACTGCGATCCAATTTAGGCTAAAGTTTTTAAAAAATCGTTTCATCTATGGTGGCGCTCCGTGTTATCTGCCTAGGCGAACTTCGGCGAGTTCGGGAATGGTGATGTTTGCTTCCGGGTGTTGCTTGGCGATTTCGATGATACGCTTGCGTGCTACACTGCCGTAGACACTGCGTGGGTGTTCTTCGACGAGTTCGGTAAATGTCTCGGCGGCGGCAAGGTCTTGCTTCACTTCTTGCTGCCAGAGCCCGAGTTGCCAGAGCGAGAGATCGGTATCAGAGCTGCGTGGGAATCCAAACTCTTTGGCAGCAGAGTAGTGTGTGATGGCGGGTTCGAGCTCATCTAGATAAAATGCATACAAATGAGCGATGTATTGTTCGATAGTTCCGATCCACTGGCTGCCTGCTTGCTCTTTGGTCAGCTTTTCCAGTAGTTGAATCGCTTGTTTCACTTGCTGTTTGTCGAAAGAGCGAGCGAGCGATTGAGCCTCCAGCAAACTCGCACGCACGGCCATTTCAGTGCCCGGGAATTTATCTTGTACGCGTTTGTAGTAGGCCTGTGCTTGGGCCGCTGCATCGTCGGCCTGACTGAACTCGGCGATTCTACCTAGGTCGAGTAGGGCACTTGCTGCCAGATTGTGTTGGGGCGCTTTTTCGACTAAGGTGTGAAAGAGCACTTTGGCATCGTCGATTCCTTGCTGTGTGCTGGGAGCTTGATGCCAAGTCGCCAGTGCCAAACTATATGTCGCGAGCGGCCAGTCCGAATTCTCGGGGCTGATGTGCTGCGCATGTTCGAGTAAAATGGCATGAGCTTGATTGAAATTAAAGGCGCGCAGCTCGCTGATTCCGGTTTCGAGGGGGGCTTGTGTCGCTTCAGTTGAGCTGCTTTCGCTCTCGGGGGCACAGCCAGTCGTCCACAGCAGGGTAAGTACACTGAGAATAAGGGCGCATCGTATGAGTTTGTGTGGATTCATCGTACGATGTATGCGGGGATTAGGTGTCGTTAATTTAGAGGTCATTCGATGAACTATTAGTATAGCATAGCTGCTTTGTATCTTGGTAGTCGCCAGCTGATGAAACTTATGTGTTTCTCCGACTACTAGAGCCGATGTTTTAGCCTAGACTCCGTTTTTGTTGGTGCGTTCTATTCAGAGCTGAGTTGTCCTTGGTCTTGATACATTTGCCAAAATAGAATCCAAGGGTCCAACAAGATCGTCTCTCCGTAGTTATGGACTTTAAATACGAAATGGCTGTATTCTGCGTCACCTGACCACACGCCTGCGCCCCACGCAAATTGTTCTCCTGGTTTGAGCGGTTTGTGCTCTTGGACCGTGAGTTCCGTCATGTGGTGCGCCTGAAGGATCCACTCGGATCCATTCTTCCAGCGGTGCATGCCGCCGCCAGCGATTATTGTTATGGCCCATCTCTACGCTGTTGAAGTAGTAATGATCGTCGATGTTGAAAGGCGCCCAGAGTGGGGTGCCTGCTGGAAGATTGATTTTTCGGCCTAATCAGAGATGGGGGATGTACATTTTAAATAAAACAGTATAACTTATCTGCGGTGGTGATGTTAGCGTTGTGCTGTATTGCCATGTGTCATTCGCTGATCAACACTGGCACGAACCCGCATAGTTCCGATCTGTTGGGGTATCTTGCCTGCGTAGAAGCTAAGCTCTTTTTCAAATCGATATAAAGAGCTCATGGTGTCAAACGGACAAAACCTTCAGCGCTATCTGCATGATGATCGAGATTCTCGAATGATTTTATAACGAAAAAGCCGGCCACCTCGATAAGGTGACCGGCTTTGAAAGATGTCTTGTTTCCGTGCGTTTATTTAAAGGCGTTCTTTAAGCTGCCACGCGCGCACGTAATCGATCTTGAAGTAGTCCGGTAGGCTTGCGCGGTCGACGTCTTTGGTGGCCCAGCGGCCCATTTGGAGGTTCAAAATGAGATAGCTCGGGACATCAATAATCCGTTCGTTTTCCCAGACGCATTTAAGCTGTCCATCGATGTACCAACTCAATTTGCCTGGCTCCCATAGTAGGCCAAAGGTATGCCAACCATCTGGAGTGGGGCCGTAATACATGTGGCTATAGCTCCAGCTTTTGTGGTTTTGGCCATAGCCATCCCAGTGGGTTGCAACGTTATTGCGACCGCGGCCCCATTCTGTGAGGTATTCGAGAATGTCGATTTCCATGCCTTGACCGTGTGCATTGGCTGTGGTGCGACGTTCCCATTTGCCGAGGCCGCTTTCTTCGCCACGGTCGGGCATGGTCCAGAATGCAGGCCATAAACCACGTGTTTTGGGCAGCTTCATGCGAGCTTCCATGTAGCCGTAGCATTGGGTCCATTTGTCGTAGGTGGTGACTGCGCCTGAAGAATATTCGCTGGTCGGTAGCTCGGGGTCATCGTGGTGGTGGCCGGTTCTCACTTCTGCTTTGATGACCATCGCTCCATCTTCGATATAGACATTATCCGCGGTATTGCGTGCTTCGCCGGGGTGCAGGGCATCGTGGGAGAGCTTGTAATTCCAGACCTCAGGGTTGGGTGCAGTACCTTCTTCGAAGTCCTCATCGAATGTAACGACCCAATCACCTTCTACAGGAGGGCGTGTGCCCAGCCATTCCGGTGGCGTGACAGGCGTGTTGCGATCTTCGAGAGAGGAGGTCCACGCAGCAGTAGGAGTTGATTTCGGGCTGCCAAATGCTCGTAGGTTTTTCAGGAGCAGTGTGCTGTCTTGCTTCAGGTGAGCTTGAAAGATTTGAACGCCAGAGATCTTTGTTGGATCGAGTGGATATTTGGGGCTCTCTTCCGTGCCACCGAAGTAGAGTTCGAGCGTTTTGGTCTCTCCCGCTTCCAGTGTGATTTTCTCATTGTTCCAAGGAGTTTTATTCGCTGGAGTCGAGGGATTGTCCACTCGCATGGTGATGTTGCTGAGCTTACGGTCGCTGAGGTTAGTGATATCGACTTTGATACCACCAAAGGTTTCCATATTCCAGCCACCATCGGGGCAAGGGAAGGTCACGTTGGGGTAGTGTGTGCTGGAGTCGAAGTCCACCTTGAGTGCTGGCGAGCCAGTGCTCTCATCGTAGCTGACGCTAGTGTGGTTTTGACCGAGCTGTGAAAGGTCCGCTTCGGCGTGGATCTTATAGAATACACCGTCGATCGCAGGCACATTGAAGTTGGTGGAGCCGGATGCACCGCCACTGCTCTTAGCCACACAGTTCAAGCTGAGTAGCTGTAAGTGTGGTGCGGTGCTGTATTTATCAGTGGCAAACAGTTTGATTTGCGTGATCTTCGATGCATCGAGCGGGAAGCCTGGAGCATTATTGTTGTTTTGACCAAAGGTCACACGCAGGTCTTTAGTTTCGCCTGGTTGTAAGGTAATCTTGCTGGTGTTCCATGGCTGGTTTTTCCAGTGACCTTTGTTATCTACGCGCAGCGTCAGGCGTAGCTTCTTGGAGCCTGCATTGTGCAGTTGTGCATTCACACCGCCAAAGTTGGAGAGATCAATCGTTTGGCCCGCTGCGAGGAAGTTGAGCCCCGGATACTGGGTGTCGGTTGCAAATTTGATGTCGACGGCCGGTGCACCTTGATGGCTACCTTTGCTCAATACCGTTCCGGTCTGCTCGATATGAATGTTGTTGATGTCCGAGCTCGTCGGGTCGAAGAGCACCCCGTTTTGGACCTTCACAGCACTGCCCGTGGCAGCGTTTGCAGATTGCACAGGTTTGATTGAGAGCAAGCGCAACTGAGAGCCAGGTTTGGGAGAGAGAGCCATCAATTTGACATTGATTATCTTTGCTGGATCGAAGCCAGTGCTAGGCTTTCCGAATTTCATACCGAAAGGAGCAGTCAAAGTTTTGGTGTCGCCCTTGGCAATGGTCAGCTGAGTCGTGCTCCATGGCTCGTTTTTCCAGTGGCCTGCGTTATCGATGCGTAGGCCGAGTCGGATCGACGAGTTGCCGGTGTTTTCGATCACTGCTTCCACTGCATTGTATGCAGATAGGTCCCAAGAGCCGTTGTCGCTCTCGAAGTTAATCGCGGGATACTTGCCACCTTCTGGAAAGCGCACAGTGAGTGCTTGCCCGTCGACTGATATCTGTGGGGCTTCCTCGATTTTGATACCATCGACACCTTGCGCTGGGTTGTAGATCGTGAGGCCGGCACTGCCGGTGTTGCTGCTTGTGGATGCTTGTGTAGGTTTCGCCTGGGGGGCGGCCTGTGTCGTAGCTTTGCCCACGCCCTGAATGGACTTGATCTGGATACTGCCATTTGTGGGCGGTTGGCTAACAAAGAGTTTCACCGCGCTGATTTCACTGCTGTTTAACTGGTAGGCAGGCTTCCCAAAGGATTGACCGAAGGTCACCCTCAAACGAGTGGAATCGCCGGGCGCTAGCCACGCATTATTGCTATTCCACGGCTCGTTTTTCCAGTGGCCTTTGTTATCGACTCGTATGCCTACATTGATACGCGCACTGCCCGTATTGACGATCTCTGCTTCGAGGCCTGCGTAGGCGGAGAGGTCCCACCCGTCGGCAGGCACCGGAAGATTGATACCCGGGTATCCGCTACCTGTGGGAAAGGCGAGTTCTAGCACTTTGGACTGGTCCAAGTCGATGATGGATACACTCGCCTTGTTTTCTGTCAGAAAACTCGAGAGCTCCGCCGATGCGGGGGCCATGACTACCGGGGATGTCGGCGTGGTGCTGGCAGCCAGTGGTAGCGTAATAGCGGTGAGTAGCGTTAATAAACGCAGATTGAAAGCTTGTTTCGTGGAGATCATATGGGGGGGATTATGTGGATGCGAGTGCTGGGGAGGTGGAGACGACAGGTGTCTCATGCAAAGTCGCACCATTGGATTCAATGACATCGCGATACCAGTAAGCCGAGTCTTTAAGTGTGCGAACCTGAGTATTGTAATCAACATGGGTTAGGCCAAAGCGGTGTTTGTAGCCTTCAGCCCATTCGAAGTTATCCATGATGGACCATTGGAAATAGCCACGCACATCGACGCCGTCCTTAATTGCGCGCTCTAAGCCAAGCAAGTAGCGTTGGAGGAAGTCGATACGGTGCGTGTCGTGCACGCGGCCATCCAGTGAGACCCAATCCGGCATGGTCAGACCGTTCTCGGTGATGACCACTGGCAATTTGTAGCGCTCGGATAGGTATTTTGTGCCCCAGTAGAGCGCGTCGTCAGATCGCTCCCATAAGAAGTGCGTGCGTGGGCCACCAACTTCCTTTTCAGTTAGTTCAGGTTTTCCGTCGGGACCTGCTTGTGTTTCACTGCCGTGATAGATATTGCAGCCGTAGAAATCGAGCGGTTGTTGGATGGTGTCAAAGTCAGAATCCTTGAATTTCGGTAGGTGCTTTGCGTAAGCTTGAAGCCCTTGTTCGGGGTAGTGCCCGAGCACAGGCGCGTCGCCCCACCAACGGTTATTCCAGCAATTATCGCTCCAGACGCCATCCATTGCCTTATACGCAGCTTCGATATCTTCAGGTTTGTCGCTGGCAGGATAGTTGATGCAGCCGACAGGTGCCCAACCAATCGAAGGCGTCTTTTTAGCGCGTGCACGAATGGTTTGTACGGCAAGGCCGTGAGCGATCAACGAGTTATGACCCGCCTTGAGTACTTCACGCATGCCGAGCTTCAGGCCGGGCGCATGGTCACCATGTAAGTGGCCTAAACCGATGAAGCATTGTGGTTCGTTGAGTGTGATCCAATTGCTGACACGGTCTGAAAGGCGATCAACGATGACTGCGGTGTATTCCGCAAACCATTGTGGGCTTTCCGGGTTGAGCCAGCCGCCGCGATTAAACAGTTCCGTGGGGTAGTCCCAGTGGAAAAGTGTGACCCACGGATCAATGTCTGCAGCCAAGAGCTCGTCGATGAGGCGATCGTAAAAGCCGAGTCCGGCTTCGTTGATCTTGCCTGTTCCATTGGGGATGACTCGTGGCCAAGAAACAGAGAGACGGTAGGCTTGTAGGCCCACTTTAGTCATTAATTTGACGTCATCTTTGTAGCGATTGTAGTGATCGCAAGCAACGTCGCCGGTGTGCCCTTCCCATACTTTTCCTTTTTGATGCGCGAGCATGTCCCATACGGACTCTCCTTTACCATCGGCTTGTCAAGCCCCTTCGATTTGATAGGAAGCGGCGGCGGCGCCCCAAGTGAAATTTGACGGGAATGATGTACTCATGTGAATGTTTCTATTGATCTGTAATGTTTACCACGGTGCTTGAGTGGGGCGTGGGCTATTTGTGAAGGCCCTAAGATAGCACTTTTGCCTTTAAACTAGTTAGCTGTCTGCTGATTGAGTATGTGTCTTATACTGATTAATTACCGACCCGTAGTAGGCGTATGCCATCGGCGATCACATAGCCATCGGTGCCATCGGTTCGGATTTCGACGCTGCCGGTGGTGGCGGCAGCGAATTCTTTTTCGCCTAGCAGTACCCATTTGCCGCCATCTTCCTGTTGATTTACAGTAACTGTGGTGGTGCCATCGCTGCCTGTCAGGTCGATGGGCACATTGGTGGCTCTGTTTGTATAGCTAGTCCAGCGAGCATATACCCAATAGGTTCCAGAGAGGGGGACATCGATCTGATAGTTGAAGGACTTGTTGCCCTTGTCTGTGTTGCCGTCATGCGAATAATTACTGCCGTAATAGCCGTTGTTGGTGCTAGAGCTGCTCCATGTGCCCGTTTGGCTGACCTGGGAGCTGTCCGTATTGTCGATGATGAGTTCGCTGATGGTAATCGGAGTGCGTGTGCCAGTCCATGCGCGAACCCAATCGACTTGCATGACTTGATCGTCTATTAGGTCAGTGACGCCGTTATTATCCCATCCACCGAGTTGCATGGAGAGAATCATGAAAGCAGGCGCACTTGGAATGCGGGAATTGCTCCATTCAGCAGTCTTTCGTCCGTCGATGTAGAACTCGAGTAAGTCGTCTTGCCAGTAGACGCCATAGGTATGGAAGTCGTCTGTTGTGGCTGGGTAGGTGATTTTCCCCCAATTGGTATGTTGATGCTGAGAGCCGTAGCCATCCCAGTGAGTGGCGTGTTGGGTGGTGTCTTCGCCCCAAATTCCCAGTGATTCCATGATGTCGATCTCCATGCCGTCGCCGTAGGTGTGAGTGCCGGAACCGTAACTGTCTGAAACGAGGTTTTCTGTCGCGCTCCCAAAGTTTGTGTCGGCGTAGCTTCCCCGGCTGACGTGGGCATCCTCGCTTACGTAGTAGGTGACGCCATTGATGATCAATTGCGGTCGATCCGCTTGATTCGCAGCTTCCTTACTATGGAATTTTACCGATCGGTTGCGCATAAATGTATCCGCCAAAACAATACTGATAATCTTGTCGTCGTCCATTTGCTCACTGACGAAATCGGTAATGTCCAGCGTGACCTCTTGGCCCACGGTGTTGATCTCGCCCCATTTTTGTTCGATCCAAACAGGATCTGCGGCCGGTTTATTATTCCAGGTGAGAGTGGATTCGTTCCATGAATCATCACGCAGCTTCATGTAAACCAAGTTATTCGGGACGGAGCCCTGAGTTTTAATTGCAGATGCCTTTAGTTTAAGCACCGCACTGGTGATTGTCCCGGGGCTTGCATTGCTGAGGTCAAACTTGAGGTAGGAGCGATAGTAGCCTTCCAACCAGCCGTAATTAGCGCGGTCAGGCATCATCCAGAAGGCGGGCCATAAGCCTTTGACTGCTGGATATTTGATACGCGCCTCAAAGTATCCATACTGTTGGCGATACACATCGTAGGTGCTCACTTGGCATCCGGAGTTACTATAGCTACTGCCCCCGATACTGCCGGAGTCGGTGCTCGCTTTAAGATTCAGGTATCCATCGGCTACGGTAACATTTTTATGGTTGTTGCCGCCGCTGCCGGGCATGCCGGCATAGGTGGTGGCAAAGCGCCATTTGTTTCCGTCTAAAGCCGTGCCATCAAAATTATCTTCAAAGGTGAGTTCCCAATCCCCTTCAATAGATGGGACTGGTTCGACAGGCTCCGGAGTAGTCACAAAGCGCACGGCATCGGCGATCACGTAGCCATTGGTCAATTCATTGCCGATGCGGACAGTGCCCGAGTTGCCGGCATCGAAAGGGTAGGTGCCTAGTAGGACCCATTCACCGCCGTTGGCTTGCTGATTCACTTCAACATAATCGATACCCGTGGAGTGTGTGATGTCGATTGGGACGTTGCTGGCTCGGTTTGCGTGCTCGGACCAAATCGCATACACTTCATAGGAGTCGCTGCTAGGCAGGGTGGGGGCGAAGAGCACACTCTTGGCTCCCTTGCTGGTATTGCTGTCGTGCAAGTAGTCTGCACCATAGCGATCGCTGGAGTAAGTGCCCGTTGTCCATGTGCCAGTGGTTGTGACACCGCTGGTTGCAGCATTGTCTAAGATAATTTCAGCGGCAATGGTTTCGCTGCAAATGAATGCAGTCAGCAGAACGCTGAGTGTAAATGGGGAGCTTTTTAATTTTTTGAGGGGCATAGTGACTCTTGTTTTTGGGGTGAATTTGAGTCTGTCGGTTTATCGGAAGACTTAGGGGGCACATCATACAGCAAGATATAATCATAGGGTTAGTCAGTAGCTGCTTGAGAATGTGCGGATCGCTGATTATAGCTGAGTTTAGCAAGAGTATGACAACTTTTGAATGGCTAGGAGAATGAGGTGCTCAGTCATGCTCAGTCGGTAAAAGACACATAAAATGTCGGTTAAACGTTAACACTTTCAGGGCCAGTTATGCTAAAGTTCATGTTCTTACCTCACTCAGCTAACACTACATAATATGAAACCTCTTATTCTGCTCTCATCTCTCCTCGTTTCAGCGCAGCTGGCTACAGCAGCAAGCGTCAATTTGGATAGTAGCTCTACCGTAACAGTTGCCACCGATCTGACCGCCACGGGTAATGTGGACTGGGCATATTGGAATACTTCAGCGAACCCTGCTTCAGGTGTGGCGACCAATGATATGAACGGGGGAGCAGGCATCGGCAGCATTGTCGCTTATGGAACAGGCACGACTGTTCGTGGCACTAGTTTTGGGACGACTGCGGATTTTAGCTTCACGAATGGATCGGCGACTGCAAGTGGCTCAGTGACGAATCCGACGGGCTTGTTCAATTCGGTATTGAATACGGCCGGTGAGGGGGTTCAGCTTGATTTTACTTTAGCGCAAGCGGGGCAGGCTTACACGATTGATTTGTGGACTGCTGGCTTTGGGACTCCATCAGCAACCATTGTTGCTTCGATCCCGGGCGCGACTTATAATTCTGGATTGATCTCTAATCCTGACGGAGGGGCGTATGGAGGTGCGGGTGCTAAGAACTCATACCGCTATACTTTTACTGTTGTTGCGGACAGTGACAATGATGTGTTTAATTTCAGTATCGCGACCGGTGGAACACAACAGGGGAGTGGACATGTGATTATTTCTGCTGCAACGATTGCTGTTCCAGAGCCTGCTACCTATGCCACGATTGCGGGCTTGTCCGCTTTGGTTGCTGTGATGGTGCGTCGTCGCAAATAATTTTTAGGGTTATATATTGGGTAAAGGCGTGGGCGAAAGCTCACGCCTTTTTTACGTCTACATGGTCGTGTGTATTGGATAGTGATGTGGTCGAGGCATTCACCTTTTAACCGTGATTTAAATTAAAAAGTTCATTTGAGAAAGTATCCCGAGGCGCACTACTTGGCATGAACTGTATTGTTTACGGGCACTTGGTCTTGATACATTTGCCAGAATAGAATCCACTGATCCAAGAAAATGCTCTCTCCCTAGTTTGAGTTGTAACTGATTGTTTCGAGAGCGCTTGTCACTACGGCCCAGGAGTCTGGTTGTAGCGTCTCAGAGAATTGCACTTCAAAGGGCACTTCCTTGGCGATGCCCGCTCGGCTGAACGTCAGCGTGAGTTGGTTGGGCTCGATTAAATGAACCCTTGGGTTGGCTGGGGCACTGCCTGCGGCTAAGGGATCGGTGCCTAGGAAAAACTCTAGTCGATTTGGGCGGCCGTCGGCGTCTGAAACGTCTGTCTGCCCGGTGCTATTTGCGTTCGGGGAGGGACCTACGGTCGTGCGCCATGCATCGTAGGGCTTGTCGTGTAGGTAGATAGTGGCATTGCTAGTTAACCAAGTTCCGGTTGTGGTGAATCCGCGGTGTAGTTCGCTAGGCCGACGGAATCTTCGACTACTATAGCGCGGTCAAAGTGAGCTTGCGTGATCACAAGGTCTGAGAGCATGCGGCGGGCTTCGCGCACATAGAGTTCATGTGGCCAGCCGCCCGTTTCTGATAGTCATAGGAGGGGTGGGGGGAGGGCATTATATTTGAATTGTGCATGAAGTGTTAGCCGTCTGCTAGCTAAATATGTGTGATTTGCTGATGATTTGTCTTCTATTGGCAGTTTACCCTTTTTTTATTGAACAGCATTTGAAAAGGAGTGTGCTTTGTGGGTTTGTGGGCCTTGGTATGATCCATTCCTCTGCTACTTAAATTATGACAAAGAGCTCGAGCCTATTTCCTGAAGATTTCATGTGGGGAGCATCGACTTCTTCCTATCAAATTGAAGGGGCGCATGATGCGGATGGCAAAGGCGCGTCTATTTGGGATGCGTTTGTGCAACGTGAAGGCCGTATTTGGCGTGGGCAGAGTGGGCGAGTCAGTTGCGATCATTATCATCGCTTTAAGGAAGATGTTGGGCACATGCAGATCATGGGGCTGAAGGCTTATCGTTTCTCCATTTCGTGGTCGCGTATCTTGCCTAATGGCACCGGTGCCATAAATGAGGCTGGGGTCGCGTTTTATGATGCCTTAATTAATGAGTTACTTGATAATGGCATCGAGCCTTGGGTGACGCTTTACCATTGGGATTTACCCTACGAACTCTTTCTCAGAGGCGGTTGGCTTGATCGTAATAGTTCGCTTTGGTTTGCGGAGTATACGAAAGTTGTGGTGGATCGTTTTTCGGATCGAGTGAAGCACTGGGTGACGATCAATGAGCCGCAGTGTTTCATCGGTCTAGGGTATCGAGATGGTTTGCACGCCCCCGGGATGACTTTGAGTTTTAAGGAATGCCTGATGGCAGGGCATAATGCCCCGTTGGCGCACGGACGATCGGTGCAAGTGATTCGTGAACATGCGAAGCAAACTCCGATCATTGGCTGGTCTTCTTCGGGGGCGGTTTATCGCCCGGCCACGGTTAGCCGGGATGACATTAGCGCGGCGCGTGAAGCGACCAGTGCCATTTATTCTGATAATGTGTGGAACACGCGTTGGTGGTCGGACCCCGCGATTCTTGGGCACTACCCCGAGGAAGGCTTGAAGGCTTATCAGCAGGCATTGCCGAGTTTTCCTGCATCGGATTTTGAAATTATTCAGCAACCGCTGGATTATTACGCCTGTAATATTTTTCAGGTGTCGACCGTGCGTATGAGTGAGGAGGGCACGCCGGTTGCCGTCCCACTGATAGAGGGGGAGGAGATCACACTTTACGAGTGGACGCAGCATTCCGATAGCCTCTACTGGGGGCCACGTTTTATACATGAGCTCTACGATCTACCGCTGGTGATTACGCAGAATGGCTGCTCGACCTTAGATCGAGTGAGTTTGGATGGCGCAGTGCATGATAGCAATCGTACGGACTTTATCATTGGGCATTTACTGGCCCTGCAAAGAGCGATGGATGAGGAGGTGGATGTGCGCGGTTACTTCCATTGGTCTCTACTTGACAATTTTGAGTGGCAAGAAGGGTTTAAGCACCGTTTTGGTTTGATACATGTGAACTATCAGACCCAAACTCGAACGTGGAAAGATTCGGCTTACTGTCTGCAGAAAATTATTGCTTCGAATGGCAACAGCTTGAAGGAGTATATGCATTCAGACTCGGAGCCCGTGCCTTTTGTGGTTAAAGAAGCAAAGCGCTATATCGATGCCAATTTGGCGGAGACCTTTAATGTGAAAACGATCGCAGCTCATTTAAACTGTCACCCGGATTTCCTAAGCCGACGCTTTAAGCAGTTTGTCGGTACCAGTCTGAGTGAGTATATTCGGCAAATTCGTTTAGATTTTGCACGTAATTTATTAAGAGACCCCGATGTCCATATCGGAGATGCGGCGGATCGAGCCGGCTTCTCGGATCGCATCCATTTCAGTAAAGTATTTCGTAAAGAAATGGGGATGACCCCCAGCCAATATAAACAGCAATTCCGAGTGCCTGTGGGAACCCCAGTGGCTGAAGTGGCCAAGAACCCTCGTCTGACATAAAGGGGTAAGAATCATTAGCGGACGTATTGGCGGCCTTGGTCGTCGGTGCGGATTCTCTCTCGCATTTCTCGGTCAATAATTCCAAGGGGATTGGGGTCTCGCTTAGATGGGGGGATGTCGACTAGAAAGAGTGTAGTGCGGTAGTTATTACCTGTTGTTTGAGGTGCTGAACGAACGACTAGCCAGCCTTCATCCTGATCGTTGGCAGCGACTTTAAGCCAAGTTTTTGAGGTCTCTGGGTAGGGGATGCTTCCGGACTCCGCCGTGTTCAGCAGCAGGTTTTTTCCGGCAAGTTGAACCGCGAGTTGACGTTTTGAAAAATTATAAACGCGATATGTATTGGCTGGGAATTTTTCCAATGAGTGATCCATGACCACTGTTTTATATTCCAGTATGGAACCCTCGGGGTTACGGATGAGGAGAATAATGTAGGGCCCGCCGTCTGATAATTTTGCCTGCGCCAATGTGGTTTTAATCGGAGGCAAGTTGGGATCCTCAGGATTGGGAGTTTCTTTGTAAAATACGACCTCTCCACTCTTCGGTGCAGGATACAGTCGAGAGAACGATCCAAGGCTAGTTCTTAGAACGACTGGCTCTTTATCGATATCGAAAAGCACAGTCTCGAATGATGCCATAGAGAGGACCCGGAATTGAGCCGGTTCTTCGGGAGCTGTCTGCGCAGTGCCATTTGATAGTAGCAGGCATAAGGAACTGATAAGTGTAAGTGCTAGATGTCTGATGCTGAGAGCCATTGGAGGGATATGATTTTGAATTTGCGGCCGAGTGTTTGATTGATGCTTCCATCTGCGGGGGCTTCATGCGCCTCTAAGGAATCGTCTACGAACTCGGGCAGACGTTGAACCACAGCTTCACACCAAGCCTGCCCGTCGACGACATTGGTCACTGGGTTCACTGTCTCACCATAAGTGCGAATCGTAAAGGTGTCTGAGCGAGCGCTGAGACTGGCTCCGATTTTGGCTAGGATGTCCGCCTGAGTTATGTATTTAGGAGCAAAAGCGGAGCGATTACCGACAGGGCTTGAGGGGCTGTCGCCGCCTTCGAGCATAGATTTGTCGTATGCATTGGTATACTGAGAGTTTTGATTGTGCTTACTGCCATCACCAGTGGCGAGTTCATCTTCTTGCCAGAAAGTGTTGGGACCTGCATCATTGGCTGCAAAAATACCAGTTTCTGTGCGATCGATTGCTGCTTGTAGAGGTCCTTTAAAGTTTTCGTGTTCCCACGATGCGTCTGTAGCTTGAGGGGCGCCATCATCTGTATTTGGATTGTCGTAAAGGCGTCGATTTACGAAGTCAGCGACTGATACGAATGGGCCACGGTTGCGAATTTCGGCGACGATATTGCGGGCGAGCTGGGCGATCTGGTTCTCGTCAAGCGTGCGATAGCCTTTCCATGGGTCGTCAGGATCATTGTCACCGTAGGGGCGACTGAAGCGCGGGAAAGAGGCATCTAGTTCGGGATTGGAGCCAGAGTCGGCATTTTCTGGGGTGAAATCAAGTTGTTTGCCTCCACCTAAGACTGCTCGCCAGGCTTGTTCGGATGTTGAATTGATATTGAAGCCTCCCGCCATCACCAGTGCGGCCGCCGACTTATCTGGGTCTTGAAGATCAATACTGTTTGAGTGGCGTTGGTAGCGGGTATTGGGAAGAGCGTCTGGTACCGTGCCGGTGGCAGGCACTGTCGAGAAGTAATATTGGTCCCAGAGCGTACGATTGAGTAAATACGAAATATCGTAGTATGCATTCATATCTCTCCTTAGAGAATAATTGTTGTCCGTAGTGATCTCATCAATGCGTGTCAGCTGATAACCGATCTGGTTTGGGTGTTTATTGTGCAGGTGGTAATCTGCTAAACTATTTCCAATGGGGTAGGAGGGGTAGCTGCCAAAAAAGGACAAGTTGGCGTGTTGTAGTTGTCCAATGGAGAAGAGATCTTGATCTTCATAGGGAAACTCAAAGAGCATGACATCGACCGCAGTGGTACCGTTGATTGAATCAAATCCAGAGCCTGCGGAAATGCGTTCTGGGGTGGATGAAGCTGCGTTGAACTTTTGCCATTTAACATTCTGCGCGGTCATACCTGATGTGGCGATGAATAGTACGTTGAAATTTTGATCTCGTATCGTTCGCCCGGTTCGCGTCGCACGCATGTTGCCCTGAGCGATCCAGCGTGTGGTGAACATAAATTGATCTTCATTGAATCGAGCGGTTAGGCCTGCTCCAGAGAACAAGGCATGGCCTAAGGCCACATAGGCTGGTTTATCCAATGAGTCGTATTCGAGGGGGTCTGCCAATTGCAGGATTTGATCCGCTTGACTATCGGTCCAGTCAATCGATTGATGTGTGTTATACCAACGTCGATTAAACTTATCACCAGTCGGAGCGCTGCTGGATGGGTTTTTCAAGCGATCGTGGTTTGGGCCAGTCGAAGCTTCCTTAAGTGTCCAGCTGGCGTAGAAAACGTTGTCAGCATCGACAGGTTCGCCCAGATACATGTTCCAACCGCCGCGACTGGTTAAGCTAGAGCCATCTGTTGCGATGAGTTGGTAGGCGACATCTTCTTCGCCTGCCTCAATTAATAATTGCGGCTGAGTGCCACTGCCTGCTTGTTTGAAAGGTACTGTTACGTATGAGTATTCGTTGGGCGCTTGATTTTGAAGCACGTTTTTCTGAGTATAACTTTTACCCGATTCAGTCTCTGGTAGTGAAAAAATCAAGCTTTGCCCTGGAGGGATATCTGGACAATCCAGTCGAAAACGTATAAACATTTCACAGCCATCCCATAGGAATGGGCCTCTGAGTTAAAAAAGTGGTTGGCTTTGGGCGGCTTCCGACCAAGGAAGCCAGTTGTGAAACAACCAAAACCAACCAAACACAGTAACGTCGTCTTTAATCAGCTTTGCAAGCTCATCCCAGTGGGGATGGTTCGTAACTTGGCATCCGAGTATGGTGTCGATAAAAAGTGCCGAACTTTCTCAGTATGGAGCCACGTGGTCAGTCTTCTGTATGCGCAGCTCACTCATTCCATTGGACTAAATGATGTTTGCGATGCACTGCGCCATCATAGCGCCAAACTGTTTGCGATACGCGGAGCAACTCCTCCGAGTCGCAATGGACTTTCAAATGCCAACAAAACCCGCGATGCGGATATGATGGAAGCGCTGTTTTGGAAAATGCTCACGCACTTGCAACATCAGTTTCCTCAATTTGGACCGGCGGGTAGTTACAGCAAGCTTCCTCGGCGATTTAAGAAAGCCATCTACAGTATCGATTCTTCGACGATCACATTGGTTGCTAATTGCATGGACTGGGCAAAGCACCGCCGGCGTAAAGCAGCAGCCAAATTACACTTACGGCTCAACCTCCAAACTTTCCTGCCCAGTTTTGCCGTGATCGAAGAAGGTTCTCACCACGACAGTAGCCGCATGATGGCTCTGTGTGCAGGCTTACAGGCTGGAGAGATCGCAGTGTTCGACAAGGCTTACGTGCATTTTAAGCATCTGTTCTCATTGACGGAAATGGGTGTATTCTGGGTCACTCGTGCTAAAGACAACATGTGCTATCACGTCTGCAAGAAGCGACAAGTCAGCGGCAGCATTGTGCGCGACGACGAGATTACGCTCAAAACAAAGAGCTCCAAAGAGCACTATCCACAGCGCATGCGACGTGTGGTCGCCAGAGTCGAAGTGAACGGTAAGTTCGTCGAAATGGTTTTCATCACCAACAACATGGACTGGGCCGCCTCCAGTATTTGCGATTTATATCAAAGCCGATGGGCAATCGAAGTGTTCTTTAAGCAAATCAAACAGACGCTCCAAATCTGTGATTTTCTCGGCCACTCTAAGCAAGCCATCCGTTGGCAGCTGTGGTCTGCATTACTGCTGTATCTGCTACTGCGTTTTCAAGCATGGAGCTCGGACTGGCCGCATAGCTTCGCACGCCTCTTTACTATGATCCGTGGACTTGTCTGGGATCGATTCGATTTAAGCGATACCCTCCGATTCTATGGGACAGCAGGTGACAGATGGCGAATGTGTATCCAGCCGCAAACCGCATACTTACCG
This sequence comes from Puniceicoccaceae bacterium, assembly GCA_002729725.1. Classification (GTDB taxonomy): domain Bacteria; phylum Verrucomicrobiota; class Verrucomicrobiia; order Opitutales; family Coraliomargaritaceae; genus Thalassobacterium; species Thalassobacterium maritimum. The sequence goes on from PBYS01000098.1 coordinate 18,351, forward strand.
GGGTTTGCTCCGTGAAGCTGTGGGACAGCATAGGGTTCCTAACGGTCAAAACTACCACTTTTCAATTCTGGCAGTAGGTAAATCAAACCCTCCAGTCCGCTTCAATACTCAGGCTTGATCCCACGCGTCATGCCCTATGGGATGACTGTGAAATTATTCAGCACTGAAGGTGCACGCTCCTAAAGCGTGCACCTTCGCACAATTACAGATATATCCAAACGACCTAATGTTATTCTTATTAACTGTGATGACCTCGGCTATGGCGACCTTGGATGCTACGGCTCGCAGCGCAATCAATCTCCGAACATAGACAGACTCGCCAAGCATGGCCTTCAGCTGAACAGTTTCTACATGATGAGCCCCGTTTGTTCAGCATCGCGCGCGGCCATGCTGACAGGTTGCTATCCGCAGCGCATAGGTTTTGGGCCGCATTCGGTGCTTTTCCCAGGAGCAAGCAAGGGAATTCATGAGACTGAAGTAACCTTGGGGCATGTCGCCCAAGCTGCTGGCTATCAGACTAAGATTATTGGTAAGTGGCATTGCGGCGACCAGCCGGAGTTTCTCCCGACGAATCGCGGCTTTGATGAATATTTTGGCATCCCTTACAGCAATGATATGGGGCGCCAACTTAACAACGAGGGCGTAATGCGCGAAATTCCGCGTCCACCGCTCCCTCTGTTGCTGGATGATCAAGTCATCCAGCAACAGCCCGATCAACGGGGCATCACCGAGCGATACACGGATGAGGCAGTTCGCTTTATTGAGGATCATCAAGCAGAACCGTTTTTCCTTTATCTGGCACATATGTATGTGCATGTGCCGCTCTTCGTGCCTCAGCAGTTCTTGAAGCAATCTAAAAATGGAGCTTATGGTGGCGCGGTTGCGGCCATCGACTGGTCCACGGGAGTGATCGTGGATCGACTTAAAAAACTCGGTCTATTCGAGAACACTTTAATTATTTTTACCAGCGATAATGGCTCGCGTGCCCGTGATGAGGGCGGCTCCAACGCACCTTGTAACGGGACTAAGGCAAGTACGTGGGAGAGCGGTCAACGCGTGCCCGGCATCCTGCATTGGCCAGACGGGATACAGCCCGGAAATGTCTCCGATGAACTGGTGCGCTCGGCGGATTTTCTTCCAAGTATTGCCAGCCTAATCAATTCGCCCTGCCGCCCAGACAAAGCTATAGATGGCATTGATCTAAGCGGCTTTATCACAGGTCAGACGACTACGACTGGCATCGATACCTTTTACTATTACAGCTTCGCCTCTCTTTGTGCTGTCCGAAAAGGGGATTGGAAGTTGCATCTAAGTCGTCGCGACGAACCGAATCTTTGTGAGTTGTATAATCTCAGAGACGATGTTGGCGAAACAAAGAATGTTGCCGATGCCAATCCGCATATCGTAGAGGAACTTCAGCGGCTTGCTGAGGGAGTTCGCTTGCGCTTTGGGGATTCAATTCAAGAAGTCGAGGGCTCCGAAGTTCGTCCGTGCGGCCATTCGGATAATGCTGTTGCACTCACGGAATATGATCCGACACATCCCTACATGATCGCTTGCTATGATTTGGCGGATGCCGATATGAAAACGATGGAAGGGTAGGGGATGGTCGAATCAATCCAGGGAATGCTCTGCGTGCTTGCTGACTCTTGAATTCTAGGGATGCTCCAAATGAGGACCTTAAAGAGTCACAACAACTTTGTTAGTCGGTTCCATTCGTTTGTCCGGGATCAAATCACCGTCCAGTTCTTGGCCATTTAATTCAATACGGGCGCTGCCGTTGCCGTTTTGGATGGTGATGTCGAAGTGCTTACCACGGAAGTGGCGGCTGACTCTGACTTCTGGCCAATGCGAAGGTAGCCCCGGGGCGATTCGTAGGCCGTCATAGTCGGGGCGTATGCCTAGAATGTACTGGGTGGCCGCGTGGTAGTTCCAAGTGGCGCTGCCGGAGAGCCAGGAGACGCGGCCCGCTCCGAAGCGTGGGCTAAATGAGCTATGCGTGCTTTGGCATACCACATAGGGCTCCACCTCACGCACGTCGGCTCGCTCGTTGTAGCTCGCTGGCATCGAAGCTTTGAAATATTGCCAAGCTTGATCTCTGTTTCCGAGTTTAGCTTCCGCCATGACAGCCCAGCCTTGGGTGTGGTTGAAGATGCCTCCGTTTTCCTTCATCCCGGGATTGAAAAGCACGCCGAGTGCTACCTTCGGGTCCGTCTTCACATAGGGAGGCGTGCAGAGCATAACACCAAACTCCGTCGCTAATTGATCTTTCAGTGCCTGCATCGATTGTTGTGCGCGCTTCGCATCGGCGTGTCCGCTGATGATGGCCCAGGCCTGTGGATTCATGAAGATGGAACCTTCATCATTTTTTTTGGATCCGAACTTCAGTCCGTCGTCGCGATAGGCGCGCAGATACCATTCGCCATCCCATGCATGCTCGGCCAATACGGCATCGTAGTCTGTTAGTTTTGCGGTGGCCCAATCGACCTCCGTTTGCTCGCCGAGTCGCTGGCAAATGTCGATGTATTCACGCAACGCGAGGCGGAGCTGGAAGGCGACAAAAATAGACTCGCCTGCTTCACCGAGGCGTAAGCAGTCGTTCCAGTCGGCATGTAATCCGCAGGGGAGACCATGGGCGCCGCAGCGCTCGAAGTTGAATTCCATGGCTCGGCGCATGTGTGCCAGCACCGTGGCTTCACCCTTGTCGGCATAGGGCAGCACCTTCTTATAGAAATCGATGTCGCCGGATTCTTTGACGTATTCAGGAATCGCGTTAAAAAACCAGAGGCAGTCATCGGCTCGGTAGTGATCGGGCTCCTGCATCGCACCGGGCGTGTGGGCAAAGGGCTTTACGACAGGCAAAGCGCCTCCGTTGGCCAGCTGCCCGGTGAGTAAGAGTTCGATGCGACGCTGCGCTTCGTCCAGCTCGATGGCCATGGCGCCGAGCATGTCTTGCATCGTATCGCGGAAGCCGAGTCCATCCCGCTCGCCGGCGTAAACGAGGCTGGCGGTGCGCGACCAGTAAAAGGTCATCAGGCAATTATAGGGCGCCCAGGTGTTGAGCATGCTGTTGAAAGCGGCATCGGGTGTCTGCACTTCGAACGAGCGTAACTTATCGTGTGTCTCGCTCTTGACGGCAGACAGCGCGGCATCGATTTCGTCAGTGCTGGCCATAGCTGTCAGCGCGGCTTGTCCTTCGATCTCGGCTTTGCCCACACCGAAGACACAGGCGAAGGTTTTGCTTTCGCCTGCTTCGAGGTGAAGTTCGATTTCAAACGCAGCGGCCGGCATATCACCAAAGGCAGTGGAGTTGGAGCAGCGACCTTTGACCACTGCTTCGGGGGCGGCGTAGCTGCCGTAAGTGCCTAGGAAAGTGGTGAGGTCGGCGTCGAAGGCATTGGCTTCTACTCCAGCCAGACCAAAGAAGGTATGACGCGCCTGATCTTTGTTTTCAAAATGATCGGGGTCTTCCGGCATGTTTACATTACTGCCGATATCAATCAGGTTTTTGTTCCCAGAAGTCGCGCAGATGTATTGTGTATATTGAAGGTTCTTCGTGTCGTCTTCAGCGCTCCAGTTGCACTGTGGTTCGATGCAGGGGAAGAGCTTGATTTGGCGGCTTGTTGTGCCCTCATTGCTGACGGTGACCTTCCATACCTCGTAGAGCGCGCCGGAGGGCGTGAAGTAGGTCACCTCACTGCGGATGGCCTCGTAGCTCGACTCGATGCTTGTGTAGCCTGTGCCGTGACGGCAGGTGCTTTTGAATTGCTCCAGTGGCTTTTTGACCGGCATCCATGAGTTGCTCCAGAAATCGCCCGTCGCCTGATCGCGCAGATAGAGGTAGCGTCCATTGAGCTCGCCTGCCGTGGAATTGAATTTATAGCGCGTCAGTTTCCCCTGGGCGGCCGAACGATAAAAAGTATAGCCGGCTGCATTGTTGGTAATGACGCCACCAAAGTTGGAATTGCCAATGTAGTTACTCCACGGGCGTGGGGTGTTCGGCTGAGTGATGACATACTCGCGTTGCGCGTCGTCGAAGTGTCCGTAGGACTTGCTCATGTTTGATGCGGGCAAAATCCAGGCAAGTTGGTAGAAAGTCGACCAGCTCCACCAGCTCACTGGACTGATTGCCACGCGTGATATCCATCTTTCCCGGAGCCGCTACAATCATGGGCACATGGGCACAAGAATTCAGGCCGGGCGGGCCCTTATGGATCTGCCCATGATCGCCAAGATGTTCACCATGATCCGAGGTGAAGACCACCAGTGTGTTCTCGCTCAGTCCCAATTCGTCCAGGTGATCCAGGATCCGTCCGATTTCCTCATCCACATGGCTGACCAGTGCATAGTAACTGCGGCGTATGCGTATCCATTCCTCATCGCTGAGTCCCAGGCTCTCACGCTCTGACTCATTCATCACTGGCAAGGGAACCTCCGTATCGCGATAGGCATCCAACCATTTCTGAGGTGGATTGATCGGTGAATGCGGTGCGAAGAATCCGGCAATGCAGAAGAAGTGATCATTCACGTGTTGGCTCAGAAAGTCGCAGGTTTCCCGGGCGACCCAAGCGCTATGGGTCGCGTCATCGGGACCTTCGAATGGCAACGGGGCTGTCACTTCCCGGGACGGGCCGCCAATACGGAAGTCGTGGCCAAGGCCGGGGGCGGATTCCAATGTCCAGGTCCGAATGTCATTCAACCCGCGGGCTTGGAGCCAGGTCGTGTAGGCATCCTTGTAAAGTCCCGGTTCGTCGGACAGCAGTAAGGTGTCGAAGCCATAAGATGGATGTGGCTCGCTGTGGTCTCGATGTGCGTGGTTCTTAAAATGTAGTTTGCCAATGTTGGCAGTGTGATAGCCAGCGCTGCCTAATAGCGTCGCTGCATTCGGCATATCTTCCCGCATTTCCACTCCGTTTCCTGTGCACCCGGCGGCCGCTGGGTAACGGCCACTTAACATGCTTTGTCGGCTGGGCATGCAAAGAGGTGAATTGCAGAAAGCGTTCGTGAACAATGTGCCCCTCGCCGCCAACCGGTCCAGATTCGGCGTCTGCATCCAGGAACAGCCCGCAGCAGCCAGGGTATCCCAACGTTGCTGATCGGTGAGCAATAAGAGGATATTGGGGCGGGACTCTATGTTCGGCTGACTCATTATCTTATCGCGCATTTAACCTCTTCATATTCGATCAGTTCGCATTGAGATCCCATCTCTACTACAGCTCGCAATTGCACCTTGGAGTGATTTAAAATAGGACCGCGACTTTGTAGTGGGAAGCACCTGTTGGAAGGACGGTTCCACTGATGGCTTCGCCATTCACGGTGATTTCAAGCGTAGCGCCCGGTTGGCCGCTGCGTAGTTCGATCTCGTAGTTCGAGCCTTTGAACTGACGGTGTAAACGCGCATGGTCCCACTCATCCGGCATGCAGGGGGCTACTTTCAGACCATCCGGCGTCGCGCGGATTCCCAGCATATTCTCGACGACAATCCAAAGCATCCAGGGAGCGGTGCCGGTGGAGTTGTGGCGGCTGGAGACCCCGAACTCGCAGGTGTCGGTCAAGCCAAAGTAATAGTTGGGCACAAAGATCGGGGCCTGGCTGTTGTGGCTCGGCGGGTTCTTTGCGTTGAGCGGCAGGTTCTTTATGAGCTCTTTCAGGGCAGCCGAGCCCTTGCCCTGCGTGCAGTCGGCATAGGATTTGAACATACCGGCATGACAGTAAATCGAGCCATTCTCTGTGGTGCCCGGTTGCTTGAGAGTGAGAGCTTGCGTGTTTGCTTGCTGGTATTGGTCAATTGAACCGTCCAGAACTCACGACTGCCGGAAACCGGAACAAAGCCGACGAGCTTGGATTCGATCTGCGCGTATTGCCCAGAATAGCTGGAGTGGCTCGTGTTGTGGATAGCCTCAAAGTTTTCCAAGGCAGTGCTAAGCGGCTGACAGCTGAGGTTCCAGACGGCCTCTGTGGCCTCATCTTTGAGGTAGAAGTAGCGATAGCTCGCCGGTAGATCGCGGGCCGGAGATTGCAGCACACGCGTGCGCCCTTGTGCGCATTGGTCCAGCTCGACATAGTAGTCCGGATTGAACAGGTAGTTCTTCCAGGATGCGGGCGGATTCGTAGTATGAATATGTAGCGCAGCTGTATCGGGTTTGAGCTCAAACAGGTTAGCTTCTTGGGACAGAAGAGTCGTGTTGGTGTTTGGGGGTGTCGTTGAAGATTCCATTATACTGCGTGGAGAAATTGATTCGTATGCCCTGATGTTTGGGCGATAGAATTAAAGTTGTTTATTGTGGTCCATTGTTGTGACTAAACAAGAGCCCTCGGACTTTATCAGTTAGGTCGGCTGGATCTACTGCATTTCGGAGATATAGCTTACTGCGGATTTACTATTTGGAATGATATACGAGTATGTGGTACTGCGTAGAAAGTCACTCGTAATACTGGGGTGAGTTTTTTTGGGGGGGGCAGTGTGAAATTCGTTAATAAGCCTGATCCATTTAGAAGGGGCGTATTGACAATCTCGCGTTTCGAATAGCGTGCCGGACGCCCCAGCTTGGCATCTCCAGGAGTGAGTGGCTCAAGCACAGCCCATTCTTTGTCAGTCGCTGGTTCAGATGCTCACAATGGCTGTCGCCATCATGCTACAATACAAAATCCCCGCAGTTTTTATCACATGGCGGTCCTGTACTTTTTGCTGATTTCAATCCTGAAATGATAGACAATTCAGGCCGCTAAATAACTGAACTTTAGCTCTCGCGGGCGACAAGAACGTATCCAGAGTGCGCTGCCTTGGAGGAGCTTTGGATTCCTATGCTTCTTCCTCTTTGGGCTGAGCACCGTGGAGCACCTCTTCGAGCTCTAGGCCGGTCATGGCTTTGATGCCTTTGAGTAATTGCATCAGCGCGACCATCATGATCGCCATGCTGGGGATCGCGATAACGGGCCAGCTCCAAGCCATCATCTTACTGACTTCGGAGTTAAAGGCATCGGTGCCACTGGGGCTGACGACGATCCAGCGGGCTAAAAAGTAGTTGAGCACGCCGCTGAGTAGAAAGGAGGCCGCAAGTAACCAAGTGCATCGTACCAGGAGTTTTTCGAAAGCGCTTTCAGACTGATGCTCTACGAGGGCTTGGTGCACCTTGTCGACGTCGATGATCTCTGGATTATACAGTAGGGTGCGAATTAGAGGATAGGGGGTCTTGAGCGAGATGAGCACTGCCAAGCCTAATAGCAAAGGAATCGCGGCTTCTTTGACTGCAAACCACTCGGTTGGGATTTCGAGAATACCAATGCCGCCGGTGAGTAGCACGCTGATCAGCCCTAGGATGGAAAAGACATTGTATTTGGAGCGCTTAATGTAGTCGTAGATGAAGTAGGCGACTGGAAAGGTCATTGCGATCAGTAAGATGCCGACGGCTACATTCTCAAAATAGGGCTCTAAATAGGGGCCTAGCCACTGCTTGCCCTTGTTGAGTAGCAGGATGGGCAGGATCAAATTAAAGCCCAGGTTCAGAAAGGTATTTTCCTTTTTGACGGGCTGCTTCTCCGTGGGTTGCGGATTTTTTGAAATAGGTGAGTTGCTGGGTTGCGAATTAGGCATGAGTTCGCCTAGAGTTTTAAGGCTTATGTCGAACGCAAGCTCTATTCGTTGTCTTATCACTGCGGGCCCGACCCGTGAATTTATCGATCCGGTGCGCTTTATTAGCAATCCATCGACTGGAAAAATGGGCTTTGCCCTCGCCGAGGCCGCTCTGGAAGCGGGATGGAACGTTGATCTGGTCGCCGGGCCGGTAGCCTTGGAGGAGCCGGATGGGGCGATTCTTTATCCGGTGGTGACCGCGGAAGAAATGTTTCATCAAGTTGATGCGCTATTCGATGCCTGTGATGTGTTGATTATGACGGCCGCGGTGAGTGATTTTCGCCCCGTCATCCAGCATGCGAAAAAGGAAAAAAAGGATATGGCCTCGATGCGCATCGAGTTTGAGCGCACCACCGATATTTTAAAGACAATGACCGATCGCAAATCCCATCAAACCGTGGTAGGCTTTGCGGCTGAGACGAACGATGTGGTGACTTATGCGAAAGAGAAACTGTTGTCGAAGAATCTCGATTTTGTTGTGGCCAATGAAGTCGGCCAGCCCGGTGTTGGCTTTGCCGCGGATACCAATGAGGTGCTTTTGATCGCTGCGGACGGAAGCTCCGTAAAATTAGGTCCGAGCACGAAAGCAGCTATTGCCAAGGAATTAATCCAGCTGGTAACGCCGAGTGCGTAATGCCGAGAGCTTAGTTTCTCCCTGAATCATCATGCTATGAAAACCACTGGACTTGAAAAAATCCTCGGACGTATAGAGGACCTGGATTCTGTGAATCTGGGCATCTTAGTGCAGCGCTTGGCGCGCGAGCGTAAGATGCAAGAGACTGTCTTTAATACGATTCACGACGGCATCTTGGTAATCGATTCGGATGGGGTGGTGCAATATGCGAATAACGCAGCTCTATTGTTGATTGGTTTAAAGGAGAACGATATCGGAGTGACGCGTTTGTGGAAAATGGTGCCAGACCTCGCAAAATCCATCCATAGTGAGACCGTGGGCGGGATTCAGAAGTCGGGGCCAGTGCTCTCGCGCGAGATTGAGCTCAGCTATCCGGAGCACCGCGTGGTGCGGCTGTACATGGTGCCGATCGATGCGCAGGTGGGGCACGATGACTCGGGTGGCTATGTGATTGTATTGTCCGACATTACGGAAGAGCGAGTCTCGATGGAGGAACGCATCGAAAGCGAGCGTACTTCGTCTATTGTTCGCTTAGCGGCGGGCGTTGCGCATGAACTCGGGAATCCGCTCAATTCGTTGACGATTCACTTGCAGTTGATTGAGCGCAAACTCAAGAAATTGAGCGAGCAAAAGGATGCAGCGAAGCTGGCGGAGTCGCTGCAGGTTTGTCAAGGTGAGGTGCAACGATTGGATGGTATTATTACTCACTTTCTAGAGGCCGTGCGTCCACAGAAGCCTGAGCTCAATGAGCTGGATCTGTTGGCCCTGGTGGAAGAGGTGTTGCGGGTGCAAGAGGTCGAGCTCAGTGATCGGCTATTGGATGTTAAAGTTGAAGTGAGTGATGATTTACCTACGATCTTGGGCGACCGTGGGCAGATCAAACAGGTCTTTTTCAATTTAATTAAGAATGCCATGGAGGCGATGCAGGCGGGGGGCAGCTTACGTGTGCTGGCGCGACGCGACGCGGATCACGTCTACGTGCAATTTGTGGATACGGGTTCTGGCATATCGGAAGAAGACTTGTCTAAAGTTTTCCAAGCCTACTATACCACCAAGAAGGAAGGGCATGGTCTGGGGATGATGATTGTCGAGCGGATCATGCGAGAGCATGGGGGCTGTATTAATATCGAATCTCACAAAGACAAGGGGACGGCTATTACGCTGCAGTTTCCGCGGCAGTTGCGGCGCACACGACTATTGGAGTAGTCGTGTGCACGGCCATATGTGTCAATCGGGTGAAGCTTTTCGGCAAAGTATTGACAAATCGGCCGTATCGATTACTTGCATAAGTCCCAGATGGGCAATGGTCTTAAATTTCGAGTCCTGGTTTTGAATCGGTTGTGGCAACCGGTTAATATTGTTGGTGTCGAACGCGCTTTTAGTCTTTTGCTACAAGACCATGCGCAGGTTATTTATACGGGCGACGAGAATTTTCGTATGATGGATTCGGCCGCATGGCTGCAATTTTCGGAGGAGTCCGTGCCTGCGAAGGATGAGACTTGTATTCAAACCGTTCGGCTACGGATACGTGTACCTAAGGTGCTTTTGTTGCGTACATATGATCAGTTGCCATTGAAAGAAATTCAATTCAACCGCGACAATCTATTCGAGCGGGATGACTACCGTTGCCAATACTGTGGGCAACATTTCGATGCGCAGCATTTAAATATGGATCATGTGATCCCGCGTGACCGCGGGGGGCGCACCTCGTGGGAGAATATTGTGACTTCCTGTATCAAGTGTAACTCTCGTAAGGCCAATCGTTTGCCGCACCAAGCGAATATGCACTTGATTCGTAAGCCTGAGCGTCCGCGCTGGCGCCCTTTTGTGAGCTCATTGATCGGGCAGAGCTACGATCGGGACTGGGATCATTTCTTGAATCTTAAGAAGCCTGCCTGAGAAGAGCTGCGTGTTTGAATGGCCTCTGGATCGTAATTAGGATTAGGCAGGGCTTGCTGGGCATCGACTAGTCGCAGGCGTGCTTCCATAGTTTGAATCATTTGGGCCGCCTTTTCAGGCATTTTTTGGATCAAGTTGTCTGACTCTGAGAGATCGCTGGACAAATCGAAGAGTTGATAGCTCTCCGATTCGAGGTCTTTGATAAGTTTGTAGTGCTCCATTATAATCGCGCTTTGGGGTTTTTGTCGCGGGCCCAATCCGTAGTGTGGATAGTGGAAGAGAAAAACTCTCTGTGCTCGTTTGAAGCCGCTGGCATCGTTGCGAGCGAGTGCTGCCAAGCTGGAACCGTCTGTGTCTACTGGAGTATCGATGCCTGCCCATTCGCTGAAAGTGCTAAATAGGTCACAGCCAGTGACCGCTTGCGCGCAATGGCTATTACTTGGGACATCGGGGCCGCGAATAATTAAAGGTACGCGAATGCCGCCTTCGTAGAGGCTGCCCTTGCCGCCATTGAGAGGGCTGTTGCGCGATTCCCGCGGTTTGCTGCTGGCACCGTTGTCCGACATGAAGACGACATAAGTATTCTTAGAAAGGCCTAGGCTTTCGATATGTTGTAGTAATTGCCCGATACTGTTGTCCAAGTCATAGGTCATAGCGGCATAATCGATGTCGTTGTGACGGCTGCCTGCTGGCATTTGAGCAAATTTCGCCCTGGAAGTCGCGAGTGCTTCAATCGGGGAGTGCACTGCATAATGCGATAGCTGCAGGTAGAAGAGCGTGCCTGTGTGTGATTGTTCGCTGATGAAGGCCATGGCGCGCTTTGTGAGGCCAAAGACGTCTTTGGGGCCGTCTTGCACGTCGGGCATTTGATTGCCAGAATTACCATCGTGCACATCGAAGCCATGTACGCTGGGGCTGTTTTTGCCGATATGCCATTTACCAAAGTGAGCCGTGGTGTAGCCTTGTTGCTGGAGCGCTTCAGCAATCGTGAATGCGTCCTCCGGCAGTTCTTTCAGATGGCGTGGAGGCGCGAGCTTTTGATAGTTTTGTGTGCGGCTGCCCCCCGGGGTCGTTATGTGAAGCTCTGCGGGTGTTTTATCAGTGAGGATCGCTGCGCGCGACGGCGTGCATAGCGCTGCGGGAGCGTATGCCTGTGAGAAGCGCATGCCTGCTGCAGCGAGTGCGTCGATGTGAGGTGTTTGATAAAAATCACTCTTTGATTCTGGCAGTGCGGGATCCATGCGAGTGGAGCTGCCGGTCCAGCCCATGTCGTCGACTAAAATGAATACGATGTTGGGCGCGGCCTGCAGACTCGTGAAATAGAGTGAGAGCAGGAGTCCATGCAGTAAGTTAAATTTCATTAGTTATATTTTTATTGGGTGACTCGCACGGCCTCACCGCCACGCACTAGGCGCACCATGTTTTGAATTCGAATGGCGTCACCTTGCGGTCCACGGCCTTGTGGGAATAGGGATGCGTCGCCCACCTTCGGGTCGCTGCGCTGAGAGCCAGCACCATGCACGTCCAACCAAGCGCCTTCGCCAGTGAAGCGATCTCGCATATATCCCAGTGAGCGTCCGAACGAGAAGTAGACCGCTTGCGCAGCACCGCTAGTGTTCACATGTGTGCTACTGGTCCAGTAGTTGCCATAGTCTTTAACGCCCTGTTCATTGATGATTTCAGTGCACTTGAAGAGCGGGTCGATCGCTGCAGAATCTGTTGTATCGGGCGAGCGAGTGTAATCAATGATGCTTTGAAGCTCTTTGGCATTGGGTAAGCGCCAGTCGCTATAGCCCGCATGTTCCATATCTTCCGCATATTTCAATGCGGTCGGCCAGTCCATGCTTTCGCCGCTGTCGGCCTGCATCCAAGTCAATCCAGTGGCGCGGTCTTTAATGGTGCCATCCAAATTGTCACTGTATTGATTGACGCCATAGTTGGGATTGCCGCGCACGTAGAGCACGTAGAAGGTTTTCTCACGGCCGTGCGGATCGACTAAGCCGTAACCTTTAATGCGTCCATCGGCGAAGTTGACGCCAAAGTCTGTTTTTGCGCCCTTCATGGTGGTGCTCACATATAATGTGCTGCTCGCGAATTGTGAATCGATAATACGTTCGTTTTTGCTTGTGTCGCCGTATTCAAAATTAAAATACGAAGTGTCGATGAAGGGCGTCAGTGAGCGGGTGCTGGTGGCTCTTGGATCTGGGTCGGTGCCATTAAATTGTATGAGCGAATACAGCTCTTTGATTGAAGGGAGGCGCAATCCCTATATCCGCCGACCCGGCATTTGGCCGCAGCTGCCAGTGCGGCAGCGTAAGTTTTTTTCGCGCCGGGATCTTGCGTCCACATTAGGCCCGTCACTTGATCGCTAACTGTGCCGTCGTGGTTGTGCTGGTAAGCGGGCGCGTTGCCCGCGTATTGAGCGTCCTGACCGTAATAGCGCTCGCCTGCTGTGGGGAATTCAATCGCTTTAGCTGCATCATAGGCCTGCGCCTGTGCGGTGTCTACGATGGGATAGGTGACCGCAGTCGCGATGTGGGCGATGCTAAGACTCAGAAGTAGGGCGGTGGACAAATGCATAATAAAAAATGGGTAAATTCAAATCTTAGATGATGCAGGGGGATCGCGTCAGCCTGGATTAAGTTGCAGGAAATTTCCGGGGGTAATTGCATCGTCACACTGGCTGTCGCCCGCGAGTTACAATTATAGGAGTTCCTAAAAGTCATTTTAGCATGACGGCAAGAGCCGTTGTGTTGGCCCCTCTGTGCATAAAAAAGCCACAGCCGCTATGCGGACTGTGGCTTGGTTGAAATAAACTTTTTAGAGGCGCTTATGCGAGATCTTCTTCAGGAAGGTCGGCATATACTTGGAAGTCGGCGTAGGCTTCATTGCCGTGCTCGCTGATGTCGAGGCCTTCCAGCTCTTCGCTCTCGCTGACACGTAGACCTGTGGTGGCCTTGATCGCTTTGAAGAGTAAGAGTGAGACTGGGAATACGAATGCAAAGACAGCGAGAATACCAATCATTTGGACGCCGATTTGTTTGGTGCCGCCATAAAGTAAGCCGTCGGAGAGCAGGCCCGCATCGATGGCGGTGCTGCCAAATAGGCCGACGGATAGGGTGCCCCAGATGCCACAGATACCGTGCACACTGACGGCCCCCACGGGGTCGTCGACGCGTAGCTTTTGCTCAAAGAAGAGCACTGAAAAGACTACGATGATCCCGCCAATCAAGCCGATCGCCATGGCACCGATGATAGAAACACTACCACAGCAAGCTGTAATACTGACCAGACCCGCGAGCGCTCCGTTCAATGTCATGGACAGGTCGGGCTTACCGAACTTGAGCCAAGTGGACATGGTCGCACCGATACAACCTGTGGCTGCGGCAATCATTGTAACCATCGCGATGTAGGCCATGTCGTCGACTGCGCCCAAAGTGGAGCCTGCATTGAAGCCGAACCAGCCGACGATCAATATGAAGCAGCCCAAGGTGGCTAGTGGCATATTGTGCCCCGGGATCGGGAGAGCTTTGCCCTCTTTGTCAAACTTACCCTTACGAGCGCCGAGCACGATTGCACCTGCGAGGCCCGCCCATGCACCCACAGAGTGGACGACTGTAGAACCTGCATAGTCGCGCATGCCCATGGCGGCGAGCCAGCCGTCGCCACTCCAAATCCAGTGACCAACGATAGGGTAGACGAAACAAGTGATTGCGATGGAGTAAAAGATGTAGGCGCTGAATTTTGTACGTTCGGCCATCACCCCCGATGCGATAGTCGCCGCAGTCGCGGCGAAAACCACTTGGAATAGCCACTCGGCCGCGACTAGATTCGTGGCTGCTAAATCGTCGCCGACCATCAGGGCGTCTTTCATAAATAAGAAACCGTTGCTCCAACCGAAGATCCCTCCGATGGAATCGCCATACATGAGTGCGTAGCCTACAATGGCAAACGCGACCACCCCGAAGCTAAAGTCGAGCATGTTCTTCATCATGATATTACATGCGTTTTTCGCACGAGTCAGACCAGTCTCGACTAGCGCAAAGCCCGCCTGCATGAAAAAGACCAATACTGCGGCCATGAGATACCAGAGTATATCACCTGTGTTTTGGCTGAGATAACTCGGAGCCTCTGCGACGACTTCTTGTGCCGATAATAAAGTCGGTGCGAGAAGCGTAGTGCCCGCTGCGAGTGAGCTAAGATATATGGATCGAGCTTTAATCATAGTTATTATGGTTGGTTGATTAGAAATTTGCGCTTTGTTGGTCTTTGAAAAATTGCTCGTCGGCCATTGTTTCGAGTAAGTGTTGATTGACCACGTCGCTCTCGCCGTAGTTTTTGATTTCCTCGACTCCGATTGAATTTCGTTGGCTGAGGGCGACGGCATTGCGTAGTTGTCGCACGAGTTTTGCGTAGCTCAGTTCACTGCGGTGCTCCACTAGATGCTCAATTGCGGCATTAGAAATATAATGCACGAGCAGGAAGGGGTGCGCGCAGCGCAGTGTGCCCAGTAAAGTGTGACAGACGGGGGCAATGTCTTCGACCCGCGCACGCAAGGGAGGAATTGTTAGAGTGACTGCTTTCGCTTGGACGGCTTTGAAAGACGCTTCGACACCACGATGGAAGCAGGTCTCCGAGCCGTGTTCATGGGCAATGATCAATTGCATATGAGGATTGCGCAGGTTGTCCAGATACTGCTGAAAGAGCTTAATCTGCTCCATCGACTCTTCGGAGAAATCATCTGTGCGGCCCAAATAGCAGTTTATGGGCTGCTTCGCTTTATTCGCATTTTTTTCCATTTGCTCCAGCTCTTTGATACAGATGTTGTTGCTAGGTATCGTGTGGAGTGGTGTCGCGTCTTGGTTGAATTGATAGTTGAACTCGCGGGCAGCAAGCTCGTGTTCGGCACCTTCTTCGCCTGTGAGCACCAAAGTGCTTCCAGGCGTGCATCCTTCTTTTAGGGCCTGGACGAAGTCTTTGGCTATCGGGCTATAGGCTGCGAGATAGCGTGCGTGGATGTCAACTTTCGGCTTGTTTGCAAATGGCCGGGAGGTCTTAGAACTGCTGCTTGGGCGGTTGCTCCCAAAAGGTGGTCGTGTGCCGTATGACGGACGTGTGCCGAATGGGCGCGGGGTTTTGGCGGTGCCTGTTGAGCGGGTGTTGCCAAAGGGAGCTCGAGTTGCCCAACTACGGCTAGAACTGCTTTCGTTGGTGCTATTGCGAAAGGCGTTTTTGAGGCGCGCTTTGGCGCGTTCGGCATGGCTGGGCAAGATAATCAGCGCGGTATAGCCTTGGGCCTTTATTTCGTTACCAGTATTGCTTTCAGAGTAGTGTTGGAAGCCGATTAGATTGGCAGTGGGCTGGGCCGCTTTTAGGCGCTCCAATTCGATTTCTGATAGCTCACAGGAGAGATCGATGAGTAAGTCGCTTGGTGTCTCGGACAGTGCACCTAAAAGTTTTTTAGCATCCTCGTGGAAGGTGGGTGTATAGCCCAGATCGCGTAACAAAAGTGCTAGTTGGCTGCGCGTAGTCCGATTTGCTGTGAGCACATGCATATTGTCAGTTGCGAGTGGCTATATTAGTAGCGAGTGCCACGGAAGGAGCGGCTTGGACGTGGTCTAGCCACTCGCTCGCCTCTCGCGGGAGCTTTGTTTTCGGGGGCTGGTTCGGGATTCGTGGGTTCTGCTGCGGGGGCCGGTTGTGGCGCTGGTGTAGGAGCGGGAGTCGGTGTCGGCACCGCTGCTTGAGCGGGTTCAGGAGTCGTAGTCTCCTGGACTGGAGGCTCTGCTAGAATCGCGCGCATCTCTCCCACCACTTTAGGAGTGATATGTTTGAGCACGATGTTGGTGACCATGCGTAGGGAGACTAGATTGACGTTCGGGTCGATCGCTACCAGTAGGAACACGTGCCGGCTACGACGCAGGCGTATGTATTTCTGAGGGAATTTTAATAGATAGTCGTCGCAAGGCATGTAATTCTCATCGACAGCTTCGTAGAGCGTTTTGATACGCCGCGCCAAATCGTCCAAGAAAGAATCTAAAAAGAATTCGGGGAGTGCGTTGTGTAATAAGTTGCCCTTCTTATCTAGGATGCAGGCGCCATCGACTCCTGGGAGCTCTAATACATTTTTAATGATTTTATCGATCATAGTTACTGGTCTAAGTTAATAATTCACCTAGGATTTCATCTACATTAGCACGGCTATGACAGAGCATGCCTAAGCACTCTTCTTCTTGTGGGATACAGACTGCCTTTGTATTGGCACTTTCCAGGTGAACCTCTTCGATCGAGTCCATGCCAAAGGGTTCACCTATCATATCGGCTACTTGAGAAATGTAACTCAATACGCTGCCAAAAACCTCGAGATCATCACTGGTGCTTTCGATGACGGTGCCATTTGAACTACATGCGATCGCGCCGATGAATCCACGCTCTTCTAATTCCGACAGTTCTATATTTTCAAACATGCGTTGGTATCAGCAACGCGCATGCCAACCGTGTCATAAATACTTTTCTACACTGATCTATCGGCACATCATGACGTTTTTGTGACTCTGATGGCTAAAAACTGAGCATTGTTTCATCATTAGATCGTTAAAAATAACTCTAATTGATAAATCCCGTAAGGTTTTCTGATATGAGCTGTAGCTATTTTGGTAGGGAGTATCACGTAGATGCTCAAATTGGATGCATTATAGTGCATGTTGCGCCTTACTTAGTTGTCGAGCGGATGATTACGGGAATTTCATGGCGCTCTGGTGTGGCGGCGCTTATTGCGCTACGGCCTCTACTGCATGTGGGGCAAGGCGCTTGTTCGAGTGCATTAACTCTTAGCGGCCTTTTTCTGGTTTTCTATTCGGAAGCTCCAGATCAGGTATAGAATTGTGCCAATCACAATGCCGCAGTCGGCGATATTGAATGAGGGGTAACGTCCGGTAGGCATGACCCAGGGGATCGTAAATGGGAAATGAAAGTCGAGGAAATCGATTACGTGCCCGTGAATCAAGCGGTCGATCATATTGCCTAAGATACCACCGATCAGCAGGCCAAAGGCCCATTGCATGGGCTTGCGGTACAATTCTAAACTGTGCCGTAGTTTGTAGATCGCGAAGAGCGTGATGAGTGCGAACAAGGCTAAGAGTCCGCCGTAGCCAGATAGCATGCCCCAAGCGGCGCCTTCGTTGCCGATGTGAACGATATAGAAGAAGCCGTCAATCACCGTAATGGCTTCGGGCGGGTAGTAGCTGTCGAGCGCGAGGTTGTTAAAAATCCAAGCTTTAGTGATCTGGTCGAGCACGAAGACAACGATGGCCGATACGAAGAGTAATCGGTAGCGATTGAGTTTACTGAGTGATTGATTGGGCATTAGTTCGAGCGGCCTAAGCTGCCAGTGTTTATTGCAGGTGCAACCCCGCAGTTGTTCAAAATGCGAGGACTGGCAAATACAATGCCCAATGCCAATGCCAATGCCAATGCCAATGCCAATGCCAATGCCTCGTGCGGGGGCCTCTGTTGTTTACTTGGGCCCAATCCAACCTTTGCGCCAGAAAAAGATGGCGAGCCCGAGGCTCATCGTTAAACAGCCGCCCCAAAATACGGGGTAGGCGTATTTCCAGCCGAGTTCGGGGATGTGTTCAAAGTTCATGCCGTAAACGCCGGCAAAAAAAGTAATTGGTATGAAGAAACTGGCCATGATCGTGAGCACTTTCATGATTTCGTTCATTTTGTTGCCCACAGAGGTTTGATATAGGTCAGTCAGGCCCGAGGCGGTTTCGCGGTAAGTTTCCAACAAGTCGATGACTTGCATGGTGTGATCTTGCACGTCGCGATAATAGGTCTTGAGCTCGGGGTGGATGAGTTCGGACTCGTCGCGGTAAAGGTTGTCTACTAGTTCGCGTATGGGCCACAGCACCCGGCGCTGCAGGGAGAGGTCGCGCTTCATCGAGAATAGTTTTTGCTGGCTGAGCGCGTTCGGGTCTTCGAGAATCTCGATCTCCATCTCTTCCATGGCGTTGCCATAGGCTTCTAGGATGGGGAATAGGTGGTCGATAATGGAATCGAGGAGTGCGTAGAATAAATAGTCGGCCTGATAGGTGCGAAAGCGACCAGTGCTCTTTTCCAGGCGTTTACGAACTGGACCAAATACGTCGCCGGGCACTTCTTGAAAGGTGATGAGGGTTTTCTGGAACAGAAAAAAACTGATTTGTTCGTTCTTTAGCTTGTCGTTGGCGAGTTGTAATTGGCGGGCGATGATGATCATGTGATCGTCAAATACCTCCATTTTGGAACGTTGGTAGGTGTGGATGACGTCCTCGGCCGAGAGGGTATGTACGTCATAGTGCTGGCAGACGGCGTTGACGACGCTAGGGCGCAGGCCGTCGATGTTGATCCAGCGCACGTGGGGATTTTGTTGTTCCGGTAGTGCTAGTGCCTCGTGGATGTCGTCAAAAGTCGTAGTGTTGTGACCGTCGGGGCCATAATCGATGACTGTGATTCCGACTTTGAGTGAGCTGTCTTCCTGATGGAGATATTGCTCAATGCCTGGAGCGGTGCCTGGTTCTGCGCGTGGCGCGGAGCTATGCGGCTGTCCGATCGGGGAAAAGACGCCCTTGCCCAGATCTAAGATGCTCGAGGTGATAAAACTTGCGGTTTTGGCGATCGCGCCACTAGTGGCATGCGCCACATCTTTGGCGGATTCGATAGGTTGCTTCACAGGGTGTATTTTCGTCAATAACCCATGAATTACAAGCTAAGCTTTTTCCGGCATGTCACGGAAGAAGATGCCGACCTTGCCCACTCCGCCGACATATTCGCATTCGAGTTTACTGGATATTTCGCTGGAGTACGTTTTGATCGCTTCGCGTTCCGCTTCGAAGCGGACCTTGATTAAGCCGTTTTTCAGCAGGGCTGTTTCAAGTTCGGCCAGCACGCTTTCGCTGAGGCCTTGTTTGCCGACGTGCACGTGTGGTTTGAGTCGTTGGCCGATGCCGCGGAGCTCTTTTTTCTCTGCACTAGTGAGTGGTTCGTTGTTCATGGCGATGGGTATAAAGCCTGATGCGCCCCGTCGACGAGCACAAAAGAATGCTGTTTGTGCGCGCCGACGGGGCGTCGTTGATCAGCTTGCCGCCGGAATGGCTTACAAGCGGCCTTCGATCAGGTGGATCGGCAGTGCTTGCGGTTGTTCCGGGCGAGATTCGATCTCGATGCTGCTGCCAGTGGTGGAAGACTTTTCAAAGGAGTGCATGACTTCCAACGCGTGGTAGGCGAGCGCTCCGCTGGCGCGGTGCGTACGTTGATGATCGCTCAAAATGGCGTAAGCCATATCTGCAGCTCCAATACTGCGGGAATTTTCCAAATAAGGATGGCTGAAGCTTTGCTCTCTCCATTCCTTGGTGGCGGGCGTCCATAGCTCGACGGGGCCTCCGAAGGTATTGGGGTCGGGAGCCTTGAGGGAGCCTTCGGTGCCGTAGAGCTCGATGGGGCTGTGACCGTGCTTATGCACGTCGAAGGAGATGGTCATATTAATCACAGCACCGGAGTGGAATTCGAGCACGCCCGAGTAGTTGGTGGGCACTTCTACCGGTAAGATTCGGCCAAACTGTTCTTTGCAAGTAGCTGTGCGCTGCTCAAATGCACGTGAGGTGATCGCGCTGACACGCTTGACGGGGCCGAGTAAGTGGACCAGTGCGGTTATGTAATAGGGGCCCATGTCAAACATGGGGCCCGCGCCGACTTCGTAGAAAAAGGCGGGGTTGGGGTGCCAGCTTTCGGGGCCGCGCGCCATCATGAAAGCGGTGCCGCCTACGACTTTGCCCAGCCAGCCATCATCTAGTAGTTTGCGGCAGGTTTGGAAGCCGCCCCCCATGAAGGTGTCGGGCGCACAACCTACGAGTAGGCCTTTGTCTTCGGCGGTTTTTAGAATTTGTGCGGCATCTTCTAGCTCCACTGCCAATGGCTTTTCACTGTAGACGTGTTTGCCTGCGTTGAGCGCCTTGAGGCTGACTTCTGCGTGCACGGAAGGAATCGTCAAATTGATGACTAGTTCTACTTCTGGATTGGCAAGCAGCTCGTCGACTGTTTGTGCCTGACAGCCGTGTTCTTCGGCTTTGGCGATGGCGGCGTCCATGTTGATGTCCGCGCAGGCGGCGACTTCCAGAACTTCGAAGATGCTGGCACCTTTAAAGTATGCGTTGGCGATATTGCCGCAGCCGATAATGCCGAGGCCGATGGTGGGTTTAGTTGTCATGTTTGGGTAATTTGTTGTTGGACTCTGTGTGGGGGGGCGGGATTATTTTGTGCCTTGGGCGATCTTGTTGGAGGTCAGGTATTCGTAGCTTTGTTGGATCGCCTGTAGCATGTCGCCTTCGAAGGCGTCGAGCTCCACTCCGATGTATTCCGCGTGTTGCACGGCTTGATAGGCTGCGAGTAGGTCGACTTGGCCGGTGCCTGCTGCACGGAAGGGAATTGAATCGCTGACCATCACATCGCCGCTTTCAGTCTTGGCGGCCTTGAAGCTTTCTTGGCTGTTGATGATGCCATCTTTGAAGTGGAGCGCCTTGCCGCGTGCACCGATCTCTTTGATGAAGGCAGCGGGATCGAGCCCTGCGCGGGCAACCCAGAAGATGTCGGCTTCGTAGAGCACGCTCTCTGGAGTGCGTTCGAGGAAGAGCTGGTGTTTTCGCTGCGAACCAATCAGGCCGAGGTCCCAGTCGTGATTGTGGTAACCGACTTGTAGGCCATGGGCCGCCAAGTTTTCAGCAGCTTCGCAATATAAGTCGGCCGTCGCCTTGATGCTGTCCAAGCTATCGCAGGCTTCTTGGAAGCCTGGAGGGCAGCCTGTGATTAGGTATTTGTGCCCCATCATCAGTGCTTGCTCGATGATCTCATTTTTTTGATCGCCGACCGCTAGCGCGATGTGGGCTGTGGGCGCTTGCAGGCCAAGTTCTTGAAATAGTTTAGCGGCTTTTTCTGCTGTGTAGCCAGGGTAGCCTGCGGGCTCGACGCAGCCGAAACCCATGTCGGCGATGCGGCGAAGGGTGCCTTCGTAGTCGGCTGAGGCTTGATCGCGTACGCTGTAAAGTTGGACGGTGATTTGTGGGGGCATAATTTTGTTCTTTGTGGTATGATTGTCTTAATGTGCTAATAATAGCGTTGAATGAACAATATAACATGCTAAGTTCGAAATGTATATTGACTAAAACTATGATTGAAGGTTCAGGAATATGTCCACGCTTGGTGCAACTTTCCAGCTATACAAGTCCCATTGGTGGATCGAACTGGCCTGCGTTAATCGGAGTCAATAAAATCTGTTTCGAAATCATTCGTGAGGGGGCTGTTTACGCGCCGGAGGCGACTGCGGGCGCAGTATATGGGGCGGGCAGTGTTTTCTGTCACCGGGCTGGGGAGCATACGGTGTCCAGGAGCCCGGAGGGGAGTTATTACAGCTGCTTGGTGGCCTATTTTGAGTATGCCTCGGATGCGAGTCTGCCTGAATGGCCCAGTTATTTTCAATGGGATGATCGGCATGTGATGCATCGCTTTGCAGATGAGATGTTGTATGCGATGCACTCGGCTGCCTTGGGGGCGCAGGTGATCGCAAATTTACTGTGGGCGCGTTTATTGTTTCAACTCGAGCTGTATCGCCAAATTGTTGATCGTGAGGTGCTGCACCCTAATTTGCATCAAGCGATCGACTATATCAATCTACACTTTGCTGAGCCGATTGGTCTCGATGATATTGCGAAGGCGGCAGACTTGAGTGTCTCGCATCTGCACATGCTCTTTCGGCAGCATATGAAAGAGACCCCGCGGCAGTTTTTGATTCAAAAGCGCATGCGTGCAGCGGGGCATGCGCTGGTCACTAGCAATGATTCAATCAAGCTAATTGCCAGTCAGTATGGTTACGCCAATACGGAGAATTTTTGTCGCGCATTTCGCAAGTTTTTCGGGCGTGCTGCCAGCGAATACCGTCGCGCTTATATCGGCGCAGCGAGTCGCAGCAAGCCGTGAGCTGGGATATCAGCTCACGGCCGAATCGTATCTATTTTGTTGCTGCAGTGGTTCTGCATGCGCTAGCGCGGGCAGCGAGGACTAGCTGCAGCCGAGACTGGTGCCGCAGTTGAGGCAGCAGGCACAGGTACCGGTGACTTTGACTTTGCCGCTGCCGCACTCAGGGCAGGTGAGGTTGCCCTCGCTTTGGGTGAGGAACTCTAATTGTTTGGTGTCGATTTGGAGGTCTTCTTTGGGGATGACTGTGCTGCTTGGATTTTTGTCCTCAAAGGCATCATCGTCGTCTTGCACCGCGGGGCTCATCTTTTGCTTGTAGCCAGGGATAAATTCCATGCCGAGCTCACGCGCGACGTAGTCGATGACTGACTTGGCAAAGGGGATATGCGGGTTTTTGGTCATGCCTTCCGGTTCAAATCGAACGTGGCTGAATTTTTTGACTAAGGTCTCCAGCGGTACGCCATATTGCAAGCAGAGTGAGACCAGCGTGCCCACAGTGTCCATTAGGCCGTTGATGGTGGAGCCGGCCTTTGCCATTTGGATAAAGACCTCGCCTGGTTGGCCATCGTCAAACTTACCGATGGTGATGTAGCCTTCAGAGCCAGCGATACTGAACTTGTGAGTGATTGACTCGCGGGTATCGGCGAGGCGGCGGCGGTAGGGCTCGGTGACGACTTGCACGTTGCTTTGTTTTGACTCCGCTTTGTCTTGGCGGGTCTTGATCGGGGCCGAGCGCTTGGAGCCGTCGCGATAGATGGCAATGCCTTTGATTCCCTTTTTCCATGCGTGGATATAGGTGTCACGTATTTCTTTGACGGTGGCCTCTTCGGGCATGTTCACGGTTTTGGAAATTGCTCCCGAGAGAAAGGGTTGCACCGCAGCCATCATATCGATATGCGCAGTGTAGGGCAGGTAGCGCTCTCCTAGGCCTGAGCGGAAAGCCGAATCGAATACGGGGACATGTTCGTCCTTGAGCCCCGATTCGATCGACTTGCCAGAGACTTTGATATTTTCGACGGTGCCGTATTCTTTGACATGGGCGCAGACGTGTTCAATCGCGGCTTGATTGTAGCCGAGGGTTTCCATGGCGAGTGGGATTGATTTAATGGGCAGAGTCATGCAACCGCCCCCAGCAAGTGTTTTATAGGCGACCAAGCCAATTGCGGGCTCCACACCGGTGGTGTCGCAATCCATTAGGAAGCCTATGGTACCCGTCGGGGCGAGCACGGTGACTTGCGCATTGCGATAGCCATAGCGTTTACCCAGATCGGAGGCTTCTTTCCAGCTGCGAACGGCGAAGTCGACGAGTGGCTGTGGTGAGTGGTGGTCGAGCGCTTCGGCATGACTCTTGTGTAGGTCGATGACTGCCTGCATCGAAGCCACATTGTCCGTTTCCGGTGGATTCGGCACGCCATAGTGTGCGGCTTCATGGTAGCCTGCGAAGGGACCTTTCAGGGCCGCCAATTCCGCGGAGGTCTTATAAGCGACAGCTGTCATCGCAGCAGTGATTGCTTTGGCCAGGCCGAGGCCCTCGTCGGAGGCATAGGGGTAGCCATAGGACATCAGGAGGGCGCCGAGATTGGCATAGCCGAGCCCGAGTGTGCGGAACCAGTGGCTATTGTAAGTGATCCCTTCGGTGGGGTAGGAGGAGCGGTCGACGATAATTTCTTGCGCGATGATAAAGATCTTGGCCGCAGCGGCAAAGCGTTCGATGTCGAGTCCACTTGCGGTGCGGAACTTCATTAAATTGAGCGAGGCCAAGTTGCAGGCGGAATTGTCGAGGAACAGATACTCGCTGCAGGGGTTGGTGCAATTTTGGCGTCCAGAGCCCTTGCAGGTGTGCCATTTATGGATGGTGTCGTCAAACTGCATGCCAGGGTCACCACAGATGTGGGTGCCTTCGGCAATCTTGTCTAGTAGGTAGGAGGCATCCTTTTCTTCGCAAGGCTGGCCATCGGTCACTCGACGCGTAAAGAATTTGTTGCCATCGATGGCGGCTTGCATAAAGGCGTCGGACGCGCGTACGGAGAGGTTCTCGTTTTGATATTTAATGGAGGCGTAGGCCTCGCCATTGAAGGAGGCATCATAGCCTTCTTCGATCAGGGCCCAGGCTTTGCGCTCTTCCAATTGTTTCGCATGGATGAATTCTTCGATGTCGGGGTGCCAGTCTTTGAGCACGTTCATCTTGGCGGCGCGCCGTGTTTTACCGCCGCTTTTCACCACGCCGGCGACGGCGTCGTAAACCGATAAGAAAGATAGTGGGCCGGAAGGTTTGCCGCCCCCGGAGAGCTTTTCGCGTGTGGAGCGAATACTGGAAAGATCAGTGCCTGAGCCAGAGCCGAATTTAAACAGCATGGCTTCGGAGCGGGCAAGATCCATAATCGAGTCCATGTCGTCGTCGACGTGTTGGATGAAGCATGCGGAGCATTGCGGATACTCGTACTGATTGTTGGCGCGCATCACGACCTCGTGCTCCGGATCCCAGTAGAAATTGCCCTTCCCAGAATCTTTACCGACGCCGTAGGCTTGATAGAGGCCTAAATTAAACCAGACGGGAGAGTTGAAGGCGCCAAATTGGTTTACCAGCAGCCATTTGAGCTCATCGTTAAACACTTTGGCTTGTGCCGCATCGGTAAAATAGCCGTCGGCTTGGCCCCATTCGCTGAGTGTATCTGCGACCCGATCGATGACCTGTTTAAAAGAGGATTCGCGGCCGCCGGAGTGAGGATTCGTGCCGTTGTCGATGTCGCCATAGAAATATTTTGAAGATAGAATTTTAGCGGCCAGATCTGAAAAAGCTTCTGGGACCTCGACCTGGTCCTGTTTGAAAATCGCTTTGCCTTTGTCGTCCGTGATCTCAGTGCTGCGGTAGCTCCAAGTGATTTCGTCGTAGGGATGCACCTCTGCGGATGAGAATGTGCGATGGATTTTTAGCTTGTTGGGGTCGGCATTGAGGGATTCTTTTTTCATGCGCGTGAGTGATTTTTACTATATGTTGTGGTTTTTTGTGATTGATGCACTATTTGTGGGGTTTTAGTGCTATCGTTTCCAGCCAACGCTGCACGACGAAAATGTATGTGAGCTCTTGAATTGAGCGCTCGTAGGGTGTGGCATAAGAGTCGCTTATTCTGGGCTGGTTGAACTCTTGAAAGTTGATTTGCAGCCATATTTGAGCGGCTTTGTAGAAATTGCTCCTATTGTAATTTTTACAGTATTAATGTCAGCTTGGAGTGTATGCTGATTTAAAGATTCTGTTCTGCTGCGATGGCGCATAAAAATAGATGCGTTTTTTTAACAGCTCACTGACTGTGTTTTTATCAGTGGTAGAGCCGTTTGAATGCATGCATTGGCAGGGCTAATCGTCTGTTCGGGAAATTCATGCTTAGAACTTGGCACGATGGTTGCATGGTGTAAAATGCATGTAAAAATGAGGGGTGCCTCGACTCACCACACCCACTAAACTATACTAGATATGATCAAGAAAACACTCACATTCGCCTTACTGAGCTTATCGCTCTGTGCATCATCGCTGATGGCTACCTATCAATATGGGGATTATGTTGATAGCGAATATGTAAGCTACGACAAGAAAGGTAAGTCCGAGGCACTGACCGCGGCGACTGATGGCAGTCTGACCCTTGAGTTTGTCAACAGTCAGGATCATTGCGGAACGGATGGCGGCGACATCTCTGAGTGGAAGACGCTGACAGTTAAGTCCACTGACTCTAAGGGGCAGGTCTCGAGTCAAGATATCGAAATTTCCGGCGATTGGGAGAATGGTTCTTTCTTTATCGACATTGGTGAGTTCTCCCAAGGTGATAGCCTGCTTTTCTACGTGACAGATGCTCGCGGGAATACCACAGATATTTCTAAGAATAAGAATAATTATGTCGGTTACGAAGAAGGTAAAAAGGGTGTCGAGGATGCCTTTACCTTTGGAGGTAAATACGGCTATAAGGGCAAAAGTAAGGTTGAGTTTGCGTTTCGTGTGAGCGGTACTCAGCCAGCGAGTGGTCAACCGCTGCCGGGGGTGGCTGCATCCATGTTGATGGGGAGTGCTGGTTTATATTGGGTTAAGCGCAGAAAGGCCACGGTGTCTGCTAAGTCGAGCTGCTAGTTCGTTGTTGCGCTTGTTGCGCGTCTGATGCGCTGTCACTTCGACTACTGCAGGCAAATCAATTTAGAAAAGGCATTCTCCAATGTGGAGGATGTCTTTTTTTGTCTGTGGTCGATGGCTTCGAGTCGATTTCTGCTTGGTTATTCACAAAAAAAAGCCTCGACCCTATGGGTGAGGCTTTTGTTCCAGAATGTTGTGGAAGGGGCTACAAGAAGCGCTCAGCAATAGTCGAGCAATTAGCGCTTCTCGTCATCGTCGTCGATATTTTCGTCGGGCGGAGCTGTGGTTTCTTCGTAGTCATCTTCTTCCTCTTCTTCCTCCTCTTCGTCCCATTTCATGGTGTCGTCTTCTTCGATCTTTTCATCGACTTCGGTGCCTGCCTCCACGTCGGCGAGGTCTTTTTCAAGTTCCTCGTCTTCGCTCTTAGGCTTGGCATCTTCATCGTCGTCGAGTTCAAAGCCGTCGGGCACATATTCGAGGATGGCTGTGAGCTCATTAAAGAAGTGCGAAGCGCGGCCTTCCATGAAGTCGGCGCTTTGTGCTTCGCGAATCTCTTCTTCGAGTTCTTCTACAGTCAAGTTTTGGGAAAAGTCGATCAAGTCGTTGAGCATCTTGACGCGCAGCTTGGTGATATGGTCCAGCAGGTCTGCGTAGGGGCCCTTTTCCTCGTCTAATACGTCGGGTAGGGCAAAGAGCGGGTCTTCGCTCTCCAGGATGCTGTCTTGCACGCGCTTGAGCAAGACCGTCTTATCTTCGTCCACGCTGTCGATGCCAAATGAGTAGAAGGCATCGTCGACCAATTCGTTTTGTAGGCCGTAATCGCTCAGTGGTTCAAGCAGGTCAATGATGTGCTGGAATTGGCGAGGATCGATCATTCCGAGGCCATCGACATCCCAGTGTACTGGATCGCTGATTTCGCTGATCCACCAGTTCATATCTTCGCCCAAGCGGGCTTTGCACCAGGTGAGTTTAGTAGTAGGTTTCGACATACGGTTAGGAGACGCTTTGTGTATTTCTTAGAGATGGGGCTACAGTGAGTTCAGTAGCAATCCATACAAGGGGTTAAAGACTCGTTTTCGCTATTGTAAAGTGCTTTGTCAGAATTTTTTTCAATGTTTCTTTTTCATTGTTTTGCGTAAAGTGAGTGTTACGTTCTCAGATTCTGCATAAGAGAGACCGTTATGGGATTTATTTACGAAAACTTAGTGCGCCCGGCTTTATTTAAGATGGAGCCAGAGCAAGCACATGATCGCGGTCGCACCGCATTAATGACAATGGGGGCTTTGCCGACATTGTGTAATTTGGTGCGCCGTTATAATCAGGTGTGCGAAGATAAGCCGGTAAAACTGTTTGGTTTGGAGTTTCCAAATCGTGTGGGCCTCGCTGCTGGTATGGATAAAGACGGCGAGTTTCCGCGTGCGATCGAAGCTTTGGGCTTTGGTCATGCGGAGGTGGGCACGGTCACCCCCGAGGGGCAGCCTGGCAACCCTCGCCCGAGACTATTTCGCTATCCGGAGCAGCATTCGTTGATCAACCGCATGGGTTTTAATAATAAGGGTGCGGAGGTCATGCTACAGGCGCTTTCGAAGAATTATCCAAAGGGCAAGCGCGGCATTCCTGTCGGAGTCAATATCGGTAAGGCTAAGACCACCCCGCTGGATCAAGCGGTCGAGGACTATGTGGCGAGCTTTCGGACTTTAGCGGATCAGGCGGACTACTTTACTATTAATATCAGCAGCCCCAATACTGCGGGCTTGCGTGATCTACAAGGCGCGACCTATCTGCGTGAATTACTGCAGACAATTCGTCATGAAAATCTGGCGCATGCAAAGAAGCTGGGGCGTGATCCACATCCTTTGCTACTTAAGATTGCTCCCGATCTTACGTTTCATGAAATCGACGAGATTGTGGGCGTATTGTTGGAGTTGAACTACGATGGGATTATCGCGACCAATACCACGATTCAGCGCCCCGAAGGCTTCAAGAGTAAAGAAACGGGAGGCCTGAGTGGAGGTGAATTTATCCGCCGCCATTCAAATGAGGTCATCAACTATATCTATAAGTCGACGGAAGGCAAACTGCCGATCATCGGCGTGGGGGGCATCGACTCGGTCGAAGCTGCAGGCGAAAAAATAGATGCGGGTGCTTCAATGGTCCAGATATACACGGGTTGGGTCTACCGCGGACCTTTCTTCGCGCGCGAGTTAGCCCGAGCTTTGAAGTCTAAAGGCGAGGACTGGATCTAGTTGCTTTGTGGGCAGCTTGCTCTGCTAACTGTATTACACTGTACTTCCTTACTCTCTATGAAGCTATTGATACGTATTCATCTTTTACTACTAATCATCTTCGCTGCGGGCTGCGCCAGCACGCGTGCTGTGGGGGATGCTGCAGTACGAGCCACGTCGAAGGAAGTCGCCGCGTTTGACGAGGATCTGGAGGCTTTCCCCTTGGCGGACCCAGGCTATCAGCGTCATGTTATCCGCTTGCCTGCCTTGGATGATGAGGCGGCGCACTTTGTGACACTGGTGATCGGGAAGACTGTGCACACGGATTCAGTCAACAATTACAGACTGTTGGGCACACTGGAAGCGCTTACAGTGGAAGGCTGGGGGTACACGTATTACCAGCTGGAGTCAGAGGGGCACATGGCAGGCACCCTGATGGCAGTCAACCCCGCAGCTCCGGAGGTGGAGCGCTTTGTTGAAGTCAGTGCCCCATTAGAACCGATTCCTTACAATAGCCAAGTGCCCGTTGTGGTCATCGTGCCTGAGGGCTTCGAGGTTAAATACCAAGTCTGGAGTGCCGCGGAATTGCGAGTTGCCCCGCAGGGCTAACTTCAAAGCTACGGCGCTCGCGAGTGAGCACAGTAGCTTTGAAGCTAGAAAAATATATTTGAAGAGGGGGCTGCGCCGCTGCCTGCATCGCTGCAGGCAGCAGAATTAAGGGTTACTTACGCGCTGTGGATTGCGTTGCCGCCCACAGCGAGGCCAGCTTCTTTCAGCGCTTCACTCATGGTTGGGTGAGCGTGAATTGTGCGGCCGAGGTCTTCGGCGCTGCCTCCGTATTCCATGTGAGTGACTGCGGCGGCGATCAGTTCAGAGGCGCCTTTACCGATGATTTGAACACCTAGAATGCGATCTGTCTTTTTACAAGCAGTTACTTTTACGAAGCCGTCTGTGCCGTCGCTGGCGATGGCTCGACCGTTGCCGGCGAAGTTGAACTTTCCAGAGTTGAACTCCACACCTTTCTCTTTGGCCGCCGCTTCCGTCAGGCCGACACTTGCGAGTTCAGGTTCGGTGTAGATTACATTGGGGATGACCTCGTAATTGACGTGTCCTGCTTGGCCTGCGATGCGTTCGACGCAAGCGACTGCTTCTTCTTCGGCCTTGTGTGCGAGCATCGGGCCTGGGATGACGTCGCCGATCGCATAGATGCCATCGACTGAAGTTTTGAAATGTTCACCGACAGGAATGCGGCCTTTCTCATCGGTTTCAATGCCGACAGTTTCGAGTCCGAGGCGATCAGTGTAGGGCTTGCGGCCCACTGCGACCAACACCTTGTCAGCTTCAAACTCAACCGCTTTACCGTCTTTTTCGGCGGTCAGGATGTTCTTGCCCTTCGATTTTTTGAGGCCAGTGACCTTGGTGTTTAGATTAAAGTTCAGGCCTTGTTTCTTGAACAGGCGCTCAGCCATTTTGGAGACGTCTTTGTCGAAGGTGGGCGCAATGTTCGGTAGGAACTCGATGACTTCGACCTTAGAGCCGAGGCGTGCCCAAACAGAGCCCAATTCCAGGCCGATGGCGCCGGCGCCGACGACTGCCAGTTTTTCAGGCACCTTGTCGAATGCAATCGCTTGGTCGCTGCTGACTACGGTCTCGCCATCAAACTTCAAGAAGGGCAGCTCAATCGTGGAAGAACCAGTTGCGATCAGGATGTGCTTGCCGCTTAGCTCCGTCTCATCTTTGGCGCCCTTCACACGCACTTTATTTTCGCCCGCCAACATGCCGAAGCCGTTAAACACTTTGATTTTGTTAGACTTCATCAAGAACTGCACGCCATTGCACAATTGGGCGACTGTCTTGTCTTTCTTCGCCATCAACTGCTCGATGCTGATCGAGAGATTCGTCAGGTCGATTCCATGCTCCGCTGCGCCATGTCCTGCGAAATGATACATTTCGGTCGAGTGGAGCAGTGCCTTGCTTGGGATACAGCCTACATTCAGGCAGGTGCCGCCAAGCGTCTTATCTTTTTCAATGATCGCAGTTTTGAGGCCGAGCTGTGCGCCGCGAATTGCAGCGACATAGCCCCCAGGACCGGAACCAATGACGATGAGGTCGAATGTATTTTCTGAAGACATGAGGAGAGAGTTAACCAGTTTTCTGTTTGCTGGTTTTCGGTTTAATTATGTTAGAGCTAAATAACTGACAACGGGTGAACGGAGTAACCGCTCGCTTGACTAGATGCCAAAGAGCAGGCGCGCAGGATCTTCGATTGCTTCTTTGACTTTGACCAAGAAAGTCACGGCTTCTTTGCCATCAATTAGGCGGTGATCGTAGCTCAGTGCGAGATACATCATGGGGCGTGCTACGATCTCACCATTGATCACGACTGCGCGCTCAGTGATGTTATGCAAGCCGAGGATGGCGGGTTGCGGGTGATTGACGATCGGAGTGCTGAGCATGGATCCGTAGATGCCGCCATTGGAGATGGTAAAGACACCGCCTTCAAGGTCGCTCATTTGGATTTTTCCTGCGCGTGCTGCCTTGGCGTAGTCCATGATATCGCCTTCGATTTCTGCAAAACCCTTTTTATCGCAATCACGTAACACGGGCACCATGAGCCCCTTGTCGGTGCCGACCGCAACGCCGATATCGTAATAGTGCTGTGTGACGACTTCGTTGCCTTCGATGCGAGCATTGACCTCTGGCACGGCTTGTAAGGCGTGTGTCACAGCCTTAGTGAAGAAGGACATGAAGCCGAGCTTCAGGCCGTGGCGTTCGACGAACTTTTCCTGATGCTGCTTGCGCAGTTTCATGACCGCGCTCATGTCGACTTCGTTGAACGTCGTTAGCATGGCGGCCTCTTGCGTCGCTGCCACTAGGCGTTGAGCAATCTTGCGGCGTAGGGGCGACATTTTCTTACGTGTTTCCTTGCGTTCGCCAGCGGGTGCGGGGTCGCTGCTAGCTTTAGGAGCAGACGCTGGGGCAGGGGCTGGGCTTGCGGCGGGTGCGGGTGCCTTGGCCGCTTCGAGAATGTCGCTCTTGGTCACACGGCCGTCTTTGCCAGAACCAGAGATTTTAGATGTATCGACGCCAGTTTCCTTAGCTGCCTTACGAGCGGCGGGGGAGAGTGGTTTTGCCTCCGAGGAAGTCTCCGCTGCTGTGGCGGCTGCGGCGGCTGGCTCGGCGCTGGCTTCGGTGCTTGTTTCAGCACTGGCAGTGTCGGCTGAGCTTTGCTTGTCAGCTGCGCTGCTCGAGCCCGAGGCGCTCTCATCAATTGTGGCCACCACTTGCCCGATATCGACTTCGTCCTCAACTTCGGCTTTGAGCGAGATCACACCAGAGACCTCGGCGCTGCCCTCGGAGGTGATTTTGTCGGTTTCCAGTTCGTAGAGAACTTGGTCTTTTTCGACAAAGTCGCCATCTTTTACATGCCATGCAGCTAAGATGCCTGAACTGATTGATTCGCCCATTGCGGGGATTCTTACTTCGGTAGCCATGATATTAAATTTAGAATTTGGAATTGGGGAGCGTCGCACGCTCCAATTTTTAGAGCTTAGAGCTTAGAGCGAGAAGGCTTTCTCAATGAGTTTCTTTTGTTCGTGTCGATGCACCGCCAAGGAGCCCACCGCGGGGCTGGCGGAACCTTTACGACCTGCGAATGCGGGCAATGTGCCAATGCTTTCCATCAAGCGTGGTGCGATGAAGCTCCATGCACCCATATTCTTCGGCTCTTCTTGGCACCAGACGATGCTCTTGGCCTTGGGATAATTGGCTGCGATACGTTGTAGCAGATCCGTGTTGAGCGGGTAGAGCTGTTCGATCCGGACGATAGCGGTATCCTTGATCTCATTGGCCTCGCGGTGCGCGGTGAGATCGTAGTAGACCTTGCCGGAGCAGAAGATGATACGTTTCGCTGTCTTACGGCTGACGGTCTCGTCATCCAATATGGACCAAAATTCATTGTCAGTGAAGTTTTCGACCAGTGATACGCAGCTCTTGTGACGGAGCAGGCTCTTGGGTGACATCAGAATCAATGGCTTCTTGAACTCACGCTTCATTTGTCGACGAAGCAAGTGGAAATATTGTGCCGGTGTGGTTACGTTACAGACCTGAATATTGTTCTCCGCACAGGCTTGCAGGAAGCGCTCTAGGCGTGCCGAGGAGTGTTCCGGGCCCTGTCCTTCGTAGCCGTGAGGCAATAGCATGACCAAGCCACTAAGGCGGCCCCATTTGGATTCGCTACAGGTGATGAATTGGTCAATGATTACTTGGGCGCCATTGACGAAGTCGCCGAATTGCGCTTCCCACATGCAGAGCATCTGTGGATAGTCCAGCGAATAGCCGTAGTCGAAACCGAGTACCGCTGCTTCGGATAGTAGCGAGTTGTGCACACAGAACTGTGCTTGTCCTTCCTGCAGGTCCAGTAGGGGCACGTATTTTTCGCGTGTTTGATTGTCGTAAAGTACGGAGTGGCGGTGACTAAAGGTGCCGCGCTCACAGTCCTGACCGCTCAGTCGAACGGGAGTGCCCTCCATGAGTAAGCTCCCGAAAGCTAAAGCTTCCCCCATGCCCCAGTCGATGCCGGTGTTTTCCTTGAACGCTTTTAGCTTCGTCTTGAGCTGTCGCACGATCTTTTTGTTCGCGTGGAAGCCCTCGGGCACACTTGCGAGTTGCTCGGCAATCATTTCCAACTGCTCCTTGGGCACGCGCGTATCGAAGCCCTTGAAGTTGTAAGGTGGTTGCTCCTTTGCATTGGATTCTGCAAAAGGATCGATGGCTTCGTCTTCTTTGGCCTTCGCGGTCTCGAAGGCGATCTCGAGCTTTTTATTATAAGCCGTCTCAATCGACTTGACCTCTTCTTCGGTGAATTCCCCGCTGGCGATTAAGCGCTTGGCAAAGGCACGCCCAATCAGCGGCATTTCGGAGATCGTCTTGTATAAGATTGGCTGAGTGAAGGCAGGCTCGTCGGATTCGTTGTGCCCGTGCTTGCGCCAGCAATACATGTCGATCACCACGTCGCAACCAAAAGTCTGTCGGTAGTCGAAGGCGGCCTCCACTGCTGCGACGACGGCCAAGGGATCGTTGCCATTGACGTGAAAGATGGGGGCTTCCACGATTTTGGCCACGTCAGTGCAGTAGCGGCTGGAGCGCGCCTCAGAAGGATCGGTGGTGAAGCCGATCTGATTGTTGATTACAAAGTGAATCGTGCCGCCCGTGCGGTAGCCCTTCAGTTGTGAGAAGTTAAAGACTTCGGCCACGATGCCTTGACCTGCAATAGCCGCGTCACCGTGAATGAGAATAGGCAATACACGCTTGCGATCGAGATCCTCGCGAATGCGTTGACGCGCCCGTGCTTTACCTTCGACGACGGGATTGACCGCCTCCAAGTGGCTGGGGTTGGCTGCTAAGCGTATCTCGACCTCATGGCCATCCGTTGTCTTACGACTGGTTTCAAAGCCCAAGTGATATTTGACATCACCGTCGCCGTAAATGGTGTCTGGCACATAGTTCTCTGAGAACTCGCGAAAGATGTAGTCGAAAGATTTGCCTAGGAAATTGGCCAATACATTGAGACGGCCGCGGTGGGCCATGCCCATGACGATTTCGTCGACGCCATTTTGGCTGCAGCGTTCCAATACGCTTTCTAGGCAAGCAATCAATGTTTCGCCGCCCTCAAGTGAGAATCGCTTCTGACCGACATAGCGTGTCTGCAGAAAGTTCTCGAAGTCCTCGGCCTGCATGATGGTACTCAGGATCCGGTGCTTCTCTTCCTTTGTGAAGCGGGGGATGAAACACTCGGGCTCGATGCGGGCCTGGATCCAGCGGCGCTTCGGCGTCTCTTGAATATGGATGTACTCCGCCCCGATCGTGTGACAATAGGTCTTTTCCAAGCGTTCAATGAGCTCGCGCAGCGTCATCTCTGTGCCGCCTAGGTAGTTGCCCGTGTGGAATACACGGTCCAAGTCGGACTCTTCAAAACCGAGCCGCTCTAAAGTCAGACGCGGATTGGTGGGAGCTTCCTTCGTCAGCGGATTGAAGGCTGCGATGGTGTGGCCGATGGAGCGGTACGCGTAAATCAGGCCAATCGCGCGTGCTTGCCGTGTGGCATCACTGTCCGCTTGTGTGGGACTGACATTGGCAATGTCAGTGCCGGTTGAGGTGGCGGATGGATCGGATAGCTCCTCACTGGCGAGCTCGAAACCTTCAAAAAAGGCACGCCATTCAGCGTCGAGTTTTTCAGGGCTCGTGCGCCAAAGATCGTAGTTTTCGTCGATCAAATCGGCATTCCAGCGATTCGCGATAGTTGAGTGATTCATGGAGTTTTCTGGTGGGCAGTTGTGTGATTTCACGATTACTTCACACTTATTAGCAACACAAATCTTTATGCGAAGAATTGCTCGTTATTCGAAACTCTAATTTCAGGATTCCTTTTTAATTGCTGCCTGAATAGCGCTTGCCTTGATGTCAAGTTTGTTTAGCTTCCGAAAGTATAGCTTTTCTCGTGGGTTTGCTCATTGATCGCAAGGCGATCTTTGACGATTGGCAGGGTGAATACCACTGTTGGTTTATCCTCTTCACGTCCGGTGTAGGTGATCTGTCCTAGCCAGGGGCTATTTTTCTCGGTGAATGTATAGCCTTTCGTCTGTAGGTCTTTTCCGAGCGCATTCATTTTGGAGCGACTCATGCCGCTGCCTGCAAAGTCGAGCACGACATGGCCGTGTTGACCTTTGTCTTGGTTGATGAGGCAGTCAACTTCCGGCGTGTGCTTGTGAACGGTCACTAGCAGCTTGGCGATTTTTTCGAGTCGGTGGCGTAGGCTTCGTGGTTTCATGGGGTGTATGATGGGACGCTTTTTCTTTAAATCAAGCTTCGCCCGCTTGCTGCGAATGTATCGGCGGCTTGGCTCACTTATGATGTGCGGGATAAAAACATAAAAATGTTGAAATAAAAGAAGGGTGCTAGGCTCGTAGCCTGTCTATGCGAATACCAAAAACCTTATCGATCGTTGCAGCTGCTATTTTACTCGGCGCTGCTGGCAGTTTTGCTCAAATTAAATCACCGGCAGCCAGTCCTTACTCGGAATTAAAGCAAATGGTCGGTGTGACCGAATTCACGGTGAAATATTCCAGGCCTGGAGTGAAGGGGCGTGAGGTGTATGGCCAGCTGGTGCCTTATGGCGAAATTTGGCGCACCGGAGCGAATGCACCGACAAAGATCGCCTTCGACTCAGAGGTGAATTTTGCGGGCAGCCCCATTCCGGCAGGGGAGTATGTGCTGTTCACCATTCCAGCGGAGGACGTATGGACTGTGATCGTTTATGCGGATACCGAGGTGCCGAGTGCAGGCGCCTACGATTCTAAGCAGGATGTTGCACGTGTGAAGGTCGAAGCCATCGAGCGTCCGAACTCGGTTGAAAACTTTACTATTGGCTTTGATGCGTTGCGAGATGAGTCGGCGACGCTCTTTCTTGATTGGGACAATGTGCGGGTGCCGGTGCAAATTACTGTGGATACGACGGCTCTAACAGCTGCCTCGATTGAAGCATCGCTCGCTAACATAAATGATTGGGGCGCGCGCGATTATGCCGATGCGGCTGAGTTTTATCATTCGAACGGCAAGGATTCCGAATTAGCCCTGGAGTGGATGCATAAAGCAGTTTCGATGAGTCCGAATGCATTCTGGTTGCAATATGGCTACGCCAAGATGCTGGCAGAGCAGGGGAATACGCAGCAAGCCTTGATGATGGCTAAGAAGTCTTTGAAAGGTGCTCAAGCAGCTGGCAATGCTGCCTACATTTCACGCAACGAAGCGCTCTTGGCTAAGATCCGTTAATTCTCTTTTTTTTCTTTAATGAGCACCCGCCCCGATTGATCGGGGCGGGTATTCTTATATAGCGTCATGCGGATCCTCCATTCATTTCTCGTCTCTCTTATGCTGAGTCCATTTGCAACAGCCGAATCTCGACCAATAGAACCGCTTGCGAGTGGTGCCTTGCTATTGAGTCTGCAAAAACTGAATACGCTCGGCAGCGTGCTGTACGTGGCCGCTCATCCGGATGATGAAAATACCAAGTTGATCGCCTATTTGGCCAACGGTGAACGGGTCGATACGACTTATTTGTCACTGACACGGGGAGACGGCGGGCAAAATTTAATTGGCGGTGATCTGGGGGAGAAGCTGGGAATGATTCGCACCCAAGAGTTACTGGCAGCACGCCGCATCGATGGCGGGCAGCAGCGTTTTAGCCGCGCGATTGATTTCGGGTATTCCAAGACGCCCGAGGAGACGCTCGCAATTTGGGATCAAGATGCGGCGCTGGCAGATGTCGTCTGGGCAATACGTTCGCTGCGCCCGGATGTGATTATCACTCGTTTTTCTTTGGAAGCTGGCTATACGCATGGTCACCATACGGCATCGGCCCGTCTGGCTAAAGAAGCCTTTACCGCTGCGGCAGATCCGGCACGTTTTCCTGAGCAATTGGAATTTGTGGAGCCGTGGGCAGCCCAACGCTTGCTATGGAATACCTCTAAATGGTTTTACCAACGACGAGGGATTGAATTTGATACGAAGGATGTCTTTTTCGTCGAAACTGGTGGCTACAATCACTTACTCGGCGAAGCCTACAGTGAGATTGCGGCCCATAGCCGCACTTGCCACATGAGCCAGGGCTTTGGTGCCACTCCTGAGTTGGGAGAGTCCAAAGAATATTTCAAAACGCTCGCGGGCACGGAGCCTGAGGGCAGTTTATTTGCCGGTATTGACACCACTTGGGGGCGCGTAGCTAATTCCGAACCCGTGGCTGCCGCCATTCAAATGGCAATTGAACGCTTTAATCCCAGCAAGCCGGAAGCTGTGCTGCCGCAACTCCTTCAAGCGCATCGCGCTTTGAGTGCACTGCCAGCGAGCTTCTGGCAAAGTAAGAAATTACAAGAGCTTGAAGCTGTGATTGTGGCATGCCTCGCTCTCGATGTCGAGAGCATTGCTGCGTCGGCTTCTGCGGTGCCGGGGGCGGAAGTCGCGTTGGATTTGCGTGCGATTCAGCGTGCCTCGCTACCGGTGAGCATTGCTTTTGCCACGCGTCGAGTCGACTTGGCTCGCGCCAAAGTGTATGCCTTGCCCCGTAACCATTTAGTACATGTTTCCGAGACGGCTCAGATCGCCGCCAATGCATCTATTTCTCAGCCTTACTGGTTGCGTCAGCCAGCAGAGCGGGGGAGTTACATGGTGGATGAGCTGAGTCAAATGGGTGCTCCCGAGAATCCGGCTGCGATCCCCATCTATGTGCGGCTCATTGTTGATGGTGAATCGATTATTTTTACCATTCCGAGTACTTACAATTTTAACGATCCGATTCATGGAGAGAGCAAGCAGCCCTTTACGGTGACGCCGCCTGTGATGGTGAATCTTGAAGAAGGCCCCCACATTTTGGGACAAAATGAACCGCGCCAGTTTACGGCGAGGGTGATTGCAGCTAGCGATATTGCAGCAGCCACCGTTCACTTTGAAGCGGGCGACGGCTGGCGTGTGGAGCCTGCGAGTATTCCATTTTCTTTAGAGGCGGGCAAAGAGTTGCAAGTCACTGCCAAGTTAATTCCACCTACAGCTGCGAGTCGAACGAGCTTGCGCGCATCTGTTGAGTTTGAGGGGCAGCTCTATACTCGCGGTTACGAGGCCTTGGATTACGAGCATATCCCCCAGCAGACCTTATTCCCTACCGCGACCGCAGCTGCAGTCTTACTTGACGTGAAGATCGCTGGTGAGCGGATCGGCTACATCCCCGGTGCCGGCGATACCATTCCGGAGGCGCTACGGCGTATTGGCTACGCGGTCGATACTCTAACAGAGGCAGCTATGAATCCTGAGGCACTGGCGGCTTACGATACAGTTGTATTTGGTATCCGTGCTTTGAATACTAATGATCGCATCGCGTTTTACATGACTGCGCTGTTTCAATATGCACAGCAGGGCGGGGTCGTGGTGATGCAGTATAATACAAATCGTGGTTTGAAGACCATGGAGTATGCCCCCTTCCCATTCACTATTACACGCGATCGTGTGACCGATGAAACGGCGAGCATGCGCTTTCTCGCGCCAGATCACCGAGTGCTGCAGTTTCCCAATACGATTACCACGGCCGACTTCGAGGGCTGGGTGCAAGAGCGTGGCCTCTACTTCGCCGGTGACTGGGACGAGGCTTATACGCCTATTTTTGCTGCCAACGATCCCGGTGAATCTCCGCTCGCGGGCAGCCTGCTGATCGCCCCCATCGGCGAGGGATACTACGTGTATAGTGGCTTGTCCTGGTTTCGTCAGTTGCCAGCTGGTGTGCCAGGGGCTTATCGCCTATTTGCAAATTTAATGTCGCTGGGGCAGCCTGCTGAATGATGAGAAAAACGATACCAAAACCTATAAACTGGCGCACTGTTTATATGGCCACTTTTGTCTGGCTAGTCGTGCTCATTGTACTGATGCGCTTGTTAACGAAAGCCTATTCATGAGCCCTGCGGATTGGATTGTTCTCTTCTCGACTGTGCTCGGCATCGTTGGTTACGGACTCTGGACGGCTCGGTGTCACCGCAGTGCCAACGACTATTTACGCGGCGGCGCTGATTTGAAATGGAGCACCATTGGGCTGTCGGTCATGGCGACGCAGGCCTCGGCGATCACCTTTCTCTCCACTCCGGGGCAAGGCTACGAAGGAGGGCTGGCCTTTGTGCAGAATTACTTGGGGCTGCCAATCGCGATGATCTTGATTTGCGCAGTCTTTATTCCGATTTATCACCGCTTACAAGTCACCACCGCGTATGAGTTTTTGGGGCAGCGCTTTGATCAAAAAACGCGACTCCTCGCGGCGGGCCTCTTTTTAGTGCAGCGCGGTTTGGCGGCCGGCATTACCATTTATGCGCCTGCGATCATTGTATCCAGTGTCTTTTATTGGCCATTGGGACCGACTATTTTGGTGACGGGAGTGCTGGTTGTTCTCTATACGGTTACGGGAGGCACGCGCACTGTGAGCCTGACACAGAAGTATCAGATGCTCATCATATTAGTCGGTATGACGATTGCCTTCGGCTACGTTGTGAACGGCCTGCCTGAGCATGTTAGTTTTGGCGATGCGCTCTATATCGCAGGCATGCACGACCGCTTAGAGGCGATCAGTTTTTCCTTCG
Organism: Puniceicoccaceae bacterium; assembly: GCA_002729725.1. GTDB lineage: Bacteria > Verrucomicrobiota > Verrucomicrobiia > Opitutales > Coraliomargaritaceae > Thalassobacterium > Thalassobacterium maritimum. The sequence continues at coordinate 58,033 of PBYS01000098.1, forward strand.
ACCCGAGTCAGCGTTACACCATCTGGACGGGCTTAATCGGAGGCACATTCCTGGCACTGTCCTATTTCGGCACCGATCAATCGCAAGTGCAGCGCTACCTCGCCGGGAGCTCCGTGGCAGCAAGTCGCTGGGGGCTCATTTTTAATGCGGTGCTCAAGATTCCGATGCAGTTTGCGATTCTTTTATTGGGCGTGCTGCTCTTTGTCTTTTACCAGTTTCAACAGCCGCCGATCTTTTATAATGAAGCGACGATTGAGCAAATATCAGCTGAGCAACTCGCTCCGATTGAGTCGCAGTTTCAAGCGGCCTTCCAAGCGCGTGGCACTCTGTTGGAAACTGCTCTGAGCGAGCGCCAAATTCATGGCTCCGCAAGTGCAGAAACCAAGACGGCGATTTTAGAGCAAAGCGCATTGATGGAGCAGCAGCGTGGCGTGTTTAAACAAGTGCTGAGCGCTGAGAATCCGGATGCAGATACACAAGATGCCGATTATATTTTTCTGCACTTCGTGTTGGATAACTTGCCCGCCGGGCTGGTGGGGCTACTCGTCGCAGTGATCTTTCTTGCCGCAATGTCGTCGACCGCATCTGAGCTGAATGCACTGGCCTCTACCACTATGGTGGATGGTTATAAGACTCTGGTGCATCCGCGCGGGAGTGATGGGCACTACGTTTGGGTGGCTCGTATTCTGACGCTCGCTTGGGGGATTGTTGCGGTCAGCTTTGCGATGACTTTGACTTTATTTGATAACTTGATCGAGGCGGTCAATATTATCGGCTCCTTATTCTATGGCACCATTCTGGGCATCTTTTTAGTCGCGTTCTTTCTCAAACGTATCGGTGGGCATGCCGCCTTTATTGGTGGGCTGTGTGCCGAAGCCATCGTATTGACGCTCTATTTCTCACCCATAGATATCGGCTATCTGTGGTTCAATTTAATCGGCTGTATTCTCGCTGTTTTGATTGCCCAACTGGTGCACATTCTTCTCAAGCTCAGCCATAAGAATCCCACCCAGTCCCTATGAGTCAGGCACCCGTAATATGTTTTGGTCAGCAACCCTGTGGCTTCTTGCCGCGTCGCTTTCTATTTGCCAAGTTTCAGACCGCACGGCGTTTGCAGGCTGAGCTGGGAGGGCGTATCGTGTTCTTCTATCACGATAGCGATCACGATCCACGCGAGACGCAGACCGTGCTCAAGGACTTGAGCTCCGGCGCGCGCCAAACTTTGAATTTTGCCTTCGCGAATAAAATTCAGAAGAAATACTCCCCGCTCTATGCGAAACGAGTCGATCGCCAGTGGCAAGCAAGCCTCGCGCGTCAGTTGCCTAAGTATTTGAAGGCTGAATACGTGCCAGTCTTCGAAGCCATACAAGCGGACAATGTGGCCGATTTCTGCCTCGAAATGTATCAAGCGCTCGGCTTGCTGGATGGCATCGAGGTGCTGCGTTCCAGTGATCCTCAGTTTCGTGAGCAGGCGAGTGCTATCGACGATTTTTTTGTCGATGTCAGCTATCAGGATGAATGGGTACGCGCGCGCTATGATCCGCAGCACGGCCTACGTCTGCATCGTGGGGGAAGTGCCTATATCGATCTTCCGGGCCAGCAGTGGCAGCGTTCGCAAGTCAGTCCCTCGCGGGATACGCGCTTAGGTTGGATGCAGTCTGTGATTCAGTGCACCCACTATGTCGCGGGGGCAGGGGAAATGAACTATCTCAATACCGCGGACGCGCCAGAGATTCAATTTATTAAACGCGACGAAATTTCCGATTCAAGTGAGGCCTATCTACCATGAAACAGCACGCAGCACCGCTCAAACTACTCGCCATAGGCGCGCACCCCGACGACCTGGAGTTCGGCATGGGCGCGGTATTACTCAAGGAATATGGCCAAGGCACAGAAATCGCGATGGTCGTCACATCGAAAGGGGAGGCGGGCACCGCTGGCACGCCCCTCATTCGCGAGGCGGAGACGCGTGCCGCTGCCGAGCTATTAGGTGCATCGGAGCGGCTTACATTTTTAGATTTCGGTGGGGACGGCTTGCAAAGCGCTACGCCTGAAAATGCCCTGCAACTCGCTCGTATCATCCGTGAATTTCGGCCAGATATTGTTTGCGCGCCCTCGCTGAGCACCAACCAGCATCCCGACCATTGTGCGGTGGGCAATGCCACTCGTAATGCCTGTCGTCTGGCTCGCTATGGAGGCTTGCAGGCACTGGCAGGGCTGTCGCCCCATGCTGTTGGCTCGCTATGGTTCTACTCGATTACAGCACAGGAAGAACAGCCGCTGTCTGCGGCCACTCTAGTCGATGTTTCTGAGATGGCTGAGGCGTGGCAGCAGCTGATGGCCTGCCACGCCTCACAAGTGAGCCAGCGCGCATATATTGAGCTACAGTTGACACGTGCGCAGCAGCTCGGAGCCATGGCGGGCTGTCCTTACGCGATCGCACTCTGGCCCAACGATCCACCCGTGGTCCAGAGCTTGGCACAGTTGCACCGCACCGCACGCGCATTCTAATATGAGGTCTCGACTTAAGATTGGTATGGTTTGCTACCCCAGCATCGGGGGCAGCGGTATCGTGGCCACAGAGCTCGGAATCTTGCTGGCGGCGGCCGGACATGAAATACATTTTATCAGTTACGAGCGGCCCGTCCGCTTAAAGTGCGGCGAGAACTTGTTCTTTCATCCCGTGGTGGTGAATGAATACGCACTCTTCAAATATCCGGATTATACGCTGCCACTTTCGGTGCGTATTATGGAGGTCTGCGAAGAACATCAACTCGACATACTGCACGTGCACTACGCAGTGCCACATGCCACAGGTGCTTTGTTGGCCAAGCAGATGCTAGGGCAGAAGAAGTCGCCCGTCATTGTCACTACATTGCATGGGACGGATACTAATTTATTGGGAAAAGATCCGCACTATCGGCCGATTATAAAGTATTCGATCGAGAACTCCGATGGTGTGACAACGGTGTCGGAGAGCTTAAAAGCGCAGACCATTGAGACCTTTGAAGTGGAGCACCCCATCACGGTTATTCCTAATTTTTACGCTCCCGGCCCCATCACACAATCGAGAGAGGAGGTGCGGCAAATGCTGCAGGTTCGCGACTCGGAGTATTTACTCTTGCACATGTCGAATATACGCCCGGGCAAGCGCGTGGCCGATCTACTTACAGCGCTCGCGCGATTGAAAAATCGCCAACAAGTTAAATTACTCATTCTCGCGGGCGGCGATTTCGAGCCGTATCAAGCCGATCTAATTCGCCTGGGCATTCAGGATCGAGTCATCGTGATACGAGATGTCAAAGAGATCGAAGACTATTTGAACGCTTGTGATCTGGGGGTGTATGCCTCGGAGGCGGAAAGCTTTGGACTGAGTATTTTAGAGACACTTGCGCACGGTAAAGCTGTCGTCGCTACTGAAGTCGGTGGCATCCCCGAGGTGGTGCAAGACGGGCGTACGGGCCGACTCGTGCCAGCACACAGCCCCGGTGCAATTGCAGCCGCAATCGACCAATTGATTGAAGAGCCCCAGCGTATGCAAGCTATGGGATTGGCTGCAGCTAAAGAGGCGCAAGCGCGATTCGCACCGCCCGTCATACGGGATCAGTATCTTGCGTATTATCTAGATTTGCTCGCAGCTCGTTAGTCCGGCAGTGCTGCGGTGAGTTGATCGCAGCACTGCGACTTATTCAAAAAAAAGCCTGCCCGGGCGGATCGGCCACGGACAGACTGAAAATGTGTGATTCAGGCCAGCTTGCATGCTGTGCCTGCTTCGTTCAGAGCTTCAATTAGCCCTTGTAGATCTTGAGCAGTGCGTCAGCGATTTCGGATGGGTTACGTGCGATTGATACGCCCGCATCTTCCATCGCTGCAAACTTGGCTTCGGCTGTGCCGGCGCCACTTGCAGAGACGATCGCTCCAGCGTGGCCCATTGTGCGGCCCTTGGGAGCAGAGGCACCTGCGATGAAACCAGCGACTGGCTTCTTCACGTGCTCCTTGATGTAAGCGCAGGCTTCTTCTTCCGCGCTGCCACCGATTTCACCAATCATGATGATTGCGTCTGTTTCAGGATCTTCGTTGAGCATGCGCACCGCGTCCAATTGCGAAGTGCCATTGATGGGGTCACCACCGATGCCGATGCAAGTGGATTGACCATGGCCGCGTTGTGTGAGTTGCCAGACCGCCTCGTAGGTGAGGGTGCCGGAGCGGGAGACCACACCGACACGACCTGGCTTGTGAATGTAGCCAGGCATGATGCCGATCTTACATTCGCCCGGTGTGATGATACCTGGGCAATTGGGACCGATCAGGCGAGTCTTTGTGTTGTGGAAGTAGAGGCGGCGACGCACTTCTGCCATGTCACGCACGGGCACACCCTCAGTGATGCAAATGACAAGAGGGATTTCTGCTTCGATGGCCTCGAGGATCGAGTCCGCTGCGAAGGCTGGTGGCACATAGATGACGGAGACGTTGGCGCCGTGTTGTTCGACTGCTTCGGCGACTGTATTGCATACAGGTACCTTGCCTTCCCACATTTGACCGCCCTTGCCGGGAGTCACACCAGCGACGACATTTGTGCCGTATTCGATGCATTGTTGTGTGTGGAAGGTGCCGGTCTTACCGGTGATCCCTTGAACGACGAGACGTGTGTCTTTGTTAACGAGAATACTCATTGGAATGTTGTGTTAAATGTGATCGTTATTGGGATTTAGTCAGCGTTCTTGACTTGTTCTACGATGATCTCGGCGGCTTGAACCAAGCTGTCCGCAGGTGTCAAAGCGACGCCACTTTCGCGCAGGATCTTCTTACCAGCTTCGACATTGGTGCCTTCGAGACGCACCACCAATGGCACTTTAATTTCGACATTCTTCGCCGCAGCCACGATGCCGTTGGCGATCACGTCGCACTTCATGATACCACCGAAGATGTTCACGAGGATACCCTTCACATTGGGGTCGGACAAAATGATTTTAAAAGCAGCAGTGACCTGGTCTTCGTTGGCGCCTCCGCCCACATCCAGGAAGTTGGCGGGTGAACCACCAAAGCTTTGAATGATGTCCATCGTCGCCATGGCCAGACCTGCGCCGTTGACCATACAAGCGATATTACCATCGAGTGCGATGTAGGCCAAATTGTGCTTCGAGGCTTCGATCTCTTTAGGATCTTCTTCATTCAAGTCACGCAGCTGTTGAATTTCCGGGTGTTGGAAGATCGCATTGCTGTCGAAAGAAACCTTGGCATCGAGTGCGATGAGTTGACCCTGCTTGGTGGTGACCAGTGGGTTGATCTCGACCAGCATCGCATTCTTTTCCCAGAACATCTTGTAGAGACCTGTGAGAATGCGCGCAAATTGCTTGACCTGATCGCCGGCAAAGCCGAGGGCAAATGCGACGCGGCGGCAGTGGTAGTGGCGCAAGCCCATTGTAGGCGAGATGGGCACACGGATTATTTTTTCCGGAGTCTTTTCGGCGACCGCTTCGATATCCATACCGCCTTCAGTCGAGGCGATGATCACAGATTGTGCAGTTTCGCGATCCAGAACGATTGCGAGATAATACTCATGATCAATATCACAAGCCTCAGTGAAATAAAGCGTCTGTACCTTACGGCCTTCAGGGCCCGTCTGTGCAGTGACGAGCGTGTTATCTAACATGTGGTTGGCCGCTTCCTGGGCTTCTTCACGGTTTTTGACCACCTTAACGCCACCCTTGTAGCCATCGGTGAAAGTTCCCTTGCCGCGGCCACCTGCGTGGATTTGGGCCTTCACAACGATCATGTCGTCGCCAAGGTGGGAGATAGCGGTTTCAACCTCTCGGGAATTCGTTGCGGCATAACCGCGCGGGACGGGGACCCCGTATTCCTGAAGAAGGCGTTTGGCCTGATACTCGTGGATATTCATCTGTATTTCTTAGTTTATGTTAAAGACACGAAAGCGTCGTGTATGCCGACTCGCTTGATTCGGTGCAATATATTTTGGATTATTTTCGCAAAAGAAATGTGAGTATAAGTCGTGCTTTGACTTTAGAGCAGATTTCGCGGATTAGGGGAGCGCTCTCAATTGTAAACAGTGATCGGCCATGAGGGGGAGCCATTCAAGTAAGCGGACCTGTCTGTTGATTTCAGAGATTGCAATTGATCAGAGCGATTGCTTAATCTGTGTATGCGAAATATGGAACGTTCAGAGTCAGAATATGCGGTGGATCCCTTTTTTGAAACTTCACCGGACATGCTTTGCATCGCTGGATTTGACGGGTATTTTAAGCGAATTAATCCCGCAGTCTGTGATACACTCGGTTACTCTGAGCGTGAGTTAATGGCTCGTCCGGTCCGTGATTTTATTCACCCCAGTGATGTTGAGATGACTGCGCAGCATCGAGCCGCGATTGTGAGTGGGCAGCCACTTCACAATTTTGAGAATCGCTATCTGCATAAGGACGGTAAGGTCGTCTGGTTGTCTTGGAATTCGATCCCGATGCCGGACCTTCAACTCGTCTACGCAATCGCAAAAGATATATCGGATATTAAGACACGTGAGGCGCAGCGTAATGAGCTCTTGTCAGAACTGGCGGAGACGAATCAGCGACTCAAGCATCTCACCAATGCGACTGCACACGATATCCGCTCGCCAGTGGCTGGTTTGGTCGCCTTGAGTAGTCTGATTGATACGAGCCAGATTAAAGACCCGGCCACGCTCGAAACACTGGAAATTCTGGCGCTTTCAGCTGAAGATCTAATGGAAATGCTCGACCGTTATGTCGATAATCTCAATGCAGAAGGGCATCAATCCATGCTGGAGGTACTTGATCTTGCGGTGGTTTTTACGAGCGTGCAATCCTCGGTTCGGTATCTTATTGAGCGCTCCAGGGCGCAGATTCAGCTCGAAGTGGATGAGTGTCCTCGTGTTTGTTTTCACCGAGCATACCTCGAAGGTATTTTTATGAATCTACTGACTAATTCGTTGAAGTATGCGCACCCTGGCCGTCCGGTCCAAATTCGTGTTTGTTCGCGTGCAGTTGAGCGTGGTGTGGAGCTGGAGTTTAGTGACAATGGCATCGGTTTTGATGCAGAACAGAATCGCGATCTTGTTTTTAAACTTCATCAAAAATTTCATGATCGTGCCGATAGTAAGGGAGTGGGGCTATATTTGGTACACCATTACATGACTAGTTTGGGAGGAAGTATTTCGGTGACGAGTCAAGTCGGGCAGGGGACCCGTTTTACCTTGTTCTTCCCAGATTATAACAAGGCGTCGAAATAATCACGTGGGGCTTGAGCTGGCAGAGGCGAGATTGAGTGGAGGAGGTTTCCTAATTTCAGCCGCTTTGTATATCTGGTGGAAGGCACTCGAGCTGGATCCGCTTATCTGCTAATGCACGGTTTAACTCGCTGACTTCGTCGATGTCGTAGAGTGCCTCTAGTAGACCGACCTTAAGTTGCAAATCTCTGGCTCGTTGTAGTGAGACTTGCAGGGTCTCGCCTGTGCTCCAAGGAATGTCCTGAAAGAGCGCGGGGATGGGGGCTTTGAGCGCGGCCAAGTAGTAGCCACCGTCTTCGCTGGGGCCAAAGACTATATCATGGCCCTTCGCCAAGAGCTGATTGGCTTGCTCAAAGTGCTTTGTTTCCAGCTGCGGGCAGTCGCCCCCGATACAAGTTACAGTTTGTGCCCCGCGCTTAAAGGCTTGCTCGATGGCGCCCTGTAAGCGCGTGCCTAGGTCACCTTCTTTTTGGGGAAAGTAGCTTGCTGTGTGACCTAACCATTTTTGCATTTCAGGACCTGCGTCGCTTGGAGTGTAGTGAACTTCCAGCTGTGCCTGAGTGGGTAAAGCAGAGCATTGGCGCATCACTAAAGCGCGGTAGGCCTGTAGTGCTCGCTCCGGGCCCACGTCGTGTGCAAGGCGAGTTTTTACGTAACCTTTGTGAGGGGCTTTGAGGAAAATGAGTATTGCGGACATGTTACAGGTATTGGATCGGTAGTGTCTAGTGATTTGATTGGCACGATCGAGTGGCTATCGAGAGTGCCTGTTGAGAGTCATCAGTTCTTATAAAATTCCCTTGTCAGGGGTATCAGATTCTATACCTAAATCGGACATGAAGATTTGTTGCATCGGAGCAGGATACGTTGGTGGGCCTACCATGGCCATGATCGCACATAAGTGCAGTGAGCACACTGTCACGGTTGTGGATATTAACCAAGCTCGTATTGATGCTTGGAACTCGGACAAATTGCCCGTGTTCGAACCCGGCTTAGACGAGATCGTGGCGGGCGCGCGTGGCACCAACTTGTTTTTCTCGACCGATGTCGACACTGCGATTCGCGAAGCGGACATGATTTTTCTGAGTGTGAACACGCCGACCAAAACCTACGGTGTGGGCGCTGGCCGTGCGGCGGATCTCCGCTTCATTGAGAAATGCGCTCGTAAGATCGCAGAAGTGGCTGAAGATGATAAGATTGTCGTGGAAAAGTCGACCTTGCCAGTGCGCACTGCGGAGTCGGTCAAGCGCATCTTGGAGTCGAATTCGAATGGTCGTAAATTTCAAATCCTGTCGAATCCAGAGTTTTTGGCTGAAGGCACTGCGATGGCCGACCTCGAAGCGCCCGATCGCGTGCTGATTGGTGGCGATCAAACACCCGAGGGCAAGGCAGCGATTCAGGCCTTGGTAGATGTTTATGCGACCTGGGTGCCACGTGAGCGTGTGTTGACCACTAACCTGTGGTCCTCCGAACTCTCCAAACTGACCGCCAACGCCTTCCTCGCACAGCGTATTTCCTCCATTAATGCGATTTCTGCGCTCTGCGAAGCGACCGAAGCCAATGTGGATGAAGTTGCGCACGCGATCGGCACAGATAGCCGTATTGGCCCTAAGTTTTTAAAATCTTCGGTTGGATTTGGGGGCTCTTGTTTTCAGAAAGACATTCTCAATTTAGTTTATTTATGCGAGCACTTTGGTTTGCCCGAGGTGGCGTCTTATTGGAATGGTGTGATCGAGATGAACGACTACCAGAAGCGCCGCTTCAGTCGCCGTGTGATTTCGACCATGTTTAATACAGTCTCGGATAAGAAGATCGCCGTGCTGGGCTTTGCATTTAAGAAGGATACCAACGATACGCGGGAGTCGGCGGCTATTTATATCTGTAAAGACTTACTGGAGGAGCAGGCAAATCTTGCGATTTACGATCCTAAGGTGGAAGCAGCACAGATTCAGCGTGATCTCGGGATTGATGCGGACAATCAATACGTGACTTACTGCAAGGATGCGTATGAGGCGACTAAGGATGCGCACGCGATTCTAGTGCTCACTGAGTGGGACGAATTCCAAGCGCTCGACTTCCAAAAGATCTACGATCAAATGCAATTGCCGGCCTTCCTTTTCGATGGGCGCAACTTGCTCGACCTAGAAGCGCTGCGCGAAATCGGCTTCGAAGCTAGCGGTATCGGCAAAGGTTGATGCTGTGAATTACCGGTTGCCACTGGGGCAATCCCTGTTTTGATAGGCTCTTTTATTGCCTAAACCACTCACTGATAGACTTATGATAGTTAAGCCACGTATTCGAGGATTTGTATGTATTACTGCGCACCCTAAGGGTTGCGAAGCAAAAGTTCGCCAAGAGATTGAAGTTGCCAAAGCGGCGAAGAAGTCAGGTGGCCCTAAGAAAGTTTTGGTGATCGGCAGTTCGACTGGCTACGGGCTTTCGACCCGTATTGCGTCGGCTTTTGGCCATGATGCAGCTACATTAGGCGTGTTCTATGAGCGTCCTTCGATTAAGGGCAAACCTGCGAGCGCAGGCTGGTACAACTCGGTGGCTTTTGAAAAAGCCGCGCATGAGGCAGGCCTTTACGCCAAGAGTATTAATGGCGATGCCTTTTCGGACGAGATCAAGGCGCAAACGATCGAAACGATTAAGGCTGACCTCGGGCAAGTCGATCTCGTGGTTTATAGCCTCGCTTCACCGCGCCGTACCGATCCCAAGACGGGCGAGACCTACAAGTCCGTGCTCAAGCCAATCGGAGAGTCTTTCACTAATCGCAGCCTCGATACCGATAAGGACCAAGTTTGCGAAGTTACCATTGAGCCGGCCGAAGGCGACGATGTGGAACATACCATTAAAGTAATGGGGGGAGAGGACTGGGAGCTCTGGATGGATGCACTGGATCAGGCGGGCGTGCTGGCACCAGGTGCCAAGAGTGTTGCTTATTCTTACATCGGCCCAGAGTTGACATGGCCCGTCTACACTAACGGTACCATCGGCCAAGCTAAGAAAGATGTGGAGCGTGCTGCAGCTGCGATTACAGAGAAGCACGACTGTGCTGCCTACGTCGCTGTGAATAAGGCAGTGGTGACACAAGCCAGCTCTGCGATCCCTGTCGTACCACTTTATATCTCTATCTTGTTTAAGATCATGAAGGCCAAGGGGACGCACGAGGATTGCATCGAGCAAATGGTGCGCCTGCTCAACGACCGCCTCTATGGGGATGACCTCCAGTTGGATGAGGTGGGCCGTATTCGTGTCGACGATTGGGAAATGGAGCCGGATGTGCAGCAAGCTGTTGCCGATATTTGGCCTGGCATCACAAGTGAGACTCTCTTTACCGAGTCGGACTACGCTGGCTATCAGGAAAACTTTCTTACACTTTTCGGCTTTTCGCTCCCTGGCGTGGACTATGAAGAAGATGTTGAGGTGGACCTTGAGTTGCCCAGTTCAAAATAGTTAATCCGCACGAAGTGATTCGCCTGAGTCAGTCTTGTGCTTCTATTGAAGAAACATCGTTTGGATGCCGGCTTAATCAACTTTCGGACTTCTGATCTCACTTGGGCTACACATAAAGTGATGCTTGAAAGCTCTTGAGAAAGCACTCTGATCTTGAAAGCCGCACTTATCTGCTATCTTTGCAAGAGGTTCGCGGGTATCGGTGAGTAGCTGCATTGCGCGTTGATAGCGCAATTGATCAAACATGTCTTTAGGAGAGGCTTGCAGGCTTTGGTGAAAGAGGCGCCGCAGGTTGGCCGGAGAGCTGTGCACTTTTTGTGCAATCGTGGTCAAACTTGGGTTGTCTTGCATATGTTCGTTATACCACAGTAGTGCTTGTTGTACCGCCGCATTGGATTGCTTACGATGCTCCGGGAGGCTCTGGTCGTGCTGGAGGGCTTCGTGGGTCAGAAAACTTAGCTCTAGCAAAGCGTGCTCATAGCAAAGTAGCATGCCGGGCGCGGGGCGCTCCCAGTAATTTTGCACCCCCTGCGCCAGCTTGCGCAGGCGACGGCAATTTTCCGAAGAGAGTGGAATTTCGACCTGTTGCCGGCTATTGATCAAAGTTGCCAGACTTTTAGGAATGTAGCTGAAGTGAAAGACCACGATCGTCGCGTCTTTCTTGGGTTCACCTGCCCATCCGTGTGCGGAGCCGGGGGGGGAGAGCCAAAGGGTGGATGCTTGGATGCTCGTGGTGGTGACGCCCGCAGGCATTTTGCCTATGCGCCCTTGTATTACCGCTTGAAACTCCCAGAAGCGCCGTTGCTGCTGGAGGTGGTTGAGTGGGTTTTCGTAATAGCGACGTTTGCCGTAGCTGAAATAGGCGAGCATGTCATCTAGACTTCATTATTGAGCGATAATGTCAAATTATTGAGCGCTGCGGCTATGGACTATATCCGCGTAATACGAGATACTAAGACTGATGACTCAAGATACCCCTCAAAAGAAGCGCTACGCGATTGTCGGCACGGGCTCACGCTCTTTGATGTTTCGCAATGCAATTTTAAAAGAATATGCCGCCACTTGTGACTTGGTAGCACTGTGCGATATCAATCCATTGCGCATGCAAGCATGGCAAAAAGCAGACGGTTTGGACCTGCCCAGCTATGCCCCTGAGGCGTTTGAACAGATGATTCAAGCGCACCAAGTGGACGTGGTGATCGTGACGACGATCGATCGCACTCACCATACCTACCTCTGTCGTGCGATGGAAGCAGGCTGCGATGTAGTTACAGAAAAGCCGATGACAGTGGACACTGAAAAGTGCGCCCAGATTTTAGAAACGCAAGAGCGCACAGGAAAGAAGCTTACCGTGACCTTCAATTACCGCTATGCCCCGCGTAATTCTAAGGTCAAAGAGTTGTTGCAATCTGGTTTGATTGGAACAGTGACCTCGGTGCATTTTGAATGGATGCTCGATACTCAGCATGGGGCAGATTATTTTCGTCGTTGGCACCGTGATAAGCGCAACAGCGGAGGATTGATGGTACATAAGTCCACTCACCACTTCGACCTAGTCAATTGGTGGCTGTCGAGTCGTCCAGAAACGGTGGTGGCTATGGGGGATCTGCGATTTTATGGCCGTGAAAACGCCGAAGCACGTGGGGAGCCCCGCAGCTACGTTCGCGGCACTAACGATGCGCGCGTGCAGCGGGATCCTTTTGCATTGGACCTTACAGGGAATGAAGAGCTGAAGCAGCTGTATTATGAATGCGAATCCGCCGATGGCTATTTACGCGATCAAAATGTATTCGGCGACGGCATTTCGATCGAAGATGATGTGGGTGTGATGGTGCGCTATCAGAATAAGGCAGTCATGACCTATCACCTTGTCGCTTTTGCCCCGTGGGAGGGCTACCGCGTGTCATTTAATGGAACTCAAGGGCGCTTGGAAATTGATGTCACGGAGAAGTCCTACGTCAGTGCAGGCGAGGGCGATCACAATTTGAGCCGTAATGTCAAGGGGGGCGCCAGCCATCAGGTGCTGGAACCTACAAGTTTACTCTATCGTCCTCATTGGGGCGAACCCCAGAAGATCGAAATTGAGGAAAGCAACAGTGGCGGGCACGGCGGAGCCGATGAGATTTTACTGCGCGATGTCTTTGGCGAGCCACAAGAAGATCCACTCAAGCGTGCTGCCGGGCATAAGGACGGCGCGCTCTCGATCTTGACCGGTATCGCCGCCAATCAATCCATGGCCACTGGATTGCCAGTGAACATTAAGCAACTCTTTCCAAAATTATAATTTCTTTCAAATACAGAAAAGTATGAAAATCCAAAAATACACTCTCGGTATGGGCGATCGCTTCGCACATCAAGGTAAAGCGCAATTGCAGTCCGTCGTGAACGGCAAGAACGTAGGCATCGATATCTATCCCACGTGGAATAAGTCCTTTCGTGAGCATAGTATCGTTAAAAGTCAGCCCGACGACTTGCGTACTGAGGCCGACGCTGCCGTGGCGGCGTTGGGCTGGACGGGCGACTTTTACGTCGATGCCGACCACATTGGCCTAAAGACTGTCGATAGCTTTCTGGCGGGTAGTAATTTTTACACCTTGGACGTGGCAGACTTCGTCGGTGAGACGCCAGATGCCGCCGATGTGGATGCCTTCATCGCAGCCAATAAGAAGTATACCGGCGCATTGCAGATTCCCGGTATCGTAACTCCCTTTGAAGTGACAGAGGCTAAGCTACGTGAAGTCGCTGGCAAGTTTCTCGTCGCCATCAAGGGGGCCAAAGCGATTTATGATCATATCGTTGCGGCCAAGGGCGCAGATAATTTCATTACTGAAGTCTCGGTGGATGAAACCGATTTGCCTCAGACACCCATTGATCTATTCTTAATTCTGTCGATGATCGCAGCCGAGGGGATCCCCGCACAGACCATCGCGCCGAAGTTCACTGGTCGCTTTAACAAAGGCGTCGATTACGTTGGCGATCTTGCTCAATTTGAAAAAGAGTTCGATGAGGACCTCTTTGTTATTGAATACGCGATCCAAGAGTTTGGCCTGCCGGAAACACTTAAGCTCAGTGTGCACTCCGGATCAGACAAGTTTTCGATCTATCCGATCATTAAAAAACTCATCGCTAAACATGATGCCGGCCTCCACGTAAAAACTGCTGGCACCACTTGGCTGGAAGAGGTCATTGGCCTCGCTGAAGCCGATGGCGAAGCACTTCAGATCGCTAAAGATGTCTATGCAGGTGCCTATGCGCGCTTCGACGAACTGACGGCTCCATACGCCACCGTGATCGATATTGATAAGGCACAGTTGCCGACGCCTGAGGCGGTCCAGGGCTGGGATTCTGAGAAGTATGTCAACACCCTGCGCCATGTGCAGAGTCATCCTGACTACAATTTAAACTTCCGCCAGCTCATCCACGTAGGCTTCAAAGTGGCTGCTGAAATGCAGGAGCGCTATACAGATGCGCTCAAAGCCAACGAAGCCGTCATTGCCAAGAACGTGACAGAGAATCTCTACCAGCGTCACATTCTACCGATTTTCAGCTAGTCAGGGGCCTGATTGCAGCGCTTCCAAGCATGCGGTGGGCAGCAGTCCCTTTTACCTTACAGGCACACTCGAGGAAAGTTCACCTTGAGTGTGCCTTTTTTACGTCTTGTCTTGGAATTACAGACGCTTCGGGACTCTCACCATTCCAGCGCCGCTAAAGCGTCGGGAATCGTGGAGCATAGGAGAGTTGAGCCTTTCGCTGATTACCAATTTTTTGCGTAATGCGGTTGCAGTTTGGTTGCAGGGAGTCCTGTCGCGGGGGACTGAGATTTTCTGCGAACTGGATGGCTACAAGTATGGGCTACAACTTCTATCGTGGTAGGATTTTTGAGTATCAAACAATAACTAAAGTGAGCCTTGAGATATCGCACGAAGTCGTCATCCTAAGGATTATGGAATACATTGACCGAATCACCATTGAATCTGGCAAGTGCGGAGGGCGACCTTGCGTGCGTGGTATGCGTATTCGTGTGGTCGATGTTTTGGATCTTCTGGCGAATGGCCTCAGCTTCGATGAGGTTTTGACAGAACTTCCGGACTTGGAGCTGGATGACATTAAAGCCTGCGTTACCTACGCTCGGAACAGGATGGATCACGCAGTCATCGCCGTATGACAATTTGGGTTGATGCGCATATCTCTCCGGGCGTTGCCGCCTGGATTAATGAAAGTTTTCCTTATCAAGCTCATTCACTAAGAGCGATGGGGTTGCGTGATGCTAAAGATGCCGAGATATTCGAGGCCGCTCGCACCGCCAATGCGATTATAATCTCGAAGGACTCCGACTTTTTGGATTTGATCGGGAAATTCGGCAGTCCGCCAAAACTTATCTACCAGCGTTGCGGCAACACAACTAATCAGCGGCTCAGAGAAATTTTCGGTGTGCACCTTCAAAATGCCATTCAACAACTTTCCGATGGGGAAACTGTGATTGAGATTGAATAGAACTGGTTCGACCCTTGGATGCTGTTTGGTTGCAAACCCAGCCTGCCACGGCGTAGCGTTCGAGCGGAGACGGGTTGCAGATGGTTGCAAAGTTTATTCGAATTCGTGCTTTTAGGTCAGAAATGTCTTCGGGCAAATTCGCGACCGGAACCGGATTTTAAGTATTTCTCGGACGCTCGGGCTTTTTCGGGATCTCTGAGGTTCTCGGGGTGTTGGGGTCCGGCTTCACTTCGTTACGCCGTGACAGGCTTCGTTTGCTGGAACAAGTTCCAGACGAAGCCTGGTGGAGCATAGGAGAGTCGAACTCCTGACCTCTTGCATGCCATGCAAGCGCTCTACCAACTGAGCTAATGCCCCTGAATTCCAGGAAAACACGGAAGATGCCGTTCTGGCTCTGTTCGTCAATAGTTTTTCAGTACTATTTCAATTTGAGATTTCATGGTGTCATACCTAAACTATACTGTTCTTGTAATGGGAAGTTTAAGCCTTTAGGGCGTGACGTCAAAGTCGTTATTAATCATCATGTAAGCCATGAGATTACTCCGCCATTCTTATTTGTTTGTTCTGTTGGCAATTTTGTTAGTCGTACTCGCTGTCAGGTATCTGGCTGTTGAAGGCGGTGGCAGCATGGATCGTGCAGAAATTGTCTCTGTAAACGCCGCGGTGAATCTAAAATCTTCGGCACGCGCTGCAGTCAATGTCACTGATTCCGAAGTGATGACAGTTAAAGCTCAGCAGAATACTGATTTGATCTCCTCCTCTTCGAATGAAGCGTTGCCAACTCATTTAGACCTTTCTGAGCCATCCATGGACACATGGCTCAGAAAGGGAGAAGAGCTGGTTCGTTTTGAATCGACTCATTTAAGTCCAGGGAAGCAGCGGACTGTTCGCTTGCTGAGGACTGATTTTAAATATCCCTATATCCGTGTGGAAGAGAGCTCGATGACGGGGCTGGCGGCGGGGAGCGAGTCCGTGCAGCGTGAGCAGCTCGCCATGGTGGGGGATCATTTAACTGTGAGCCTTAAGGCGGGCACCGACCTTAAGGCGTTTACTTCAGTTTTGGCGGCGATGGACATGGAAATTCGCGACAAGCTCGATGAGAATACCTTCATTGTCGCCTTCGAACCTTCCATGGAGAGCGATACTTTGGTTGAAAAGCAACAGAGTTTGACCGATTACTCGGATCTCGTAGCGTATGTGGAGCCCGATTATATTGTGCAGTCGCATGCGGTGCCGACAGATCCGTCGCTCCTTGATTCGGGGCAACTTTGGGGGCTCTATAACGATGGTCGTTATGGGGGCTCTGCCGAGTCAGATATTGATGCTGAGAATGGCTGGAACATTCGAAAAGATGCGCCCAATACGATTGTAGCAGTGATTGATACGGGCGTGCGGCGCACGCACGAGAAGTTGGCTCCTAATATGTGGACGAATTCGGCCGAGACGATCAACGGTATCGACCAAGATGGGAATGGCTATGTGGATGACTTTTATGGCTTCGACGCGTATGACGATGACATGGATCCGCTGGATTTGGTCGGCCATGGCACGCACGTGGCCGGCATCATCGGGGCTAGTGGTTACAACGCGGGAGGGATCCTTGGGGTGGCTTGGAATGTTCAAATCATGGCGCTACGTTTCTTGGGGCCTGATGGTTTCGGCACCACTTCGGATGCGGTTCGTTGTATTGACTACGCGCGTCGCAATGGCGCACGTGTTTTAAATAATAGCTGGGGAGGTTCAGGTAAGTCCTTGGGCTTACAAGCTGCGATTGAGCGTTGCGAAGCAGCCAATATTTTATTTGTCGCCTCGGCGGGGAATTCAAATGTCGATATCGACGTTCAGCCCAGCTATCCTGCTGCCTATCCGAACCGCAATATTGTGACAGTCGCTGCCCACGATCGCAAGGATCAGGCAGCATTTTTTACCAATCGTGGTTTTCAAAAGGTGGATATTTCTGCGCCTGGCGTGGATATCCGGTCTGCAGCGTTTTTCACCGATGACGCAACAAAACGGTTGAGCGGCACATCGATGGCAGCACCCTTTGTCTCAGGTGTTTTAGCACTGTTGGATGCAGAATTTTCCGGCTCTAATACGAATCAGTTATTGAATCGCCTCTATCGTGGGGCTGGTTTGATGGGTGCTAAGAATCGTCATATTTCACAGTCTGGTGGGCGCGTTGACTTGTTTGGCTCATTGACGACGACCTTAGATACCCCTGCGAATGACAATTTTTCCGATGCCTATCAACTTGAGGGCAGGTCCTGGGCGGCATGGGAGGTCGATGCACGTGGTGCCACTTTTGAAGTGGACGAGCCCACTTACACACGCCCAGTTTACGGGACGGGCAGCCTTTGGTTTAGTTTTGATACGGGCAACGCGAATGCATTGCGTGTTTCGACAGAGGGTTCAGAGTTTCCCGTTGAGGTTTTTGTCTTTGATTCCGAGACCCGCGAGTTATTGAGTGCCTCGAATGGGCGATCTAGGTTTTATTTTCTACCCGAGATCAGTAGCAGCTACCATTTTGCCGTGGTCAACACCACGGCGAATTCAGGCTTAGTTGCACTCGATATTCGTCAAAGCCCCGTCAATGACTCGCGTGCGCATGCATTTGAACAAGAGGGACTCTTGTGGGAAACCAGTGGCGAGAACGGTGGTGCTTCGCTTGATTTCGATGAATTTTCAAGCTGGGGCTTTGCTCCAGTCGATCGCTCGGTGTGGTGGCAATGGGTCGCACCGCGCGATGGACGTTTCACTCTATCGACTCATGGCAGCGATTTTGACACGGTACTGGCTGCGTTTAGTGGTGATGCAAGTGCCACTCTCAAAGAGGATACGACACACCTTTTGTTCGCAATCGACCGCTCAAAAGCGGTTCAAAAGAAGTATAATGTAATTTTTGGCTATGATGCGAACCGTGATGGTGGGTCTGCAGATGTATTGGACCATCAAATTGCTGGTATTATTTCTGCGCTGCAGTATTGGCAATCTGAGAACAAATCTAAGAATGGGAAATGGCAGAACCTGCAGGTCGGCATTCTTGTGTTTGATGAAAATACGGAAGTCTGTGATGTGAACCCTGCCACTGCGGAAGTGGAGCTTTGGACTGGGATCACTGCTGATGCTGACTCGGATGGTCAGTCTGATTTGATTCAAGCGCTTCGTAGTATTCGTAGCAGTGAACTTGAGGTTGATTTTGGGCCAGTGCTTGAGTCAGCAAACGAGCTGCTGGAAGTCGCATCCAAAGGAGAGGCGGTGATAGCCGTGTTCTCGCCTGCTCAAGGGCTGGTTGAATCAGACTTTAGCGGTGAGTTGACCGCTTTTCACGCCTCCGGGCAAGGACTCTCTGCATTTGCGCCGACGTATGGCTCAGACATTGAAGCACTCTCTGAGCTCGATCCGTATGTGAGAAGCTATAGCCACTATTGGGAAGTGCGTGGGATGCTGCGTGGCATGCTTGCGGTCAATGATGACGCTTCTTGGTATGGTAGGTGGAGTCAAGTCACTATTACTGCCAAAGCAGGGGAGCGCTACTATTTTGGCGTTGCTGGCTATCAGGGAGAGTATGGTGCTATTCAACTGGAAGGACGTGACCCCGACTATCCGTTCATTGTGACGGAGCCAGTGTCGACGACGACAGGTATCAGTGAACGTGCGACGCTTGAAGTGACTGCGACTGGGCAAGAGCCGTTGATATATCAATGGTATTTAAATGATGAGCTTCTGGCGGGTGCAAATAGCCGCAGCTATGCAGTTTGGAGTGCATTGCCGAGTGATGCTGGACGCTATCGAGTTGAAGTGTCGAATGTACATGGTCAAGCGGTGAGTCGGACCGTTCGCCTAGACCTAACTGAAACCGCACCTCGTTTAACTTTCCAACCTTCGGATACGGGATTTATTGAGAACGAAAGCCTGCGCCTGCTGGGTGCCGCCGTCGGCACCGAGCCGATTACATGGCAATGGTATCACAATGATGCGGCGATTCCAAATGCGACCGACGCTGTCTTAAACATTGCGAACGCCGACGCGAGTACGGTGGGTTCGTACTATTGCATCGCGACTAATCCAATCGGCTCGACGCGTTCGCGAACCGTGGAGGCCACGATCACCTCTGCTGAATTCAGTGATTGGAATTTGCGTGCGGGGAATTTTGATGAAGCGGACTTAATGGATGTTACGTTTGGAAATGATACCTTCGTTGCCGTCGGCAGCCAATCCAAGGTGCTTTATACGGATGATGTCGTGACTTGGAGGGCAGTTGAACTGGACGTCGAATCCGATCTTAAGGGAGTTGCATTTGGCAATGGTATTTTTGTCGCAGCCGGTTCGGGTGATACGGTGCTGCGAGGCAGTTCACCGCATAATTTGGAGCTCGTTGATCTTGGTGGCAGCACCGACTGGAACGGTGTCGACTATGTGGATGGCGTGTTCTGGCTCACGGGCGACAATGGGCAGTTGTTGCGCTCTCGGGATGGGGAAAGCTGGGAAACTATCACGACTGGAACCGATGCCGCTCTGATCGGCATTACTTATGGGCACGACGGCTATTTGGTTATTTCAAACAGCAATGTGTATGTGCGCTCATTCGATGCGATCAATTGGAGTGCGCAAATTGCAGAGTCAAACAATCCTTCGAGACCTGCGGTTGCCTTCCGCGCGGTCGCTTATTTTAGTGGTCGGTATTACCTCTGTTTGAACGGTGTGATCCAGAATTCAGGGACGACGGAGCTAGCTGCGCTCTCGACGACGACATCCAGCACCCTCGCTAAATTCCACGCTCTAACGCTGGACGACCAAACTGATCACCTTGTCGCTGTGGGCGGTTATAGCAGTTATCTTGGCAGTTACTTGTATGGTGTAGGTGGACGAGGTAGTTCCGGCTTGTATCGGATTTCAGGAAGCAGCCCGAGTGCGCTAGGTTCTACCTATGGGCTCGGTTATTATGTGACTGTAGGTGCGGGCGGGCAGATCTATCGCTCCACGGATGGTCAGGCATGGCAGAGTGGCTGGGAGATCACGAAGCACACTTTGAAGGATATTCTTTACGCGAATGGTGTGTATGTTGCTTCGGGTAATAAAGGGGCTGTTTATACATCACCAGACGGTCAATGGTGGCAACAGGTGCGTGGCGAAGTTGATCGCTACGGAGCAGCGGCGTATCGCGATATTTGGACGCATGTGATTGAGCATCAAGGAGAGATTTATGTGCTATCTCCAGAAGGAAATCATGGCAAGTCGAGCGATGGATTGCATTGGGAGTGGTTTTCTGGGGTGGGTCACAATCGTGTGATTTCAGATGGCACGTATTTCTACTTTGGCAATGGGTCGAATCTTTATCGCTCTGCGGATATGCAAACGGTAATCGAGAAGCTACTGCCAGACGATACGGCGCGCGATATTTTAGATTTAGCGTATGGTGATGGGCTGTTTGTGCTGCGGACTTATAAGAATTCTGCAGATGTGTTGTGGACCTCGTCTGACGGACTGACGTGGACGAAGGCCGGGTCGTCTGGCAGCACTGCGGATATGTTGGTGCATCAAGATGGGATTTTCCTCGGGAATGACATGCGTTGGTCGGAAGATGGAATCCACTGGGAAAAAGCCGGACTTCTAACACGTGTTGATCCAGCGGATGCTGAACTTTCCTATCACGTGCCAACGAAAGAGGTCATTAATTGGGCCTCCTCTGGCATTAATTATGACGATGTCTGGGTTTCCGCGCCCACAGATACACTATTTGGTTACGATACCGCGGGGGCCTTGTCCTTTACGCTTCCAGATGTCGCAAACTTAGAGGCCTCAATGCATAATCAAGCTTCTAGCCTATATATTCGTTACCAGCTTGAGCAATTTGTGCCAGAGGATTACCTCAGTTTGACTCTGAAAACACGTTTCAATGATGGTTTGCTGATTTATATTGATAATACAGTCGTTGCAGGGGAGAATGCTGCGGAGTCGGCCTCTTGGAACTCCCTCGCAACTGGCGCGAAAACCGTGGCGGAGGCAGAAACGGAGCAAATCTTTGATTTAAGTGCCTCGCTCGATCATTTTGAAACAGTCTGGTATGATCGCATGATTGCCTTTCATGTCTTGAATCGAGATGTCGCGGACGGTCTGTTTTTCTTTGATTTTGAATTGGTCGGCTTGAAGCGTCTAACTTTGGAAAATGTGTTTGCAGCGGACGGCACGTTCTTTGGCTTCAATGAAGATGGTGAACTTTTTGTCTCAGAGAATGCTCGCGATTGGGTGCGTTTTCAGCCAGAAGTGGGCGTGCTGCGCAGTATCATTAAAGACCTAGACGGATTTACGGGAGTCGGTGAGCGCGGCACGGTCTTTCAAACCGGAGATGCGGCGCACTTGGCACCGCAGGTGTATTTACGTGAACCGCTGGTCGCTCAGAGTGTTGGCATTGGCGATCCCGTTCACATGGAGATCGATGCCTATGCTTCGGAGGGCGGCATTCAAGAGGTGCAGATTTTCGCGAATGAACAACTGATCGCGACTTTAACAGAAGCACCCTATACATTCGATTGGGTGCCCGAATCATTTGGGACTTTTGAGGTGTATGTCGTGGCGACTGATGGTCTAGATGCGGCCTCGCGCTCGACCAGTGTCGATATTTCAGTGACCGCACATTTGCCATGGCGCGCGATCGGTCATTCGCCTGCTCCGAGCGATTTAAATTCACTGCAGCGGATCGGCGATCAATGGGCTGCGCTTTCGACTGCGGGGCGGATCTACTTTTCGGATGATGGTTTAACTTGGACCCAGCGCAGCGTGCCTGCACAAGATACGATGCAGTCCATTGCCGTTGCGGATGATGGCACACTCGTGGCGGGAAGCGCCGAGGGAGGAGTCTTTACCTCATACGATGACGGACGTAATTGGATCGAGCAGGCGCGTTTTCTGAACTTTGATCTGAGCTCGATTTATTATAGTTTTGGTCGTTTTTACTTTGCAGCCAATGGAGTGTTAATCGCGTCGTCGACTGACTATCAGAGCTGGGAGATTGAACAGCAGTTTGTTGCCGACGTCACTTACGCTACGAATGGGTATTTTGCATTTGGCGACGGTAAACTCATGCTCGCGATCGCGACGGAGGCGTATGTCTCTGAAGATGGAGAAAGCTGGACGCTCTATGGATCGATCCCGAGTCCCACAGGACTTGCCTATCGTGAAGCGGAAGGAGATTTCTTAGTCGCCTACAGTAAACGTGTTAAGCCTTCCTATAGTTATGTGTATGAAGGTGCGCTGGCGAGGGTTGTGGCTGGTCAAGTGGCTGAAGAAATTCTTGTGCTTCCTTACTACGAGGGCTATCAATCCTATGAAACAGACCGTTCGGAAGATCGAATTCATTTTAGCGCGTCTGGAAATGGTTTATTCATCGGGCCTAGGGCTTCAAGCTATGATGCCTCGACTGGTCTTTGGACGGATGCAGCAACAGTTTCGATCCACCCGTCTGGTTCTGACGAGCGTATTCAAGTGCGTAGTAAAGCGCTGACGAGTGTCGGGGACGAGTTCTACATACTAGATGAGTTTGATCGACTGTTGCGTTCTACGGACGGCTTGGTCTGGGAGACGCTTGACGGAGAACCGGTCAATCGCTGGCAGGCTATTCGCTATTTAAACGGTCACTATCTAGCGATAGGCTTGGGGGGAGGTGTTTATAGTTCGGTAGATGCCGAGAACTGGACGCTCCACGCGACTGGCAGCAGCGCGCGCTTGTATGATGTGAGCTATGGAGCCGGGCGCTACGTTGTCGCGGCTGACAATGGTCAATTACTCGTATCAACGGATCTAGAAACTTGGAGTCTTTACAACACGGGCGTGCCAGGTGATTTGAAGGCAGTCCGTTTTGCAGATGGTCGTTTTGTTGCAGCTGGCGTTGATTGTACGTTTCGCTCGTCAGACGGCTTGGTATGGGAGAATAGCTCACCTGTCTATGAAGAGTCTGTTGGCGAGGGCTTTAATATACTCAGCGTTCAGTTTTGGGAAGGGAAGTGGTTCCTCATCGGGAGCAAATATCTGACCAATTCGTCGGGTATACGGACGCTGGGGCCTCTCTATTATATTTCCGAAGATGATGCGTCCACATGGACGACGGGCACGAATGGAGATGATACGAGTTCGACTTACGACGCCTATAGCGACTTGGTTTATGCCAACGGAACGTATTTAATGGTCGAGTACGGCACGCGAATGCACACCTCTACGGATCTCGTGAACTGGACGATGGTAACCACGGGGGAAGGTTACAAAACTAAGCGTGCCACTTATGTGGATGGCTATTGGTATGTGATGTGTTCGGGCGGGCAGTTGATCCGCTCTTCGGACACTGTTGAATGGGAAACTGTGATGAGCGCACAAGGCGGTGTCACTGATTATTACGCTGCAGGCGCAGGTGTGGCAGCTGGGCCAGAGGGCTTACTGATTGCCAATGGGGTGGAACGCATCTTGCACTCTACGGATGGCTCCGCGTGGACGCCGGTCTTTGAGGCAGGCGGGAGCACAGAGCTAGTCGCTGCAGCTCACGATGAAGGTTCTTTTTATGCAGTCAGTTCCTATCGTGAGATCATGGAAGTGCAGCCGGGTTCTACAGCTGTCCAAAGGCATCAAATACCCGTTCGCTCTAGTCTACTGGTGCAAGAAAATGGTCTGTACTTTGCCTTTGGCGGCGATAATGAGTTAGCTGTCTCATCGGATGGTGAAACGTGGACGTCCGTAGATTTCTCAGGAATCGGTGCCGCGACCGATGTGCTCGATGTGATTCATGATGGCTCTCAGTATCTCGCGATTGCGAATGTGCGGTTTACTTCGACACAGACGGCTTATGTTCTGACTTCGCCCGATGGTTATGAGTGGTCTTTGGATGAGGATCTAGAAGCGCCTTACGGCAATAGTTATCATACGATCGACATGAGTTATGTTGATGGGGCCTATTATGCGGGTGGCTTGTTGCGATCGACAGACTTTGTCACGTGGACAGCTGTAAATACTTCATCGTCGCGAGATGCCTCCTTCGGCTATGTTAATGGGCTGTATCTCTGCTCTGGGTTCTACTCGTATGATGGTATTCATTGGTTAGAGTGCAGTGGTTGGGGTGGTGCGACTGCTTATGCTTATACCAATGGCGTTTACCTCGCGACTAGTGGTGAGGTGGTTTACGTCTCTGAAGATGGGATTTCATGGAGTGTCACCTCGACAGGGGGGATTGTATTGATGGATGTCTTTGCCGACGAAGATGGCTTCGTTGCGCTCGCTGCGGATGGCAGCACGCATCGTTTCTCTTTAAATGATTTGGCACCTAGTGCGACCAACTGGACGCAGGAAACCTATGGGCCAGGCGAAACGGTTGAAGGTAGCTTTACACTGACCAATTATGGCAAGGAAGATTGGGCCGGGCAGGTTGCGGTCGATTATGAGATCTGGATGACTGAGAGTGGACGACTCTTTGATGCTACCAGTCAACTGGTGGAATCAGGGACTTGGCAAGGCAGTCTTGCGGTTGGTCAAAGCGCGAGCATCGCTGTTTCTATCCTGCTGCCGGATGACCAGGCTGCTGGAAGTTATTACTCCGCCGTGGTGCTGGATCCACTGTCGCTGGTGGCTGATTATAACCAGGATAACAATAATTACACTTCGCCACTTGCGGATCTAGTGATTCCAGAATGGAGCGTTGATTTCGAAATCACAGGCGGCGGCACCTTGATGAATGCCGCTCCAGATGCGAGTGGTTTCCGGCATAATACGACGGAGACATTCGTGCCAATGGCTGAAAAGGGCTACATCTTTACTGGATGGGAAGGCGTCGATGATCCAGGCCTCGGACCGCTAACGCTCAATTTTGATCAGAATTATACGATTCAAGCTATGTTCGAACAAGCCTATCAGCTTAGCACTTCGGTGAGTGGCCGTGGCACTGTGGATGCTTCACCGGGAGGGGAGCAATTCGCTGCAGGCTCGACCGTCCTGCTCACTGCACAAGCAGAAGCAGGCTGGCGTTTTGAAAAGTGGACGGGTGATGCCGAAGGCTCGGAGAACCCATATACTTGGAACGTAGATGACCATGCGAGTATACGGGCACATTTTATTCCTGATGGAGGTGAATCATTTGCTGCTTGGATTGACTCCCGAGCTCCTACCACGAAACAAGGTCCGAATGAGGATGGGCTCGGTAATGGTCGTCCTAACCTGCTGAACTATTTCCTCGGACAGAATTCGGCAGATTCAGCACCGGTTGCTCCTGTGCTGGTGCCGACTCCAGTCGGCTACGACTTCAAGCTTCCTGTTAACCCAGATGCGCAAGGTGTTGGTTTCGAAGTGCTCTATTCTAGGGATTTAGTAGATTGGTATCCCTTGGAAACCGCACTCATTCGCTCCATGGACGGTGAAAATGAACTGAGCTATGAAATCGTTAATCCTAGTCATACCGCATTATTTTTCACCGTCCGCGTGTACCAGCTCCCATAGCTGCTGAACTCCTATTTGCCAGTAATTGAGGCATTGATCTCTACGACATCCAAGCCCATGTGCTCGCGGCAGAAATCTAACATGTCGGCCTGCAGGGGCGCTGTGAAGCTGACGGTGCCCTCGGGGAAATTGAAATCGTAGCGGTAGCAGTGGAGTGCTTGTCGCTGGATGGGGAGGGCGGCGGCCATTCGGTCGGTCCAGCCGTTTTCGATGAACTCGATATAGAGTGTTTCATCGGGACCGTAGATTTTGTCGCCGACGATGCGGTGTTTGATTTCTTCGGCATGCACGCGTATCTGGTGTTTGCGACCGGTCTCTGGCTCCACGCGGCAGAGTGTGTAGCCGTTCTTAGCGATGAGGGGTATGAAGGTGGTGACGGCGTCTTGTGAGCTGCGGTCGTAGCTGACTTCGGATTTAACGATGACGGGGCCGCCGCCTTTGCGGCGACGTGCGATGGGGAGGTCGACGTGGAGCGGCTCTTGTATTTCGCCCTCTACGAGCGCGATGTAGGCTTTTTTTACGATGCGATTTTGGATCGCCATTTGGAATTTGCGCGCCACGGCGGGGCGCTTGGCAAACACGATGAGGCCGCTGGTCTCGCGGTCGAGTCTGGCCACGAGGTGTAGCTTGTCGGCACCTGTGTGTTCGCGCACGACGCCGACGAGGCTGGACATCGGCCCATTTTTGGAGGGATGACAAACCAGCCAGCCAGGCTTGTTTATGATGAGCAGGTTGTCGTCTTCCTGGACAATCCAGTTGGTGAAATCGGTCATTTCGACCAGGGGGGCTTCTTCGCCGTAAGGATTGTTCATAATTTCAGAGGACAGAGGACAGAGGACAGAGGACAGAGGACAGAGGACAGAGGGCGGAGGACAGAGGACAGAGGACAGAGGACAGAGGGCGGAGGACAGAGGACAGCAGTCAGAGGATTGAGTGCGCGCAGGGAATTACTGAGCTCGATGTTGTTCTAGGCGCATTTTGCGCAGGATGGCGCCGCCGATACGAGTGACGGCGACGAGTGGCATTTTACTGCCAAAGAAGCTGATGCAATGATTCATCCAACCAGTTACGAGGAGTGCTTGGCCTTTGGCAATGGCTTTGAGTGTGCGTTGAGCGACTTCTTCGGAGCTCATGTCGAGCCCCGGAGCGCTGCTTTTTTTCATGGGAGGCGTGGCGAAGCCCGCAGCTTTAAAGAAATTGGACTGAGTGGGGCCGGGGCAGACGGTGAGGGTGCGGACTTTGCTACCACGTAGGTCTTCGTTGAGTGCGAGCGACCAGTTGCGCACAAAGGCTTTGCTCGCGCCGTAGGTGGCGAGGTAGGGCGTTGGCTGAAAAGCCGCCGTCGAGGCGATGTTGACGACGACGCCGCCGCGTTCTAAAAGGGTGGGCAGTAGGCGTGCGGTCAAATCCACGACCGCGCGCACGTTTAGATCGATCATGGATAGCTGTTTTTTGAGCTCGAGATCGGGCATGCGACCATAGTCGCCAAAGCCGCTGTTATTGACTAGCAAGACCTCACCGTTGGGCACTGAATGGATTTTCTTTATCAGTTCAGATGCTGTGTCGGCGAGGGCGGTCGCGTCACTCAGGTCGACTGGGAAATGTTGGCCGGTTGGGCCCAAAAAAAACGCAGGTTTTGAGCGAGAAAGGTTGCACAATGTAATATTTGGTGCTACGTTCTGAATTGCTTTGATAATTGAGCAGCCAATCCCAGACGAACCACCCGTAACGATGATTACGGAGAACCGCTTGAAGTATTCTAATTGCTTCATAAGTGTGTTAGGTTTTTCGAACTTTCGAGTTCGGCGTTATAATGGATTGGCTTTTTTTATGCTCAGTTGGGTCATTGCGGCGGTGTCAGTCGATGCCGTTAAATCGAACCAATAAACAAAAGGAAAATACATATGAAGCAACATGACGTAATCATCTCAGGTTTGAACATGGAACTGACGGATGCGATCAAAAATATGGTTCACGAAAAAGCAGAAAAACTCTTCGAGCACGAGGATAACATCATCCGTATGCGTGTGGAGCTAGAATACGACCCTCACCAGTCTAGCCACCAGAAAGAATTTATAGCGAAAGGACAGCTTGAAGTCCGCGGAAATGATCACTTCGCGTCAGCCGCTACCGACGATTTATATAAGTCGATCGATGATATGGTCAACAAGCTTGATCGTATGTTACGGCGTCGCTCACGCTTGAAGAAAGTTAAGCGCAAGGTTACACACTTAGTGGATATCCCTGCGGACATTCCTAAGGCAGTCTAGCGCCTCGATTCCCCTACCTAGTATCACTAACTACAAAGCCCGGCAGTTTTTTGCCGGGCTTTTTTATTGAATACATATGTCGGAAAGATCCGTTTTTCGTCTTTGCAGGAAGTGACTTTTCAGATTCTTTAGCGGTCTATGAATCCTAATATCTATCAAGTTCTTCATATCGTCGGCATCGCAATGGTCTTTTTAGGCTACGGTGCCTTGCTTGCGCGTAGCATGGCTGCCCCGGATAATGTTTCGGTGCGTAAGCTCGGTTCGATTACCAGTGGCATTGGTTTACTACTGATTTTAGTGGCGGGTTTTGGCTTAATTTCTAAGATGGGCCACAATTTCACCTCTCCATGGTTGATCGTGAAAATGCTGATCTGGCTGGCGCTCGGTGGGCTGATCGTCTTGATTAATCGTAAGCCACAGTTAGCTGTTATGCTGTGGTGGGTATTGATTGCGCTCGGCGCAATTGCCGCGAGCATGGTCTATATTGTGAGGTTCTAAGTGAAGTGGGTTTTTCAAAAAAATGCATCTTTTGAAAAATTCTGCTTGATCTAGGCCCAGAGCTTCGTCTTTATCCGCACCTTCTCAAACGCACCTGTAGCTCAATTGGATAGAGCGCCTGACTACGAATCAGGAGGTTAGGGGTTCAAGTCCCTTCAGGTGTACCATTTTTTTTAAGCGCTTCGTTGATACGAAGCGCTTTTTTTATGCCTATGTTTTGTGCCTATGGATGGGGCAGGCTTTGGCTAGTGTGTCAAAGTTGTAAAATTCTGCTTGATCTCTGCCCCGAGCTTCGTCTTTATCCGCGACTTCCTAAATGCACCTGTAGCTCAATTGGATAGAGCGCCTGACTACGAATCAGGAGGTTAGGGGTTCAAGTCCCTTCAGGTGTACCATTTTTTTAAGCACTTCGTTTACACGAGGCGCTTTTTTTTATGTCCATTGATGGCCCCCTGCCTGAGTTTGCTTACGCGTAGACGATGCGAGCGCACTGGTCACAGAAGTGGATCTCGCTGTCTAGGTGGGCATTGCCGGAGACTTCGTTGGATACGCGCAGATGGCAGCCCCCGCATTTGTGGGCTTCAATTGGGGCTACGTAAGGGGGGCGCTTGCAGAGCTTTTTGACTCGGTCGTAATGACCGAGGTAAGATTCGTGGACGGTGCTGCGTGCGGCCACCACGCTTGCTTGGGCTTCGTTGATCGAGGCTTTTAAATTCTTTTCGCGCTCCGCAAGTTGTAGAATCTCTTGCTTTTGTTCGACTATGCGGGCTTCGATGACAGCTTTTTCGGCTTCAAAGGTCTCGCGGGTGCCGTCGATCTCTAGCATGAGCTCAATTTGACGCTCCTCGAGCTCGGCAATGTCACTTTGATTTTGTTCGATCTGCTGGGTGAGGGCGCGATACTCGTCGTTCTTTTTGACTTCAAGTTGTTGCGTCAGAAAGCGTGCGATGGCGCTTTCTTTGGCTTTCACCTCGGTGTCGACCTCGTTGCGTTGGACCTCTTTTTCTTTGAGCGCCTGGCTGGCGGCTTCTATATTAGCCTGCTCCGTGGTGATGTGGGCCTCTAGGGCGCTGCGCTCTTGTGGGATGCGGGCGAGTTCTTGCTCGATTTTTTGGAGCGCGACGTCGCGATCTTGAACAATAAGGAGTTTTTCGATTTGCGGGTCAGACATAAGTGAGTTATCTCTCCTCGATCCAAAACAGGCTCAGTTTTAGAGCAACACAAAAGCGACTATGCGTGACACTTCTCTTCAAGACCAGATCGACGATGCCACCCTTGATTTCACCTTGGGTGATAGTGAGGCGGCGCTGACTAAACTTTTAAAGCTTTCGGAGCTGCATCCGGATAGTTTTGGGGTATGGCATGCCTTGACTGAAATTTATTTTGCGGAGGGCGATTATGATGCGGCTCTGCAGGCCGGGGAGCGTGCGCACGCACTCTGCCCAGAGGATATACACATTAATACCAGTCTGTCGCGCATCTGGGTGGAGCGTGGGGATAAAGACCAAGCGGAGCACTTTGGTGCGCAGGCGCGCATGCTGGGCTGGAAGGACGAACTCAAATCGCCCCCTGAAAAGGATGACATTTAGCGGCATTGACAGCCTCGAATCTAAACCCCTAAATTCTAATATACATGGAAGACGTTACTTATACGCTGGAATTTGAAAAGCCGCTGCGCGAGCTTGAGAAACAATTGATCACACTGAATCAGGTCTCAAAGGAGTCCAAGGTCGATGTGACGAATGAAATTGAGGCTATTGAGGCCAAAATCGAGCAAACCAAGATGGAGATCTACTCCAATTTGACTCCTTGGCAGCGCGTTCAGCTTTCGCGCCACCCGAAGCGCCCGTATTCGCTGGATTATATTGATGCGATTTTTACGGATTTTGAGGAGTTACACGGGGACCGTCGTTTTCGCGAGGATGCCGCGATTGTGGGCGGACCTGCTTTTCTTGATGGCGAAGCAGTCATGCTTTTGGGCCAACAAAAGGGGCGTAACACGCGTGATAACTTGAAACGTAATTTTGGTTGTCCACATCCAGAGGGCTATCGTAAGGCGATGCGTTTAATGGAGATGGCTGAAAAATTTAATATGCCGATCGTCACTTTTGTGGATACTCCAGGGGCTTATCCCGGCATTGGTGCTGAGGAGCGTCACGTCGCGGAGGCGATTGCGGTGAACATTCGTGATATGAGTGCTTTGAAGGTGCCGATCGTCACGATTGTGATCGGAGAGGGCGGCAGTGGTGGCGCCTTGGGGCTGGCTGTGGCCGATGAGGTAATGATTCTTGAAAACGGCTACTATTCTGTGATCTCGCCGGAGGGTTGTGCCGCGATTCTTTGGAAGGATCGCGCGGCGGCTCCGCAGGCGGCAGATGCATTGAAGTTCAGTCCTGAATATTTGGAGAAATTTGGCGTGGTCGATCGCGTGATTGCCGAACCGACTGGGGGCGCGCATCGCGACTACCCCGCGGCGGCCAAAAACTTGAAGGAGGCCATCGTGGATTCGTTGACTAAGCTCAAGAAGAAGAGCGTTAAAAAGTTGCTGGAGGATCGTTATGCGCGCTTCCGTAATCTCGGCGAATTTGCTGATTCTGCGACTAAAGATAAAGCTTAGACAGAATCGGGCGGGTGCTCTAGTCGTGAATTCGTGAATTGGTCACGGCTAGAGTGAGCAATTCGCGAATTCAACTATTTCGAAGCACTGACACGCTCTAGGGCAACTAGGGTAATCAAATTGTTTTCGATGCCCTTGAAGGCGAATCGGTAGAGATGGCCGTCTTGGTGTTGATGTTCCCAAGTGTCCCCATCTTGTAAGGCATTGCCTGCTATGAAAATGGTGGAGCGTCCGGACTCATCGGCAGCTGCAAACCAAGCGTCGATTTTAATGGCTTTTGCGGCTAGCTGCCATGTTGCGGCGTCGGGGCCTGTGGGTATTTGCACGATGGATTGGTCCGTCACGATGGGACGAAGCTCATCCGCGGTGAAATAATTGATTTCCGCTGCGGGCTCGTCTGTCGTGGGGGCGGGCCATTCGGATGCCTCCACATTGGCTGGTGGAGGCGCTAAGTTGTTCTCGGAGGGAACTGGCTTTGCTTGTGGCATGTAGTATGCGACCTCTTCATTGATTAAGTCAGGCGTTTCGGCGTGATGGTAATCTTCAGGGAAGAGCGGTTTTGGAGTTAATATGCTGGCGCTGGTAGATTGTAGCACGGCTTCGCTGTTGAGCTTGGGCGCTGGTTTAGACTTATCTAAACTCCTTTGTGGTGGAGCGGTTTCTGTAGAGAATTTGACTTCGCCGCTTTCCCGGCCAGTTAAGGAATTAAAAGTGTTTATTAAGATTTGCTGGGCACTGCCTGCTCTATTGCGAAATGCTTGGGCATCGCGTGCGAGTGTTTGAGTGCGCTGATTACTCGCGCCTGTCAGCTCTGCGAAACGTTGACCTTCAGGCATTAATTTCTGTGAGAGTTGTGGCACATAGCTGGCCAATGCGAGTTGCGTCAGGACGATGGCTGCGGCACTCAGTGCGGTGCCGAGCGCAGGTATCGTGATCAGTTTATAGACCAATACAAATGCTGCGATGTAGAGCCCCGCGATAACTGCTAGTTCTAGATTGTGCGCATTAGAGTTTGGTAGCAGGTGTGCGAACGCGTTTAGCAACAAAACTCTTACAGTGGCTAACAGTAGAGCGATCCATAGGCCTGTTAATAGCTTAGCATCCACATGGCCACGCGATAAGAGCCTGCAAGCAAGTAGTATGATGGCTGCCAGCACGACGAGGGAACCCATGTGTAGGAGTCCATCAGCTACGGTGACCAAGGTTTCTTTGATTGGTATGCTTTTTAACACGAGTGCATCTTTTCGTCCTACTAGTTGCTCGCAAGTGAAAATAAAAAAACTCCACTCGGAATGAGTGGAGCTTTTGTGGAAAATATATCCGCAAGCTAGCCGCCGAAGCCGGGTGCGCCGCGTTCCCAGTCAGCTGGGCGACTCCAAGGCACCGATTGATCGTCGGGATTACTGTCGAAGCAACCAGTCATGAAGAATGCCATCAGGGCAAGTGCGGCGAGGAGTGCGATTCGGCGATACATTATATATTTAGATGAGTGATGTGCTGTTCGTGTTATGAAATATGAAAGCAAGAATGCTCAAATAGCTTGGGCGCTTGCGAGCTCTTAGTTCAAGATTTTGATGGCGCTACCCACAGTCATTTTGTTAGCTTGAGCACCTGGTAGTAGGTTGGCCACGACAAGCTTGTCGGTGACTTGCACGACTTGAATCTTACCGAGAGCCTTCATGTCTTTTATGACAGTCACTTGTGCACCTGGGGCTAGAGCGAGCTCAGTCGTGTTGGCGAGTACGATGAGACCATTTTTTGTACTCAGAGATTGAACTGTTGTTTCGGCTCCGATCGTTGCTTGCGGCAGTGGCTGTGATGCAGTTGGCGAGAAGTGACTGCTGTAACTGCCGCTACCTGCTGTGAGCACTCCGTTGGAGGCGCTTTTTGCACCAGCCGCACGGCTGTTGGCGAGGCGCTCTTGGGCACGATCTAAGGATTCTTTGAAGTCGGCATTTGATTTTTCCAGCTCAGCGATGCGCTCGTTGAGTTGAGCGAGTTCACTTTCTTTATTAGCTGCGATCAAGTTTTGCTCCGATTGTAGTAGGTCGGCGCGTAGGCGTTGGGCGGCGCTTTCTAGCTCGCGGATCGCCTTTTTGCTTTCACTCAGTTGTTGTTGGCTACGGCTGACTTCTTGCTTGGCTGTGTACATCTCAGAGCGCACGCTTTCGAGCTTACGCTTCTCGTCGGCGAGTGATTCGCGTTCGTTTTTGAGGTTGGTTTCCAGTTTGCCGATTTGTTCGTTGGCGGTGCTTAATTCCGCCTGAACAGCTACAGTGGCTTGCTCTGCTTTAACTTGAGCTGCGTGTTGTTCGGCAAGTTTTCCCTTGCCAACGAAGAAAAGGGCGGCTGCTGCGAGTGCAGCTACGATTGCGAGGATACGGAGTATCATGGATAGACTATTCATTTATTTATTGGGGGGTTCTGGCTAAATTATTCAGAATAAAAAAGTGACTGATGGATGGGGCTCTTCGCTTCAACTGCAATCCCACGCTGGTTGGCAGCGAGACGATTCAGTAATTTAAAGATCAATTCAGTCTGTGCATCAAGGTTCAAGTTCTGTGCAATGCTGACTGCGTCCAATTTTTTGCCCGCTTGAGCTTTCAGGTGCTCGATCACTTGTTGTTCGAGCTCGAGGACGGTCGCTGCCGCCTTCTTGCCAGCTTCCACGCCAGGTTGGTGGTAGGCGTTGATATTGATCAAGCTGGCGTAGAGACCGACGGCACGTTCGAAGAGTGCGATCAATTGGCCCACGGCCTCGGGAGTGACTTCGCGAATGGTGAGTGTGATCGATTGGCGACCATTATCGTATAGAGCATCGCGTGTGCCGAGGAAGAAGCCTTGCAGGAAGTCACCCGATGTGGTGCCGGATTCGACTTCGATCGAGTCGCCATCGCGGTCCTTGAGCACTTCAATGAAGGTGGCGAAAAAGTTATGCACACCTTCACGTAGTTGTTGCACGTAGGCGTGCTGGTCGGTGGAGCCCTTGTTGCCGTAAACGGCGATGCCTTGGTGAACGACTTTGCCGTCGAGGTCGAGTTCCTTGCCGAGTGACTCCATGACGAGTTGCTGCAGATACTTCGAGAAGAGCATGAGACGATCCTTGTAGGGAAGCACCACCATGTCTTTGGCGCCTTTTGCGTCAGTGGCGAAATACCACATCAGTGCGAGTAGGGCAGCAGGGTTGCTGGCGGTCTCTGTAGAACGTGTGACATCGTCCATCGCTTTCGCGCCCGCGAGCATGCGATCGATGTCGAGGCCTTGGATGGCTGCGGGAAACAGCCCCACGGCTGCAAGTTCGGAGGTGCGTCCACCTACCCAGTCCCACATGGGCAAGAAGTCTAACCAGTTGTCCTCTTTGGAGACTTGATGCAGTTTACTGCCCTCGCCGGTGATGGCGATCGCGTGCTGACCGAAGTCGAGCCCTGCTGCTGTATAGGCAGCTGTGGCTTCTAGCATGCCATTGCGAGTTTCCGGTGTGCCACCCGACTTAGAGATGACGACTGAGAGTGTTTCTCCGAGCTGGCCATCGAGCGCGTCCAGTGTGCGATCGAGTCCATTGGGGTCGGTGTTGTCGAAGAAGAAGAGCTTTATCTTATCAGTTTTGGGGCCACCAAGTGCGTCGGCTACAAACTGCGGGCCGAGTGCGGAGCCGCCGATTCCGATCACTAATAAGTTCTTAAAGGCGCCTGCCGCGCCTTTGATGGCTCCGCTGTGCACATCGGCCGCGATCTTTTTAATCTTAGCAACACAGGCTTCGATCTCTGCGGTGAGTTCTGGTTTGGGTGCGAGTGCGGCATTGCGCAGCCAATAATGGCCGACCATGCGGCCCTCATCCGGATTGGCGATCGCTCCCGCTTCGAGTGCTTGCATCGCTTTGAAAGCGGTTTGCATACGTGGCTCCATTTCGGCGAAGAAATTATCGCCGAAGTCGATGCGGCTGATATCGATCGCGAAATCGAGCTCGTTGATATTTAGATAGTGCTTAGTGAAACGGTCCCAGGACATGGCTGTATGAATTTAGAATTAGAAATTTAGAATTAGGAAGTGCGGCTATAGATCTTTATCGGTCACGGCGCCATCGGAGGCGGTGGCGACGGTGGCTGCGTATTTACCGAGAATGCCGCGCTTGGAGCCAGCGCCGGTTGGCTTGAAGGCTGCCATGCGCGCATCGTATTCCGCATCGTCGATCAATAGATTGATGGTGTTCTTGACCGCATCAATCTCGATTTGATCACCGCTCTTGACGATGCCAATCGGGCCGCCCTTGGCGGCTTCGGGAGTGATGTGGCCGACATCGAAACCGTGGCTACCACCAGAGAAACGACCATCGGTGATGAGGGCGACTTCCTTGATGAGGCCGCGTCCGGCGACTGCACTGGTGGGTGAGAGCATTTCCCGCATGCCGGGGCCCCCGACGGGACCTTCGTTGCGGATCACGACTACGTCTCCAGCGACTACATCGCCACGTAGGATACCGATGAGAGCTTCTTCTTCGCCTTCGTAAACTTTGGCCACGCCCTTGAAGTGGAGGCCTTCTTTACCAGTGATTTTGCCGACGGCGCCGCCGGGGGCGAGGTTGCCACGCAAAATGCGTAGGTGAGTGGTCTCTTTGATCGGCTGATCGAAGGGGCGAATGATGTCTTGCTCGTCGGGGAAGCTGGCGTAGGGCTGTACATCCTTGAGCGATTCGGCGATAGTCTCGCCGGTCACGGTGA
Source organism: Puniceicoccaceae bacterium (assembly GCA_002729725.1). Taxonomy (GTDB): domain Bacteria; phylum Verrucomicrobiota; class Verrucomicrobiia; order Opitutales; family Coraliomargaritaceae; genus Thalassobacterium; species Thalassobacterium maritimum. The sequence continues at coordinate 93,808 of PBYS01000098.1, forward strand.
GGCAGTCGCCGTGAAGCATGCCGCGATCAAGCAGCATTTTCATCATCGGACGGATGCCGCCGATGCGGACCAGGTGGCTCATGTTATACTTTCCGAATGGTTTCAAGTCGGCCAGTAGGGGCACGCGCTCGCCGATTTCCTTGAAATCATCGATGCTTAGGTCCACGTCTGTGGAGTGTGCGATCGCGAGTAGGTGCAGAATCAAATTCGTGGAACCACCCAGCGCCAAGCAGGTAGTGATCGCGTTTTCGAAGGCCTTGCGCGTCATGATGTCGCGTGGTTTAATGCCCTTTTCGAGTAGCTTGAGCACCGCTGCGCCGGCCATTTCGCAGTCTTTACGCTTCGGCTCGCCGACGGCGACTTGTGCGCTGCTGCCAGGTAGGCTCATGCCGAGCGCTTCGATTGCACTGGCCATTGTGTTGGCGGTATACATGCCGCCGCAAGAGCCTGCGCCGGGGATTGCGTATTTCTCGACTTCTTTCAGTTCTTCGTCGGTCAATTCGCCCTTGGCGTGCTTGCCGACGGCTTCGAATACCGATACGATATCCATTGGATTGCGTTGTTCTTCTTCGTCGTGTGGCATCAGGCCCGGTAGGATGGTGCCGCCATAGACAAAGACCGCTGGGCGGTTGAGGCGCGCGATCGCGATCATGCAGCCTGGCATATTCTTGTCGCAACCACCGATCGCGACAAGGCCGTCAAAGCCTTCGGCCGCGACCACTGTTTCGATGGAGTCGGCAATCACATCGCGTGAGACCAAGCTGTAGCGCATGCCTTTAGTGCCCATGCTGATGCCGTCGGATACGGTGATTGTGCTGAAGTTGACGGCTTTACCACCTGCTTGGTTGACGCCTTTGGTGGCGTGCTCCGCGAGTTCCCCGAGGTGCATGTTGCAGGGAGTCAAGTCGCTGGGAGAGCCGGCGATCCCGATTTGAGGCTTCTTAAAGTCTTCATCTTGGAATCCGACCGCGCGTAACATAGAGCGTGCGGGGGCGCGGTCGTTTCCGTCAACGACGATTGAGGAGTGCGGGCGGTTTGTTATATCAGCCATAATTGATAAATTCTAAATTAAATGTAGTCGAAAAGTCTTTCTCATTGCAGAAAAGCGAAGAATTCAATGAATAGCGACGCAAACGACAATACCCTTTTTGCTTTTAACCGACGATATTATTGAATCTAGTGGCTGCCATTATATGGATTTTGACCTGAAAAAGACTTTAGAGGCCTTGTTGCTTTCGACTGCCGAACCGATTTTGCTTAAAGATGTGGTTAAGGTATTCGTCCGTTACCATCAAGAGTTGAGCGAAGCGCAGGAAGATGCCAGAGAGCAGGAGGGCGAAGAAAGCCCGACACTGGAAGTGCCAAGTTTGGTGACACAAGCGCAAATTCGCGATGCTTTGCTGCAGCTGCGCGAGGAAGCGGAAGTAAAGGATAAAGCCTACCGCCTCGTGGAAGGGCCTAATGGTTATCAAATGGTGACCGCTCCGCAATTTGCAGAGTTTGTGCGAGTGCTGCGTGGCGCTCCACGGCCGATGAAACTCAGCCCGGCCGCTTTAGAGACTTTATCGATCGTGGCGTATCGTCAGCCAGTGACACGTGCGGAGATGGAGGCGATTCGTGGGGTGTCCGTGGATAGTGCGCTACATAAGTTAATTGATCTCGAGCTGGTAATTGTGACTGGTCGCGCAGAGTTGCCTGGTCGGCCAATTCAGTATGGCACCACTGATAAGTTTTTAGAATTCACCGGTATCCGGGAGCTGGAGGAGCTGCCCGCCTCGGATGTCTTGAGCAATCATCAGATCGATGAGTGGATGCGCCGCAGCGAAGACGAACCCGATGAGATTTCTGACGAAGATGTGGGCCTGTCGAAAGAGCCGAAGTCAGATGAGCTCGCGCTGGATGAGAAATTTGTCGAAGTGGACTGGCAGCGGGAGAACGTCGAGAGTGATGCGGCCATCGAATCTGAATCTAACGAAAACACTGCATTATGATGCCTGAAGATATCAACGTGAAACTACAGCGCAATCGCGATGCGATTGATGCCATCGACCGCCAAGTGGTGGAGCTGCTTAATCAACGTGTGTTGAACGACGGGGGGGCTGACGAGACTACCGTGCTTGCAAAGGTTGCGAAATTTAACCCCGGTCCGCTTTCTGACGCGACTTTGCAGGCGATTTACCGAGCATTGATGCTTGCGGGGCTAGACCCTGCCGCGCAGGCAACCGATCCCGCAAAGGTGGACGCCCTTGATTTGAACATTGTCGAACTCCTCAGTCAGCGAGTTAAGCATGCCGGTGAGATTGGGCAGATTAAGCATGCCAACGGGGCCGACTATTATGACCCCACGCGTGAGGCACAGGTCATGGCAAAAGTATGCACGCTGAATCCCGGCCCGGTTAAGAACGAAACCTTACGCTCTGTGTATCGCGAGGTGATTTCTGGCTCGATCGGCTTGGAGAAAAAGCTGGTGATTGGCTACCTCGGCCCCGAGGCGACTTATACCCATCAGGCCGCCATCTGCAATTTTGGGGTCAGCCTCGATTATCGCTCGATCAAGACGATTCCCGACGTCTTTGCCGAGGTCGAATCCGGGGCCGCGGATTACGGTGTAGTGCCGATTGAAAACTCAACTGAAGGCGCCGTCTTCCACTCGATGGACATGCTAGTCGAGTCTAATCTACACATTTGCTCGCAAGTTTACCTACCGATTGATCATTGCTTGATCTCTCAATCGCCCATCGAAGCGATTCGAGAGGTGCGATCAAAGGATCAAGCGCTGGGGCAATGTCGCGATTGGCTGCGCCGTCATTTGCCCAACGCAGAGCTAATTGATGTTGTGAGCACCGCTGAAGCCGTGCTCACCGCGAAGACTAGCGAAGGCGTGGCTGCTGTTGCAGGTGCCTTGTCTGCGCAGCGTTATGAGGTGCCGATTCAAGCCCGCGACATACAAGACCGTGATGACAATGTGACGCGTTTTTTGGTGGTCGGTAAGACGCGAGCCAAGCCACTCGGAGGCGGACGAGATAAGACCAGCCTAGTGATTTCTTTGCGCGACGAGTGTGGCGCCTTGGAGAAAGCACTGCGCGCTTTTGCGACTCGTGGCATTAATTTGAGCAAGATCGAATCGCGCCCCAGTCGTAAAAAAGCTTGGGATTATTACTTCTTTATCGATCTGATCGGCCATTATCAAGATGCCAATGTGCAGGCGGCGCTGGCGGATCTAGAGGGGCATTGCCCACTGGTCAAGTGGCTGGGTAGCTATCCGAATGTCGGCAGTGCGATGGAATAGTGCCAGCGTTTGGTCTCGAGCGTCCAGAGCGTCCTGTGCACCCTGATCGGCTCGCTGTCTTGAGGCTCTGGCTCGCCTGTCTCAGAATCTGTAATTCAGTGATATCGCCACCGCTTGGCTGTCGAGATCGTAGCTACCATCGATACTTGACGAAGTCTTATTGCCAGTCAGTTTACGTTCGCTGGCAAAGGCTTGTTGGTAGGTGATTTGCCAGCTCAGATTTTCGTAGCTGCGGCCTAGGCCGATCGCGAGGAAGTGGCGATCCGAGTCGGGGACGATCGGAAGCAGGAATGAATCGGGCACGGCGTTTTCGACGAAGGTATAGCCTGCGCTCACTTGCCAGCCATTGTCGAAGTAGCGGGTGAGCCCCAGCTCCCAAATAAAGGCCGACTCCCAGTTGAGTGTGTAGGCAAAGGGCGTGCCTTTAAGTTCGAGCTCATTTACGCGGTCCCAATTCGTCCAATCCAAATTAAATTCAAAATTCCAGTGCTCGCTGGGACGATAGGAATAGCCAAAGACTATTGATTCGGGGTAGCTGAAGTCAGCTGTGGTATCGACTGAACTTTGTAAGAGTAATGCGGATACCGCGGGACCTGAAACTGTGCCGTCGTAGCTAACTTCTGTTTTCGCTTGGTAGTTTAGACCGAAGCTGTGCTGTTCGCTAGGTTGCCACAGGGCGGACAGTGAATAGCCTATTGCACTGTCTTGACCGTCGAAATTCAATGCATTTGTTTGGATGTCGATGTCCGTGTCGTCAAAGGACAGCCCCGCTGCTAAGGAAAAGCTCTCTGAGATCTGCCACGCGACCACTGCGTGGTACTTCACGTAAGTTAAGTCCGCTTTGTGAGGCACGGCGGATTCTGGGTTGGGGAAAGCTGCTGTAAATGTTGCGTCATCGCCCCAGTCGGTGCCGAGTGCAAAGGGTGCATACATGCCAAATCCGAGTGCGATCGGAGTGTCTTTGAACTTATGGGAAATGAATGCGCTGGGGATGGCTTGATAGCTATCGTCTAGGGAGTCGTTACCACTGGAGCTGCTATATTCGTAGCCGAGCGAAATCGTGAACACATTGCCTTGAACTTGCGTGCCTTCGACTTGTGTGAGGCCTGCAGCGTTGTAGAACACGGCGGAAGGGTTGTCGGCCGTGGCGGTAAATGCATTGCCACGTGCGGTGGCAAAGGGATCAATGAAAGCGACACGTGTGGCTGCGGCATCGGTGGATACGTAGGCGAGCAAAGAAAGACCAAGGGTGAAGAGAGGGCGTTGCAATGGTTTCATGTAATTAAGCGTGGATACGGTAGGAGGGGAATTCGATTTCGATGTCCCAGTTGCGTTCTTGAGTTCGGGAATTGAGTTTCAGCTCACCTTGATGCTCGGTAATCACTTTTTGAGCGACGGAGAGTCCTAAGCCTACGCCGGTGTGACGCGTCGTATAGAAAGCTTCGGTTGCCTGCTTGACTAAATCTTCTGTCAGGCCGGTGCCTCCGTCACGTAAGCGGACCAGACGCTTGCCCGTGAGATCCTGGCAGATCTCAACTTGAATGATTTGTGCGTCTGGATTGGCTTGAATCGAATTTAAGAATAGTTCTTCGAATGCATGGGTGAGCGCCTCAGGATTGGCTTCTAGCGTGAGTGACGCTAAGGACTCTAGCTGGTTTTCAATTTTTAGTTCCGCGAGTGTATTGTCTGTCTGGGTACGAGCGCGTTGGAATGCCTTTTGGATGATAACATTGAGTTGCACTTCACTCCCCCCTGCCTGAGAAGATTGCGCCATATAGAGCATTTGCTCGCTGAGGCGTTTGATTCTCGCGGTTTCTTTGAGCATGGCCGATTTAAGCGAAGCTTGAAACTTGGGTTGTTGGATCTTTTTGTCGATTAATTGAGCATGTGTCGATAGCGGCACCAGAGAATTGCGTATCTCGTGGGCGAATCGCTCGGCAATCAGACTGATTGTTTGGTTCTTGGTATCTGATCGAGCGCTTTCTTTGCTGGCTTCAATTTTAGTGAAGTCTTCTATTATGAGCATCGTCGGGCGCGGTAGGCGCATCAGTTCCCCCTTTTGGCTGAAGGGGAAAATCGAGACTTGATACACCTCGTCTGGTTCTAAGCCGTCGATTTTAAAAGGCTCTAGCAGTTCACCTTTCTCGACCGCACGGTGCACTGGCTTCGCCAGTTTGGGGGGAAGTTCTGCGAATTCGATACGACGGTCGGGATTGTTTTGACCGAGATCAAGAAAGCGCTTGGCCGCGTCGTTCATGTAAAGAATGTCTAGATTTTCACTGAAGACGATCGCACCACTCGACATGGAGTGCATGACGTTTTCGATTAATTGCCCATGGTGCGCAAGTTCGCTGTGTAGGCGGCTATTGCGGATTGCCAAGCCTAGTTCTTCCATCAGCAGGTAGAGTAGCTCCAATTCGTCTTCGGTGTAGTCGCGACCAGTCACGGGGCCATTTAATACCGCCAAGCCAATGATTTCTTCTCGATCTGTGATCGGGATCGCTAAGTGGCAGCCGAGGACTGAGAACTCTTTAGCGCTCCCGCTATTACCGTGTGTGAATTGGCTGCGAGTACCGCTTTCTTTGTGTAAAATACGAGGATATTCTGTCAGCTCGCGCCCGATGCCAACTTCTCGACTGAGTTGAAAGCAGTCCACCAAGTCGGAGGGCAAGCCGAGTGAGGCAATGCATGTGAGATGTTTCGATTGCTTATTTTTGACTAAGGATTGCTTGGCGGAACTCTCTAGAAAGATGCCGATGCGGCTGAAACTGATGTGTTCTCGCAGCTTGAGGATGAAGTGCTGGGTAAAGGCTTTATAATCCAAACTGAAGCTCAATATGTGCGAGAGATCGCGCAGTACGTTCAGAGTCGATGTCGCGTGGCTGATATTGGAGCTCCGCTGTTGTGAATGATTGCCCCAGTCCTGCATACTACTGGGCGTGTTGCCTTGTTTGTTTTCGTGTTGATTCATCAACACGCGAGCGAGTGTTTTTGAGGGGATCGGCTCCGCGAAATAAAGATCGGCACGATTCTCAAAGGCAGTGTTTTCTAGGCTTGAGTTATACTCGGGTGTTAAGACGACGATTTGGATCTGTTCTGTGAGCTCGCGTATTTCGCAGAGCGTGCGCTTGAGCTCTAGCTCTGTGCCTTCCGAGTAAATGACCACTGCATCAAAGGCGCTGCGCGCGAGCGAAGATTTCGCTTCAAGTGCTGATTGCCGTATGACGATTCGGTCCTCTGGAGCCGAAAAAACCTCCCGTAGCTTAGCTGGGATGGATGGCTCGTCTCTAATGAATAGAAAATGACTCACGAAATAATTAGTAGAGCTAGGGAAAATACGTCCATAGTTTAATGCGGTGCAACTATAATGTCTAATTTGTATTAGTTGCCATTATTTCATTAAGTTTCATTACAATTATTTTTTATTTGTATGTTGGCGGCCCTATGAATCTGATAGGAGATTAATTATTGAGCAATTTTATAGATGACTACAAGTGCTACTGATCACTCGACTATTCAAAGTAAAGTCGTCGTATTTCCATCTCGCAGCGGTAAGAAGATGGTGGGCTTCATTGATGCATTGAGCACGGCGGCGCCAGATGCGCCCTTTGTGGTGATGGCGCCCAAATATGGACAGTCTAAAAAGAACAACTTACAAATGTCCTATGTCTTTGCGCAAAACGGGTTAAGGGTTTTACGGTTTGATCACACCAATCACATCGGAGAGAGTGAAGGAGAGATCGTCGATTACACACTGCCGGGTGCGGTGGCCGACATTCTGGCTGCACTTGATTATTTAGAAACCGAGTACGGTCACTCGAAAGTCATTTTGCAGGCGAACAGTATGTCCGCGCGCTGTGCCATACGCGCCGCGAGCTTGGACGCTCGGATAGAGCGCTTGATTTGCCTTGTCGGTATTGTCGATTTCCGGGAGACGATTACACTCATTTGCCAAAAAGATATCATTGATGTGTATGTTTCCGGGGTGGAACAAGGTGTGGGCGACATCCTGGGGCATGATGTGAATATCGATCAATTTTTGAAAACTAGCGTGGATGAGAATATGCACGATAGTGTGGGCACTCGAGATGACTTTTTGAAAGCAAAGTGCGATGTGTTCATGTTTGCTGCAGAAAAAGATGCATGGGTAGATTTCGAGAAATTAAAGCAATTGGCTGAGGGCGCGAATCGAGTGCAAATACGTGAAGTTAAGGGCGTGATGCACGAAATGATGGAGAATCCACAGGCGGCGCTAAAGACTATATTTGCTGCGGTATTCGTTGCGAAGCATGGACGCTTCCCGCGCGAAGAAGAGTTGGAGGATGTAGCTGAACCCAATAAACGAGAGGTCTTTAAGCAGAATAAAGTGGAGCGTAATCGCTTGCGTGCGGTCGCACCGAAGCGTGAGTCTGAGGCTGATTTTTGGCATAGCTACCTCGATAAGTATAAAATGCTGGAGTCGGTTAGCGCGTATAAAGATTACCTCAAACTGATTGCGGATTGCCTTGGCAGCCCTACTGAGGGGGCGGTCTATTTGGACTGTGGTTGCGGCAATGGTATGTTTGGTGCTTGGTGTTTGCGTGATTTGATCGCGCAGTCGGCTGTGAACTGGAAAACACCCGCTACGTATTTTGGTCTCGATTTGACTGGTAAGGGGCTTTCTGAAGCCGCGCGCAGGCACTCTACGATAGCAAATGAGGGCGGTGGACCAGCTCTGAGGAATCTTAATCGGATGTATTACCGTTTTGATCTGGATCGTATCGATGCGAGCCAAGAGAAGCTCTTACCCTTAGCGGATCAATCTGCAGATCGTATTTGCTGTAGTCTTTTAATTTCTTATCTGAAAGATCCCGTCTTTCTGGTGAAGGAATTATACCGCGTTTTGAAACCTGATGGGCGTATCATTCTTTCCAGCATGAAGCCTTATTGTGATCTTTCGCTTATTTATAAGGGCTTTTTAGGCGAGACCAATAGTGAGGAGGCTGTGGAGTCTGCGCGTAATTTATTGAGCGCTGCTGGAGTTTTACAGCTCAAAGAGGATGAGGGGCATTACATTTTCTATAGCGAAGATGAATTGGTCGAAATTATGCGACAAGGAGGCTTTGATAAAACACATGTCTTTAGGTCCTTTGGGGAGCAGGCAAACTTGGTGTCTTCTATCAAATGATTGCGTATCTAGTCGTCAGTTCCTTTCTGATTTCTTTGTTGTCGCTATTTTTCCTAGTCGCTGTCATCGCGAAGGGGAATCTCTATTTTAAAGGGCGCAACCTCGCCTTTTGCTTTTTTAGTTTTTCGATTTTTGTATGGTCACTCGGGCACATGATGTGGCTGGTTTCGAGCGAGCGGTCGGATGCATTTTTTTGGGTACATGTGCTGGTTGCGGGCTCTATTATGGTGCCTTATGCTTATTTTCACTTTGCTGTAAATTTGACGGGGCGTTTTTATTTACAGAGGCATGTGATTGCAGGCTATGCGATTGGAGCCATACTGCTCTGTTTTAATATTTCAGATTTTGTGGTCGTGGACCTTGAGCCGAGGGGAGGCTTTGAATTCTGGCCTGTGCCAGGTAGTATGTTTTTTCCCTACATCGGCGGCTATATCTTTATGGTGATTTTTGGATCTGGTTTGCTTTTTTCAGAATACCGACGTGCTGAAATCGATAAGAAGAATCAGTTGCGCTATATCACCTTTGGCACCGTGATTGGCTTTTTAGGGGGGACGACAAATTTCTTTTTGTGGTTAGATATACCCATCGCTCCGTTCGGACATGCCGCAGTTATTTTCTATATTTTAGGGCTGGGGTATTCGATGTTGAAATTCAGAGCTTTGGATTTTAGTGAGATGTCCTTTCGCGTATTTGGTTTAATTGTGATCGCGATTATTTTTTCTGGTATCACATCGTTTGGCTTAGTGGCACTGATGCATTCGATTTATGATGATTTTTATCCTGATCATGTGCTGTTCTGGTGGGTGCTTTTTAGTCTGTTATCGATCTTTCTTTTAGCGCTGGGGCCCTATGTGAATGATCTTTTCAACCAATTTCTCCATGACCGTTTCCTCGCTAAGCGGTTTGCGTTTCGGGCAGACTTGCGTGATTTGTCGGAACAAGTTGATTTGGAGGGCGATTTAGAGGAGCAGTTTAACTATGTCGTCGGGCGGATCTCCGAAGTGCTGTCCATTGCAGACGTGGCACTGTATACACGCTCGATTCATGACTTCGACTTCGTTTGCCGTGGTTCCAATGGTTCACGTAAGTGGTGCCCCCGTCTTAGCCCCGAGCGAATTGACTTTTTACTAGATGCTTTTGAGCGGCATGCGAAATCTTTTCATGTGGAAGAGGCCATTCTAGCTTCCCAAGACTTTAAGATGGCATATTTCAGTCAGGGGATTGAGCGGCGCATCCTTTGGCCGGAGGATATTGTCGTGCCCGTGCGCGGACGCTTTGAATGTTATGGATTTTTGGTCTTAGGCAAAGGGAAGCACCAAACCGTGCTGGGAGAGGTGGACTACTTGTTGGTCGAGAATATTTGTTCGCAACTGGGCTTATCGATTAAGATGCGTGAGATCGAGCAAGGTTCGAACCAAGTCGAGAAATTGGTCACATTAGGGACGATGGCGGCGGGCTTATCGCATGAATTACGCAACCCTTTGGTTTCGATTAAAACCTTAGCTTCGCTGTTGAAGAAAAAGCCCGAATCATTGCGACTCGATCCGAGCTTTAGTGAGACGGTGCAGCGGGATGTTAAGCGAGTGATCTCAGTCGTGGAAGGGGTGTCCGCATTTGCGCATAATACGGATGGTTCGTTTCGTGCAGTGCAGGTGCAGGATGTTTTAGCTGAGGCCTTGTCCATTGTAGAGCCTAACTTACAGACGGAGCGGATCGAGGTCGCTGTACATCACTCGCAGGAATTGCCTCAGTTAGTGGGGGATTCGGAGCAATTAGTGCAAGTTTTTCGCAATCTGCTGGAGAATTCAATCAATGCGATCTCCGAGTGGAGTGAGCGCAATGAGCCCGGGCAGATTACGATTGTTACCGATCTGAAAACGGGGCGAGATTCAGAAAATGGGCATGATTGGTTAATTGTCGAATGTAAGGATGATGGCCCAGGGATTCCTAAAGATTTGCAGAAGTTTATCTTTGAGCCATTTGTTACTTCCAGAGATACTGGCACGGGCGTGCGTACTCGTGGGACAGGCTTAGGCTTGGCCATTGTGACTAAAATTATTGAACGTCATCGCGGTAATATTACGGTGAGTTCGATTTTAGGTCGGGGGACCGAATTTACTGTCTCACTTCCCGTTGTTAAATAATTGCTTTATATGATTGAACATACTACTCAGACTTCCGGTTCTTCTAAGGCTATACCTAAGGGCTTGATTCCTTTCCGTCGATTCGCGGCGGCAATGAGTGAATTCAATGATTTTGATGCGTTTCGATCTGCACTCGAGCGTATTGTTTCCGAGGATACGGATTATGCAGGCTTCTTGGAATTAGATACGGATATGCGCTCGATTCCCGATGAGGACGTCGGCGAGCACTTTGTCATGGATAGTTTGGTCGTACCATTGAGTTCTGGAGAGGATCAGGGCTATATACGATTTTCGGGCAACGAGCAGGGGAGGCCTTTTAATACCGAGGACTTGATGTGGATTGGCGCGATCAGTGAGTTTGTATCGCTTGCGTATGCGAATGCTAAGACGCATCGTCAGGGGCGAGACAAGTTGCGTATATTTGAATATCTGATCAATCAATTGCCACTCGGAATCGTTTGCTTGGGAGGGTCGAGCGATTTGATTATTAAGAACAAATTGGCGACCCGGTTGCTGGGTACTTCAGGCGCAGATCTGTTGCGTTCTGCGCTTGCGGAGCAAGCATTGAAGTCGCAGGAGTCGCTGCGCTTGCATATCGAAGTCGAAGGGAAGCTACTCTATGCGGAAGCACGCCGTTTAAAGATTGAGGCTGGAAACGCCGTGACGGCTTTTGTGCTGCATGATTTGAGCGCGCAGCGTGAGAGACTATTATTACAGGTGGAGCGTTCCGTATTTCGTGCCGAATCTCGCGGCACTTCTTGGACGGTCGCAGTTTTAGAAGATCGCTCCGAGGCAGGGCGATTGCTGCGAGCGTTAAAAGTTGCCGCAGATCCCTTAGGTCTAGATGTTAGTTCTTTTGCCGCATTAGATGCGTACTCTTGTGCCTGTATCTTTACGGCTAAATCACCACGCAGTGTGCGCTATTTACTTCAACGTGCGCTTGCGCATTGCCTGGATCCGGAGCAGACGGCCGGGGCCTTAATATCGCAAATAGATCAGGAGGATGAGGCCTTGGCCCAGTCTTTGATTCAGGCGGCCTGTGCAGATTTTCAACCGTTGGAGCAATTATTACGGCCTGTTATGCTCGTGTTGGATCCTTATCCAGCGGTCAGTGAGGCGCTTGAGTTACTTGCGGGAGAGTTCTGTTGCTTCAAGCCAGTCGAAGGAGTGGCTGAAGCGATTTTTCTGATTCAGAGTGGTGAGTTTGACGGCATCTTTCTTGATGTAGATGCCTATGGAGAGGATGCGAGTGATTTGGAACGCTTGAGAGCTGTAGGCATTAAAGCTGGAGCTGGTTTTCGCCTTTATTATATGACGCACATGCAAGCAGCTATGGCTCAGTTGAAATTTGACTTGAGCGTGAATTCTACAGTCCTTGAAAAACCTTTTGATTCGGGGCTGATTCTGGAAGCTTTACGCTTACAGTTTGATTTTGCTTGAGCTTTTTGTTTGCTTCGACGTATTAGTAAAAATCTTAGTTAATAAGCTTACACTATGCTAGCCCTTGCATCAGAGAAAACAATCAAGCGTTTATTGGTCGTCGATGACGAAGAAGGGCCGCGTCAGTCTTTGAATATGATTTTTGGCGATGACTACGAGGTGAGTATCGCTAGTTCGGGGGAAGAAGCGCTTGAGTTTGCCCGTGATACTTCCTTTCATGTGGTGGTTACAGATATACGTATGCGAGGAATCAGTGGGATTGATGTCTTGCGAGAAGTTAAAAAGATTGATCCGCATACTGAAGTAGTCGTGCTCACTGCATATGAGACTTTGGAGACAGCTCGCCAAGCGATTAGCCTTGGGGCATCGGAGTATTTGAAAAAGCCCTTTGACTTGGATCATATTCAAACTGTCGTTGAGGAGTGTTTTCAGAGCTACTTTTTGAAGTCTAATCATGAGACAGTGATTCGTGAAGATGTAAACGCTGCTAAAAATAATTTTCTAGAAATTGTCAGCCACGAGTTAAATACGCCCATGCATGGGATTCTTGGTTTTTTGGAATTGCTAGATGGCACGGATCTCGATCAGGAGCAGGCGGAGTATGTAGATACGATACGAGCGTGTGGCTTAAAATATTTTGAGCATGTGCAGGACATTTTGACGTATGCGAAGATGACGATGACTGAAAGTGAGATATCGCTGAACGCCTTTAATCCAGCAACTCTAGTCTTGAAGTTGATCGCGGAGTCCGAAGTTCCTGAAGCGGTTGAAGTCTTGCCTGACATTCCAGAAGATTTACTTGAGCTTGTGAGTGGTGCGGAGCAAGAAATTCGTATTGTTGTGCGTAAACTGCTGTTGAATGCATTTAAATTTACCACGAAGGGGCATGTTGCCGTTTCGGTTCGCTATGCACCATTACCTGGCGATCAGGCTTGTTTAACTTTTGTGGTGGAGGATACAGGTGAGGGAATTAAACCTGAGCTCTTAGAACACGGGAGAATTTTTGATGCCTTTACGCAGGGGGATTCTTCCAGTCGTCGCTCTCATGAAGGCCTTGGTCTTGGTTTGTCGCTTTGTAAAAGTATTGCTGATCGCTTAGGTGGAAGCATCAGGGTGCAAAGTGTGCTCGGAGAGGGGTCGGTCTTTACCTTCGATTGTACTGTTCATACCAATTTTGCTTAGAAAAATGAAATTGTAAAGTGCTTGCAAATGTACCAACCTGCGCGGCTTTTTGACAATTCGAGCTTTCGCGAACAGAATATAATCATGCAAGTCACACTATTAAAGTCCAAGCTGCTCCGTGCAGAAGTTACCGACCGCGCTCTTCACTACGAGGGAAGCCTCGCGATTGATGCCGCACTGATGGAGCAAATTGGCCTGGTCCCCTACGAGAAAATCTTAGTGGCGAATATTGCAAATGGCGAACGCTTAGAGACCTACGCCATTGAGGCTCCAAAGGGCTCGCACACCATTTCTTTAAATGGCGCAGCGGCGCATAAGGGGGAACTTGGTGACTTGTTGGTCATTATGTCTTTTGCCCAATTGGACGAAGAAGAGGCTAAAACATGGAAGCCCAAGGTTCTGGTGCTGGCTGATGGCAATAAGCGTGTGGTACGAGCAGACAATGTGCTCGTGGCAGATGGCGTTTATGCCTAAGAGTGGGGCCGCGTCGCAGGCCTGATTTTTAGTAGGGCGTCTCACTCGGTCTATATGTTTTCCTTATACATATTGAGATTGATTCTCGATTATCATATGGTGATTGCAAATTAGTTGACGCGATGGTAAGTGGTAGGGCGATTGATTTTTAGGAAGCCAATGTAGTTCCGGTCAATCATGCTGATTTATCATGAAACTTAGTACACACATACGACTCATCGCGGCCTCTGTCGCGTTTCTAGCAACTGCAGTTCAGTCCTACGCGATTGGATTCATCGACATTCCCGTTGAGAATCAAGTGGGCACGGGCGCGAATCAATCGGGCTTGATCATCGACTTCAACGATGGCGCGACTACGGAGCGCTACGTCTTCCAATACAATTGGGACGGTGCCGCCGACACAGTTTCTGGCGCGGAAATGCTGATTGATGTCGCCGCAGCCATTACAGATTTGTCGATCTTCTATGCTGGTACGGCTGCGGACGGCTTTTATATGACGCAGCTGAGTTATGCGACGCAGTCGGAGACTAATGGAGATTTTTCAACTAATTTTGATTACTGGGGCTATTTTGTGGCTGGAGGCTCCGCAAGTGGGAACTCCGTGAGTGGTGCCGGCGAGACGGCGCCCGATTCGATTGATGGCTCACCTGTTGGAGCTGGGGAATTGAGTTATGGCTCTCCCGGTCGCTTTATTGCCGATAACTCCTGGGATGTATGGAGTTTCGGACCTTACGAAACCAGCTATGCGGTTCCTGAGGTTTCGAGCTATGCGCTCTTGGCGGGTATGTTGAGCCTTGGATTTGTATTGAGCCGTCGTCGTCAATCTTGAAGCGAGCCCTTTCAGTTTCAGAGAGCGTGAGCTGTTTCCTGCGTTTGGAATGCTTGCGCTCTCTTTGCGTTTTCGCCTGTTGCATGGGCGCGATTTTTGCGGCACCCTGTATCGGCTGGGCCGATGAGGTGCAGCTGTTAGGTGCCTATGTGGTGCAAGCTAGGCATTTCGATCAAGAGCCCTTGGATGTGCCTGTAGATGTTGTGCGGATCGAGCGCGAGTCGATCGAGCGTTCGTTAGCGTCTTCCGTTCCGGAGCTTTTAGAGGCGGAAGCCAATCTCTATTTTTCGACAGTCTCTGGTTTTACCTCAGTCGATATGCGCGGCTTTGGGGAGGGCAGTGGCTTACGCAGCCTGATTCTAGTCGATGGGCAAGTGCTCAATCCCGCTGATATGGGACGAATTAATTGGGAGCAAGTGCCGCTCAACTCAGTGGAAAGTATCGAGGTCTTAAGAGGGGGGCAAAATGTCCTCTATGGTGACAAGGCATTGACGGGAGTGATCAAGATTGAAACACGCCGAGCGACTGAAAGCAGTTTGAATACAGTTGCTCGCATAGGCAGTTTTGGGCAGACGCAGGCTTCGCTCGCCGCAGAACTCGGAGAGGGCACTTGGAGCTTGCGAGCGGGACTGGATCGCACGGAGTCGGAGGGCTACCGAGCGGCCTCAGAAAGTGAATCACGCAGTGGCTATCTGGCGGCTGGCTATACTTTAAAAAATGGTGACGACGTGGATCTACGCTTGAGTATGGGCGAGGTAAATTTGGGCTACCCAGGCGGCTTGGAGGAGGCACTCTATCAGAGTGATCCGCAGAGCTCCACCTCTTCGGGCTTAGATGGCAGCGATACGCGCTATTTGACGCTAACTACTCGCGCCGATGGACAACGTGACTGGGGCAGCTGGGAATTGCTGGCAGGCTACGAGCGTCGCTCGATTGAGTCCTCTTTCTATGCGACTGAAAGTTTTAATCTCAATCAGCCTGAGCGTTACAACCTGAAACCACGGCTGCGCTTCGAGCGAGATCTGACTGCGTTGATCTTAGGCTTTGATTTGAGCTACGATACTTTGACGAATCAACGCTTTCTGACATCGGAGCGCCGCTATGTGCTCGCTCAAGCGGAGCTCGAGGAGAGCCGTGTCAGCCCTTATTTTTTATTAGAGAGAGCGCTGTCCGACTCGCTCAGCCTGAGTGGTGGCCTGCGTCAAGAATGGGTGAGTTACCAAGTCGATTCTGAGACTTATGATGCGACACAATTGACCCCGACTCGCACGACCAATCGAGGCGAGTTGCCGAACCCAAATTATAAGTCGCCACCGGATACGGTCGAAGAAGGCACTTTCAATGAGCGCATCGATCAAAATGGCTTTGCGGCGGAGTTTTCTATGAACTGGCGCTTCCACCATAACTGGAGCTTGTGGGCGGGCTATGATCGTGTGTATCGCTATCCGGTTTTTGACGAGCGCGCTTCCTACCAAGGAGCCATACAGGCGCAAGAGGTGGCCGATTCCTTGGATGCGGAGGAGGGCAATAATTACGAACTGGGCCTAAAGTATATTCAGGGGCGGCATGAGTTTTTCGCGACGGCTTTTTTGCTCAAGATGAAAAACGAGATCGCCTACGACGATACGGTGGTCGGCCCGTCGGGAACCGGTCTCAACGTCAATCTCGGTCCCGTAGATCGCTACGGTGTGAATCTATCGTACCGTTATGATCGAGGCCATTGGGGCTACTCGTTGCAAGTGAACTATCTCGAAACGAAGCTTCGATCCGGCGTCGGAGACGGCAATCATGTGCCCTTGGTGCCGCGCTTCGGTGGCGTCAATCGTGTCTGGTGGGCGCCGGTCGACTGGCTGGAATTGCAGCTGACGCATCGCTACTTAGGGGAGCGCTATCAGGGCGGAGATCTAAGTAATTCACTGCCTCAAGTCGATGCCTATCATCTTTTCGATGTGCAGGCTGAAGCGCGAGTCTCGGAGCATTGTAGCGTCTTCTTTGTGGTGAACAATGCCTTCGATCAGCTCTATGCGGAAAGTGCCAGTTACGAGCTCTATTATCCGGGAGATGGGCGTTCCTTTGAGTTGGGCGTGAAGCTTAATTTTTAACCTGTAACGAATCATATGAACGCCTCGCTTCGATTTTATTGTTTTGGACTGCTACTCCTTGCGAGGCTGCTCTCGGGGCAGGTCGTCTATCCCGGCATCGATGAGACCTGGCCATTTGCACCCGCGGCAGGGCAGGCCGGTAGCACCGCCATTGCTATGGATGATAGCTCAATTGTCGCTTGGGCCAGTGGTTTTGAGAATCTGAGTTATGGCAGCGCAGTTTCAGATCAATGGAAGACTCCGGTCAAAGCGCTGGGGCCTGCGGTGGGGGACAGTTTCGATGTCGTTTCGCTTGGGCAGGGGGGGCAGATCACTTTGACATTTACCCATCCCATTCAAAATGGCGATGGGCCGGATTTTGTAGTCTTTGAAAATTCTTTTAGCGACACATTTTTGGAACTGGCATGGGTGGAGGTCTCTACAGATGGCCAGCATTTCGTTCGTTTCCCTAATTATTCGTACCGCGAAGCGGGCGCAGCGACTACGGCCGACCTTTTTCACGGCTATGCCGGCAAATATCGCCAAGGCTATGGCACTCCCTTTGATCTAGATCAACTTCGATACGCCTACGAAGCTTTGGAAGAGGAAGACCCCAATGCACCTTATTTTTCGACGGAGTTTCGCACGCAGTTAGCGCTCAATTATCCGACGCTGGATTTGGCAGATATACGCTACGTTCGGCTAGTGGATATCGTGGGTGATGGCACTGCGCTGGATGCGAACGGTTATTCTATTTGGGATCCTTATCCTACCAGTGGTAGTGCGGGGCTTGATTTGGATGCGATCGGAGTCTTGCATCAAGTCGAGCCTTCGGGCTTGGCTCAGAGTATTGCTTTTGACTCGATCGCGAATCGCCCACTGCTCGATGGAGATCTGATCTTAACGGCGACCGCCTCCAGTGGGCTGCCGGTGACTTTCGAGGTGATTGATGGCGCGGCGACAGTGACGGACGATGTTTTGAGCTTTAGTGGCTTGGGGCAGGTGGTGGTGAAAGCCATTCAGGCGGGCGACGGTGATTACGCGGTCGCGACACCGGTGGTTCGTAGCTTTTATGTCGCCGATGCTTTGCAGCATATTTACTTCGAGCCTGTGGCGAATCAATTGCCCAATACCAGTGTGCCCTTGCATGCGAGCACTAGCAGTGGTTTGACTCCTTTGATCGAAGTGGTCAGTGGCCCTTCCGATGTCTCGACAGGCTTTCCGCCGAATCAGGAACTCTCTTCAGGAGCGACCACGGGCTCGGTGCAGTTGCGCGCCTATCAGAGCGGCGGCACTTTGGAAGGTGTCACTTATGCGCCCGCGGAAGATGTGTTGCTGAGCTTTGAAATCGTCGCATCGAGCGATCCCGCAGCTCCGCTCTCCTTTGCCGCATGGCAAGGTCGTCACTCTTTGTCTGCCGGGAATGCAGCGGATAGTGATTCGGATGGTGCGAGCGATTTCGAAGAATATGCTTCGGGCTCCGATCCCAATGATCCTAACGATCGTCCAGTTCGCACTTTAAATCGAACTGAAGCAGGTGCATACTTGCTCGGAATGTCGGTCAATACCGCCGCGCCGATTCGCTTGTTGCTTGAAGGGAGCCAGGATTTGTCAGACGCAGAGGCCTGGATGACGGTGGTGCCTGAGGTCATCAGTGATCGTTTATCCCTTGCGGCTGAAGGGCAACGCGATTTAGTCTTTAAGCTGACGCCTACCGGGAGTGTGGGGGAGTTTTGGAGAATACAATTCGAGGCGAATGATTAGAGTATGACGCAGCAGCGAGAAGTCATCATGTCCGTGATTGAAGCTTCGGGGCGTCCATTGACGCGCGAAGAAATCGTGAAACTGGGCCGCCAGCAGATTGCGCGGCTCGGCTCGGCCACCGTGGATCGTGCGATTCGCGACTTGGTGAGTAATTTTCAGCTCATAGGGGTGGAATTTCCCGGGCAGCCTAAGCGCTATGAGCCGCCTGCGGAGTATGCGCACCCGCACTTTATTTGCCGAGAGTGTGAAAAGGTGTATGACCTGCCGATTAAGATGCAGCTGCCTAAGATTGAGCCTCCTGTCGGTTTTGATATTTCCGGTGGCGAGGTTATTTATTCGGGCAAGTGTCCCGATTGTCGCTGAGCTGAGTGTTCCCTTATATTTCTAGTGTTTATGGTTCATGTGGGTTGGGGCCTTGCTCCAGGCATTCTGAGCGCTTTGAGTGAGCTATTTGTCTTCAGTATCCATCGATTCATTTATTTGCTGGAGTCGATTATATTCAATGGCTTGAATTGCTGCACATTCGCTTTGGACACGCTATCATGAAATCGACCATTTTTCTTTTGCCCCTTCTCGCACTGTTGAGCCTTTTGAATGGCTGCATGAGCACGCCCGAAAATTCGGAATTTACTAAAACAATCAATTTTAGCTCATTAGATACCTTCAGTTATAAACATACCTTAGTCACCGGTATGGACTTTCGGACGTCGGAAGAATTGTTACTGGAAGAGCTTTCTGAGCAAACTATTGTAAAGGGATTGGCCGCTCGAGGCTTTCAAATGAGTGCGCCTGAGGTGCCGAGCGACTTTTTTGCCGTTGTTAAATGGAAGAAGTCGGTGAGTCATCACGTGAACCCCTTCGACCATATCGACCCCTACAATGAGGTGATGGCGCGTCGCGATGATTCCGCGCGAATGTTTGCCCCACGCTTACAGCTGACGCTGGAGATTTACGAAACCAGCTCCGGTAATATGTTTTGGCGTAAAGATCTGCCCAATATATTTGATGCCATCCAGCTTACAGAAGAGCGGGTCGTGGACTCCTTGCAACGGGCGTTAAAAAACTTCCCGCAACACATCGAGAAAGACCCGAATCTTCCAAATATCGAATAGTTAGGATCTCCTCGCGGCGGGAGCGTCCTTGCCACGTGGCCGCGGCAAAGACCTGTGTAAATTCGCTTAAATCTCGATTTGTTCGATAATCTCGAGGTCGTAGCCGTCGATCCCGACGACTTTGCGTTGGGTGCTCGACATCAGGCGTATTTGTTTCAAGCCCAGGTCGACTAGGATTTGGGCGCCGATTCCGTAGTCACGGAAGTCCATCTTCGTGGGGCCGACATCTTTGACTGTTTTATCATCGCTGCCTTCGATCACGCGGATGCCACCTTGCGGTTGCTCGATGTAGAGTAGCACGCCTTGGCCCTCTTGCGCGATACGTTCCATTGCTGTGTTCAGCGAATTATAGCCGCCCAATGTCTTCGAGCGGAAGATATCGCCGAGCAAGTTTTCGCTCTGCACGCGCACGAGTGTAGGTGCTTCGTTGAGCTCGCCCATGCTGAGTGCGAGGTGCTGTCGATTGTCGAGAATGCTGCGGAAAATGTGCAGATCAAAAGTGCCGAATTCAGATTCAAAAGGTTTCGTGAGCACGTGTTCGATCAGTTTGTCACGGGTGTGACGATATTCGATCAAGTCCGCGATGCAGATGAGCTTCAGGTCATGCTTCGCCTTGAATTTGATCAAGTCAGGCAAGCGCGCCAGGGTGCCATCTTCATTTAAGATTTCGCAGATCACGCCGCTGGGGTTGAGCCCCGCGAGTTGAGCGAGATCGACCGCGGCCTCCGTGTGACCGGCACGTTGTAGCACGCCGCCCGGCTTGGCACGCAAGGGAAAGACGTGGCCTGGCTGCACTAATTGGTCTGACTTTGATTTCGGATCGCTCAGGATGCGAATCGTTTCTGCCCGGTCGTAGGCACTAATGCCGGTGGTGATGCCTTCCGCAGCATCCACCGAGATGGTGAAGTCGGTCTGGTGAGACTCGCGGTTTTCCGATGCCATTGGATTGATGCCGAGGCGGCGCAGTTGGTGCGACATCATTGGCACGCAGATCAGGCCGCGGGCGTGTAGAATCATTTGGTTGACTGCCTGCGGGGTCACTTTTGAAGCGGCCATGATCAGGTCGCCCTCGTTTTCGCGGGCCTCATCGTCGGTCACAATGACCATCTTACCGGCGGCGATGTCGGCGATCGCGGATTCTATGCTATCGAAAGGGCTGTCTTGATTGGGTTCTGTGCTCATTGGAAATCTGTCCGGAGTCGGGTCTAATAAAAGAGAGAAAGTATTTTGAGGAACTGTTTGGGCGCAATCGTCTTTTAGAACTATTGCGAAAAATCATGCAGCGGCGGTGAAAAGGTAGAATTAGATTTGCCAAAGCGGGCAGGGCGCAAAATTCTCTGCAGCTATGGCAGAAGGAAAAAAGCAAGCAACTTGGGGCGGACGTTTCTCAGAAGGTCCCGCAGAATTGATGCTCCGCATCGGCGAATCCGTATCATTTGATCAACGGTTGGCACCCTTTGATGTGCAAGGGAGCCAAGCTCAGGCCGCGATGTTGGCGCATGTCGGCATCATCTCCCCCGAAGAGCGCGACGCCATTCAAGCTGGGCTCGACGCGATTCTCGCCAAGGTTGAAGCCGGCGAATTTAATTGGGACCCTGCGCTGGAAGATGTTCACATGAACATCGAGCAAGCGCTCACCCAAGAGGTGCCCGCGGCGGCGAAACTCCACACCGCACGTAGTCGTAATGACCAAGTCGCCACCGATATGCGTCTTTGGTTTAAGTATGCTTGCGACGAAGTGGACGCCTCGCTGGCAGCCGTGATCGCGGCATTAGTGGACCTCGCAGATCGCACTCAGCGGGTCATCATTCCAGGCTATACACACTTGCAACGCGCGCAGCCGGTTTCGATGGCGCACCATCTCCTTGCCTATGTCGAAATGTTTGCGCGTGATCGCACACGCATCGCAGCGGTCAAGGCTCAGGCCAATGTATGCCCGCTCGGCTCCGGGGCGATTGCGGGCACCACATTGCCCATCGATCGCGAATTTGTGGCCAAAGAGCTCGGTTTTGTCGACGCGCAGGGGCAGCCACAGGTGACCCAAAACAGCATGGATGCCGTCAGCGATCGCGATAGCTTTATCGAATTTGCCTCCGCGTGCGCGACTATTGGAGTGCACCTCTCGCGGTTGAGCGAGGACTTTATTCTATGGAGCAGTGCCGAATTTGGCTTTGTCAAATTGCCAGATGCCTTCACGACCGGATCCAGCTTGATGCCGCAGAAGAAAAACCCTGATGCCTTCGAGTTGATTCGCGGTAAGTCCGCGCGCTTGACTGGGAATTTGCAAATGCTGCTGACCATGGTCAAGGGCCTGCCGCTCACCTATAATCGCGACCTACAAGAAGATAAGCCACCAGTCTTCGATAGCTTCGATCAAACGAAGTTGATACTCGATTGCGTCGCCGCTTGCTTGCCAGGTGTTGTGGCCGACGCTCAGCGCTGCGCTGAAGCCGTCGCTGATCCCGCCTTGCTTGCGACCGATGTGGTGGATTATTTAGTCAATAAAGCAGTGCCCTTCCGTGAAGCGCACCACATCGTCGGCGCACTGGTCGGACTTTCCGAGAAATTGGAAACGCCGTTGAACCAGTTGCCGTATTCCGAAGTGAGCCAGATACACGCCGCCCTCGGCGAAGACTGGATACAAGCCTTTGATTTAGACAAAGCCCTCGCGGCCCGTGACAAGCCCGGCATGCCTGGCCCTGATCAAGTTGCCGCTCGTATCGCGCATTGGCGTCAGTCCTAGCCAGCCAGGCAGTCTGTAGTTTTTGATTCCATTTCGTGCTTGTTTCGAGGGGGTAAGGTGTTTTCATCGCCGCTCTTATGAAACGCACCCACCACTGCTCGCAACTCCGTGCATCGGACCAAGGCTCGACCGTCACTCTTTGTGGCTGGGTCGATTCGGTTCGTGACCACGGCGGTATTTTATTTGTCGACCTTCGCGACCGCGAGGGACTCACTCAAATTGTTCTCGATCCAGCAAATAAGGGCCTCGAAGCTCAGTTTGCTTCGATTAAGCCTGAATCGGTGATTGCTGTTTCCGGCAAGGTTGAAGAACGCTTTGGTGGCACCGCCAATGCAAAGCTCGCAACAGGCGAGATCGAAGTACATGCGGTCGAGCTGGAAATTCTCAATGTTTCCAAGACACCTCCATTCCCGATGGATGACTCGGCCGACAAGGTGAGCGAAGATTTGCGTATGACGCATCGCTACCTCGACCTGCGCCGTGCCACCAACACCAAGATGCTACGCATGCGCCACGCCACCAGTCGTGCCATCCGTAACTACATGGATGATCAGGCCTTTATCGAAATCGAGACGCCGATGCTCTTTAAGAGCACCCCTGAAGGTGCCCGCGAGTTCCTGGTGCCGAGCCGCATGAATCCTGGCGCTTTCTACGCATTGCCACAATCGCCACAGCAATATAAGCAAATGCTGATGGTGGGCGGTGTGGAGCGCTACTACCAGTTGGCTCGCTGCTTCCGTGACGAAGATTTGCGTGCGGACCGTCAGCCAGAGTTCACTCAAGTCGATATCGAGCTTTCGTTCATCGATCGTGAGGACATGTATGAGCTGATCGAAGGTCTGATGAAGCGTGTCTGGAAAGACGTGATCGATGTCGACATCGAAACACCTTTCTTGCGCATGAGCTACTACGACGCGATGAATCGCTTCGGTGTCGATAAGCCGGACATGCGTTTCGACTTGGAGCTGAAGGATTGCGCGGACATTTTCGCGAATTCTGGCTTTAAGGTCTTCAAGGGCACCCTCGATTCTGGCGGTGCGATCAAGGCCTTCAATGCCAAGGGGCTTGCCGATCTGACACAGGGAGAGCTTCGCAGCCTTGAGGATTCTGCTAAGGCGCTTGGTGCCAAGGGCTTGGCGTTTATTAAGTCCGTTGGTGGCGAGTGGAAATCTCCAATTCTTAAGTTTTTCTCTGAAGAAGAAAAAGCGGCGATCAAGGAGCAGCTACAGGTGGAAGACGGCGACATCGTCTTTTTCGCGGCGACTGAGTGGGAGCGTGCCTGCACTATTCTCGGGCGTGTGCGCCTCGATGCCGCTCAACTTTTAGTCAAGCGTGGCAAGCTGACCATCGATCCCAACGATTACAAATTCCTCTGGGTGATTGAGTTCCCACTCATGCTCTTCGATGAGGACGAAGGTCGCTTCGTTTCCTCGCACCACCCATTTACTTCGCCGGTGCCGGAAGACATCCCTCTATTGGATTCCGATCCTAAGGCGGTGCGTGGTCAGCATTACGACTTGGTGCTCAATGGCGTGGAGCTCGGTGGCGGCAGTATTCGTATCCATCAGCCTGCTCTGCAGAAGAAGGTATTCGAAGCCGTGCTCAAGATCCCTGCCGACGTGGTGGAAAGCCGCTTCGGATATATGCTCAAGGCTTTCGAATATGGTGCACCGCCACATGGTGGTATCGCCTTCGGCCTCGACCGCATGGTCACCATTTTGACCCAGCGCACCAGTATTCGCGACGTGATCGCCTTCCCGAAGAATCAAAAGGGGCAGGAAATGATGACTGCCAGCCCGGGTATTGCGACAGAGAAGCAGTTGCGCGACCTGCATATCAAGGCCGTGCTTCCGAAAAAGGATTCGTGAATTAAGACTGGAACCCGGAGACTGCTCCGGGTTTCTTTATGTCCATGCGCTTTTCGCGATTCCTCTCTTTTACACTCCTTGTTTGTTTATCTGCCCCCGCTTGGGGGCAGATGACTCCCAATGCCCCAATTCAGAACTTCCGGCTGCCACGTTTTGCCGATAATGGCTATACGCAGTGGGTGCTGCAAGGTGCGCAGGGGATTTACGACAGCGAAGAGCAAGTGCGGGTCGAGGGCATGGCCATGCGCGTCTACACGGGCGACGAACGTATGGCAGTCGAGCTCTCGCTGGACAGCCCGCAGGCAACCCTGCGTCTGCAAGAAAATCGCGCATATTCAGAAGCCGCGATCGAGATTGCCGGGGCCAATTTTAAAATTTCCGGTATCGGTTGGGAGTGGTCGGGCGATAGTAAAGAGATTGTAGTCAAACAACAAACTGTGGTGACCTTTACCCAAGGCATCGCGGGTGCCTTCGTCGATACGGGCGCGTCTGACTCCGGAGGCACTGTAAAGACTGAAATTCATAGTGATGGCCTACTGCTACGCACGACGGAAGAATACTACTACTTTGAGTTTACAGGCAGTGTGCATGCGGTCTCTGATCAAATGGACCTGCGCAGCCAGATTTTGATCGCGGTGGCCGATGCGCCCGAGGGGCGCGAGCAAAGCATCGCTGCCAAGGCAAACCCCAGCGAACTCGATTCCATTCGGCAAATTATCGCTCGCGAGCAGGTTGTGATTCTGCAAGGGGGCAAAACCGTAAAGGCTGACGAGGCGGAGTTTTTTCCCCGTGAGCAACGTGCTAACTTATTCGGGGCTGCGAGTGTGGAAACATCGGGCGCTTATTTGAGTGGCGATACGATCACCAGCCAAACGGGGGAAATTGTAATTGCCGGCAGTCCCACTGCAGGGCGTGCACAGACGATTTTGACCGATACCGGTGGCCTTGGCTTACAGGGCACTGCGGCTTTGAGCTCTGAGACGATCGTGCTGGCGGACACAATCACTATGCGTGAGCAGTCACATGAGAATCATTTCTTATTTGCGGGCTCGGTCGAAGTCATGTCGGGCGCGGTGCAAATGCGTTCGGAGCGCATGACCATCAAGGCGAATTCATCTCAACAGCCTGCGGATGATGCCGAATTCAAAGTCGGTGAGGTGAAAGATATCGTTGCGGATGGCGGGGTGCGCATCGAGCAGAGTGGGCAAATTGCTACTGGCGAGAAGGTTACTTTTTATCCCGACGAAGAACGCGCTGTGCTGACTGGTTCGCCCAAAGTGACCAATGGCGAGGCCGTCGTGACGGGGGAAAGCATGGAGCTCAAACCGCAACGCGCCCTCATTCGTGGTGATGGCAGCACGCCCGTGGTCGTGCGCTTGCCCGAGATGCCTGATCTTGGTTACGCCGCCTTTGCTTCGAAAAGCTCCGCAACGGAGGGCGAGGGCACTGCCAGCAACACTGAGGTGGTGGCTCCGGAGCCGCCAGAGTTGACGAACACTGTCGTCACGAGTCAGTTGCTACGTATGATTGAAGAGCCAGCCCGCACCGTCTTCCGATTTACGGAAGGCGTGCACGTCACCGCGACCAATCTCGACACCACCTGCGAGCGCCTCGATGTGATTGCCACTGAATCGAAGCAAGCAGGTACCGACGCGCCATTGGTTCTCGAGCGCATCGAAGCGCTGGAACAAGTCGTGATCAAGCAGATCGGGCGCACCGCGACTGCCGACAAAGCGATCATTTTACCAGACGAAGGTAAGGTGGTGCTCGAAGGCGAAGCCGTGGTCGAGGATGATCGTGGCCGCGTGTCCGGACACCGCATGACACTACTGCAAGGAGAGCGCCGCGCCATCGTCGAAGGCGGCGGCCCCGATGGTGAGCGCGCACGTATTACACTGCCCGCGATGCCAGGGCGCGAGTAAGTCGGCTAGCAGTTTGTTGACGAGCGATCAGATCAAGCCGTTCTTCTGGATTTCTTTAAGCTTGTTGGCATCCACCACATCGGGAGCGCGTTTGTCTTTGCCTGCGGTCTTATGGTAGCGACCGGTGACCTTATCCTTTTCGTAGCGAGTGAAGCCGTTTTTTTCGACATTTTCGTCGGACAATTTATTCTTAGTCGAGCCTTCCGTGTACTTGCTTGAGACGTTGGGGGAGTGGAAGACTTTACGCACGGGGTTCCCCGTCTTAGGGTGCGTCTTTAGCGGCTCATCGGCCATACGTTGAATGTATTCGAAGGCTTCGCCGTCGGAGCCATCAGGGAGGATTTCTTGATATACGTAAGTAGGCATACTGTCTGTGGGATGAAAATACTAAGTGTATTACAAATGGAATGATGGCGCTTACAATCACCAACTTGTTCCCCAGTAAAACTGTGCCCTTTCTCAACGAGTGCAATCAATGTGTGATTGTATTTGAGGCTTGTCGTGTTCTAAGGTTTTTCGTTATCATAGTGACCTTTACTCCTCTGATCACCCCTATACTCCCAAAGCTATGAATGTCTTACTCCTCGAAGATGAACTTGAGCTCTCCGCAGTTGCTTGTGAGCAAATTGAAGGTCGCGGTCACAAGGTCTTTTCAGCTCTAGATATCGCTCAAGCTAAGGCGATTTTGAACGATGATAATGTGCACATCGATATTATGATCGCTGATCAGCAAGTGCCGGATGGAAATGGCTCAGAGTTTGCGATCGAAACGAAAGATATGCCAGACGGCATCAAGGTCGTCGTGGTCTCTGGCATGCTGAATAGCGAAGATATTCAGGAGCTGAAAGCACATCAGGTAGATTACTATCATAAGCCCTCGCTCTATTCAGAGATTGTCGAAGATTTGGTAAAGAAACACTTTCCCAACTCCTAGTATAGTTGAGACGATCGCGCATCCAGAGGCGTTCGTGAAGTTGACGAAGTTTCTTACCTTCTTGGAGGCAGTTGCCTATGAAAGGCGTTTTTCCAGCTGAGATCACAGATGAGTGGGCGATGGTCGGAGGCGATCTTGGCAAGCCTTGAGTCAACTGTTTTGAACTCGCAATGGCTTATTTCCCCTTTGATTGCGATGCGATCGAGGGCGAATAGGCATGGTTTGATCGGGAAAGTCCTAAGCTTGGAGCAGGCGTCAAAATTTACTATGAATTGACGGAAATGGCTGCGCCATGGTAACCATTCATTGAGGTCGCCGAGCAAAATACAGTTTTCGCAGTGTTCTTGACTTAAGTGGGGGAGCAAACTGCGCGTTTGTAGACAACGCGCTTTGACACGTAGATCGAGATGTGTGCTGAGGATGCGTAGGCGCTGGCCATTGTGCCGAATGTCGGCGATGATCGCGCCACGTGGTTCGCCGCCGTGCAGGTTGGGCAGCTCGATGCGTTGCACTTGCTCTGGTGGTTCGCGCAGCAACAGCATGTTGCCATAGTCTGCATTGGGTTTGCGCAGGGTTTTGCCGTATAGCACTGAACGATAGGGCAGGTGTTCTAGCTTGCGCAGAAAGTCACGGTCTAGGCTGTCGTCGCTGTGCACTTCTTGTAAGCCTACGATATCGGCATCTGTTTGGCGAATGACATCAAGAATACGATCGGGAGACTCCCGCCCATCGCGGCCGATGCAACCGTGAATGTTGTAAGACAGTATGCGCACTACTATTTGATGAATTTTTTGACGCCAAATGTGAGACCGAGTAATGCAACTATACCGAGCCCTAGGTAGAGCCATGTCTGCCAGCTGGGATCGGAGTAGGCACTTTTGGCTTGGTGAGTCACGAATACCACGCCCAGCATGCCGGGCAGCATGCCCAGGCAGGAGCCCGCAACGAAGGTGCGCAGCTTCATCTTAGAAATGCCGGCCACCAAGTTCACGACGACGAAGGGAGCTATGGGGACCAGCCTCAAGAGGGCGACCGACAGCACGCCGCGATCTTGTATCTTTTTGCTCAAGCGATCGAGTCGATCATGGAAGAGCTTTTCTAAAACAGGATAGCCGGCCATTCGACCGACATAGAGCGCTGCCACCGCGCTGAGTAGGGAGCCGCCAAAACCACATGTAAACGCCGCCCATGGACTGATCACAAGTGTGGCCGACACTAACAACACGTTAATTGATATGCCGGTCATTCCCGCTAGAAAGAAAATACCGAAGAGTAGGGGCAACTTCCAAGGGCTTTGATTCAGCGATTGGAAAAACGTTTCGACGGATTCTTTATCAATCACGCTTCCCCAAGCCTCTTTCAAGCCTAGGCCCAGTAAAAAGACCGCAGCGATGCTGGCAGCAATGATCGCATAGCGTTTCCAATTATGAGACGATTGATTGGAGTCATCCGAACGGGTGGCTTTGCGCAGCCAATAGCCTAGGTCGATCGGATCATCTGGATCAAGTAGTTGCGTGTCGGCCAGTTTGCGGCGAACGGGGCCGGCGCAGCCAATCTCCAAATTACGGAGCTGATGGTGGCTCCCCTTGCGCAGGTCTCGTATCGTTTGGTTGATCGAGTTCGTGGAGGCTAGTGATTGATCGACTTTGTCTTGGCTATGTCCGAGGTGAATCCCGAGCAGGCGGCGTAAGAGTTCGGGCGCGGCTTCGGCGGTCTCGTCTAATCCGAGTGTCATCATCACTTCGGAGTCTACTTTCATGGAGCGATTACTTAGATTGGCGGAGCCGACCATGACAGCACGGTCGTCGCAAATCATAGTTTTCGCATGCACATAGACTTGGCTCTCATTGCCCGCCTCATCGCTGACGTGTGGGAAGTAGGCCCCGAAACGACTATGGGTGTCCGCCTCTACTAATTTTTCTAACAAACGACAGCGCAGTAATCCTAATGTACCTTCTTCCAGCCAGCCTCCCGTATCTTGAGTGAGAATAATGATGATCTCCGGCCCGTCTTCTTCGCCTAGTCGTTCAATTAAGGCATCGGTGATGGTGTGCGAAGATAGGTATTGATTCTCGATGTAAATATAGCGTTCGGCCGCCGCGATCATATCCAGGTGCAGTTCTTCGATTTGATTGACTGCGGGGTATTCTTTGTATTCAGAATAGGTGAGTGCAAAGACGGCATTCGCGTTCTCAAAGTTTGGCTGTATGCTTTCAGGCCAAACTGTATTTTCGGAGCTAGGATTGGGCCAAGGCGCTTCTTCTTTTGTCGCGCGCTGCCAGCGTTGGCGGCAGAGTTCGTCCAGGGCATGCGCCGCAGGGCCGGTGACTGCAGTGTGTATGTCGTGATAGGGCTGATATTGCTCGCCATCGGGCGTGACACGCAGTGGGTCCTCTGGTTGGTGCGCTTGGGTGTCCCAACGCCAAGTGCTCAAATCCAAGCCGCCACAAAAGGCAAATCCGCCGTCGACCATCACCACTTTTTGATGATGTGACGCGCCCACGTTGATTTCGGAGTCCGTGACCAAGTGCAGGCGCGGGTGCGGATCTTGCCGGAAACGGGTAAAGGGCAGCCATTCGCGCTCGGTTAAATAAACCATCGAATAGTCCCACAGTAGAATGTAGATTTCGAGTTCCGGTTTCTGCTCCAGGAGAGCGTAAATTAGATCGACCAACTTGGTGGGGTACTCGTCTTTAGGAGATTCGTCGCGTAGTAATTCGATTTCTCCTTTGAAGTCCCAAGCCAGCAGGCAAATGTATTTTTCTGCTTGTATCACGGCTTCGCGAAAGGCTCGAAAGTAACTCTCGCCATCGACGATAAAGGCCCCCCTGCCGGAGTTGGCTTGCTTCCAATAGTTGGCATCTTCACGTAGGGGGGTGAAGCCTGTTCCGAGGCTTTCTTGCTGCTGCTTGTGTGTAGGTAGGCTCATTTTTAATTATTATTGGAAGATTCCGTAACGCCCACTGTATAGAAGGAGCTGTGCCAGTTTTTGCTCCCGATGCGCATCCCCTTACAGCTAAGGGCTTAAGCTTTATAATGACTGGGGAGCGCGATTCCGGTCGTGCAGTATGCAAATGGGTGCGGTCTTTTGATCGTGCAATATGCAGTTTTTCGAGTGGCTTGAGGCAGGTTGATCCGTTACTGATTCCTTAAGTGGCTATCTAGCATATTCTTGTGATTTGAGCGGAAAATTGGCACGGCACTTCCTATAAGTTAAATCCTGATACAAAAATCAGGTTACAACAACAATCCAACAACCGGAATATTATGAACGATATACTCAAAAAATCAGGTCTGATTCTCTCTCTCATCTTTGCTGCCTTTGCTATGACAGGCTGTGAGGACAACAACTTAGAAGATGCTGCCGATGAAGTCGGCGACGCTTTTGAGGATGCAGCGGATGATGTTAAGGATGCGACTAACTAAGCATGCTCTGAAATGAACATTCTATTTAAGCGCTCTCGCTACTTGCGAGAGCGCTTATTTTATATTGAGCTTTAAAACTCTCCAGATTCCCCAATAAAATAACGTAGGTGCTATGAACATTCTAGTCGTTGACGATGAACAAAACATTTTAAGAACAACCTGTATCGCCTTAAAAACGATGGGGCATCAAGCTTTTCAGGCCTCGTCCTCGCGTCAGGCGGAACGTGTGTTGAACGAAGAGCCGATTGATGCGATTATTTTGGACATGATGCTGGGCAATGAAAATGGGCTCGATTATCTGGATAAGCTGGAGGCCGAGGGCGAACACCCTCCCGTAGTTGTCTTTACCGCACACTCTTCGATTGAGACGGCGGTGCAGTCGATGAAACGCGGCGCCTACGATTATATACAAAAGCCCTTCATTCCAGAAGATCTGCGCCAGCTCTTAGCCAAGCTTGAAAAGAGCCT
The DNA here is from genome assembly GCA_002729725.1 of Puniceicoccaceae bacterium. Lineage (GTDB taxonomy): Bacteria > Verrucomicrobiota > Verrucomicrobiia > Opitutales > Coraliomargaritaceae > Thalassobacterium > Thalassobacterium maritimum. Next base: position 124,651 of record PBYS01000098.1, read on the forward strand.
CGCGGACAGTGGTAAGTTGAAAGAACTAAAGGGGATCATAGAGTCTTCGAATCCCACTTTGCAGTTCGAGTCGAATGAACCGGAAATGCAGGAGACATTTCGTATTGCGACCAAGGCGGCCGCTTCGGAGGCCAATATTTTAATCCTAGGTTCGAGTGGTACGGGGAAGACGATGCTGGCGCGTCACGTACATGCCAATAGTCAACGTCGCGACAAACCATTTGTGACGGTAAACTGTCCAAGTTTATCAAAAGAGCTGCTCGAAAGTGAGCTCTTCGGGCATATTAAAGGCTCCTTCACCGGGGCGACTAAAGATACTTGGGGCAAAGTTTCTGCGGCCGATGGGGGCACACTTTTTCTAGATGAAATCGGTGAAGTGGCGCTCGAGATTCAGCCGAAATTACTGAGGCTGCTACAGGATCGTGAATTTGAACGCGTCGGTGAAACACGCACTCGTAAAGCAAACGTCCGCGTATTGGCTGCGACTAATCGTGACCTTTCTAAAGAAGTAGAAGCCGGCACCTTTCGAGAAGATTTGTTTTATCGACTTAATGTGATCGGGCTACAAATGCCCTCCTTGCGAGAGCGCCCAGGCGATATACTTTCGATCACTCAAAGGTATGTCGACTTTTTCGCGGCTCAGTTGGGACGCGGGCGAGTCGTGCTCGCTGAGGATGCACAGCAGGCGATCGTGGATTATGCTTGGCCAGGCAACTTGCGAGAGCTCAAAAATGTGATCGAACGTTCGCTGATACTAAGTGAGGGACAAGAATTGACCAAGGCCGATTTGCCCGTTGAGTTTCATGCCGAGTCTGAGGGACGTATCACTACGGGAAGCCTCATTAGCTTGGAGGAGCTTGAAGCCGCACACATCAAGCGGGTGGTGGCTAAGACGGCTAGTTTAGACGAGGCGTCAAACGTATTAGGTATCGATCCGGCCACACTCTATCGCAAACGTAAGAAACTCGGCCTCTGTTAGTTATGAAGTTGTCGCTCCGCTCTCGCATCTATCTCGGTATTTTGCCGCTGTTGTTACTGTTCCTAGGAATTATGTATTTCCTGGTCTTGGATGTGAAGTGGCTCTATCGCGATACAGAGGAGATTTCTTATACCAAATTAGCGCTTAGTCGCAACTTGGGGGATGTCCAGAGCACCTTATATGCTTTGGAAGTCTTGCTGGATGAGGGCGAAGGTTATTTGGGACGCGATCGAGATCGGGTGAGTATGAGGCGTTTATCGGTACGCATCGATCGAGGCGCTGAAAAACTGCAGCTTTCAGATATCATGCAATTGAAGCTACAAGAGTTTCTGGAAGATGATAGAAGTTTTAATGGGAATCTTCGATCCATTGCTGAGTTGGCAACCCATTTGGCGGAAGGGCAAGGCGATCCGAAAGCACTGTATGCTTTGATCAAAGAGACCAATGATGCGGCACGGCAACTGCGTAATACCATCAATGAGTCACTCTTGGAGATCCAAGCGCAAATCGAAGAACGCGTCGAAATTCTTTATGCTGTCGTGATTGGGGGGATGCTGATTGCTATCGTGTTAACGCTCGCGATATCGACCATATTATGGCGCCGGATTATCTGTCCTATCGAAGCGATCTCGCATGGTATGGAGGATTTCGGGTCCGATAGTGAACGACTCGATATTGAATATAACGAGAACGATGAATTAGGGAAGCTCGCTCGCAGTCTGGAAGGAATGACTTTTAGGCTTAAAGAGTATCAGGAGTTGACCAACGAAAAACTGATTCGATCTACGAGTGCCATTCGCTCTATTTTAGATCAATCTCCCGATGCGTTTTTCATTTTTTCAGAAGAACTGGAGCCTACCTATTTCAGCCCCAGCGCCAGCCATTTGTACTCGCAGTCGACCTTGAAAGATCAGCTGCCGAACGAAGTGAGGGAGCTCCTGCTAAAAACAATTGAAACGAATGAGCCACAGCTATCGAAGGAAATGAACGATGCCATACGCATATCTGTTGCGGGGGAAGATAAGTGGTATTTGGTGCATGCGTTTCCTTTCGATGCGCCCGATTCGGGTGACTTTAGTTATCAATCTACGAACGCAAAGCCAAGTATCGCAGTTATATTCCAAGAGGCGACTTTACTTAAACTATCGGATAGCTTGCGGAAAAATCTATTGGCAACAGTGAGTCACGAGTTGAAGACTCCGATCACCAGCGCACGTATTAGCCTTTACTTGCTTTTGGAGCAGCAACTTGGTGAGTTGAATTCAGATCAAATCGAGCTGGTGGAAACTGCTCGCGACGACGTGAACCGTCAGTTGTCGACCATCGAGAATTTACTCGATCTATCGCGGGTGGAAGAGAATACCAACGAACTTGATATTTCAGGATTTGCAGTATGCGACCTAGTCGCCGAGTCGATTGATGCGCATCATGATGTGGCGACTGCGCACGATGTGAGCCTAAGCTATACCGCCCCTGAATCTTCTATCATACTGCAGGCCGATAAAGAAAAGCTACGTATCGTGCTGAATAATTTGGTGGTCAATGCGATTAAATATTCCGGTGCTGGACGAACTGTTGAAATACGAGCTTTTCAGCAAGAAGATTTCTGCCGTGTCGAAGTGTCGGATCAAGGCCCTGGAATGGATCCAGAAACGGTGAATACGATCTTTGATGCATATACACGTGGCGACGCAACAGGTGCCGTTAAAGGCACAGGCCTAGGGCTTAAAATTTCTAAAGATATTATCGATGCACACCTAGGTGAAATTGGATGTATCAGTAAATTGGATGCAGGGAGCACTTTCTTCTTCGAATTGCCTCTGTTGTAAGTGCTCCATTTTTATTACTGACTGAGTTCCGCTACAAAAGAGCTGCGTCTATTGTAGCGGCTCATCGCGAGTCGCCACCAAGGCGGCAAGCTAGTCTCTGGTGCTGTCCAGATTTCTTTGTGCAATCGGCTGAGCGTTAAGGAGTCGTTTAAAATACGATTTTTTTCGTTGGAACTTAAAGCTTGTGCGCCTTCTTGCGTTAAACGGTCTGCTAGCTTCTGTAGCTTTTCCGCTGTCTGTGTTGGTTGCTTGTGGCGGCGTGGTAAAAAGTGCAGATGCAAAGACAGAATGTAGGGATCTAGGATAGTTTGTAGCAGTGCAAAGTCTTCTCTGAGAGTTTTAATGGCTTGTGGCATTTTAGGCTGCGCTTTTTCGGCGCTCGCCAACTTATTGAAAATTTCGGGTGCTTCGATTTCATCTGGCGTGACCAATAGCTTATGTGCTTTCAGCCAACGTGCAAAATCATCGTGACTACTGGTGACGGAAAGCGGGATCGCGAGAAGCCATCCAATTAATACCGGACACATCCAATAAAAGAGCAACGGGTCGATCGCTATGGCCAATATTGTCCAGCTGAGGCCGACGAATGTCTGACCATGTTGCGCTGCGAAGGCTGCGCTCCACGTAGTATGGCTTAAGCCGCGGTTCTGTGCATTCCATGTCACACGTTTACCGGTTAAAGTGCCGAGCACAAAGGCACTGTGGAAGAGCATTAAACTGGGGGCTAGCAAGGTGAAGAAGGCGATTTCCCCTAGTATCCCTGAGCAAGCTCGCATACCGCCCCCGAATTGCTGACGAAATTTGCTGTCGAGCATCAGACGAATCAAGGTGAATAGTTTTGGTAAGAATATTAGTGAGAACGTAAGCGTAAGAATCGCGATTCCGTGGAGGCTGATGCTCTCTGGAGACAAGCTAAATAAAGCCGGTCGTATCAGTAAGCTCAGGCCGCTGCTTTCCCAGCTGTAAGCAATGAGTGTGCTCAGGCCTATGAACAGCAGCCACAGCGGTGCGGCTAGGTAAGCATAAATACCATTGAGCATATGGATACGATTTAAGAATGGGATCTTTGCGAAGAGTGCGATCCAGGCGTGCTGTAAGTTGCCTTGGCACCAGCGCCGGTCACGTTGTGCAAAGTCGAGCAAGGTCTGGGGGAGCTCTTCGTAGCTCTCTTCCATGTCATAGGCGAGCCATACCTCATAGCCAGCCTTTCTCATGAGAGCTGCTTCCACAAAGTCGTGACTAAGCACGCGGCCGCCGAGCGCACTACTGCCAGGCAGTTCCGGTAGAGCGCATTTTTCTATAAAGGGGCGCACTCGAATGATGGCATTGTGGCCCCAGTAGTTCCCATTGCCTTGTTGCCAAAAATTAAGTCCTGCCGAGCTGATTTCGCTATGGATACGGTTGGCAAATTGTTGGAAACGTGCGAAGAGTGTCTTCGCACCTGTCAGGCGTGGAGCTGTTTGTAGAATGCCAATTTTTGGATTTGCTTCCATCATTCGCACGAGCTTGATGAGACAGTCCGCGGACATTAAACTGTCTGCATCAAAGCAGACCATGTGCTCAAAATGGCTACCCCAGCGACGACAGAAATCGCTTACATTACCGCTCTTTTGGTTGATGTTCGAGATGCGGTGGCGATAGATGATTTTTGTTTTTGCATCTCGCTTCCTGGTGAGTTGCAACCATTGCCGCTCTTCTTCGATCCAGCGGTTCGGATTGGTCGAATCACTGAGTATGAAAAAGGTGAAGTGTTGGATCACTCCGGCCTCTTCCAGGGCTTCGTACATGGCTTCAATTCCACTGAAAAAACGGGTGGGATCTTCGTTGTAGATCGGGAAGAGAAGCGCTACTTTAGAATGTATGATGGGCTTTCCTTGTGGTCGCTCGGGTAGACGGTTCATTATATTCAAACGGTCCTTACCACGCAGTGTAACTAAAAAGCCAAAGAGCGATTGGCAAAAGCCGAAGGCTAGCCCTGAAGTCAAGATTAGGTAGATCGCCAACAAGGTCCATTTGGCCGGGGAAAGACCTGTCCGATATAGCCAGTCTCCAAACAAGAGTAAGCTGGTGAGCACGATCCCTGCAAATGTTATAAAAAACAGATAGCGACTTACAGGTGAACTGGGGGAGGTGGATGCAGTGGGAGTGTTCATCTTGCAAAAATATAAACGATGTAGAGAGTGATGCTCGCGATCGATAACTTGAGCGCTTTTAAGACTGCGGGGTGCTTTTGCAGGTAGCGTTCGGTGGAGTTCGTGACCTCATCGATCGCATCGAAGCGTAGGGAGGGGGCGCCCATCGAAGTTCGGCGTAAGCTTGGCTTGGCCTGACTTTGATAATGGGCGCGAATGGTTTCTAAGCGGGATTCATCTATAGACGAGCCAGATAGGATGATTTCGGCTGCATTTTGAGGAATTTTGGCTGCCTGTAGTGCCAAATAGAGATCCTCAACACTCACAGCTTCTGTAGCAAGCTCAGCGGCTTCAGATATGGCGATCACACCAGAATGAATACGCCGTAGGGCTATGCGAGCCGCCACTGTTTCGAGTGCTTGCTCTTCTTCCTGTGTGGATGCCTCTAGTGCCTGTTCTAAGATCTCTAGGCAATATCGACTTCGTGTCACCGCATGGCTGAAGCCATAGGCGCGTAGGAGTGCATCGATTCGATTGTAGGCCAAATCAGTTTGCGCAGTCTGTGTATTTGCCGGTAGGTGGCTCAGTGTTTCCATATATAGTTCCAGCGTTCGGATACTTGATGCCCTTCTCGTAGTAGTTGAGCCGACATTCTGTAGGGGCTTTCCTGTGGGCGCTCCTGAGGTGTCTTAAAGTTTGCGAAGACACGGATGCGATCCTCCGGCTCATTGTATTGTATGATGGGGGCTTCAATCGCTTGGGCGCCACCATATTCGAAGCCTACACTTAAGCGATCAATTTCATCCAATCCAATCGATTCCGGGCGACTGAACTCGATGATGACCGTACTTGCATTGCTGTCTAAGGTGCGTTGGCCCACTCTGGTTTCGAGCACCTTCGCGAGTTCATGCGCAGGGTCTTTTGTTTGAAGAGTAATTCTATAGGAAAACTCTGTGCGGTTTTGCGTGTTGGCATCGATATCCGGCTTCCAATAGGCGGTTACATTGTCGGTGGCTTCGGTATCGGTGCCAAAGGTGTAGAGTACAATCTCTCCCGTAGACCACTTGCCAATCGGCTCGATCCATGCCGAAGGACGTCGTTGGTAGTTTGCTTCGAGATCTTTATAATTTTTAAAATCACGATCCCGTTGTAGAAGCCCAAAGCCGCGTAATTTGGCCGTGGGCAAACGTTGGATCGTGCGCCCGGGCAGGTTTTCTAGGGGGAACCAATGCCATTCATTGTTGGCATGTACCAGCATCCCATCAGAGTCATGTACCTCTGGGCGCCAATCTGTCAAATTTGGGTTGTTACTGTTTTCTCCATGCACAAACATACTTGTCAAAGGGGCGATGCCGACTTCGGCTGCGCCCCCGGCTCTAAAGAATAGACGCGTATGCACATCAATTTGGGTGACTCCTTGTGAGCGAACGTCAAAGCGGTAGGCACCCGTGACCTTTTCGCCTTCTAGAAGAGCGAACAGCGTTAATTGATTTGAATTTGCTTCCGGCTTTTTGAGCCAGAGCTTTGTAAAGCGTGGGAAATCTTCCTGCTCGCCGATGGTGTTCATTGCCAATCCGCGCAGCGAAAGCCCAAAATTGTGCCCCGCGCCGATCGCCCTAAAATAGGAGCCTCCTAGAAAGACAATGAGTTCGTCGTAGACGTCTTGGTTGTTGACCGGATATTTTACACGTATGCCTGAGTAAGCTTTAGGTTTCTTAAAAAAGCCAGGGTCGTAGCCACTGTTGCCATAATCAAAAGCATTCTTCAGGAAGGGGATCTCTTGCACATGCGTGTCCGAGGCTTCAAAGATTTCGACTTGGTCTTGAAATAGGTGTCCGGGGTGGAAGAATTCAACTCGGAATTTTGAGTCTGCATTCCACCATAGGGCTTCGGATGGACGAAATCGTATGTCCCGATACTGGTCATAGCTAAGGGACTGTAAATTCTCAGCGAGTGCTTCTGGTTGCCGCGGTGGCTGCTCTATCAGCGCTTGGGCTTCGTGGGCAACTGAATCTAATGTGATTTGAGTGCGTTCTTGTTGAGCTTGTACAGAGCTTAGGCCCAGTGCGCATAAGAGTAAGAGTGATCGGTGTACTTTGGTCATATCCATGTAGCATTAATGTGATAGGTCTTTATCCTGCAAAGTGGCGATGTAGGCGGCTACATCTTGTATCTCTTGTTCGTTGTAAACAGCCATAGCCATGGGGCGCATCTCTTTTCCGCGTCTGTCATCATTATGTTGACCACGTATTCCAGCTTGGAAATTGCGAAGCTGGCGCAGTGTATACCATGCGGGCAACGTATTTAAACGTGGTGCCCCTAGAGCTTGATCACCTTCGGCACGTTCTCCGTGACAATGAGCACAGGAGATGGTATAGCGCTCCTTTCCTGATTCTATGTTGTATGACTGATTGTTCAGCTGCACTGTGGGTGGAATCGGAAATTCTTCAATTTCATCGAGGACCGAGTTCATAACATCCTGATCGAGTAGTAAGAGTGACATTGCGCGCATGCTGGCACCAGCAATGTCGCTACTGTGCATCCCACGGATGCCTTGTTGGTAGTTTTTGATCTGCCGTTCAAGGTACCAGCGTTTTTGGCCTGCGAGTGCCGGCGCAAATACATCTTGTTTGCCTCTGCCTTCTTCTCCGTGGCAGGGTAAGCAAGATGTGTAACTGATACGCTTAGCTGAATGCGAGAGGGTTTGATAGTCGCTGCTGTGGCTCAGTGCCGTTTTCATTGCACTTGCTAGCTTTTCTTGAGCATATGTGTGAGTGTGTAGAGCACAGAGGCTTACTAATGCCAACAGGCCCGTGCGGACGCCGGATATTAGCCGAGTTCTATTCATAGGCGCTATTGGATGTTTCTTTCTTGGCTTAAAAAAATAGTGCATATCTTGTCCTGTTTGGCGTTAGCGAAATCTATGCCATTGTAAATTGACTAGGGCTGGACTGGATGCGGCCGATTATTTTGATGCAAAATGCACGGCCATTCGAGGGGTTCTTATGCGTTCTGCACGATGCCTATGTCATAAAAACAGGAGCACTCGACTTTAACAGGAACTTACATGGTATAGAGTGCGCTCTAGCGTAAGCCTGTGGCGCTCACCTTGTTGCGATCAGGCGTTTTTGTTGCAATCGAAGTGCAGATTGGCATGTTGTTTGGTAAAGCGAAGCTAGCTTATAACTAAATATGTATTGTGTCCGAGGTTAGCAAAAAGAAGAAATTAAGCGCGCTTGATAAATCTCAAGCGAAGGGGCACATGGGGATGCCTTCACCGCAGATTTACGAAGTCGTACGCCGCGAAGGGCTGGAAGAATTGGCGAGACCGATGTCTTCTTTGTTCTGGTCTGGCATTGCAGCGGGCATGGTGCTGAGTTTATCAATTTATTGTAAAGCTTTTCTGCATGGGCATCTCACTGGCAATCCTTTGCAGACAGTGCTTTCGAATGGTGGCTATGCCGTCGGATTTATTATTGTTATTTTAGGCAGGCTACAGCTTTTTACTGAAAATACTATTTCAGTGGTCTTGCCGGTATTAGGAGATCGAACCGCTCGTAATTTAAAATGTACAGCAAGGCTTTGGGTGGTCGTTTTTACTGCAAATATGCTGGGCGCTTGGCTATCTGCCTACTTTGCGTATCACGGTGCCATATTACCCGAATCTCAAGTCGCCGCCGCGTTAGAGATATCGCATCACTTACTTGAATACTCCACGACGCAAACACTGCTCTATGGCATACCTGCTGGTTTCATGGTGGCCTCCATTGTGTGGGTGCTACCCAGCGCAAAGGGGAATGAGTTTTGGGTGATCTTCCTCGTGACTTATATGATCGCACTTGGTGGCTTGACTCACGTTGTCGCGGGAGCCACCGAATGGTGCTTACTTGTGTTGAATGGAGAACTCGACTGGTTGGATGCAGTTTTTAAGTGTATCTTGCCTGCATTGCTAGGAAACATAATTGGGGGCACGGGATTGTTCGCCCTGATTAGTTACGCACAAGTGAAGGACGAAATCTAGGCTGTTAGCCTTATCTGCCTAGAGCTTGAATACTCTGCTAATGATGAGGACGAAGCGTCGTGCACACTGCAATGAGGGGCTAAGGTTTGGCGTGCAAATTACGGTATTTCTATATTAGATTAATTTCTTTGTTTTCTGTAAGTCATTGTTTTGTAGTTGTTAGTGGTTTTTGTGACTGAGTTGGCACAGCGCTTTCTATGTAATAAAGCCTCTTAAACATATCTAAACTAATAACCACAACAGAAAGGCACACATCATGTTATCATGGTCACTCACATTCCTCATTATTGCAATCATCGCGGCCGTACTCGGGTTCGGTGGTGTCGCTGGCGCAGCCGCTGGTATCGCTAAGATTCTCTTCTTCGTATTCCTCGTGCTATTGATTGTTTCGGCCGTCGCTGGAGCAGTTCGTGGTAAGAAGCCTATGTAAACCAACTCTACTCAAACCAATATATACATTATGAAAAAAACACTCAGCCTAATCGCATTTTTTAGTGCATTGATTGCAATGACAGCTTGTAACACTGTCGACGGTATCGGCGAAGACATCGAAGATGCCGGTGAAAGCATGCAAGATGCGTCAAATTAATACTAATTTTTAGATGACGTCAAAAGGCGGGGCGAGTGCCCCGCCTTTTTTAGGTACCTTCACGGGGGGGGACGGGGGCGCCCACATATAAAGCGCAGCAGCCTGAATTAGAGCTTTGGAGTCAAAGTATTCACGCGCGCAGCCCGATAGAGAATATTGCTCGGTAGGTGTATTGTGAAGGTGCTACCAGTGCCAGGATGGTGCTGAATCGCATTACCGATGAGATTGTTGAGGACGATCATCAGGCTGTTGAGATCGGCTTTTAAGGGGCTGTCTTCAAGTTCTGATAGGATCTCGATGGCCTTTGCTTCGGCCAATGGTTGATGCTGAGCGATGCTTTGGCGAATGCACTCGGAGAGTTGGCAATCGCTCAGCGGCTGAGCGGGCGCGCCATCATCTTGACGCGCTAGCAATAGTAGGCTCTCCACTAAATGACGCATACGAAGGCAGCTTTCGTGGCAGAGGTCGAAGGATTCCAGATATTCGCTGTTGTCTCTTTGGTGCCCTGGTTTGCGCATACGTTGCGTCTCAGAGAGTAAAATAGTGAGTGGAGTGCGCAGCTCGTGGGAAGCGTCGGCGGTGAATTGCCTTTGGCGTTCGAAGGCGGCGTTGAGGCGCTCGAAGGTGTGGTTGAGCACATGGCTTAATTGGTCGAGTTCGCTGGTGCCGCCATCGGTATCGATCCGCTCATTCAGGTTGCCTTCGGCGATGCGTGTGGCAGTGCGACTGATACGCTGGATGGGTTGGATTGCCTTGCCAGCCAGCCACCAGCCGCCCAGTAGGCCTAAGCCCCATAGGGTGAGTCCGATCGCTGCGAGAGAGAGAGAGAAACGCTGCATCTCCGCGCGCTCTGGGCCGAGTTCTCGGCCCACAATCGTGCGTAAGCCGAAGGGTACGCTGCGGGCAATCTCACGGTAGTCTCCGGTGCTACGGGAGGTCTCGACCATTTCGGAGCCTTCTGGCAAGGGCAGGAAATCGAGTTGCTGCGGGGCGTTTTCTGATTGTAGCAGAACCTTGCCCTCTCTGTCGGCAATGCTGAAAAAGTTATGGCTGGCTTCCTGACCACTGAAGCGGGTGCTCATTTCTTCTGGTACTTTGATAGAGTCCGTTTGTAGTAGTGTGAGAAACTCCTCCGGTAATAGGGGCCGAACTTCCTTGGTGGATTTATTTACATTGCTCACACTCCACGATTCTGTTGCGCGGCTGTCTTTGTTTTGGCGAAGCAAGGTGCGGATGAGCTCGCGTTCCAGATGTTGGATTTCGCTGTCAATACGGCGTAATTGATTAAACCACGCTAATTGATAGGCAGTCAGGCAGAAGGCTGCGATCGCGATGAAGAGGATGAGCCCATGCCAGGCTTGGATGCGCCAGCGGATGGATTGGAAGGGGGATTTCATTCGATGTAGTAGCCGTGGCCGCGGCGGGTCTTGATGATGTCTGAACCGAGCTTTTTACGCAGATTAGAGACGTGGACGTCCAAGAGATTAGACAGGCTATTATCGGTTTCGTCAAAGAGGTGTTCGTAGAGAAGGCTGCGGCTGACGACTTCGCCACGATGCAGCGCCATGTATTCGAATAGAGAATACTCGCGGGCGGTGAGCTCAATTTCGCCCTTGGTATTGCTGAGCGTGCGCTTGGCGGTATCGAGTTGGAAGCTCTGCACTTGTAGTATTGAGCTGCTCGCACCACTGCTACGGCGGCTAGCAGGGTGGTCATTAATTGAGTTGAAGAGCTCAGGGTTTCGGCGATCTGGCGTGTGTCGAAAACGTTGAAATCGTTGTCTTGATTGCTTTGTAAATTGCGGCGCTGGCGCATGAGCGAGGTGATATTGCTGATTAGTAAATCGCTATCAAAGTCATCCTCGGCTGAAATACTGATTTGGCTAATGTCGCGCCCGGAGGAGCGTCCGCCGAGGCGGCGTTGCATGGTGGTGAGGGGCACCACCATCGTGTCATCCTGGTCCCCCATGCCAGCCTGGCCCTTGGCTTTTAAGATTCCGATAATTTGCAAGGAAGCTTGGCCGACGCGGATCTTTTGTCCGATTGGATCTTCGTCGTCGAAGAGTTCTGTCTTTACCGTGTTTCCGATTACTGCCACAGCAGCTCCCGTCTTGGCTTCGCTTGTGGTGAAGTAGCGCCCTTCGGCTAGTTCCCAACTATTGATTTCAAAATAGTCGAGTGTGCTGCCCGTCACTGAGGTGCTGCGGGCTTCTTGGCGGTAGATCGTGCTGAGTGAGCTGTTGCGCACGGGGGCGATGGCAGCGACACCGGGCACCTGCTCGGCGATAGCTGTTACATCGGCTTCGGTGAAATTGGGCACACCCGCTGCACTGGAGCGTGGCCCGAAGCCAGAACCTGGCCGCACCATGACTAAGTTGCTGCCGAGGTTAGAAATGTTGTCTTTGACCGCTTGAGTGGTGCCGTCGCCTAGAGTGACCATGGTGATCACGGCGGCGACACCGATGATGATGCCGAGCACCGTCATGTTGTTGACCGCCTGAGAGCTCGGCCGGTGTGTTACGCTCCTTGTCGGGGAGCCCCACCTGGGCGAGCGCATCGCGTGCCATTGTATGGCGCATTGAGCGCTTGACTAGCAAATTCATGAGTGTCGATTTACCAGAGCCACTGGGTCCCATGATTGAGACGAATTCCCCCTGATGAATCGTGAGGTCAATGCCCTTGAGCGCCTTGAATGCAGCGCTGCCTTGCCCGTAGGTTTTGGTCAACTGTTGTAAATGTATGAGTTTCTGTGGGGATGTATTCATAATTTAAATACTTTCGCTGATGATGACTTCGGAGCCTACATTTAGGCCATCTCCACTGACCTCTGTGTAACGTCCGTCACTGAGACCGATGGTGACTTCAATGGGGCTTGGTCGATTGTCCTGTAAAATCCAAATGGTGGAACCACTGCCACGTTCCAGCATGTTATCGTTCTGCGGGCGGCCACTGCCGCTGCCGCCACGACGGGGAGGGCCGGGCATGAGCTTGCTGAGAAAGCTCTCGTTACTCTTGCTACTGGTTTTGGGTGCTTGATCCGGAGGTGTTGGTTCGAAGCGTAGGGCCGCGATCGGCACGAGCAGCACGTCACTGTGCTGAGCGACATGAATGTCTGCGGTAGCTGTCATACCGGGGCGCAAGCTCAAGTCTTCGTTGGATGCGCTGAGTTCGGTTTCGTAGGTAACCACGTTATCCGTTTCAGAGGATCCGTAGGATACCTTGAGCACTTCTGCTTGATATGTGCGATCGGGCCAGGCGTCGACTTGGAAGGTGGCGCTTTGTCCTGATTCGACTCGACCGATATCCGCTTCGGCGACGGTGACTTCGAGTTTCATTTGGCTCAGGTCTTCGGCGACAACGAAGAGCTCTGGTGTGGAATAGCTGGCGGCCACTGTTTGCCCGGCGTCGATGCTGCGACTCAATACGATGCCGTCTACTGGCGAGCGGATGATCGATTTGTCTAAGTTACTTTTAATAATGTTTATTTCAGCCTGAGCTTGTTCGATTGCGGCTTCTGCGCTGAGCACTTCGGCAGCGGCGCGCTCGGCTGAGGCTTCGGTGGTGGAGAGGTCGGCTTTGGAAGGAATGCGACATACACTTCGCGGGCAGTGCCTGAGAGTTCACTACCGACGGTGACTTCATTAGTCGGTTCCAGATTGCCAGTGGCTGTGATTGTCAGGCTGATTTCTCCGCGCTTGAGGGGAGCGGTGCTAAATTGGGGGCCCGAGTGCTGAGGCTTGGCGCTGGAGCCCAGAAACTGCCAGAGTGCGAGCGCTAGTAACAAAATGACTAGGGCGCTGATGAGTCGTGCGCGCTTCTTGCTGTTGGGGCGGCCTTTTTGAATGGCATCGGCCAAACTGATGTCGGAGTTGGAGTCGTTTGTATTCATGTTGGATTGATTTTAGAGTTGTGTGAGTGACAGGGGAGTGGACCAGCCGCCACCCAGTGCTTTGTAGAGCTCCACGTGTGCTTGTAGCACTTCGGCTTGGGTGCTGATACGATCTTGGTCGAGTGAGAGCTCCGTACGTTGTGTGTCGAGCACGGTCAGCAGGTCGGCTTCGCCACTCTCGTATTGCATCTGGGCGAGTTCTGTGGCCTTGCTGGCGGCGGCACTGGCGCGCTGAAGGATCGCGAGTTCTTGATTGAGCTGATCGATGCTGGAGAGCGCGTTTTCCACCTCGGCGAGTGCGGCCAGCACCTCGCTCTCATAGTTGAGGTAGGCTTGCGTAAGTGTTTCTTTTTGAATTTCGATATTACGACTGATTCGTCCTGCATCCCAGATCGGTGCACTCAAACTGGCGATGGCGTTGCTGATGATTTGCTCAGGATCTAGCCAATCGCCTGCTTTAAAGGCCTCTATGCCGATGGAGCCATTTAGATTCAATGATGGTAGGCGGCTGCGCTCGATGGCAGTGAGATTGGCAGCTGCCGCTTCGATATGGCGTTCGGCAGAGCGAAGATCAGGGCGCTGACTTAGAGTGTCGGCTGGTATTGTTCGTGTGAGTTGATCCGGTGCTTGAGGAAATTTAGCCGTGGACTGGAGTGATTGTAGCTCTGCAGGGGTGCGGCCAACTAGGATCGCCAGACTGTTGCGGATCTCTTGGATGCTTTGCTCCAAGGCCGGAATTTGTGCGCGTGCTTGCTCCACTGTGCTGAGGCTTTGCTGGGTGCTGAGTGCATCGTCTTCACCGGCTTGTTCCTGCCATTGGATGATTTCCAAGGTACTTTCACGAGTGTTTAGGTTTTCTTGGACGATGCCGAGCTGTATTTCATAAGCGCGCAGGTCTAGATAAGCGGTCGCAACTTCCGCGGCCAGTGAGACCTGCGCGTCATGGAAGTCTTCAACACTCGCCGCGAGTTCTGCTTCGGAGGCTTCCAGGTATTTCGCTTGTTGCCCAAATAAATCCACTTCCCAGCTGGCATCGATTCCGGCACTGTAGCTTTCTGAGGAGCTCGTGTTGTCTGTATTCAGATTATTAACATGGGATCCCGATGCGCCTGCACTGGCATCGATTGAGGGCCAGAGTTGCGCATTGGCCAAGCCACGCTCGGCGCGGGCTTGGCGGATCGATGAGAGCGCGCTACGGATGTCAGTATTATTTTGCAGTGCTTCTGCGATTAAGTCGTTGAGCACGGGATCGTCAAAACGCTGCCACCATCCACTTAAGTCGACTGCAGTGGCCTGACTCATTGTTTCTGAGCCGTGTGCCCAGATTTCTGGGATGCGCTGGCTGATGGTCGTGCTTTCCGGTGAGCTACCAGTGGTGGTGCAACCTATGAGCACTAGGCTGGATAAGCTGATTAAAGCGATACTGAGTGGAGTGGAATGTGATCGTTTCATGACATGTGATAGAGGAACATGTCACCACTCTAGCAGAAGGTACCTTTAGATTAGATTAAGCTTGGATGAGAATCGGATACCTTTCAAAAAATATTAGAGCAGAGCTGAGTGAATAGGTTTGTCATGATTGCCTAGTTTTTTATCGTTAATTATGTGAGTTGTCTTGGCTGGGTGAAATCTGTGAGTGCCGAAGTCGTTCAGCAATGGCTTTCGGGTTTGCTGTGCTTGAGTGGTCTTCTGACTGCAGTATGGTGGTTTTGTGCTTCTAAATCTACTGTGGGTGCAGGATTGGGAGTGCCTTCGCATCCATTTTTATCGGTGGCTCTGTTTATTTATGGAGCCATTTGTTGGCGCTCGCTATTTTTCAATTCACGGCGATATGAGAGGCAAGTTTGCTTGTGCCTACTCATGGGGCTTGGAGTCCTGGAACTGGTGTTTTTGTGTGTGCCTGTTTTTGCGGTTTCAATCTTTAAGGCACCATTCTTAGAAGTCTTCGCGAGGAGTGAGCCGCATGCGTTTAGTGTGCTATATTTTTTAAGCTTCACTGTTTTTCTTGTGAGTCTACTGTTTTTGAGACGCTACACTTGGGCGTATTTTCTAGCTGCGGTTTGTTGGGTGGTCATGGTCGCCTTATTAATTTCGGCTCTTCTGACGCATTTATTGAGCCTCGATGGGGGCAATCGTACCTTTGTTGGAGGGGTTACAGATCAGCTATATTTTCTACTGATCGTGTGCATTGCATGGCTCTTATTATTTCGAGAGCATCGTATCGTTTCGCTGACTTCTCCTGCTCGATCTGCTTTTCTAGCTACACTGGGGGGGGCGTTAATCGCTTATACGGTAATTTCCACTAGTGTTGCTTTAGATCGGAAATTATTTGAGAAAGATAGCCAACTTATGTTGGCGAGTATGCGGCGGGAAATCATCGCAGAGCTTGACGATGTAGTCCGGCTATTAGGCTTGCTGCGGAGTGGAGTCGCAGTCTCAGAGATTCCATATGCTGCTGATGGCAATTTATTTACGGGCTTAGGTGTTGATTTTGCAGTGCTAGAAGATCGCTTAAACGTGGTCGAAGGTTTATATATTTACTCATATGGCTCAGCGGGGGGGCAATGGATTGGTGATGAGGCGCGGATTGAGGAGTTGCAAAGGGCATTTCCTAGCTATGAACGACTCCTTGCTGAACAGGCAGAAGATCAGGAAGCTGTTCGCATTCATATTGCCTCTACCGAATCTGGGCTAGCAGGCTTGATTGCCTATCCGCTGGAACTGGATGGAATGGGTCAAGAGAGTAGAACCCATATGTTTCTAGCAAAAATATCTTTTGCTGCTTATTTGCACAAGTTGGCCTTTTCTAATCTGCAGAATGAGCGGATGCTGATAACTCTCAATGGCTATCAGATTCGTGAAGCTTTTAAGCTCTCAGAGAAGCAGTATCAGCAGTGGGGACACGAGTTGAGCTTTCAAAAGTATGGCTTGAATTTTATACTGCGCATCATCCCAGATCCTAGTTTGTTTGTGCAGTTGCAAGTGGTTAAGCATCGCTTGCTATGGCTGGCTGCGAGCTTAGCTGTTTTGATGACTGGCTGGATCGTTCACAAAAATGCACGTTATCGCTTACTGGTTGATGAAACTTTAGAGTTAAATGCCCAGCTGCAAGCGGAAGTTCGGGTGAGACGAGAGGCTGAAGCAAAGTTAAAGAGTGCGAATCGAGAGCTGGAGCGTAGTAACCGTGACTTGCAAGAATTTGCGCAAGTTGCATCGCATGATTTGCAGGAGCCGCTGCGCATCATCAAGGCATTTAGTGAGCGTATTTACACTGGGTATCGTGATACATTAGATGAAAAAGGGGGGGATTATTTAAATCGAATGCTGCGAGCAGTTGATCGTATGAGCACGCTAATCGAGGAACTGTTAAATTATGCTCGTGTGGAGACGCGTGCTCAGACGTATAAGGAGGTGGATTTAAACCTTTTACTGGTAGATTTGCAGGATACCTTCGTCGAGCGTTTGGAGCTGACTCAGGGGCGTATCGAGATCGAGGGGGGGATGCCTCCGGTAGTCGCTGACGAAACGCAAATGCGCCAACTTTTTCAAAATTTAATTAGCAACGGGCTCAAATTCATGCAGCCGAATGTGCCACCTGTGGTCCAGATCCGCGCGGAGTGCGTGGATTCAAAATTGCGCATTTATATCAGAGATCATGGCATCGGCATGGATCCGAAGTATCAACATAAAATTTTCAAGGTGTTTCAACGTTTGAACGGACGTTCTGAGTATCCCGGGACAGGTATCGGCTTAGCGATCTGCAAGCGAATTGTCGAACGACACGGCAGCGAACTTCATGTAGACTCTGATCTCGGGAAAGGATCCACTTTTTCGTTTTATCTGCCTGTGAGTAGAAATTTTATTTGCCCAAACGGTAATTAACAGCAGTTTTACATGTATGCCCCCCCCTATAAAGTTTGTTATCGCTGAAGATGATGAAGATGATCAATTTTTGATCGAAGAAGCTTTGCAGTCTTGTGCGGTACGTAACCCCTATGTTTTTGTTAATGATGGAGTTGAACTACTCGAATTGTTAACTCAAGAATTGAAAGAGAATCCGGCGAAACAGGCGGAACCAGCTCTAATCATTTTATTGGACTTGAATATGCCTCGAATGGATGGGCGTGAAGCCTTACAGAAGTTGAAGGCGGCTCCTGTGTTTCGCAGAATTCCTGTCATTATCTTGACGACGTCGAAGTCGGACGAGGATATCATCCGTTCTTATGAAACAGGTGTGAATTCTTTTGTGACGAAGCCAGTGAGCTTTGATTGTTTGGTGAGTGTCATCGCCGAACTTAAAGATACTGGGTAGAAGTGGTCGAAATACCTAAACCTGGAGCGCCCTAGAGACTATTTATTATATGAGTTCGCCGATAAACATTGTCCTGATTGAAGATAGTGAAGATGATTATATTCTGACTGAAGAGGCTTTGTCGGAGGGTCTGGTTGGGACGGATTACAGTTTGCAATGGTTGGACCATGCCCCGGATCCAGACTTGTTCTTAGAGCAATGTAATCCAGATGTCATATTGATTGATTACAGCCTGGGAGCTGTGAATGGAGTGGACTTTGCTCGTGATATACGAGAACGGAATGCCTTTGTTAGTATCATATTACTAACCGGGCTTTCTGCGCGAGTGTTCGAGGAGGTGGATCAGCAAGTGGAAGGCGTCGGGATCTCTGATTTTTTTCGTAAAAAAGAAGTGAGTGGAGCTACGCTTTCCCGTTCCGTACGCTATGCTTACGAGAATTCTATCCAACGGCGTCAATTACAAGAACAGGCGGCTACAATCGAAGATATCTTACTGCGGACCGAGGTGGTGATGTGGCGCGAATCTAAATTAAGCAATCAAGAGGGCTGGGAGTATTTTTGTTCAGATTCGATCCAAAAATTATCTGGTTATTCGAAGCAGGAATTTATTCGCCGCCGTATACAGTTGATTGACTTGGTTGCCGCATCTGATTGCGAGCGTGTTCGGAAGGCGCACGCCGAAGCACCTTCAGGTGAGCTGAAGCTTCGTTACCGTATTATTTGCTATGATCAGTCGGAGCGATGGGTAGAGGAAACCCGTGAGACTATACGAGATCCAGATAGCGGTGAGATTGTAAAGGTGGTCGGTTGCTTGCGCGATATTACGCGGGAAATCGAGTCGGAATCGATGCAACAATTAATGGCGAAATCACTGGATCAGTCTTCAGATGCAATCTTGATAACGGATGCGAATTTGGAGCGTCCTGGACCAAAAATTCTGTATGTGAATAAGGCAATCTGCCGTATGTCGGGGTATAGTGAATCAGAGTTGCTAGGGCAAAGCCCGCGAATCTTTCAAGGCCCTAAAACAAACCGAAAGGTTTTAAATCGCTTACGTTCAAAACTGCTAGCTGGTGATAATTTTCAGGGTATGACCACTAATTACCGTAAAGATGGCAGCGAGTATATTTTATCTTGGCGAATATCGCCCGTTGTGGATTCGAGCGGACAAGTAACGCATTATGTGTCCACTCAAACTAATGTGACTCAGGAAATTCGCCAACGCGAGAAATTGAAAGAGCAGGAAAATTTCCTCAGTGAGATCGGTTCGATGGCTAAGGTTGGAGGCTGGCGCTATCGCAAATCCACAGATCATCTTTATTGGACCGATCAAATATACGAAATCCATGCGATGCCGGTGGGCACACCAATTTCGATTGATGATGCATTATCTTTATATTCGAAGGTGGACCAATTGGCTCTCAAAAACGCTTGGCACACGTGCTTGGATGAAGGTGTTCCTTATGGCCTGACCTTGGAGATGCGTGATCGACGGGGGGAACATAAATGGTGTCACACTCAGGGGGTGCCGATGTGGGTTAATGGCGAGATTGAGGGCGTCTGGGGAGTTTGTCAGGATGTGACTGAATCTAGGAAGCGCTCGCTTGAGCTAGAGCAGGCTTTGAGGGACGCTAACCATGCAAATGAGGCGAAGAATCAATTTTTGATGATGATGAGTCATGAGTTACGGACTCCACTAAATCCGATCATTGGATTTGCGGAGCTGATGTTGTCGGAAACCACAGACCCGGAGCAATGCGCATTTTTAAAGCAGATTCAGTTTTCAGCCACTCATTTGGTGGAACTGATTGGAGAGATTCTAGATATTGCTAGTATTGAATCGGGGCGCATGAAATTGGAATCGAAAGTTTTTTCTGTTTCAGCTTTGATTCATGAAATTATTGAGATGTTTCAACCCAGCGCTCAAGAGAAAGCTCTGTCGCTCGAATGTTTGGATGCTGCGCATGGAGACTCAGATACACCCTTGATTTGTGTAGGAGATGAGAGCAAAATTCGACAAATTTTAATCAATTTATTAAATAATGCGATTAAGTTTACACATGAAGGGACGGTTCGTGTCGAGTTGTTGCCACCAGCTCTGAATGCAAGTGAAGTTGATGTTACCGTGTTAGTTCGTGACACTGGCATCGGGATTAGAGCTGAGAATCTTGATTCTATTTTTGATCGATTCTATCAAGTTGACCAGAGTGCCTCGCGTAAATATGAAGGGCAGGGGATTGGTCTGAATTTGTGTCGAGAACTGGCGGAGTTGATGGGAGGGACGATTCATGTCGGCAGTGAATTCGGTGTAGGCTCAGTATTTACCTTAAAGCTGAAGTTGCCTAGACATGTGCCTGAGGGACTGGAGCCTCGAATCGAGGGTGCAAATACTTCTTTGGAGGAACGTGGTCAGGTGCTGGTTGTTGAAGACGATGCAATGAATCGCTTAGTTATTAGTGAATTACTGCAGTCTTTGAGTATCACACATGTTTTAGCGGAGGATGGTTTTGAAGCTCTCTATTATATCGAGAGTGAGCGTTTTTATCTCGTTCTAATGGATATCCAGATGCCAAAGTTGAATGGCATTGAGACCACGCGCCGAATCCGTTCTGGAACGAGTCCAAATTCACATGTGCCGATTGTGGCATTGTCGGCTCATGTTGTGGACGATATTAAAAAAGAGGCGATTGAAGTCGGAATGAATGATTTTCTTGAGAAGCCAATTACCTTATCGAAATTGAGGACTTTCTTTGAGCAGACGCTTTTTTAGTTATACGTCTTGTTTGTTTTCGTATTCCAATGTGACTGGTATCGACTGTGGCATGTCGCGCTGTGAGGGTGGATGTTAATGTATTCGTATCATGTCCATTCAGCAATCTTATTTCATGTTCACGCGCTCTCTTTCCTTAGCCAGTCAGCAGGATGCGATTTCAAAAGCCAATAGTGTCATATCGTCTTGTAATTGTAAGTCGCCAGTATGCTGCAGCGCAGCCTGGTAGGTCTTGTCGACACATTGTTGTAGTGGTAGATTGGAATAAGATTCGATGGTTTGACGTAGACCTTCGATTCCAAATTCTTCGCCATTGGGCTTCGCAGATTCCACGATGCCGTCCGTAAATAAAAAAAGTCGGTCGCCGGCATGCAGAGTGTATTCGACCGGAGGGCTGGCTTGCCCGGTAGGCAGGCCCATGACCATCGCGCTAGCTAGTTTGAGGTGCTCGACGGTTTGTGAGCTCGCACGCAATAGCATCCAGTCGGGTTGCCCTGCATTTGACAGGTGTAGCTTGCGACTGCCGTTGGCTTGCGGTGGGTCGAAGTGGCCTGCGACCGCAGTGACAAAGCCTTGGGTTATTCGGCCAATGACATGCTCATTAATGGTATTTAAAAAGTGGTCTGGGGCTTTGTCGTATTCTTCAGCAGCGTGAGCTGACATATATTTGAGTAACACGGTGTATAATGCGGCCTGCACGCCATGGCCACAGACATCGGCCATGAAAAAGATGAGTTCCTTTCCGGGGCTGCGGGGGAAGCTAATGATGTCTCCGCCGACTGAGGTCATCGGCTGCCATACATAAGCGATGCGGATGTCGTCAACGACTGGCAGGCGCCCTGGAATCATGATTTGTTGCACCTTTTGTGCGCTCGCGATATCAGCACGCATGGTTTTATTTTGTTCGAGTACCTGTTGCTTTGAGCAGTGCTCTTCGGTCACGTCTCGGGATATCCCGATCAGCCCAATTGTCTCTCCGGTATCGAGGCGTAGGGGAGTCTTACTGTGCGAGACCCAAGTGACGTTGCCAGACTTCCATGACTCTTTCTCGATACGATTGATCAATGGTTCATTCGTGCGCATAATACGCTGCTCTTCGTCGAAAAATCCTTGCGCAGTCGCTTGGTCGTAAAAATCAAAATCCGTCATGCCTTCGATATCGGTGGGACGTTGTAAGCCGTGAGTGCGAGCAAGTGCCTCGCTAACAAAGACGAATCGGCTCTGGGTGTCCTTAATGTAGATGCGGTCAGCAGTCTGTTCCATTAGCGTGACAAACAAACGCTTGAAGGAGTTTCGGATGAGTGTGGCGCTTTGCTCGTAATCGGATTTCATGGGGCAGTCCTTATTTGAGGCGCTGGGGGGGGGCAGCTTACTTCATTAGTATTACGTTTGTTCCAGTGGATAGCAAGTCGCGAACGGTCCCCGAACGCAAGGCATGTTCAGCTGCATCTGTCACTTTTGGCTTACTCCGCTTGCAAATATTGCTGGGTGAAGGCCTTGAGCTTATCTTTGAGCTCTTGCGCGGACTTTGAGAGGTAACGGTCGGGGTGTTGCACTAGGGTGATCTCGCGTTCGAGCGTCATTCCCTCGATTTCTTTGATGCCCATATCGTCGTGTCCGTGCAGCGACATTTGGGGCAGAATGGTCACACCCTTACCTTCCAGCACGAGACGACGGATGGTTTCGATCTGGGAACTTAGAAACACGGTGTTGCGCTTGCCGGAACTGAGACGGCAGATCTCGTGGATTTGTTTGCCGGCGCAGTGGATGTTATTGAGTTCTAGAAAGGGCTCGCGAACGAGTTCATCCAGCGTGACTTTGCCGGGCCTCAAATTGAGCGGGTGCTCCTTGGGCATCACTGCGAGAAAGCGTTCGTGCCCCAGCACTTGCACCAGCAGGTCGGGCTCCTTGAGCGGAGAAGACATGATGGCGAAGTCCAGCCGACCGCGACGCACTTTTTCGATCAAGGTTTCTGTGAAATTTTCCTCAATCCGCAGTGAACTGCATTCGCTTTCAGTCAACTTGTGTAGCAGAGCGGGAACTAGATAGGGGGCAATCGTCATAATCGCCCCTAAGGTAACGGTGCGACTGCATTGAAAGGAGTCGCTCACCTGTTGAATCGCATTTTCGTGCTCTAAAAGGATGGTTTTGGCTTTGGATTCTAGGAGTTCGCCTTGCTCGGTGAGCAAAATGCGCCGGCCCATGCGGTGAAAGAGAGCGCCGCCCAATTCCTGCTCCAGCTTCTTGATTTGCTGGCTGAGTGAAGGTTGCGCCACATGACAGCGCTCCGCTGCACGGGTGAAATTTCGTAACTCGGCTACTGCGAGAAAGTAACGAATCTGTTGGATTTCCATAGTTAAAAGCTATTAAAGGTATAGATTACATATCTTTCAACTATTAAACTTTTTCTGCTATTCTCTGCGGCGAGTTAAACCTCAACCAAAATTAATTATGTCTAAAATAAACCAACTCATTCCTGAATTTAACGCACAAGCTTACCACAATGGTGAGTTCAAGCCCGTCTCTACTGAAGATGTGAAGGGCAAGTGGTCGGTCTTCTTCTTCTATCCTGCGGACTTTACATTTGTCTGCCCGACAGAGCTAGGCGACTTGGCGGATCACTATGCACAGCTGCAAGAGCTGGGTGTCGAAGTGTACTCGGTCTCCACTGACACACACTTCACACACAAGGCATGGCACGATGCTTCGGACACGATCAAGAAGATCAACTTCCCCATGATCGGTGACCCCACAGGTCAAATTTCTCGTGGCTTTGATGTGATGATTGAAGAAGAAGGTCTCGCACTGCGCGGCACTTTTGTGGCAGATCCCGAAGGTAAGATCAAGATCGTCGAAGTGCACGATCTCGGTATCGGCCGTTCGGCTGCAGACCTTGTGCGCAAGGTGCAAGCAGCTCAATACGTGGCTAACAACGATGGCCAAGTATGCCCTGCCAAGTGGCAGCCAGGCGAAGAAACTCTCAAGCCTTCGCTTGACCTCGTCGGCAAGATCTAAGCGATCTTTTACATCGCAGATGCATATTTTCCGGGGCCCGGCGGGCCGGGCCCCGTTTTTTTATTACTTCAATTTTGCTCAGTGCACCCGGTGCACCGAAGCCGTGTCCGCCGCCTCGTAAATGATTCGAGGCCCGCGCGACAATTTAAGCTATGGTTGCGAGTCGATCGAGACTGCTTATAGCGTTTATTTTTCGATACAATTATCATGCCGTGGCGAGTTTGATTTGCCTCGGCTAACGACTTTTTAAAATGTTAGACAAGAATCTTCTTCAGGCTCTCACCGAATACACTAAGAATATGACGCGTCGCGTCGAACTACGCCTGCATGCGGGTGCTCATGCCAAGCGTGAGGAGCTCATTGCCATGTTGCAAGGAGTGGCATCGGTTTCCTCCATGATTAGCTTCAGCGAAGTCGAAGACACGACTGTCGCCGTGCGTGAGGGGCTGACTTTTGAGCTGGTGGTTGATGATCAGTCCACCGGCGTGCTTTTTTCCGGTGTGCCGGGAGGTCATGAGTTTAACAGCTTCGTATTGGCTCTGCTGCAAGCGGGCGGCTCCGAAATCAAGCTGGATGCGGGTTTACAAGCACAGATCAAAGCGATCAACGAAGACTTAATGTTTGAGACCTTCATCTCGTTGGACTGTCACGTATGTCCCGATGTAGTGCAAACGCTCAATCAATTGGCGCTGTTGAACCCACGCATTACCAACGAAATGATCGATGGTGCGCTGCATCAGAATCTGGCGAACGAGCGCAAGGTTCAGGGGGTGCCCACGGTCTTCGTGAACAAGAAACCATTTTCCAGTGGGCAGATTAGTGCGGCGCAGATCATCGAGAAGATCACGCAGCAATTTAATGTCAGCAGCAGTGCGGCCGTGCAGGACGACAAGGTTTACGACAGCGTCGTCGTGGGCGGTGGCCCGGCAGCGGCGACCGCATCCATCTACCTGGCACGCAAAGGACTCGAAGTCGCGACGATCGCTGAGAAGTTTGGCGGGCAGGTGAGTGATACGGTCGGCATTGAAAACGTAACCTCGATCAGCGAGATTACCGGCACCCAGTTGACGCATAACATTCGCAAGCACTTGGGCGATTATCCAATCGCATTGCGCGACAGCATTCGCGTGAAGTCGATCGAGGCCAAGCCGAATTCAGATTTGAAATTGTTGACCTTGAGCACAGGCGAGGTGTTGCAGGCGCGCACCGTGGTCATCGCGACCGGTGCTCAGTGGCGTAAGCTCGGCGTACCTGGTGAGGTCGAAAACGTGGGTAAGGGCGTGGCCTATTGCCCGCACTGTGACGGACCTTACTTTAAGGGCAAAGATGTCGTCGTGGTCGGTGGGGGCAACTCCGGGGTGGAAGCCGCGCTGGATCTGGCGGCCATCACCAAATCGGTGACAGTGGTGGAATTTATGGACTCGCTCAAAGCCGACAAGGTTTTGGTCGATAAGCTACACAGCACTAAAAATGCAAAGGTCATTCTCTCGGCGGCGGTGCAAGAAGTGATCGCCAATGAGGCTGGTGTGACGGCGCTTGAGCTTGAGATGCGCGAGAGCGGCGAAAAAGTCACTCAAGCCACCGACGGTGTCTTCGTGCAGATCGGTCTCGCTCCCAATAGTCAATTTGTAGGCGATCTGGTCGATGTGAACCCTCGCGGTGAGATTGTAGTGTCTCCCAAGTGTCAGACCAGTGTCGAAGGGATCTTCGCCTGTGGGGATGTGACGGATACGCCTTATAAGCAAATCATCATCTCTATGGGAGAGGGCGCCAAAGCCGGCCTCGCGGCATTTGAATATTTGCTCACACATGAGCAAACCAGCGCGTAGGGCTTGCTCTCGAGTGTCGCTCACTTGGGCTCATCGCCCCAAGTGAGCGTGTTTATTGGCCACGGCAGTTTTTACAGACACCGTAATAGAGCACTTCGTGGCCATTGATTTCGTGCCCGTCTACTTCAGGGTAGGGGACTTCTGGTTCAGGGATGGGCAGGGCCAATACGCGTCGGCATTCACGGCAGATTAAGTGAGGGCGGCTGCCTTTCTGGTCGACCTTTTCATAGTGTACGGGCAGGCCAGGGTAGTCGATGCCTGCGATTTCCATTGTATCGCTTAATTCATTGAGGTGGCGATAGACGGTGCGCAGCCCAATCGCTGGATAGCTCTGCTGCGCCAATTCATGAATTTCGTTGGGAGTGAGGGGTCGATTGGCTTCTTCGAGGACTTGTTTGAGCACCTCTCGTTGCCGGGTTTTACGGATCATCGCCATAGTGTTTAATGTTCCAATCGCTGCATGAATTGCAATCCATATATAGACCCTAGGCTATTGCCTAATAAAAAGGGCGGTCGCTCTTAGCGGTCCGCCCTTTGAGGATGTCAATGCTGTGAAACGCGCGGCTTAGCGGCGGCGAACAGCCCCTGTCGCCAGAGCGCATAAGCCGATCAATAATGCGGCGGCCGCAGGCTCTGGCACCAGCAATAGAACTTCGTTGCCGTTTGCAAAATATACCTCGCCTTGGTAGAGGCGAAGATCGCCGAGTCGCTCGGAGGTGCTCAAAATACTTTCATAGCCAGCGTATTCGCCCTCCGAGTCGACGCTGAATTTGACGAGTTCCGAAGAGCCCGAGAAACTCGTCAGCGAGATTACTAATTCGCCGTCTTCGTCAATGATCATCCCCGTGCCGCCACTCACACTGCCAAAGTCAGCGCTGTAATTATACCAGAGCGCATCCTCGGTGGGCAGAGGATTGTTCACGGGGTCGACGATAGATGCGGCGACTTCTTCAAAGGACCAACGGTAGATCGACAAGTCTCCAAAGCCGGGCGCATAATATAGGTTGCCACTCGCGTCGAAGGCTAAGGGACCCGAAGCGCCGAATGTTTCCCCCAGATCAGTGGCAGGATCGCTGGTCAATCCGCCGTTGCTATCCAGTGCACTGTGATAAATGTGATTGGTACCAAAGCCCACTGCGCCTGTTATATACAGCTCTCCCCCATGGCCGAAGAGTGCGTAGTTGGATGTGGTTGAGATAGGACTGCTGCTGGTGATTCCAGTGCTGGTATTGTATTGCCAGATGTTCTGATCATTGGAGTAGTTGCTGTCGTTGAAGTAGATAGAGTCACCGATCGCGACTACACTTGCGCCAGCGAAATTGTTGACGTTGCTATAAATCGGGCTGCTGCTGCCATTGCTGTGGCGGTTGACCGTCACGTTGCTGTAACCGGGCGTGGACATCGTGTAGAAGGCCCCGTCGGCGCCCCAGTCAAAGCTGATTACACTGTCGCCATTAGACATACTGTAATATGTGGAGGCACTATAGCCATTTGTGTAGTTGGTCGCTGCATGAGCACTTATGGCTGTGAGCGCTACGAAACTAATCGCTGTATTTTGTAAGATTTTTTTCATCATTTTAAGAATTATAAGGTTTAACGGCGGCGCATTAGGCTGATTGCGAGTGCGACTAGACCCAGTAAGGCGGCGTAGGTCTGAGGTTCTGGAACGGCATGCATTACACCGATGGCATCCAAGTCGAAACCACCGCTACTAAAAGGAGTGGCGTAGGGATCGTTGATGAGGTCGCCATCTTTGTCGGTGCTGCCATAACTGGCGTCGAGACTGCCCACTACATCGACGATCCGTATGGCCACGATATTATTGATATCCAGATCGGCAATGCCTTCGAGCTCCGCCAGGTCGAAGGGAGTGCCGTAGCCTTGTTTATATTTCCCTGCGAGGTTGTCGTACTCGGTGGTGTCGACCGAGCCAAAGCCTCCTATTTGGCTCGGGGGGGCGCTGACGGGTGCGTAGTCGGCTTCGAAACGAAAGAAATCGCTGCCGTTCGAACTGACCTCTACGAAAGCAAACTCTAAGAATGTATCGGAAAATCCATTCTCAAAAACTGCAAAATCAAAGCCCTCTCCATTGTAGATCGGATTGTCAAAGCCGAGCGTGATGGAGCCGCCGTCGCCGAGGCTCACGACGCCTCCCGAGGTGCCTTGGGCGGCGCCTAGGGCATTATCCCCGCTGCCATAAGAGGCTAAAGCGGATTCTGCATTAGAGATGTCTTGCGGGCCGCGAACGAGTGATTCCACTGAGGTCGCCCATGCGACGATGCTGCTGTCATTCATCGCAATCGCTTCGCTGCCGGGCTGTCCAGCTGCGGGGGCATAGTCGCCTGCCGCTAGCGAATGCGTGAGGCTCGCTTGCGCTAAAACTAGCAGAACGGTGCTGCAGAGTCGTGATCGGTTCTTTGTTTTCATCATTTTATTATTCGATTTTTATTGGCAGTTTGTTGCCAATAATATTGATGGGTCTCGCTTAATGGCAGTTGATCGTCAATAATAACTTTAAGAATGATGCATAAAAATACCAATTCATGTCGCATCGGGCCGCTGGTCTGGGTGCTGTTTATAGCTAGATATAGATGAAGGGCAGCGAAGGCATATTGGCTGGTGTCTGCTTGAGTGCGCGCGTACTCTTGGGGATCGCTTTGTCTTGGCAGCTGTCCGCTAGTTGTGGCTTGTGGGCCGACGAGAGTGCGGAGGCATCTTCGTATCACATGCTAGAGGAGTATGTGGTGCGTGCGTGGCATTTTGAAAATGAAAGCCTCGAAGTGCCGGCGGATATTGTGCAGATTGATCGCCAGACCATTGATCAATCGCTCGCGCTCTCCTTACCTGAACTTTTAGAAACGGAAGCGAATTTGTATTTCTCGAATCTATCTGGTTTTACCAATGTCTCTCTGCGTGGCTTCGGTGAGGGCAGTGGATTGCGCAGTTTGATTCTAGTCGACGGGCACATGCTCAACCCTTCGGATATGGGGCGCATTAACTGGGAGCAAGTGCCGCTGGAAGCGATCGAGAGCGTGGAGGTGCTGCGCGGCGGGCATAATGTGCTGTATGGCGACAAGGCTTTGTCGGGCGTGATTAAGATCGAAACGCGGCGTATCGAAGCCACGCGTCTCGACTTCGAAGGGCGTTTGGGGAGTTTCGGCACCCAGCAGTCCTCCTTGTCGGCTGCTTGGGGCGGCAGCGCTTGGAGTTTTTCAGGTGGGCTTTCACGACAGATTTCGGAGGGCTACCGAGCGCATTCCGACTCCTCCACTCGTCATGCTTCGGCCACAGTGGGCTATGTCTTTAATAATGGCGACGAATTGAATTTTCGCTTTGCGGGCGGCAGCACAGATTTAACTTATCCGGGCGGCCTCGATGAGGCGAGCTATCGCAACGATCCACGCAGCTCGAGTAATTTGGGCGATGAGGGGAGTACGAACGAGTATGCCAGCATGACCAGTCGTTTCATTGGCATGCGTGACTGGGGCAGCTGGGAAGTGTTGGCAGGCTACGATCAGAATGAGATTGAGTGGAGTTTTGGAGAGGGCTCTTACGGGGCCAACGATCAGTCGGGTTACAGTCTCAAACCGCGTGTGCGCTTTGAGCCCGCGGATTGGGTGCTTATTCTTGGTGCGGACTTTCTTTACGATACTTTAGATTTTACTGCGTATTTAGATGAAGCGCGCACGATCGTTCCTTCGCAGGCTGCGCTTTCGGAGAGTCGCCTCAGTCCGTATGTTTTTGCTGAATACGATCTGACCGAGCATTTCAGTTTGAGTGCTGGATTGCGACACGAGTGGAGCAATTATCAGGCGAAGAATACGGCGTATGTGGAGGATCAACTGTATGCCACCATCGAGACGAATCGTGGTCCGCGGCCGAACCCAAACTATAAAAATCCGGCAGACATCGACCAGGATGAATCTTATCAGGCATCTTTACGGGAGAGTGGCTTGTCGGCGGAGTTCTCTATGAACTATCGTTTGAACGATCAATGGAGCCTGTGGGCTGGCTACGATCGAGCTTACCGCTATCCTGTTTTTGATGAGCGTGCCGCCTACCAAGGCTATCCGCTGGCGGAATACATCGCACAGGACTTGGAAGCCGAAGAGGGCGATCAATTTGAATTGGGACTCAAATACCTCCAAGGCGCACATGAGTTGTATGCGACTGTCTATCGCTTGCAGATGGAGAATGAAATCATCTTCGATCCCAGTGTCGGCAGCGATGATCCCAGCACGCCAGGCAATGGGCTAAATCGCAATTTAGGCGCGGTCGATCGTTATGGTGCAGATGTTTCCTATGCTTACAATGCTCAGGACTGGGGCTTTTCCATGGCGCTGGCCTTTGTGCGCACAAAAATGCGAGTCGGTATCGATGGTGAGGGGAGTGGGCAGGAGGTGCCGCTGGTGCCCTCACTGGTGAGCACCAATCAGATCTGGTGGCAGCTGGAAGAACGGCTGCGGGTGCGACTGGTGCACCGCTACGTCGATGAGCGTTATCAAGGCGGGGATTTTGCCAATGAGAGCCAGCCGGTGGAGGCCTATCAGCTCTTTCACATTCAGGCCGATTGGCAGGCGACACCGCAATGCCGTATCTTTGTCAAGTGTGACAATATCTTCGATACACTTTATGCCGAAACAGTCTATTTCGGCAGTTACTATCCCGGCGACGGACGTTCCATTCAAGCGGGCGTGAAATTTAATTTCTAAAAGAATGAAGTCTCTGATCCAACACACTGTGTCCCATCTCTTCTTAGCCGTCAGTCTATTCGCGGTGGCCAATGAAGATCCACCGACTTATCCGGGGCAGGACCGAACTTGGCAGTTTCACGATGCGGCTGGCACCGCTGATACAACTGCGCTCTGGAAGGAGGATGCCTCGATCGTTGCATGGGCGACGGGCTACCAAGACCTACAATATGGCAGTGAGGTGGACGCCGTTTGGAAAACGCCGGCGAAGGCACTGGGTGTCGCGGGGGGGGGCAGTTATGATATCGTGTGCTTGGGCCGCGGGGGGCAGATTACACTGACTTTTGACAGTCCGATTCGCAATGGTGAGGGTTTTGATTTCGCGGTGTTTGAAAACAGTTTCAGCGATCACTTTCTGGAACTGGGCTATGTCGAGGTTTCGAGCGATGGTGTGCACTTTGTACGCTTTCCTAATTTTTCGTATACACCCAGTGCGGTCGGTGGATTTGGAGCTGTGAATCCGAGCCAGATTCACGGCCTGGCTGGTAAATATAAGCAGGGCTATGGCACGCCCTTTGATTTGGAACAATTGCACTTGGCCTACACCGCCGTCATGGAGGGCAGTGATTCTTTCGATGCGGTGTACCAGAATTCTTTAGTCGCTAATTTCCAACATCTGGACCTAGATGCCATTCAATATCTGCGTATCATTGATATCCCAGGCGATGGCAGTGCTGTGGATTGTGAGGGTGCGGTGATTTACGATCCGTACCCGACCGTGGGCAGTGCAGGCTTTGATCTGGATGCTGTAGCGGTGCTGCACCAACAGGCGTCGGACGGATTAACTCAGTCGATTGATTTTGCAGCGATCGGGCATCAAATTTTTACTGAGGGTGGGCTGGAACTTTCGGCCACTGCGAGCAGTGGTTTACCAGTGAACTTTGAATTGCTGGAAGGCCCCGCGCAGCTCGAAGGGGCACAGCTGAGTTTCACCGGCTTGGGCTCCGTGGTGGTGCAGGCAACTCAGTTAGGCGATGCCAGCTACGCGCCCGCGGTGCCGGTCACTCATAGTTTTGTGGTGGCCGATGCTTTGCAGCACATATACTTGGAACCGATTGCCAATCAACTCGTGGCTGTCAGTGATGTGGCCTTCTATGCCCAGTCCAGCAGCGGGCTACCCGTTGAGTTATATATCGATGCCGGGCCAGAGGCGGCCTATGTGCATGCCACCGACCACCTCTTTTCCAGCGGTTCGGTCACGGGGAGCGTGACGCTGCGTGCCTCGCTGCCTGCGGGGGCGATGGCTGGAGTTTACTATGCGCCCGCGGAGGATGTCTTTTGGGACTTTGAGATCGTGAGCAGTGGTGCACCCAATGCAGCCCGTAGCTTTGCGGCTTGGCAGCTCGCGCATGGGCTTGCCGGCACTGCGGAGGATGATGCAGATGCCGATGGTGCCTCTGATTTTGAGGAGTATGTCGCAGGCAGTGATCCAAATCTCGCGTCCGACCATCCCGATTATCGTTTAGAGCGCAGCGAAGGTAGCTTTATTCTAGTCCTAAATTTCTCCAAGCGGGCACGTGCGCGTGTGCAGTTAATGCAAAGCACAGAGCTTACAGCAGTTGCCGAATGGACTCAGTTCATTCCCGAAATGCTGTCGATCGAAATTGATCCGAGCGACGAGTCGAAGACGCAACTTCGTTTTAAAGTGCCACAGCAGGGGGGGAGCGTCTTTTGGAAATTTAGCTTTTCGGAAGATTAGTGACGGAAAAAATCTATCTTTTGAGATTATTTTTAGAAATAACGTGAAATATTTTCGGGAAAGAATGCCAATCCCTCCTCACAATTTTATCTTTATTCTCCTTGAGCGGCTGCGCCGTGCATCAGGTAAACGAAACGCCCTCGCTACCTGTGGATTCTGCGCAGGTGAGGCAGTATGTGACGTTCGCTAGCGCCACCGCTGACGGCGGCAAACTGAGCGCTGTGCCCGCTGTGGCGGGTGCTTTTTGGTGGCAGGCCTTTGAGCGATCGCTATAGCGAGCAAGCGCGTCAGGCAGATGCGGAATTGGTCGCACTTTCATTATCCAGTGAAGTGGCGAATGCGTATTTTGGATCGGTGGCGGCTGCAAACAAATTGCAACTCCTTCGGCAGCAGGTGCAGTTAGATCAAGATTTACTGGACCTAATTCAATTGCGACACGATCAGGGAGTGGGCACGGTGGTGGATGTGCTGCAGCAGGAAAGCCAAACCTTGATCCCGTTGGCGGAGTCGGAGTTACGCAGCTTCGAAAATTTACTTGATATCTTGGTCGGTGAATTACCAGATGGGAACAATCGCATCCCCGACGCCGAGCAATTGAGCTTTGATGCCCGCATGCCGCCGCTAGGCGTGCCGGCTGATCTACTGGTGCAACGGCCTGATCTGCGTGCGGCCCTGGCTGACTTGGTGGCGGCCGATGCTTCGATCGGCGTGGCGGTGGCGGAGCGCTTGCCGCAGCTCACGCTGAGCGGCT
Organism: Puniceicoccaceae bacterium; assembly: GCA_002729725.1. GTDB lineage: Bacteria > Verrucomicrobiota > Verrucomicrobiia > Opitutales > Coraliomargaritaceae > Thalassobacterium > Thalassobacterium maritimum. The sequence goes on from PBYS01000098.1 coordinate 157,216, forward strand.
CAGTGGCTGAGGGAGCAACTAGCTCTTACGAAGGCGTGCTGAGTTCACTCGCTGCCAATTTTACGGGGCCGCTGTTGGACTGGGGCCGGCGCAAGGCGGAAGTGGAACGGCGCAAGTCGATTTATCAAGAGCAGCTGCTGCGCTTTACCGAGCTCTTTTTAGGCGCGGTGGAAGAAGTGGAGACCACATTGTATCAAGAGCAAAAACAACGCGAATTTTTGAAACGTTTGCGCCACCGTCGTGACATTTTGCAACGCGCACAGGAAGAGAGCGACGCGCGCTTTAAACAGGGCATCGACGACTACTTGCCGGTGCTGACTGCTTTGCAAAGCTTACGTGAGATTGAGCGCGACTTGATCGATGAGCAATTGGAACTCTTACAACTACGCATCCGCCTACACCTCGTCACTGGCGGACGCATGCCACAAATTTAACCGACGATACACGATGCACCTTCTGACTACGATGCGAATCAAACACTACTTACTAGCCACTGCGCTGCTCGCGACGTCTCAATTTCTCCCGGCACAGACGCCACTCAAAGTCTTTGCGACTCGGGCAGCTGAAAAAGCGATCTTCGACGAAGTCGAAGCATTGGGCACGCTGCGTGCCAACGAGAGTATCGATCTGACCTCTACGGTGACAGAGTATGTCACCGCGATTAATTTCGATGACAACCAGCGAGTCAAAAAGGGCCGTGTGCTCTTGGAGATGGACGCGGCCGAGGAAGAAGCAGAGTTGGCAGAAGTTGTGTCACTCTTGGAAGAGTCTCAGCGCCAGGTCGAACGTTTAAAACCACTGGTCGAGCGTGGTGCGGCCAGTGAATCCGCGATTGATGAACAGCGGCGCGAAGTGGCGTCGGCTAAAGCGCGCGCGCAGGCGATTCAGTCCCGTATTAGCAAGCGTTGTATTATTGCACCGTTTGATGGGGTGGTGGGGCTGCGTAACTTATCGGTCGGCGCATTGATGCAGCCGGGCACCTTGATCACCACCTTGGATGATGACTCGGTGATGAAATTAGATTTCTCGGTGCCCTCTGTCTTTCTGTCTACTTTGAAGCCCGGCTTGCAAATTGAATCGCGCGCGCGCGCTTACCCAGAGCGACTTTTTGAAGGTACCATTGCCAGTGTCGATAGTCGTATCGATCCGGTCACGCGTGCGGTGCTGGCACGCGCCTTGATTGACAATACCAACCAGAGCCTTAAGCCCGGCATGCTGATGCGGGTGACGTTGCGTAAGAATCCGCGTGAGTCGATTGTCTTGCCAGAAGCGGCACTCGTTTCGCAGGGCGACCGAGCCTTCGTCTATCGCGTGCTGGCAAGCGAGGGCGCACAAAAGGTTGAGCGCCGCGCGGTCACTCTGGGGGTGCGCCGTAAGGGAGAAGCTGAGATACTTGATGGAATTGAGGTGGGCGACTGGATCGTGACCGATGGTACCATGAAGCTACGCCCCGGTGCGCCGGTCGAAGTGATCGCTGAAGAATACGGTCAAGAAACACTCTCCGAGAAGCTCGGCCAATCCAACCCGAAGCTGTAGTCGCCAATGCTAATTTCCGATATTTCTGTTAAACGGCCGGTCTTCGCATCGGTCATCTCTCTGATCCTAATCGCTTTTGGTCTGGTTTCATTTCAGCGCCTATCTTTACGTGAGTATCCCGACATCGATCCGCCGGTGGTGACGGTTGAAGTCTCCTATCCCGGGGCGCCGGCTAACATTGTAGAGACGCGCATCACAAAGCTCTTGGAGGAGCGGATTGCGGGCATTGAGGGCATCGAATATGTTGAGTCCAGCTCGCAGGACGGTGAAGCCAGCGTCACGATCGAGTTTGCCATTGATCGTGATATCGATGGCGCGGCCAATGATGTGCGTGACCGCATTTCTGGAATTCAAGATAATTTGCCTGAAGAAGCGGAGCCGCCCGAAGTGCAAAAGGTCGATAGTAATGACGATGTAATTATCTGGCGCAACTTAGCCAGCGACCGTCACAGTATCGAAGAACTGACTGACTACGCAGAGCGCTATTTAGTCGATCGCTACTCGACGCTCGATGGGGTTGCTCGCATTCGTATCGGTGGTGGATTGCGGTATGCGATGCGTGTGTGGCTGGACCGTCAGGAACTGGCCGCGCGTGGACTCAGTGTGTCCGATGTTGAAGATGCATTACGCTCCGAGAATGTCGAGCTGCCCGCTGGTTCGTTGGAGTCCGATGTGCGTTTGTTTAAGGCGCGGGTCGAGCGCAAATTTAAAGAGCCCGAGGATTTCGGTAAACTGGTATTGGCCGAAGGGGATGATGGCTATTTGATCCGTCTCGCGGATGTTGCGCGGGTGGAGCTCGGGGTGGAAGAGAACCGTATTATGTTTCGTGGTAACGAGGTGCCCATGGTGGGCATCGGCACCATCAAGCAGTCGACTGCCAATACGATCGATGTGGCCCGTCAAGTGAAGGTGCTCACAGCCGAGATCAATAAAAGCCTACCCGAGGGGATGAGTATTGAAGAGAGTTACGATGCTTCGGTGTTTATCGAAGAGGCGATTAATGAAGTGTATACCACGCTGTTTATTGCGATCGCTTGTGTGATCGTAGTGATCTACCTCTTCTTCGGCAGTGTGCGGGCTACCTTAGTGCCCGCAGTCACGGTTCCGGTCTCGGTGATTGCGACTTTCATCGTGGTCTATAGTCTCGGTTTTTCTATTAATCTGCTGACCTTGCTGGCCCTGGTGTTGGCGATCGGATTAGTGGTGGATGATGCGATCGTAATGCTGGAAAACATCGTACGCCGAATCCAAGAGCCGGGGGAGCCGCCCTTACTGGCAGCATACCGCGGTGCACGCCAGGTTGGTTTTGCCGTGATTGCAACGACGCTGGTTTTGGTCGCGGTGTTTGTGCCGATCACTTTCTTAGAAGGTGATATCGGACGCCTGTTTACGGAGTTCGCACTCACGATTGCGGCGGCAGTATGCTTCTCTTCATTGGTGGCACTTACACTTTCGCCAATGCTGGCTTCCAAGGTGTTGAGCCATCAGTCGAGGCCAATAACCCTGGCTTGGTCGGGCTCGATAGTGATTATAAGGAGACACGCCCACAGATTGATCTCTCGGTGGATTACGAACGTGCCGCCACGTTAGGGGTGACGATCGAGGAGGTCGGGCGCACACTTGAAACCATGATGGGCGGGCGCAATGTCACCACCTTCTTACAGCGTGGAGAGGAATACGATGTCATCGTCGAAGGTGAGCGAGAGAGCCAACGTTCCTTTGCCGATATTGAAAATATCTATGTGCGCAGTGATCGCAGCGGTGAGCTGATTCCGCTATCCGACCTTGTATCCATTTCAGAATACGGTGCCGCCGAAACACGCTCTGTCATCGGTATTGTGACTCTCTTCGGTGTGGTGGCCGCGACTTTATTTACACTCTTTATCGTACCCGTTGCCTACGATCTAATCGCTCGTGGCACCAGTTCCCCGCTGACGGTTGAAAAAGAGCTCGAGAAGCTGGAGGAAGGTTGAGTGCTCTTAAGTTTGCTTTCTCAACTTTTTGATTTCTGCAGGCAGGGGGGAGGGCTTTAGATCATTGACCTAAAAAAGCCCCGCCACTCGTGAGCTACTAGCTGAGTGGCGGGGCTGGAAAAATGGACTATTTGTCCTCTTTGGGCTCGGGGAGTGTCTTGTTGGCGATGTTCTGCAACAATTCACCCATGAACTCTTCGGGCTTTTTGAGGCCTTCTAGCGACGGGTTGGTGCGTGAGTTGACTTTGACGAGACCTTGCTCAGCCTCTTGACGTCCCAGCACGAGGAAGGTGGGCACTTTGTCGACGTGGCATTTGCGGATCTTGGCTCCGAGCTTATCGGCGATATCGTCAACCGTAACGCGGATCTTCGCGGCTTTAAGCAGCTTTTCGATTTCGCGTGCTTGTGGCACCAGATCGTCGTTCATCGGGAGGATGCGGACTTGTTCCGGTGCGAGCCAGATCGGGAAGTTGCCAGCGAAGTGCTCGATCAGCACGCCGCAGAAGCGTTCCATCGAGCCGAAGGGGGCGCGGTGGATCATCACGGGGCGGTGCTTTTCATTGTCGGCGCCGATGTAGTTTAGGTCAAAGCGCTCAGGCAGGTTATAATCAACCTGAACGGTGCCGAGTTGCCATTCGCGACCAATCACATCTTTGACGACAAAGTCGATCTTGGGGCCGTAGAATGCAGCTTCACCTGGCTCTTCGACGAAGTCGACGCCGAGCGTTTTGGCGGCTTCGCGCAGTGCAGCTTCAGCTTTGTCCCATTTTGCCGCGTCGCCCACATACTTCGAGGAGTCCGGGTCGCGCAGGCCGATGCGCACGCGGTAGTCAGACATGCCCAGTGTGTTGAAGACTAGTTTGACCAAGTCCAGGCAGCCTTTGATTTCCTGCCCGATTTGATCCTCGGTGCAGAATAGGTGCGCGTCATCTTGGGTGAAACCGCGCACACGTGTCATACCATTGAGTTCGCCGGATTGCTCCCAGCGATACACGGTGCCAAATTCTGCCAGGCGCACGGGCAGGTCACGGTAGGAGTGAGGTTGACTATCGAAGACTTTAATGTGCATCGGGCAGTTCATCGGCTTGAGCAAGTAGCCGTCGATTTCGCCGCTGTCGAGTTGATTGGACAGCTCTGCGCAGGAGCAACCCTCTTGTGCAAGGCGATCCACCGTGCCCGGTTCGACGATCGGTGGAAATTGCGAGTCTTTGTAGTAAGGGAAGTGCCCGGATGTGCGGTAGAGCCCGAGCTTGCCGATGTGCGGCGTGAATACCTGGTCGTAATCGGCCATGCGCAGCTCTTCTGCGATGAAGTTCTGGAGCTCCTGGCGGATGACTGCGCCGTTGGGTGTCCAGAGCACCATGCCGGCACCGACCGCTTCGTCGATGTGGAAGAGCTTGAGCTCTTTGCCCAGCTTGCGGTGATCGCGCGCCTTCGCTTGTTCGAGGCGCTCCAGGTAATCCGCCAGTTCTTCCTTGCTTGCAAATGCGGTGCCGTAGATGCGTTGCAGCTGTTTGTTTTTCTCGTCGCCTCGGTGGTAGGCACCAGCAATCGAGAGCAATTTATAGGCCTTGATTCTCTTGGTGTAGCCCACGTGTGAGCCTGCGCAAAGGTCGATAAACTCCCCGTTCTGGTAGAAGCTGATGGCTTCGCCTTCCGGGATATCATCCAGACGGCCCAGTTTGTAGCGTTCTTGGCCGATTTTCTTGATCTTGGCCACTGCTTCTTCGCGCGAGCATTCGATACGGGTAAACTTTTGGTTCTCCTTGATCACCTTTTTCATCTCGGCCTCGATGGCTTCGAGGTCGGAGGCATCCAGCTTTTTATCTAGATCGATATCGTAGTAAAAGCCGTTTTCGGTGGGAGGGCCGATGTCAAGTTGGGTCTCCGGGAAAAGTCGGAGAATCGCTGTGGCAAGCACGTGCGAACAAGAATGGCGGAGTTCCTCTAGGGGGGACATGTCTTTCATAATAATAAGAGTGCAGTGATTGGCGCTTATTCTACAGTCACCGATTTGGCCAGATTGCGTGGCTTATCTACATCGCATGCACGCTCGAGTGCCACGTAATAGCTGAACAGCTGGATCGGAATGCACATCAAGATCGGCTGAACGATCTCATGGCACTCGGGCACGATGATGGTGTCGTCGGCTAAACCTTCAGGAATGTCGCATTCTTCTGAGGCAACGAAAATCACCTTCCCCTTGCGCGCCTTGACTTCTTGCACGTTGGCCAAGCTCTTCTGGAAGATTTCGCCACTCGCCGCCAAAAAGACACTCGGGCACTCTTCGCAAATCAGAGCGATGGGGCCGTGCTTCATTTCCGCTGCGGGGTAGCCTTCAGCATGGATGTAGGAAATCTCTTTTAGTTTTAGCGCGCCTTCGAGTGCGATGGGAAACATGAGTTGACGGCCCAAAAAGAGGCAGTCTTCATACTTTGCATATTTCTTGGCGATCTCGGCGATCTTAGCGTCCTGCTTGAGAATCTCTTCGACTTGCTCCGGCACTTTTTGTAGTGCTTTAACGATTTCAATGCCGTCACCATAGCTCAAATCGCGCAAGCGACCTAAGTAGAGCGCCAGCATGGCGCAAATCATGATTTGTGAGGTAAAGGCCTTGGTCGACGCGACCCCAATTTCGGGACCTGCGTGCTGGTAGATGCCGCCATCGCTTTCGCGAGCAATAGTTGAGCCCACACTATTATTAATCGCCAGTGTGCGGTAGCCCTTACGCTTCGCTTCGCGGAGCGCACCCAGTGTATCGATCGTTTCGCCGGATTGGCTGATGGCGATTACCAGAGTATTCTTGTCCAGTGGTGAGTTGCGATAGCGGAACTCTGAGGCGTATTCTACTTCGACCGGGATGCGAGCGAAGCGTTCGATTAAATATTCGGCCACCAGGCAGGAGTGCCACGCGGTGCCGCAGGCTAAAAAGAGTATACGGTCCACTTGGCGCAGCTCCTGTGGGCTCAGATTCAGTCCGCCAAAGACTGCGGTGCTGGCATCGTCAGAAAAGCGTCCGCGCATACCATTCTTCAAAGAAGTGGGTTGCTCGAAGATTTCCTTCTGCATGAAGTGGTCGTAGTCGCCCAGTTCAGCCTCTGAAGTGTCCCAGTCGACCTTATGAATGACCGCTTCCACATTTTTACTAGAAACGGTTGTGATCGAGAAGTCGTTGTTTTGTAAGTGCACGACTTCATTGTCATTGAGGTAGACGACATTCTGCGTGCAGTGGGTAATCGCGTTGACGTCCGAAGCTAGCAGGTTTTCACCTTTACCGATACCAATGATGAGAGGGGAGCCCTTGCGAGCGCCGATCAATTCATCGGGGAAATCGGGGCAAATAACCGCGATGCCATAGGTGCCTTCTACGTGGCGCAGGCTCTTACGAACAGCTTCCAGGAATGGATTTTTGGGGCCGTCTTTCGGCTCTTTCTTGTAGTGGTAAGCGATCAGGTTACAAAGTGCCTCGGAGTCGGTTTCGGACTGGAAAGTGTAGCCCTTCTCGATCAAGAACTCTTTCATTCCTGTGTAGTTCTCGATGACACCATTGTGCACGAGCGAAATCTTACCATCGCTACTGGTATGCGGGTGCGCATTTGCTTCAGTCACGTCACCGTGCGTCGCCCAGCGGGTATGGCTAATGCCCAGATTGCCACCCAGTTGGCGCTCTTCAAGAGCGTTCTCCAGGTTGACGACGCGTCCCGTTCGCTTAATTTGCTCGAAGCCTTGTCCTGCGGCAACAACCATGCCTGATGAGTCGTAGCCTCGGTATTCCAAGCGCTTCAAACCATCTAGCATTATACTTCCCGCTCGATCACGGCCGATATATCCAACTATTCCACACATAAAGCTTCAAATAAGCTCAGAGTGCGTTTAGCTTTTCAAGCTTATTGACCTCTCGGATACCTCAAATCTATGAAAAAACGAAAAATTATCTGTATTATCATGGGCGGCGGTCGTGGCTCTCGCCTGAGTCCTTTAACGCGCGACCGTTGCAAGCCGGCGGTGCCGCTGGCCGGTAAGTATCGCCTCGTCGATATTCCAATCAGTAATTGCCTCAATTCTGGATTTAACCAAATCTACGTATTGTCTCAATTTAATACCGCTTCACTGCACCGGCACATTCAAGAATCTTACAAATTTGATCCTTATGCAGGCGGTTTTGTCGATATCCTCTCTGCGGAGCAAACAGATAAGAGTGATACTTGGTATCAAGGCACTGCGGATGCGGTGCGCCAAAATATGCATCACTTTCAAGGCCACAGTGAGGGCGACCTGTATGTGATTCTATCCGGTGACCAGCTTTATCGTATGGACTTGGCAGATGTTGTGCGTGAGCACGATGCTTCGGGTGCTGAGGTGACCATTACCGCAAAGCCACTGGGGCTCGACGAGGCGGAAGGCTTGGGTCTCATGCGTATTAATGATGACTTGGAGATCACAGAATTTGTTGAAAAGCCGACCGATCCCGAAGTGATCAAAGGTCTTGCTGTGGGGGACGGGGTGCGCCAGAAGATGAAAGATCCTGGTGAGCGAGACTACTGTCTCGCCTCGATGGGCATTTATGTCTTTAATGCGAACACATTGATCGAAGCGTTGAAGACGGATACCACTGACTTTGGTAAAGAAATTATCCCTGGCTTGTTGGGGCAGTCCAAGATGTGCAGCTATGTCTTCGACGATTATTGGGAAGATATTGGTACCGTGAAGGCCTTTTTCGATGCGAATATTCGCCTTACCGATCCGATCCCGCCATTTAACTTCTTCGACGAAGAAGCACGGATCTTTACCCATGCCCGTTTCCTGCCCGCTTCCAAGATTAACTCTTGCGTGGTCGACCGTGCGATTCTTGCCGATGGCTGTATAGTGACAGACGCGAATATTAAGCACTCGACACTTGGTGTGCGCTCCGTGGTGCGTAATCAGACTCGTTTCGAGAATGTCGTCATGATGGGAGCCGATAGTTTCGAAACCGTAGAAGATCTTGAGGAAAATAAAGCGCTCGGGCGTCCAGACTTGGGCGTTGGGAAAAACTGCGTGGTTAAGAACGCCATTCTCGATAAAAGTGTGCGTATCGGAAATAACGTTGTTCTGGACCCCACGGGGTTGCCGGATAAGTTCGGGCCTGATCTAGATATCGCTATCCGCGATGGCGTGTTAGTGGTCTGCAAGGATACCATCGTTCCTGATGGCTTTGTTCTGAAAGCGTAAGTTTTCTGCGTGATCGGGCCTTTCAGGCTTTTGTCGCAGCTATTTACCTACAAGCCGCACTTCGTTTAGAAGTGCGGTTTTCTGTTGCTCTATTGTGAGAGTTGAGCATGTTTTTATTTAGAGTATGCAAAGGTCATTTAATGACGAAAAATATAACCCTATAGCGTGATGAAAAATATACTTATCTGCACCGACGGTTCCAATTACTCGCACGAAGCTTGCCTCTACGGAGCCTGGCTCAGTCAGCAAACTCAGGCGACGATCAGTGTGCTCTATGTCACTGATATACGTCAGTTTGAGATTCCTGCAGTTGCTGACTTTAGCGGTAGCTTAGGTATTCAACCTTTTGAAGGTATGGTTTCTCAGCTGCATGAGGTTGAAGAGATGAAGTCTAATTTTGTCAAAGAGCATGCGCTCAAGACACTTAAGGACGCTGGAGTCGAAGAGAGCCAAATTACCTTTCATCATGAGACGGGCTTATTGGTGGAAGTTATGTCGGACTACGCCGATGTTGCGGATTTAGTCCTGCTTGGTAAGCGTGGTGAAAATGCAAATTTTGCCACGGAGCACCTCGGCTCCATGCTAGAGCGTGTGTTGCGCTCAGTCGATCAGCCTTGCTTGGTCACAAATCGTAAGTTCGAGCCTTTGCAGAAACTCGCCATCGCATACGATGGAGGCGCTAGTTGTCAGAAGGCGCTGGATTACATTGCCAGCAATGAGCCCTTCCGTTCGATGCAAGTGCATCTGATCGTCTGTGTTGAAGGGCACAAGGAGGATCAAGCCAGTCAGCGCTTGCAGGAGGCCGAGTCTACGTTGCAGGCTGCGGGCCTATTTCCGAAGTGCCAAGTGCTTTCTGGAGAAGTCGAAACGGCGATCGCTGATTATGTGGAACAAGCTAATATCGACCTCTTGCTGTTGGGGGCCTATGGGCACAGCCGCATACGTGAGTTGCTGATCGGCAGCACGACTACGGAACTGCTGCGCAGCTGTCGTGTGCCTGTGCTTTGTTTCCGCTAGGCTCTAAGCACTCTGCGCTTACGTGCGATCCAGATCGTCAAGGCGCCGGCCAGGATCATAAATACGGAGTAGAACTGGCCGCGGCTCAGGCCCAGCATGAGTGCGGCATCTGGTTCGCGGAATAGTTCACCCAAGATGCGCACGATCCCGTAGCCGACCAGAAATTCTCCAGCCAATTGACCTGCAGGTGGACGTGTGCACCAAAAGCGCCATTGCACGTAGGCCAGCATGAGCCCACCTTCGAGGGCTGCTTCGTAGAGTTGCGAGGGGTGGCGCGGCTCTGGACCATAGCTTTGCAAGACTGCATTGTAGTTTTTGGGGCTGTCTGGAAAGATCACTGCCCAACTAACTGTGCTGACGCGTCCCCAAAGCTCGCCATTGATAAAGTTAGCGATGCGTCCAAACATGAGGCCCAGTGGTGCTAAAGTGACGACGACATCGCCGAGCGGCAATAAGCCACACTTGTGCTTACGGGCAAACCAAACCAGTGCCAGTAATACGCCGACAAAGCCACCATGGCTTGCCATGCCTCCTTGATCGACTCGCACCACCAGCAGAGGATTGGCTAGGAAAGCACTGAGATCGTAAAGCAGCATGTAGCCCACTCGGCCACCGAGTAATACCCCCATGATAATCGCAGTCATTAAGGTCGCGCGGGCATCCGCATCGATGGTGAATTTAGCCTTCGTATCGTATAGTTTCAGCAAGAGCCAGGCGCCCAGAAAGCCGAGTAAATAGGCGAGCCCGTAGTAACGAATGCCGTCCAGCCCCAGCGGGTTTTCTGGGAAACGTATCAAGAAGGGGCTCAGGTCATGCACCCAGTATTGGCTTTGTTCGATCATGGTGACCTATTCTCATACCGAATCCGCTCAATCACCAACTCTTTTCTTTGACATTTCTAGTTGTGCCGAAATCGTCTTTTTTATGATCAAGTCTTTTATTCTGGCGCTGATGTGCCTTTGTACTTTCTGCAGCTTCGTGACTCCCGCGCTCGCGCAGGACAACCTACGTGTGACTGTGGCCAACCTGAATCAAGATGTGAGCCTGCTGGCTCAGAACCTCAAAACCTTGCGCCTTGAGATTGAAGAGCTCCATCGTGAGAATGCCCGTCTGCGCTCGCAAGTAGCCGCTGCTAGTTCCAATCGCGATACCGAGGCCCAAATTACCAATCTGGCCTCAGCCATTGAAACCCTGCGCCGTGAATACCGTGCAGCCGATGAGGCGCAAAAACAGCAAATCCTGACCGAGGTGAACCGGCAGGTCGGTGCATTGGCCAGTGAATTTCAGGCAGCGATTAATTCGATTGCCAAGGCTGTAGACAGTCAGCCCCAAGTGAGTGCGCCTGTGCATTTCTCAGATGATTTTCCTAAGACAGGTAAGCCTTACGTCGTCCGTTCCGGGGATACGCTCAGTAAAATTGCCCGCGATCATGGCTCGACCATTAAGCACATTCAAAACGCCAATAAGATCGTGAATCCATCTCGTGACCTTAAAGTTGGCGAAACTATCTTCATTCCGATCGCTCAGTAAACATGTCCAATAATAAATCCAGACTCGGCCGCGGACTCGGTGGCCTCATTACCGGAACCGGCAGTTCTAAATCTCAGAGCAAGTCCGAGGGGAGCCCTGTGCCTGTCAAAAAAACGGCCCGTAAACAGGTGATCCCTAGTGCGGCTAAGACCAAGTCTAAGCCGCAGCCAGTGGCGACCTTGGCCCCCAACGCGCCCGGTTACCGTGAGATCGATGTGAGTGATGTCTTGGCCAATCCTTATCAGCCGCGTCGCGAAATTAAGGAAGATCATATCGAAGACCTGGCTAAGAGTATCCAGTCGGAAGGCTTGTTGCAGCCTGTCGTGGTGCGCGCCAAAGAGGGTAAGTTTGAACTGATCGCGGGGGAACGCCGTTTGCGCGCCTACCAGCAATTAAAGCTCAAGACCATTCCAGCACGTATCATCGAGGCCAGTGATGCTTCTTCAGCCGCACTTGCTTTGATTGAGAATTTGCAGCGTGAAAATTTGAACCCGATTGATGAGGCACTCGGCTACGCCAGCTTAGTGCGCGATTTTGATTTGACTCAAGAGGCCGCTGCGGAACGCGTGGGGCGAGGCCGTGCCACGGTGGCGAATGCCTTGCGATTGTTGACTTTAGGTTCGGAGATTCAAGGCTTCTTGAGCCGCCGTCTAATTTCGACCGGACACGCGAAGGTCTTGCTAGGGTTGGAGAGTGAGGAGCATCGTAAGTTGCTGGCGCGTCGGATTATTGAGACGGGGATGAGTGTGCGCGAAGCTGAAGCTCAAGTGCGTCGTCTTAAGGACGGCAATGCTGCGAACGGTAAAAAGGGGGGCAATCACTTGCCCGAGGCGGAGCAAACCGCCATTCGCGACCTTGAGAAGCGTATCGGTGAGCACTTTAATACACGTGTCGCTCTCAAGCACAGCGCGAAGAAAGGCCGCATCACCATCGAGTATTTCGGCAATGACGACCTCGATCGTATTCTAGAAAAATTGGGGCTGAAGTAAGCCGTGCGGGCAGCGGGGCTCACTCCTTATTTTGGAGTGAGAGACCTGCTTTTTCGAGGTCTGCGCCGCTGGGTGCTTGATAGGCACTTAGCCCAAATTCGGGCATTACAGACAACAGGTGGTCAAATATATCACCCTGTATGTCTTCGTAGCGTGCCCAGGCGATGTCGTTGGTAAATACGTAAATCTCCAGCGGTAGCCCCTGTGAGCTCGGAGTCAATTGGCGCACCAGCAAGGTCATGTCCTGATGGATCTGTGGATGATTGCGCAAGTAGGCCACACAGTAAGCCCGGAAGGTGCCCACATTGGTCAAGCGGCGGCCGTTAATCAGCTCGGAGAGTTCCTCGCCCACGTCATCGTTGTATTTCTGAATATCTGCCAGTTTCTCCTCCAAGTATGGACGCAGTAGGCGAATGCGCTTGAAGCGGTCCAGTAAATCCTCGTCGGCGAACTGAATAGTGCGCATGTCAATGTGAAGCGCGCGTTTGATACGGCGACCACCAGCTTCGCTCATGCCACGCCAGTTTTTAAAGGAATCTGAGATTAGTGCGTAGGTTGGAATGGTGGTAATGGTTTTGTCCCAGTTTTGTACTTTGACCGTTGTGAGTGAGACATCGATGACATCGCCATCTGCCCCGCGGGCGGGCATTTCAATCCAATCGCCGACCATTACCATGTTATTGACCGATAGCTGAAAGCCGGCCACTAGACCAAGAATTGCATCTTTAAAGATTAAGAGCAGGATGGCAGTGATAGCCCCGAGTCCGGAGAAGAGCACCAGCGGGGATCGATCTAAAATCGAAGAGAGGATAAAGATGAAGCCGATTAAGTTGATCACCAGTTTGGCGGCCTGTACAAAGCTCTTGGCGGGATAGCGTCGCCCCATTTTGCCGCGCTCCCATAAGGAGCGCGCAAAATTCAAGACACCATCGATCACAAACAATATGATGACGATTAGGTAGGTGTTGACGATTAGTTGGAAAAACTCCGCGACTGTAGGGGATTGATCGAATAAAGCAGGGGAGAAAAAATGTATGATGGCCGCTGGTACAATATGCGAAAATCGTACGATAACATTGTGCTGGATGAGCAAGTCATCCCAAGTCATCGAAGTCTTTCGGATGATTGGGTGCACGATGTGAGCGATGAAACGTTTCGCTACAAAATTGGCCAGCAAAGCTAAGATTAAGAGATAAATGATAGAGCCCAGCAGGCCAAGCATGTCGGCAGTACCTGCGTTCATTTTAAATTTTACGAGCCATTCACTGATGATTTCGGGAGTCATCCTGCAGACTGTTGATGCACTTTTGCTGGCTGACAATCTTTCCTTCGTCATTGTTGCGAATAGCTTGCCATTCGGAGATTCCGGCTGCATGACATGTTACATGCCATTACGATCTCTACTAGTAGTTCTTCTTAGCTGCTTGCCGGTTTGGAGCTTTGCTCAGAGCGATAGCTATGCTTTGCAGCGAATCTTGCAGCGCTACACGGAGGCTTATGGTGGTTTTCGCGATGCAGATGCCTTATCTTCGTTGAGCGTCGAAGGCACGATAGAGCAGAATGGGCAGAGCTTTGATTTTCTGATGCGCAAGAAGCGCCCTTATTCCTTCCGCTATCGACTCTCGAATGAGTGGAGCCGCGTGGTGACGGGGTATAATGGGAAGGAGGCTTGGCTGCGCTCTGAGAGCCAAGGTCAGGCCACGATCCGTGAGCTCGATGAGGAAGAGACGCGTGATTTACGTGTGTTGGCCCGCTTTGATAGTCCGCTTTTTCGTGCGCTTGAAGAGGGCGATGACGATATCAGTTTTCTGGAGCGTTCCACTTTGAATGATCGCAGTGTCTATGTGCTCGCTGTCGAGCAGCGCGAACGTGGTCTTTGTCACTATTTTGTGGATGTCATCACTGCTCACGTAGTGCGAGTCGATCAGTTCGATCTGAGCGGTGAGTTGCAATTGCAAATTCTATACCGAGATTACCGGGAGGTTGACGGCTTTCCTTTCGCGCACGAAATCGAGACCCGCTTGGGGGACGAAAGGCTTTCATTGGCGAAAGTCGACGAGATTGAGGTGAATCCTGGCTTGCTCAGTTTCTATTTTGAAAAGCCGATCCACTAATTATTGCCGATGCTGTTGTCGTCCAGCCCGCCTTTGAGCCGATAGTCTAATTTAAGGCGTTCGATTTGTGTGCGCAGAGCACGTTCAAATTTTTCAAAACGGGCGAGAATGCCACGGGTTTCGAGCAGCTCTTGTTTAAATCGTCCTGAGGGGCAGAGCGTGTAGATCGCAAGGTCCAGCACATTCTCTGGTTCTTTAATACTGGATAGAAATTTCAACACCTCGCGCGGAATGTCGGCCCCGAGCCGCATCTGTGTCTGCATGAGTGTGAGTAGAGTGGGTTGAATGGAGTCTAGACTTTGCTCACTGCCGTCTGCTTCGCTCAGCACCTGATGGATGCGTGCTCGACGATAGGGCTCCTCGCATACGAAGCTCTCTAGCTCGACCCGTGCCAGCCCCTGTAAGATTAAGTTAGAAGTGCCGTCGGGGTTTTGCTTGCAAGCTCGCACCACGCCCACGCCTGCGATCGAGTAGGGGGTCTCCAATACTTCGGCATCTTCCTCGCGCTCGTCCAGCGCAGCGACTGCAAAGATACGATCCTCTTCTAAGACATGCTGCAGCATCTCGCGATAACGCGGCTCAAAGATAAAGAGTGGCATCATCGCCTGCGGAAACAGTACGCACTGACTTAAAGTCATCAGCGGCACTTCGCGCGGAATTGCAATTTCTTGGAAACTCATAGTGGCTTGGTCGGCTGGCGGGCCGCCTTAGTTCCATTCGTCGGGATGTAATTTGGAGACATCGGGCGTTTCTGCTTCAGCATAATACACCGCCATGCGGAAGTAGCGAATCTGATTCTCGGGCAAATTTTCGTTTTTTTTGCGTGCTTCCTCGAATAGGATCTCGGGCGCGCGCCCTTGTAGATCGTAGATCTCGCGAATGTCAAGGTCGATCAGGCTGCGTGCGACTGTCACGTCCATCCGTGGTATCCGCATCAGCGCTGAATTGAGCGCTTCATAATCGACCTTCTTTTTCTTCTTCTGTGGAAACATTGAGTTTTAGTAGCCACTGTTGGATTGTGCTGCTGAACCTTCGCAGATTGTTTGGCAAGAGGTCCAACCGACTCCTAGGCGGTGCACACCCATGTCGACGAAGCGTTGTGCGTCGGCCTGGTCGCGAATGCCTCCTGAAGGTTTTACCTTGATGCGGCCTGCCGCTGTATCGAGCATGGTTTGCACATCCTCGACTTTGGCACCTTCGCCATTAAAGCCGGTGGAGGTTTTGACAAAGTCGGCGCCCGCACGAATGCAGACTTCTACCATTTGTTGAATTTGCTGAGTGTTGAGGTGTGCGGTTTCGAAAATGACTTTGAGTGGCACGCCTGCAGCGCGAGTTTGCGCCGCCACGCCGGCGACGTCGGCTTCCACTTCGGCCCATTTACCGGATCGGATCCAACCGTAGTTGGCGACCATATCGATTTCGTCTACGCCGAGTGCGATGTAGCGTTTTGCTTCATCGACTTTGGAATCGGGCAATTGTACGCCATGTGGGAAACCGAGCACGACACAGACTGCCGTGTCGCTACCTTTGCAGTGTTGCTGCGCAAGCTCGATGTCGCAAGGACGCACGCAAACGCTAAAAGCATTGAGCTCAATGCACGCTTTGACTGCTTCCAGCACGTCCGACTCGGTAAACTCGGCTTTCAGTATTGCGGCATCTAGGTAACGGCTAATCTTTGTCATAAATGGTATTGGTTTGAAGATGGATCTAGGCCAGTTTCGTGTGATCCGCAGATAGAGTCAATGCGCCTGATTAGTTGGCATTCAGAAACTCGATGTAAGGACCGAAAAAGCGGCCAAAGTCTTCAACCTGTGGCAGGTGCCCCAGGCCTTCGAGTTCCACCAGTGTGGCATTGGGGATGGCTTTCAATGTTGCGCGTCCGAGTTCGGGATAGTTGCCGAGCGTGGCTTTCACCTCTGCGCTGACTTTATTCTTTCCTAGTGCGGTGGTGTCGCGCTGTCCAATAATTAAGAGAGTGGGTTGGCTTAATTGCTTGAACTCATACACCACGGGTTGGTTGTAAATCATGTCGTAGGTGAGTGCTTGGTTCCAAGCCATAACGGGGTATTCTTTGCTTTGAATGAAGCGAGTCAGCATCTCGACGCCAGAGTCATATGCACTCTTCCATTTGCCATCGTAGTAGGAGTCCAGTTGATAGGCGCGGATCTTTTCGGGAGTCTTTTTGAGTTCGGACTGATACCATTCATCTATTGACTGGTAGGGCACTCCTTTTGCCTTCCAATCTTCGAGTCCAATGGGATTGAGTAGTGTAAGGCTAGTCGCCATGTCCGGATACATTAGCGCGAAGCGCGTCGCGAGCATACCCCCCATTGAGTGACCGAGCACTTGCACGTGCTCTACATTCAGTGATTGAAGTAAGTCATGCGTATTTTGTGCCAGTTGATGGAAGCTGTATTGGTAATGGCTCGGCTTACTGGATTTGCCGAAACCTATCTGATCTGGCATGATGACTCGATAGCCCGATTCTAGCAGTGCGTTGGCAGTTTCTTCAAAATATGCGCCCGAGAAGTTTTTGCCATGTAGCAGGAGTATTGTGCCATTAGAGCTGTCCTCGGGGGCGACGTCCATATAGCTCATTTCCAAACGTTGCTCTTGGCTCTCAAAGGCAAAGTTGGCGACGGGAAACGGATATTCAAAGCGCTCCAAGCGTATATGCGCTTGGGCTACGGTCACGCTGAGTACAAAGAGTGTGAGTAGGTGGGAGATCATTCGCTTCATGCTCCCAATAGCTAGTTACTTTTTTTGCCAGAGCAAATGAACTCTGGCAAAAAAAAGTGATTTGACTACTTATTCAGTTTTACGTTGCGCGCACCACGCCAGTTTTGGCGATGTTTGCGAATCCAGTCCAGCAGGGCGCGTTCGAAACCAATGTCCTTTCCCAGCTTTTCGGATTCCAGCCATTTGTGACGTAGGATTTCTTCACGCTCTGCTAGAAACTCTTGGTAAAGAGTGGATCGCTGTGCAAATCCATGATTAGAACAGGTATCGGAAGCTGAATTCGGCATATCTTGTTTCTCCTCGCTCATTCGATAGAATCTCTCTTAGGCAAAGTCTGAAATCAACATGGAATCTCGCCGCTGGCTAGCTAAAAAAAAGGGCTGCGCTCTATTTCTTTACCAGATTGTCGAGAACTTGCCGTGCAATTTTCATAAACTCCTGCGAGGCTTTTGAATCTGGGTCGCTGATGACGATGGGGATGCCCTTGTCGCAGCCAATACGTATATTGGGATCGATCGGCAGTTGTCCCAGCAATTCTGTTTCGAGACTGTTGGCAGTTTCGCTACCGCCTCCTTCGCCAAAAAGGTTCTGACGTGAGCCATCCGGGGCTTCTAGGTAACTCATGTTTTCCACGACGCCTAGCAAGGGTACGCTGACTTTATCAAACATCCGTGCGCCGCGACGGGCGACGTTCGAAGCCGCTGGCTGTGGTGTGGTGACGATGACAGCTCCTTCCAGTGGAATGGTTTGCACCAATGAAAGCTGTGCGTCGCCCGTGCCAGGTGGCAAGTCCACGACTAAAATCTCGAGCTCGCCCCAGTTTACGTTTTGAGCAAATTGCTGGATCGTCTTCATGATCATTGGGCCCCGCCAGACTACAGGAGTGTCTTCGTCCACTAGGAACCCCATCGACATCGTGCGTACGCCGAAGTTTTCAATCGGCACAATCATATCGTTTTCCAGCTCTGGACGGCCCATTGCGCCTAGCATGAGTGGAATCGAGGGGCCATAAATGTCGCAGTCCATGATGCCGACGCCCGATTTGCCTTCTTCTTCCAGTAGTCGCTGTAGTGCGCATGCCAGGTTAACGGTGACAGTTGATTTGCCCACACCGCCCTTACCACTGGCCACTGCGATCGCGTATTTCACCTTTTGCATGGCTTGACTGGTGTTCGGCTTGTTGCCGGGCGCGCCCGCTGGAGAAGGTTGTTGCTTTGGCTGAGAAATTTCCATCCGCACTTTAACGTCGTCGATCCCTTCCAGGGCGCCGACCGCGCTTTTGATGTCGGCTGCGATTCGTTCAGGTATCGTCGAGTCGGCTGTGGTGATTTCGATGCCGATTTGCACCTCTCCGGCGTTTTGCTCTATGTTGCGCACGAGTCCGAAAGACACGATGTCGCGGCTGAAGCCTGGGAATTTGACGCTTTTGAGGGCTGTTTGGATGTGTTCTGTATCTGCCATAGCTGTTTATAAAGCAAATTGAAACTCTCAGCCTGCAGTTCAACACGAAACGTAGAATTTTCATATTTTATATAAATCTGTTCACAAAGTGGATTTTCATTTGCGATTTTTCTACGCTTCGGGCTATTTCATGCCTATGCGTTTAACAGCCCTCTTATTACTTTCAGTTTTCTGTATTTCGCTCGCTCCCCGATCGGTATTCTCTGAAACAATCCAGCTTAAAGACTTGGTGCGCGATGGGGAAGGGCAGCTCGCGGTCGCGATCGATAGTAGTGATGGCACTATTAGTAATTTGGCGCGTCGTGCTTTTAATTTACATGGCGCTTATATTGTGACTGCTGGCGCCAATGCGGCCTTTCAAATTAAGATCGAGCCCGCGAGCGCTTCGTCGGTGCTGCTGACTGTGGGCTCGGGCCAGCCTTATACCGAGCAATTGCGCCGTACGGTTGCTGGTAGTGATTTGCAGAATGCAGTTTTGCGCGCCTGTGATCTAGTGGTTGAGGCGACACTACAAACTAAGGGTTTTTTCGCCGGACGCCTGGCGTTCGTTGGGAAGCAACGTGGCATTTCAGAGATTTATACCAGCGACTTACTGTTTAGTCGTGTGCGCCCTCTCACACGAGATCGCTCCTTGGTGACTGGGCCTAAGTGGGCCCCCGATGGACGTCACTTGCTCTACACCACCTACTTCAAGAGTGGATTTCCGGATATCTACCTGCTGGATGTCAATAGCGGCCGTAAAACACCCATTGCGACATTCAAAGGACTGAATACAGGCGCTGTATTCAGTCCCGATGGGCGGCAGATTGCGATGGCGCTTTCCGGCACTGGCAATTCCGAGATTCACGTGACGGATAGTCGCGGCAAAAATGCGCGGCGTCTTACCAACAACAAGAGCTTGGAAGCGAGCCCGAGTTGGTCACCCGATGGTCGTCGCTTGGTTTATACCTCAGATGCTCCCGGTAAACCGCAATTGTTTGAGATTTCCAGCACGGGTGGGCCCGCCCGACGTATCCCGACCAATATTAGTCGCTATTGCTCCGAGCCTACTTGGAATCCGGTGCATGATAACTTGATTGCGTTCACGGCCACCGTCAGCGGCGGCTTTCAGATCGCGCTTTATGATGCGAAGACACGTAGCAGTGAGTGGCTGACCAAGGGCCCCTCATCACTTGAGCCGACGTGGCTGCGCGATGGGCGTCACCTCGTCTTTACCCAACGCAATGGCGGCAGCACGCGTTTGATGCTGCTGGATACTTTGACTCAAAAAGTCAGTGCCTTGCACAAGCCCGCCTTTGGCGATGCTTCATCGGCCAGTTACGTTTACTAGAGCTTGCGGCTGTTTCCAGTAACGCTTGCGCTTGTTTCCAGCAAGCTTGCGGTTGCGAGCGGATCTAGAGCATGCGCTTAGCGCAGCGCTTCTTTGACCAGTGCCTCGGTGCTGGCATTTGCGTCGAGCTTGGAGACTGCCTTGCGCACCAGTTTGTCGGCGTCGGCAGGCTTGTAGCCCAGTGTCATCAAGCTGCCCACGGCATCTTGAAAGGCGCTCGGTTCGGCCGCTGCGCTGAGCTCGCCCGCTGCGGGACTGTTGTTACTGGCGACCAGGCCGACTTTATCTTTTAATTCAATCACTAGGCGCTCAGCTGTTTTTTTGCCAATGCCTGGGCATTTAGACAGGAGTGCTACATCCGCACTGGCGATCGCGCTGCGCAGTAAATCTGTGGACATGCGACTGAGCATACTGATCCCAATTTTGGGACCGATGCCAGATACCTTCTCGATCAGGAGGCGGTAGAAGTCGCGATCATCGCGGGTGGCGAAGCCGTAGAGCGTCGCGCTATCTTCGCGATAGACGCTGTGGATAAATAGACTGCACTCTTTACCGATGGCGGGCACCTTCTCGGCGGTCGTTACGGGGATGTGAACTTCGTAGCCGACGCCGCCCGCTTCCAAAACGACTAAGAGCGGGGTGGATTCGAGAACGGTGCCTTTGAGTCGTGCAATCATAAGTCGATTAATCGGTCAGGCCGAGCACGTCTTCCATGTTATAGACGCCAGCGGCTTTGCCGACGGCCCATTGTGCGGCGCGAACTGCGCCTTGGGCAAAAATCTTACGATCAGTCGCGCGGTGAGTCAGCTCGATACGCTCGCCGTCGCCACAGAAATAGACGGTATGTTCGCCCACGATGTCACCGCCGCGTATTGCGTGCACGCCGATCTCTTTACGTGGACGTGCGCCGACGAGACCTTCGCGCCCGTGAACGACTTGTTCATCTGCGATTTGGTAGCCATCCTTTAAAATTTCAATCAGGCGCTCTGCGGTGCCGCTAGGGGCGTCCTTCTTGTGGTGGTGGTGCATCTCCAGCACTTCAGGCTCGTATTGCTCGCCTAGAATGGCGGCTGCTTTGCGAGTCAAGTAGTTGAGAGTGTTGACGCCTACGGAGTAGTTACCGGCCCAGACGACGGGGATCTTGCCCTCGACTGTGGCTAGGATCTGGGCTTTTTCCTCGGAGGTGTGCCCCGTGGTGCCGATGACCAGTGGTAGGTTCTTTTCGACCGCGAGTTCAGCGATGCCAGCTGTGACTTCGTGAAAGCTGAAGTCAATAATCGCTTCGCAGGCATCGATCTGGCTGCGAGGATCATCGCCAGTGTCGCAGGCCGATACGATTTCGGCGTTATTGGCTTCGGCGATGGCAGAAATTGCGATGCCCATGCGTCCGCGTGAGCCGTTAAGTAGTAGTTTGAGTGACATATTTCGTAGTAATTCTAAGCGTTAACGAGGCCGAGCTCGGCCAGGATGGGGTCGAGTGCGGCGCAAGTCTCTGCAGTGATGCTGCTGAGTGGCAGGCGCACTTCGTCGGAAGTGATGATGCCGGCTTGCTTGAGTGCATACTTGATCGGTACCGGGTTGGGCTCGGTGAAGATGGCCTTAAAGAAAGGGTGATACTTGAGGAAAGTGGCGCGTGCCGTGGCGTAGTCGTTGTTGTTGGCCGCGCGTACCATTTGGACCAGTGGCGATACGACGAGGTTGGAGGCCACGCTGATCACGCCTGTTGCGCCCGAAGACATAAAAGGTAGGGTGAGTGCATCGTCGCCACTCATGACTGCGTAGTCTGGGCCCAGGGCACGCACATATTCGGTCACTTTGTCGCAAGAGCCTTCGGCAGCCTTCATGCAGCAAACGTGCGGGTATTTTTCATAGAGCCGTGCAGTCACGTCGACGGAGATTTCGATACCGCAACGCGAGGGAATTGAATAGAGGATGATCGGCTTTTCGGTGCACTCGGCAACCTTGCTGAAGTGTTGAAATAAGCCCTCTTGGCTTGGCTTGTTGTAGTAGGGAGCCACAACGAGGAAACCATCGGCGCCTGCCTTGTCGGCTCTTTGTGTGAGTATCACTGCTTCGTTGGTCGAGTTCGAGCCAGTGCCCGCGTAAACAGGGACCTTGCCAGCCGCTGCTTTGACCGAGGCTTGGATCACTTCGATATGCTCACTGTGATCGAGCGTTGGCGATTCGCCCGTAGTGCCGACGGAGACTAAGCCATCGATGCCACCTTCGAGTTGGTGGGCGATGAGCTTTTCTAAGTCAGCATACGCGACCTCGCCGGATTGCATGGGAGTGGCGAGTGCGGTAAAAACACCTGAGAATTGATTTGTCTTCATAGAGGCTTCAAAAAATATTGTAAATCGGCAGCACACAGCTGGTTCGCTCTAGCACGTGCATAAGGTTCTGTATATTCAATAGAAAAATTATTCCCTACTAGATAAAATAAATGGCAGTTCTCGAAACAATTCACGGTCTTTTAAATCTCGCTGTCGAAAATGGTGCCAGTGATATCCACATAAAATCCAATAAGCCTGCTTTTTTACGTCTCAGTGGCCGCTTGGAATCAGTGGAGATGGACCCCGTTCCGCCGGAGGACATTCGCGAGTTTATCGAGCAAAGCGTGCCGGAAGAGTTTTTTGGCAGATGGACGAATGATCGGCAAGTGGACTATTCATATCGGGTGGAGAATATTGGCCGTTTCCGTGTCAATGGCTTTCTGCAGCGTGGCATGCCCAGCATTGTGATGCGCCATGTGAGTGATCATCCTCCGACTTTTGAGGAGCTCAATATTGACGGGGGCATTTTATCCAAGCTCTGCCAGGAAAAAAACGGCATCGTAATTCTATGTGGTGCGACGGGGTCGGGTAAGAGCTCCACGCTCGCGGCCATGATTAATTATATTAACATGCACTTCGATAAACACATCGTGACGCTCGAAGACCCGATCGAATACACCTACACTGATATTAAATCGATCATCAATCAGCGTGAGGTGGGCATTGATTGTCCCAGTTTTTCCGCTGGAATGCGTGCTGTGCTTCGTCAGGATCCCGATGTGATTTTGGTGGGAGAAATGCGTGATAAATCCACATTTGAGACTGCGCTGCAAGCCGCTGAAACGGGACACTTAGTGTTTGGGACCTTGCACGCTTCGAGTGCGCAGCAAGCTGTGCAACGTCTCTTCGAATTTTTCCCCGAAGAGCGTAAAGAGGCCTTGCAGCGCCAGATTGCCGCCTCTCTTTTGGCCACCATTACCCAGAAGCTCTTGCCTGCGCTAGAAGGTGGCGGTCGCTTCCCGGTTTCAGAAGCCTTCGTCTTAGATACCTTGGCGCGTAAGGTGATCATGGAGGGCGAATTTACAAAAATTGAATCCGTAATTGAAGCCAGTGAAGACAATGGTTCGAAGACTTTTAACCAGGACCTCTATCGTTTGGTCAAGGCAGGCAAGGTGACCAAGGATCATGCGATGAGCCATTCGCCGAATCCGAGCCAGTTGGAAATGAACCTTAAGGGCATTTTCCTTAGTAGTGGCGGGATTGTTCGCTAATTGAGCTGTGAATTGTCTTATCATCGGTAAGGTGTGGCCGGAGCCAAGCTCCACCGCTGCGGGACGTCGTACCTGCGATATCATCATTGCCTTGCAATTGGAAGGCTGGCAGCTGCACTTTGCCTGTTCGGCGCAACAGAGCGCGCATGCGCTCGATTTGGCGCTGTTAAATGTGCAGACACATCGGATCGCGGTCAATGATGCGGGTTTTGATTCATGGGTCCAAGCGCTGGCGCCTGATGTGGTGATCTTTGATCGTTTTATGACAGAAGAGCAATTCGGCTGGCGCGTGGCGCAACACTGCCCGCAGGCCCTTCGGGTATTGGACACCAGTGATCTGCATTGTTTACGACTCGCGCGCCAAGAGGCACTCAAGCACGGGGGCGAGCCACAATTGCACAACGAGACCGCGCTGCGCGAAATCGCTTCCATCTACCGCTCCGACCTCACGCTGATGATTTCCGATTTTGAGATGCAAGTTTTGCGACGTGAGTTTTCGATCGCTCAGGACTTGCTGGCGTATTGGCCATTCGCCGTGCCTCCTTTACCTGAGCCCGCGCCCTTTGAGGCGCGTCAGCATTTTATTTTAATCGGTAGCTTTTTACATCCTCCCAATCTCGATGCTGCTCGCTGGTGCAAGCAAAGTATTTGGCCGGAGATACGTGCCGCGCTGCCGCAGGCCGAACTGCACTGCTATGGCTCTTATGGAGATCGCTATGCCGGCGAGCTGCACGCGCCCAAGCAAGGCTTCCACTTTCGAGGTCGAGCCGAAGACGCCTTGCGAACGATGGCGCAATATCGCGTTAATCTGGCGCCCTTACGTTACGGTGCGGGGCTCAAGGGCAAAGTCTTCGACGGCTTTCAAAGCGGCACCCCGACGGTGATGACTCCCATCGCAGCGGAGGGCATTGGCCCCCTGGCGGACTGGAGTCATGCACAGCCGGCGGCTTTTGTGGCTGAAGCGGTACAGCTTCATCGCGATGCCTCTGCCTGGCAGGCACGGCAGGCCGCCGAGCGCGCGCTTTGCGAGGAACGCTTTAGCGCCGCACATTGGCAGCCGCAATTGCTGCATACATTAGAGCTGGCCATCGAGGCGCGTGAGAGGCGCCGGCAGCAGAATTTTAT
Organism: Puniceicoccaceae bacterium; assembly: GCA_002729725.1. GTDB lineage: Bacteria > Verrucomicrobiota > Verrucomicrobiia > Opitutales > Coraliomargaritaceae > Thalassobacterium > Thalassobacterium maritimum. The sequence goes on from PBYS01000098.1 coordinate 181,785, forward strand.
CGGTCAAATGCTTCGGCATCACCAGCACCGCAGTACCGAGTTTATGAGCCGTTGGATTGAAGCGAAAAATCAACTGTAGACGCATTACGCGTATGCAACACGCAGTAATTTAGAGCTCCGTTGATAAATGAAGTGGAGAGCGAAATAAGTTGGGAGCGCTGAAATGATGGCGACTGACTTATGGGGCGATCGTCCTGGTCATGAAGCTCGCTTCGTCCTTTTCATGGCTCAGTGTCCACGATAGCTGGGTTTTCCAAGTTGCTACGGCTTTAATTTCTAGGCCAGGGCGGGATTTTAGCTCTACATTATAGCTGCCTTGACCAAACCATACGCGTGGTTGTGCCCAGTCTTTCGCATCCAGCGTTTGCTCCAGACTGAGTCCGGACTCGGTGTCGAGTACGGCCCACCAGTTGGCGCTCAGGTCGCCGGTTTTGTGGTCGCCGAGTCCACTCCAGAAGGGGAGGCGCTCAATGCTTAGCCCCAGCGGAAAGTAGAATACGTCTGTGACGGATTCACCATGGCCGCCGATGGTATACTCGGGGTGTATATCAAACTTGAGCTTCGTGCTTGTTTCGCTTGGGTTGCTGACCTCGATGCGCTGCGCCAAGGTTGATTGCTGGAGGCTCCAGGTTTGGTATACAAATTCGGGTTTTGTTTCTTGGGGGTTCTTGTTTGGAATTGGATCTCTCCGTGGCCTTCAGAGTGGTGGAGTCGTTACTTTTTTATTACAAGTCTATGCGTCACTGGCATTCTTGGCATCGTTTCAACGTTTTGGTTTCTGGTCGGCGGTGTGATCGACTTGAGGCAGTTGTTTGTTGATCTCGATGGCGTGATCGTATCGACGGACGAGTATCACTACTTGGCCTGGAAGGAATTGGCCGATGAGAAGGGCTTTTCTTTTTCACGGCAGAATAATGAGTGTCTGCGTGGGGGCAGCAGCATGGAGACGCTGGAGATCATTTTGGGCGATGCCAGCAGAGACTACAGCGAGGCCGATAAGGTCGCGATGGTTGAGCATCAGAATACGATCTACCGTCAGTTGCTTTCGAAATTACAGGCCGACGAGATCCTGCCCGGCGTGATGGACTGCCTGGACCAACTGAAGGCGCAGGGGGTGAAAGTGGGCATTGGCTCATCCAGCAAGGACGCCGCTTTTATACTTCAGGCGATTGGCTTGAATGCCGTGTTTGATGCGGTGGTCGACGTCAGCTGTATCACGCGTTCGAAGCCGGATCCGGAAGTGTTTACTTTAGCCGCCCAGCAACTTGCTGTTGAGCCCGGGGCTTGTCTCGTCGTTGAAGATGCGGAAGCCGGAATTGAGGCTGCGCTTGCGGCCGGGATGGCGGTGTTGGCGGTCGGTCCTGCCGCCAGTGATCCACGCGCGCACTTGAAGGCCGGGGATCTGTCGCAAGTGACGATAGAGGCGATGCTGCAGGTGCGTGGGCTCTCTGCCCATACGATTTCTGCCATGAATCGTTATGAGAAAGTGGATACATTTGCTGAAAGCATGTTGGCGCAGCTTAGCCTGGAGGAGAAAGTGTCGCTCTGTCATGCGGGCAGTAAGTTTGCCACCAACCCCGTTCCGCGTCTGAACATACCTGCCTTCGAGATGTCGGATGGCCCGCATGGGGTACGCCATGAAATCAGTAAAACACGCTGGGAGCCTGCCGGCTGGGACGATGACCATGCGAGCTACTTGCCCTGTGGCACGGCACAGGCTGCCACCTGGAACCGCGAACTGATGGCGCGTTGCGGTGCGGTCTTAGGCGCCGAGGCGACATTTGAATATGCTGAGAATGCTGCCTATGAAAGCCTGCATGATCAGTTGCCCGGTGGTGTGCACGGCCAGAACTTCAGTGTTATCTGGGAAACAGAACTGACGGCGCCGGAGGCGGGGACCTATCATTTTGGTTTCATGACCGACGGACTGGCGGAGCTCTTGCTGAATGGGAAAACCCTGTGTCAGACGGATTGTGATGCGCACCGCCATGTGGCGAGTGCCAATTTGTCTTTGGAGGCTGGTGAGGTCGTTTGAATCCAGTTGCGCTTTGCCATGAGCGACAATGCGAGCTACGTGAAATTCGGCTGGCGGCGTCCGGGCGATGCGGTCGCGAATACGGGTGGCCGCTCCACGCGTGAGGAAGCTCTGCGGATTGCGAAGGAGGCCGATGCGGTTATCTTTGTCGGGGGGCTGTCGCACATGCAGGATATTGAAGGGCGTGACCGAAAGGATTTACAGCTTCCCGATGGGCAGGATGCCTTGATTGACGATCTGCTCCAAGTCGCGCCCGAGATGGTGGTTTGCCTGATCAGCGGCTCTGCCGTTGAAATGCCCTGGTCGCCTCGGTCCAAGTCGATTGTTTGGACTTCCTATGCCGGCATGGAAGGTGGCAAGGCACTGGCGGAAGTGCTGTTTGGCACCGTAAATCCCAGTGAAATCCTGCTCTCTCTGACTGTGACGAATCACGGTGCTCTAGCCGGGCAAGAAGTGGTTCAACTTTATCTCGAAGGCCGTTCCCCGGAGCATCCGAGTCAGATGCTGGAGTTGCGAGGTTTTGAAAAAGTGAGTCTGAAGCCCGGCGAGCACAAGCTCGTGCGCTTTCGCCTGACTCCGCAAGAACTGGCTCATTACTCGCGGTCACAGCGCGAGTGGGCCACTCATTCAGAAGAACTTCGTGTGCGCGTGGGCACCTCCTCAGAGGCGCTGCCCTTATCGCTTTCGATCCAATTACCTCAGGCACTGTTACTCTAAGTGCAACAGTGAGACAGTCGAACCCCAAACTACCCCCAACTATGAATGATCGAAACCTGCTTGGTGCCCCCCTCACACGTATCCGTCGGCTCCGCCGACGGGCTACATTCGGCTTATTGATGCTTTGTGCTTCCTGCTGGCCTCTCGGCGCGCAAGGCCTGTCCATTCTAAGTGGCAATCAATTCACTTCCACCGAAGATTCTCAGGAGTATAGTGGATACGGACATTATGCAAATCCGAGGTCTGGAGTCAGTTACAGCTATCAGGATCCGGTCTATACAGGTGGTGATGAGCTGACCGAGGATAGTTCGAATAGCAAACTGCTTGCGGGGAACATCGGGTCCACCGATGCGAATGACATGGTCTATCTGGGGAATACCTCCGGGGTGACGGTGGTCAGCCTTACCTATGATCTCGGTAGTATTTGCGAAGTGGATACCGTGGATGTCTGGGCGCTCTGTGGTGAAGATACACAAATCAAGAAAGTGACTTACTCGGTGAGTGAGGACGGGGTGAATTATTCCGGAATGGGAACGGTGTATCCTGGCTATCCTAGCGGGGATACGGTCCTGCAAATCCGCAAGAGCAACAGCACACCAAAACTGGGGCGCTACGTGAAGGTTTTGGTGGAGGAACAGACTTTGGATTATACCGGTGACTGGTCCTTTCGGGTCTCGCTGGGAGAGGTCGTCGTTCTGGGAACGCCCTATGAGGTCGAGCCGGAGCCGGAAGATCCGCCACTGGGACCGACTGGTGTCCTGAGCGGCAATACATTTACGTCCCAGGAGGATTTTCAGCACTATGGCAGTCTGGCCTATTATGGGAATCCACGTAGCGGGGTGAGCTACAGTTATGAAGACGCGGTTTATACCGGAGGGGATGAGCTGAGTGAGGACCCTTTTCGAGTGAAGCTCAACTCCGGCAAGGTCAGCAGTGCCGATGCCGCAGACATGCTTTATTTGGGCAATACTTCCGGCGTCACGCAGATCTCCATCGTGTATGATCTGGGAGTCGAGTGTGAAGTCGACACCGTGGATACCTGGGTCTTTTGCGGGGCAGGCACTCAAATTAAGAAAGTGACCTCATATATCAGCTCCAACGGGGTATCTTATTCCACTGTGAAGTCATCAATCGTTCCGTATCCGAGTGGTGATACCATGATTCAAGTTTCACAGACTCCCGGCTCTCTCATGACGGGGCGCTATGTCAAAGTGGTGATCGAGGAGCAGCCTCTGGACTATCTCGATAATTGGTCCTATACCGCATCCATTGGCGAAATAGTCATCATCGGGCGCGCACCGGATGCAGCCGGCCCGGTCTTCCTTTTGAGCGATAATCATCTGCGCTCGTCCGGCAGCTATAATACATCGATGCTGCAGATCGCCACGGGAGCGACTTATCAATGGACGACCAAGGAACCATTTGTGACCGATGGTCACTTGATCGCCAGTGACGAAGATGACGCGAATGATGGAGTGGGCGGCCTGCCGGACTTGACCGACGGCTCCGATACACAGACCGATGTTTCAATGGTCTGCACCAGCTCCATTGGCACCGAGGGGGACTATGCCGGAGTTCAGTTTGATTTGAAAGACGTCTATGAGCTCGGGGAGATCGACCTGTGGACATTGGCCGACGCGAATAGCTACATGGACGGCTATGAAGTGCTCATCAGTAATAACGGCAGTGACTATACCTCGCTCGGGTTTACTGTGAATACCCACCCACGCAGCTCCAATGGGATGGTCAATGCCTGGACCGGTGGTCTCAGTGGACAGAATGCACGCTACGTTAAAATCATCATGCACAATGCCAATGACTCGCAGCAGCTGACGGTCGGCGAAATCGCGATTTGGGGCACGCGTCCCTATGACATCAGCTTGCCGGTCAATTCACAGCCGGAGCCAGTGTCCACCGACGCCCGGCTGAAAAACTACAGTAAGCTCTATTTGGACTGGTCGAACTATAACCATGTCGTCAACGACGTGAATCAATACAAGATCTACATCGAGACTCAGAATTTCAGCACCGTATCCGGTTTGACGCCCGTCAAAACCATCAGCCCCGGGTCCAAGGCTCCAAGGCAAAGTGGCGAGCTACTTCGCCTTGGAGCCGGAGACCACCTACTACATTGCCGTGACACCACTGACGAGTGCCGGAGTCGAGCGCGAGGATGTCAGTCCGCTGGTGCTGACCACGCCGGGAGTGATCGATACCACCGGCAAGATCAAGCATCTGTTCAATATCAATGACCCCGCCTACGGTGCGGGCCAGTATACGCAACATCCGGACGAGTGGGGCAATATGCTGATGAAGGCGGACCTCTTGAAAGAGCTGGGCCATATACAGAAGAATCGCTGGTTCAATCACGATGGGGTGGTGATGGATCAATACAGCCGCCGGGGCATCGCCTTCCACCTGTTTTACAACGACCCAAGCAAGCTGAGCTTTGATAACAGCTGGGGCGTGTGGTCCTTCTCCACGTATAATGAGCCGGACCTGGCGAACCGAGATGTCCACGCAGTGGCGGCCAATATCAGTTCCAACCATGCGGCGCTGAAGGCGGCTGACAGTCGAAACGTCTTGTTCGAGCCCGCATTGGGTGACACCAACACCGCAGGACTGACCTGGTTGGAAGATTTCTACAATTCCGACGGACAGAATGGCGCCCAGGTGAAGACCTATTTCGATGTCATGGATGTACATGCCTATTGTAAATATGCCGATCCCTATCCCGCCGGGCTGACTGCCGGAGTGCCCGAGGCCTTGCTTGATAAGATCGATACCTTGCGCGCGAACAAAGCATCCATCCAAGTAATGTCATGAATATACGATCTATCGCCAAAGAATCCGGTTTATCAGTGGCCACAGTTTCACGGGTTTTGAATAATGAAAGCGGGGTCAGCGAAGAAGCACGCCAGAAAGCGCTGAAAGTGATTGAGCGTTCTGGTTATAAACCACGCAGCTACTCTCAGCGTCGTGGCACGCGCATTGCCATTGTGGTGGAAGCCGGCGCTCCATCTTTTGATAGTTTTTATTCATTGGTTTTTACCGGAATCTCCCGTTACGCTTGGGAATGTGGCTTTGAAGCGACGCTGCTTTATTTTTCTCCGGAAGATGAGCGGGATTCGAGTGGCGAATTGGTTGAGCTACTTCGTAAGAAGCGTTGCAACGGTGCGGTGTTGATCGCTCCGATCAGTGAAAAAGAAGGCCGGGATTTGATTGCGGCACGGATTCCCTCAGTGCTGGTTGCGCACCGATTGGATATCGATGGTATCGGTTATATTGACTGTAACAATTTTCAAGGCGCGTGGGATCTGACCGAGTACCTGCTGCGCTTGGGGCATCGGAATATTGCCTATCTCTGTGGTAATTTGGAAAAAGGAAACAACAGTGATCGACTGGAAGGATTTCTGAAAGCCATGGAGAAATCCGGAGTGGATGTCGACGATGGCTGGTTGGTTGAACATCATCCTACCGATGTGACGGAGCAGGCCGGTTACGATCAAGCGCTTATCTTACTGGAGCGTCATCCGGAAATTACGGCGATCCTTGCCAATAACGATTCGATGGCATACGGTGCAGTCAGTGCTTGTATCGAGCAGGGCCTGCGTGTGCCTGAGGATATCTCTGTGGTTGGTTATGACGATTATTTATCCAGCCGCTACTATAACCCTTCTTTAACTACGATGCGTCAGCAATTGCTGGAGATGGGGGCATCGGCGGCGCGCTGGGTGGATGAAAAATTGAAGAATAAAATAACTGAGCTGCCGCATCGCATTTTTCGCGGTGAATTGATCGTCCGGAAATCCTGTGCCTTGCCGAGGAGTGATTGAGCACTGCTCGTATAGGAAGAGCTTAGAGGGGTCGCTCCGCACATTGGTGAGCATGTGTCAGTAATGGTTCATTTCCTCCCTTGGTCTGAGTCCTCGCTGCACGAACTTTCGCATCTTCACGCTACCGTGCTCATTGGGGGCGGGGAGAATAAACACTGAGGTTCGAGCTTGATCATCGAATCTCCAAGTCGACCGATAGACCAAGCGCAGTGTTTCCTGTCCCTCCTGAGCCAACTGTACCTTTACCATTTGGTTGTGGTCGGCCAGGTCGTTTTGCGCAATGACGGTGATTTCATTTGGATCGATTGCTTGGGTGATGGGTTTGTCTCCAAAAGCAAAGACGACTCGCATGCCCGAAAAATTGAAGATTCGGCAGCTGTTGGGCGGGAAAATTTCTTGAGAAAAATCATGCGTTAGAATTTGATAGGATGCATCTCCTCGGGGGAGAAAGATCAAGAGTGCATGCTTCAAGGATGGAAGCAATTGTGCGATTCCGATCGGTGGCGGACGTTCTTCGAGTGGGAGTGTGAGTGTTTCGATGTCCGAATAAAAACGTATGATCGGATCTCCTTCGTAGGAAAGGGCATGCTGAAACCGCCGCTGTAGGCTTTTAATTCTTCGGCTTTACCTGCGTTCTGAAAGTAGAGTCCTTTTATGGGTTTTTCCCATGCCAGAGTCGATAGTTGTAGACGGATGGTAGCGGGGGCTTCTTGTGCTGCTGCGGCAAGAATTGTCACGAGCAAGGTGAACAATACTGCGTAATAGCTGCGGTTTATTTTAGCATGTAAACTCATAATTCATCCTCACTAAGCCAGCGGAAGTCGATGATCCGGAATTTGCGTCCGAACTGTTGATTGACTAAATTCGTGAGTGCATTGCTTTGTGCGGCAAATTCCTGAATGGACTCTTGCGATAGTTCGTTTCCGGTGCCGGTCATTGCGGGGAATCGCTGCACGACAGCCTCGCACCAGGTTTGGTGTGAGTGCCCTGTGATGGTTTCCGAACTGCCATAGGCGCGGATAATGAAGGTATCTGAGCGTGGGCTCAGAATCGGTGCCAGGGGTTGAAGTAAGTCACCCTGCATAACATAGCCGCTGTGGCCGCTTGCTTGAGAGTCGGAATGATGACTGGACAGTGTGTCTGAGTAGATACTGCCTTCAATCTTTCGCGCATCTGCAGCAATTTGTGGGTGGATGCTTTGGTTGACCGTGCGATCGAGTGCCGCCTGTAGCGCACCGCGCTTTTGGTGTTCAGGGTTTGAACTGTTTAGACGTCGGTTGATGAAATCCGACATGGATAAGAACGGGCCGCGGCTTTTCACTTCATCGACCATCGCCAGGGCGAGTGCCTCCAGTTCGCTGTCGGAGAACTTGCGGTAGCTTTGGAAAAAGGCCTTGAAGGCGTTCTCATCACTGGCATCGGCCGTATAGCCTTCTTCGAGAATGGGTAGATTGGTTCGAGAGATATAGACTCCGTCTGGATCGGTCAGAGTGAGTGTGCTGGCATCAGTGTGGTCGACATCGATTGAAAGAAAAGGCTGATCCATGCTACTGAATATCGCTTTCCATGCATTGACCGAAGTGGAGTTAATATTGAAGCTGCCATCGACCATGAAGCGTCCGCCCCAAGCTTCAAGAGTGCTTGGACTTTCTATTTCCAGAATTTCAGATTTCGTCGCTCCCGTAGGAGCAAGGAATTTGAGACGGGTATTATATGCTGACTTTTCGCCTGTGGCTAAAGCTTGATAGTCAGCCTCAGTCAGCTCCGGGGAAACCGTGGAAAAGAAGTACTCGTCGGAGATCCGGTCGTTGACCATGTATGCGGTATCGAACAGATTGAGGCCATAGGTGTTATCGAATTTTGTTTTGACGATACTCTCCAGCGGTATTCTCGGGTTGGCATAGGAATTCCCTACGAGGTGGGCCGGTTCAAAATTATAGCGGCTAAGGTTGGCGTGTTGGAATTGCCCGAGCGAGACTAGAGGAAAACGTGGCACATCGAAGAGCACGATATGGGATTGGCCTAGGCTGGTATCGCCGATCGAGGGGCCGTTTAATCCAGTGTAGCGGGAATAGTCGCCGAAAGAAGGCTCCGGGACCGAACCGGGGGGCAGGTAGCCGTTTTGGTCCTCACCACCTCCTTGATAAGCGCCTAAGGTGAAGAGGCTTGGGCCGTCCCAGCGTGGAGCGGAGAAGACTGCCCGTGGGTTGGCATCCACGAGGTTGCGTAGGCCGTTGTTGGGCTCGGAGGTGGTGCGCAAATGAAAGAGCCATGTCCCGATATCGATGTAATTGGAGTTGAGAGTGTGACTTGGAAGAAAAGGGGGAATGGTGCCGTCTTCCAGAGTGCCTGGTGAGAGTTCCAGTTCCGGATACTTCGATGCATAGACCGGATCTTTCCACATGGCGCAGGCATTTTGTATGACTAGATTTGCATTGTTCTTATTCAAGTCCGATGGCGTTTCATGTTTGAGGCTCCAATAGGCCCCGCTTAGTTTGTCGCCTCGCGATCCGCCTACAAACCAATCGTCATTGCGTTCTTTGATGATGACGCTGTGGATGGTGATCGGCTTGTCGGCGACATACTTGTCCCGGTAAGCACTTGGGGAATGTGGAAACGGCCAGTCGAAAAAGAAGCCTTCGGAATCCTGCCATCCGTAGTCCAGCTCATTTTCCCGGAAGTTCCCCATGGCTTCGGCGGTGGCCGATAGGATGCGAATTTCGCCGGGCATGAAATCAAGATCCGGGGGAGCCAGTGCTGCCCAGACGCCTTGGGTGTAGGTATTGTTACCTTCTCCCTTCATGTAGGCATTGGCTACGTTGACAGTTTCTTCGAAAGGTGTGCCGTCATCGAACTCTCCTGAGATAACGAGTTCTGGAGCGGCTTCAAATGAGAAGCGATATTGCGGATAGAAGTCATTCTGGTCGATGTCGGGGTAGGTGCGCTTGATTTTGACGTTGTAGGGATTCCACAGTGCCAACATAGGCTGGAGGTAGAAGCGTATCTTGTATCGCTCGATATCGTCGACCATCTCGGAGGTGGTGCCGATACGTATGTGAAGCTGGAAACGGTCGAGGATGGGCGTCACGGCGCTGTTGGTGTGTTGGGTGTCGGGGCTGGAATCCAGGCTGTATTTTTGATAGGGCAGCCCTTTAGGGACGGCGGTAGGACCACCGGGGCGCGGGTAGCTGAGGATGGGATTCATTTCCCCTTTTTTCGCCAAGTCATCGAGTTTGTAGAGCTTGTAATAGTTGTACAAAATACCCCAGTTGGGGCCGACGTCTGTTCGCTTGTTGATTCTCTGAATTTCGCGTGTCAGATAAAAGTCGAGGGGGGGATCCTCCAATTCATCCAATGGAAAATTCATCATTCCCTTGAAGAGTTCTCCGACTTGAGTGTGTGGATTCGTAAACTCGGGCACGGTGAGCCTGACGGGTTCGTAGTTCTAGTGATTCTCGGATTTTCGGGCGATTTGCATGGGTTGACCTGTGCCGTCTGGTTGAACTATTTCGCTCCTCCGAAAGGGTGAAATGTCTCGTGAGAATCGATATGCAACGATTGGAACTATAACCATACCCAATAAGATTAGACCCAAAAACCAAGACAGACGATCACCTATGGCATATTTGCAGACGAGGTAGAAACAGTATAGGTTAATCGGGATGTATACAAAGCCTGCAATTGGATATAGAACTTCTAGAAGCTTCAGTCCAACAAGAGATATTCCCTTTGCTTCTTCTGTGTCGACAGCAGAGGAGCGAGCATTGCCGTAACGATTACAAAAGGCAGCAAATAGTAATTCTGAAGAAGTGTGCTTTCATTCACTTTGTAGAAACGTGGAGCTCTGGCGCGGCGCGATAGTGACGTTGACCAGAAGCTGGTTGGGTCACTGGCTTCGCTTTTTTGCTTTGATATATACGTCAGAGCGCTCTCGCTTTCCGACGGTGATCACGATAACCGAAACCTCTTCTTCGACTACTTCGTATACCAATCGATAACCCGCAGAGCGCAATTTGATTTTATAGTGGTTTTTGAATCCAGTCAGCCGATCTGCAGGGACAACGGGTTTTTCCAACCGTTCGCGTAGTTTCTTCTTAAGCTGCTCTCGAATCGTAGATCCGATTTTATTCCACTCTTTCAGAGCGCTTGGCAGGAACTTCAGCCTATAGTTCATCGAGAGTCACTTCTTTGGCCGATGCTCGCTCTGCTTCTCTTTCCTCGATGATGGCTCTCAACTCTTGATCCTCGATCAAATTGCTTATCCATTCGTAAGCTTCCGCTGGAATTAGGTAAGCGGTTGGCTTGTTGTGGTTTAAGATAGCGACCGCTTCGCCCCCTGCTCGCTCGATCAGTTGACTTGGGTTCCTCTTTAGCTCAGAAATACTAGCTGAATATGGACTTAATATTGGACTCATAATAGGTCTAAATTAAGTATTTATTTTTACTTTTCAAGTTTTCTTTTACTGAACTTCGAGGTGTATCACTCATCAGATACATCAACGGTAATAAATCGGGAGTCGGCCAAGGCTACTTCTGGGCGATCCATGCGCCCGGCCAACCGATCGTGCTCAAATGGATTAATAATCGGCGTCATGAAAACGTCGATACACTTGTCGAAGATTTTTCAGGTATCCTGCAAAGTGATGGCTATGCAGTCGAGATGACAATCCCCAACAATAACTTCAGAGTTGCCCTGAATTATACCGCCAATCAATGGCCCGAACTATTAGAATGCCTGAAGCATGGTCACACACGATTGGATACTAATTTACTAGAGA
>PBYS01000099.1 GCA_002729725.1 Puniceicoccaceae bacterium
GGGGGATTCCGCTACGCTCCATCCCCCGCAGGGAAGGAACCGGCGTCTCGCCTAGGCTCGACTGAATTTACAGACAATTTTTTGCACTACCTGCTGCAGTTATGGTGTAAAAATTCTGCGGATCCAATCGGTGTCCTGAAGTGGAGCGAAAACAAGTAATGCGTTTTCAGTTTTCATGGGATAATTGAAGCGCTGACTACAGCGAGGGCAGTGGTTGCGCACTATGCCGCGTAAACAAGGGGATCTCTGTTTTTGCGCTTTGCAGGAAATGGCAGGAACTGGCCCACGTTTTGCCGATAATTGCCAATAATTGGCGATAGGCATGTCGTTCGGCAGAGGAGACAGAGGGGCATGGGGGGAAGCTCGGAATTGGAGCACCCACGTAATATATTCCTCGTTTCTCTACTCGATGAATTTTACCGACCTGGCTTTTTTGGGTTCTTTGCTCCCTGTCTGCGCTGTATCATGTCATCAATGACTTCTTCTTGCGTGGGGAAGCGTTTCGAGCTGGGCTGCTTGGGCTCTGGTTGAGCTTGCGCCTTGGGATTTGAAGTGGTGCTGGTTTTCGAGGAATTCATGTCTCCGTAGAGATTACCAATTGAGTCAAGTCGCAGTGGTTCGTCGCGACATTATACCATCGCTTCACATTATCTGGTATTACGAAAACCCCGAAACAGAGTTTCGAGGCCACGTATCCTCGCTTGTAAAAGCGGGGTGTTCGAGTCGCGGAAAATCTGTTTTACCGGAAAAAGTAAGGCACTGGTATTATCCTAAAAAGATGAGTTGAACCGTTAATTACGTTAATTTGCGTTAATTAATAGGACACAAACCATTGGAAATCATAAGCTTCAATGATCAGAGCATTTTCCTTTTATTCTAATTTTGAATCGCCTATTTGGCGACTGTCTATATTTACGCAAATTAATGTAAATTAACGGTTTAAAAAGCCGAACCTAAGTCGACTGCCGAATTTAGGATTATTCAAAAAACGGCCACGGGATTGCTCCCGTGACCGTCGAAGTTACTTCCCTTTGGGGGGATTGCTCAATTTGGCTGAGCAGTTTCATTTCTGGGCAGCTTTCGAGACGCGTTTCTTTTTGGCGGGTTTGCTTGTGGCGCGTTCGGCTTGGATGCGGGCGAGCAGGGCCTCGGCGGAGTGCTCGCCCGTGATGCGCTCGGGGTGGGCGGCGCGCCAGTCGGCGGTCAACTCGCCACGAAAGGCTTTGGCGAGGATGGATTGACTGAGCTGGTTAATCCGTGCTTGGGCGGCGCTGACCTGTGCCTCAACCTTGTCGGCGAAAGCGAAGAGTTCGTTGACGCGGCGGACGATTTCGGTTTGTTCGGCTGGTGGTGGAATTTCAATTTCGAATGATCTTAGAAATTTAAGGTTTATTCTTGGTCGAGTGACTCCGTGCACACTCTTTTTAATTCGAGAATAGGTTTCGTGCGAAGCCAATTTAAGGGTTACGAAATCACATAATGTATCTGAATTAGGAATTCTGATACAAAAACAATCAGCTTTGTTTATAGAAATCTGATTGCTTGGAGGTAGGCGACAAATCCGGATTTCTTCGTCAACAAAAGATGAGAATAGAATGTCTCCTTCTTTAAGCGTATTTGACCGTAAGGTTTCGTATTTCTCTCGGCTAATGAATGAACGATCACCATCTTTGAATTCTAGATGACCGATATTTCCGAGCCTTACAACGCGTATACCACTGTCGGTGTAGTCAGAGGTTTTAAGCTTAGATCCAAATGGTCCATCGAATATTGTCTGAGCGATATCAGCGATAGGAGTTAGAGCCCAGTTTTTATTACCTGCTTCATTCTCCTCCCTCCAATCTTCGGTGAGTTTGCCGGAGACGGCGGCGGCTAGGACGGATTGGCGGAAGCGTTTGAGGACGGCGGGGAGGGCATCGACTCTGGCTTTGAGGCGCTCGACTTGCCCCAGTAAGGCATCCAAGCGCGAGGCGATTTCCTTTTGCTCGGCTAGCGGGGGGAGCGGGATCTCGAAGGCTTTTACGATTCCCGTATTTAGGTTAACTTGAGTTACGCCCTGTCGGTTTGCGTCGATCACTAGCGGACGCATCCAATCAAATAGATGATAGAAATAGATTGTTGAGAGATTCTCACAGTTTAAGTCTGGAAATGTAACAAATCCATCGTGAATACACCCATCGACTTTTAAGATTTTAGGAATACAAACGCTTCCGCTATTCGATAGAATTAGATTTCCTCTGGGAACCAATCGGCTTTTTTGAGCCCCAAGTTCTGTGACTCCTTCAACGGTCGTGGTTAGGAATTTTCCTTTTTCAGCATTAATGTCACGTATACTTATCCATGGGATTTGACCACCGAAATATCGAGGATCACCTTTCGGTCGTGGAGACGCTCCACGAATGACTGTTAATATATCTCCGATCTGCGTGGTCGCCCACTTGTCTGGTAAAGCTTCCTTACTCACTCTGACCTCCCAGTGCTTGCATAAGTCCGTTGAGTTCATCGAGGGCGGCGGTGAGTTCGCTCATGGCTTCTTGGGCGAGGAGCTCGGGGGCGGGGAGGTCGTCGCTGTCGACGCTGTTTTTGTCTTTGATCCAAGCAATATCAAGCGAGTCGTCTTTGGTATCGGCAATCCAACTACGATCAAAGACACGCCAGCGGCTGTTGGCTTCGGTGGGTGCTTCGCCTTCTTGTGGGAAGGACCAATCGCCTTCCTTGCGTGGGCTGCTGCCGTCGGCCTTTTTGCCGTAGAGTTTTATAAAAGGTGACAGGTGTTGCGGGCCGAAGGGCGTGCGCTTGCCGAAGCTGGGCATGTTACTGCGCAGGTCGTAGATCCAGGTCTGGGTGGTGCAGCCTTCGTCTTGATCGGGATTCTTTTGGGTGCCGCGATTGAAGAAGAGCACATTGGTCTTCACGCCGGCGGCGTAGAAAATACCAGTGGGTAGGCGGAGGATGGTGTGCAGGTTGCACTTATCCATCAGGTCGCGGCGGATGTCGGTGCCGACGCCTGCTTCGAAGAGCACGTTGTCGGGCAGCACGACGGCGGCGCGACCACCCGGCTTGAGGCCGCGGTAAATGTGTTGCAGAAAGGCGAGCTGCTTATTGCCGGTCTTGTGGGTGAAGGTGCGGGTGACGCTGGCGTCGCCGCCGCGGGAGGTGCCGAAGGGGGGATTGGCGAGGATGACATCGGCGGGCTGGAGGGCATCGCCGACTTGGCCGAGGGAGTTGCCGAGGCGGATCACGCCACCGCCTTCGCCCTCGATATTGTGCAGCAGGCAATTCATCAAAGCGAGACGGCGGGTGTCGGGCACCAGCTCGACGCCGACGAAGGCTTTGTGCTTTTGAAATTCGACCTCGGCCTGTTTGAGGCCGTGCCAGTCGTTGTGTTTTTTGATGTAGGTATCGGCCGCGATGAGGAAGCCGGCGGTGCCGGCGGCGGGGTCTTGAATGATCTCGCGAAGCTGCGGCTGGAGGCACTCGACCATGGCGTCGATCAAGGGGCGCGGGGTGAAGTATTGGCCGGCGCCGGATTTGGTCTCGTTGGCGTTCTTTTCGAGCAGGCCTTCGTAGAGGTCGCCGAGGCCGTCTTTGGTAGCGCTGAACCAATCGATGTTACCGAGGTTTCTGATCAGCTGCTCCAAGTGACGCGGCTCACGCAGGCGGGTCTGCGCTTCGGCATAGACGGCAGCGATCAGCGGATCGTTGCTCTGGGAGAGGTTGAGCAGCATCTGCTTATACTCGTTGAGCAGGATGAGGCCGGATTTGCCTTCGAGGTCGGTCCAGCGGCAGCCTGCGGGCAGCGGGTGCTTTTGAATGATGCCCGCTTCGGTTTGCTCGTGCACCATCTTGGGGAAGAGCAGGAGCACGAGTTCCGTGACGTAGTCGCTGTAGTTGATGCCGTTGTCGCGGAGGACGTCGCAGAGGTTCCAGAGTTTCTGGACGATGGTGTTATCGGTCATTGGAGAAGTTTGAAATTTGAAGAGTGAAGTTTGAAAGGAGAGTTACGTAGCGTGCAGCTTTAGCAAACGTTCGTTGGTGCTGTGCTTATACGGCGCACGTTTGCTGAAGCTGCACGCTACATTGGTTACTTATCTTCGCCGACCATGAGCGACTCGGCGGTTTGCACGTATTGGACGATTTTGGAAGCTTCTTTGCGGAGCGCGCGGAAGTCGCACTCTACTTGGATGCCGTGCCAGAAGTCTTCGGATTGCCCAAAGAAGGCTCCGAAGCGGATCGACATCTGGGGTGTAATCGAGCGCTTGCCGTGCACGATCTCGTTGATCGCTCGCGGGGCTACGCCGATGGCACGTGCCATCGCATTTTGAGAGATGTTCATGGGCACTAAGTATTCCTCTAGGAGTATTTCGCCGGGTGTGATCGGTGGATTCATGGATATAACGTGTGACGTTACGGGGGTATTGTCAATGGTAGTCGATGATTTGAACATCGTCTGGGCCTTGGTCGGTCCACCGAAAGACGATGCGCCATTGTTGATTGATACGAATCGAGTGGTTGCCAGCGCGGTTGCCCTTGAGTGCTTCGAGGCGATTTCCCGGTGGCACCTTTAAATCTTCGATATTCCGGGCGCGATTGAGTTGAATCAATTTACGCAAGGCGACGCGTGCGATGGCATTGAAGCGGCGATTCTTCTCTTCGACAAAGAGTTGCTCGGTGTCTGTATTGGCAAATGATTGAATCATTGTTGTGTGAGGCGGGCGGAGGCTGTATCGAGCAGGTTCGGCGGATGGTTTAGCTAGCTTCCCAGAGCTGTGCGTTCAACTTCTCGATGACGCTGTCGAGTTGGCTGCCGAGTAGTTTATCGATCCGCTTGGAGCCGCCCTCGTCACTAAAGCGCTGATTGATGAAGTCTCGGTCGATCACGCCCTCGTGGGTGAGCTGTCCCGCAAGGCGGCTGAGCCATTTGCGTTGGATGGGAGTCCAGCTGTGGGCGTCGTAGATGTGTTGCATCGCGTTTTGCACGCGTGTGCCGAAGGCCATGAGCGGTTCGCCAAGGGCTGCTTGGCGAATGTAGCCGATGATGCTGGCGGCAATGTCTTGATTGGATTGACCACGCCAGGCGGTCTGTAAGTTGGCCTCGGAGAATCCCGCTCCGTCGAGCAGGAGTTTGACCTCTTTGAGCTGTGCGCGGGTGAGATCCCGCGGGCGAGTGGCGGCGACTTTGAGCGCGGCGGATTGATTGACCTGCTCGTTGATAAAGGTCGAGAATTCGTTGAGGTAGTCTTCCGGTTTTTCGTGGCCACCGTAGTTTTGGCTGCGCTCTTTGACTTCATCGGCATGGTGTGAAATGACCGGGAAGTAGTCGCTGCCGACGAGGCGTTTCACTTCGTCGAGTTGGTTAAGGAGGCCGCTGTGCTGTTTGAGAAAGGCGGAGGCTTTACTCGGGCCCATTTCGTGGAGGTGGGTGTGTAGTTGATCGGCGGGCACGCCCCAGAGCCCTTCGAACTCTTGTAACTTGGCGCGCAGGTCGGGCTTTCGCTCGGCTTTGTTGCTGGCCTTACGCAGGACGCGCATAATCTTCTGGCTGAGTTGATCGAGGACGTCTTGTGCGTGGTTGGAGGTCGGCTTATCACTTTCGCTCTGGATGAGTGAGGCTTCGACGATGTTGTCGTCGGTCAGTTCGGCGACGAGTTGCTCCAAAGTGACATTGGGATCTTTAACCAGCGGCTTCATCGTGTTGACCTTTTCGAGGGTCTTGTAGATGTCGACGGCGTCATAGATGCGGAAATAAGTTTTGCCGATTGCATCGCAACGGCGAGTGGCGCGCCCGATCATTTGCTCGTAGAGAATGCGGGATTTAACCAAGCGCATGAAGACGAGGTTGCAGATTTGGGGCACATCGATGCCGGTCGTGAGGAGGTCGACGGTGATGGCGATCGACGGGTAGCGCTCGTTTTTAAAGCGGCGGATGAGCTTGCCGACTTGATCGCTCTTGCCGGTGATCTTACGCACGGCGGCTTCGTTGTAATCGCCGTTGTAGATCTCCTTGAAGGCCTCGTCGAGGAGACGCTTGACCATGTCGGCGTGCAGGTCGGTGGCGCAGAAGATCATGGTCTTTTCGTCGCCGAAAGGGTCGATCTCCTTGGCCAGCTCGGCGCAGATGACTTTGTTGAAAGACTCGGTAATGACGCGCCGGTTGAATCCATCGATATCAAAGTCCAGTTCGTCTTCGAGTTCGGCTGCTTCGACTTCGCCGGACTGAGTGTTCACGATTTCGACGGCTTCGCCGCTTTCAAAGTGGATGCCGTTCTCTGTGAGTAAGGTGCGGTAGCGGATCGGTGGTTCGTGGTCGATCAGCCAGTCGTCGGCCACGGCTTCGCGATAAGAGTAGGTGTAGACGGGACGGCCGAAAATGTCGGTTGTGTGGATGGCCGGGGTGGCGGTGAGGCCGATTTTGACCGCGTCGAAGTAGTCGAGTGCGCGACGATAGGCCGAGAGGTATTGCTCGGTGTCGCGGTGCTCCAGCTCGCCTTCGGTCATTTCTTGGTCGAGCGTATAGCCGCGGTGTGCTTCGTCGATGATGATACAGTCGAACTGATCGATAGGGGGCGGAGAATCGGATTGGAAAATCCGGCGCACCATGGCCTGCACAGTCGCCACTTGGACGCGGGTTTCGGCTTCGGCAGCCATGTCGCCGAGTGTAGCGATGTTGTAGATTTTTGAGAGTGGTTGGTTTTGTTCGAGTGGTGCTTCCTTGAAGACATCTTGCGCTTGCTCGCCGAGGGCTGTGCGGTCGACCAGAAAGAGAATCCGTTTGAAGCGCTCGGCCTTTAGAAAGCGATACATTAGGCCGATGATGGTCCGTGTCTTACCCGTGCCGGTGGCCATGGCCAGTAGGCAGTGTGTTTGCTCGTCTTCTAAGGCAGTTTCTACCTTTTGAATCGCTTTTACCTGATAGTCGCGCAGCTGCAAATAGGCGAAGCCTTCGCTGCGTAAAAGTGACTCGGCAGCAGAGCGCTGGCGAGTGAGTCGATCGAGTAGCCCTTCGGGGCTGTGAAATTCTTGCAGGGCTCGACGAGTATTTGAGGGCTCGCGAACATCTCGAAACCAAATGCCGGACTGCTCGGCGAGTTGCTTGATAAAAGGGCGGCCATTACAGGAATAGACGAATGGGATTTGATAATGTCCTTCCGCTTCGTCCGCCCATGCGATGGTGCGGCCTTCGATCTCCCATGCTGGACGCATGAACTGAGCTTGCTGGAATCCGAGGGAGTAGCGCTCAGCTTGCGGAATCTTGCCGGCGACATTGGTATTTTCGCGCTTTGCTTCGACAACCGCGATGGGAGTGAGTCCTGCGAAGAGCACATAGTCGGCGGACTGGCGCCCCGTGGTCGGCCATTCTGCGATGGCTAGGTTTTTGCCTTTTTGTGGGCGCGCCCCTTTGGCATAGCGTAATTCCTGGGTGTCGGCGGTCCAGCCGAAGTCGTTGAGCTGTTGGTCGATGAGGATACGTGTCATCTCCTCGTTGAGCGTCACGAGTTTACAGGCTTTACGAACGCGGGCACTGGAAATCTGTGCTTGTTCTTTGTTCTTTTTTTGCTGCTCTTCTTCTTTGGATTCTAGGGCGTTCTGTAATAGTTGAATCTGAGCCTCGAAGTCGGCCTGTTGTTTCAATAGTTCTGCTTCGCTGGTAGCTGACTGAGCTTGGTAGCGGCGTGCTTCGGCATCCATCTCTTCAGCTAGCGACTCGTAGACAGCTTTCTCCTGCTGCTGTAGCTCCAGCAAACTTTGATTTGATTCGAGTTGTTCGCTTTGCTCGATTAGTTGAGCGCTGAGTTTTTGAACTTTTGTTTTTAAGTCGCGCAGTGCTTTGCTCGGGTCTTCAGGTTCTTGAAAGGGGCCGGCTTTGAAATTCTTGGCTGCTTTACCCGAAGATCGATGATACCAAAGCGCTAGGCTTCTCGCGACTTTGAGGCCATTAAGTGCTTCTTTATGTTGGGTTTCAAACTGGTGTGTTGCGTCGTTTCCTGAAATGCGAATATTGTGAAACAGCTGAATGATTGTTTGGTCGAGCTGCAGTGACCGACTGAGCTGATAAATGAGGTCTATTTGCTTGGTTTGTTCGTTGAACTTGATGCCGCAACTGGTCGCCAAGTCTTGTGCGATCGCTTCACCAAGTTGTCTAAGCTTGATCAGAGTGGTATTTGGATCACTCGTGAAGGCACGCTCGGCGCTCGTTGCTAGTTGCAAGAAGAGCGGAGCATGTGACTTGAGGAAAGTGAAGTTACTCATCGGGATATGTTCGGATTGGAACAACGAACTTATAGATTCAGGTCTTAAAAGGCTGCCGCAGTCGTCTATGGGATGACAATCTCACGGATACGGTGAAGGTCTTTGATTATTGACGAGGCGACAACTTTAAAGTCGTTGGAGATCTTGGTGTGCTCGGCAACTCGTTGCCAGAAGGCTAGGGCATGGGGATGCATTTCGAGCCAAGCATTTTGATCTTCAGGCTTAGGGAGTGTGGGCTTGAATTCGCGTTCCACGACCTCGCCGGTTCCGCTAGGGCGAAAGCGCATCGGTAACATATCGTAGATCGGAGCGAGCGGGTAGGGGCTCTGCTCGGGGAGGAAAAAGCTCAGGTTGCCCCAGTGCATGTCGGTATTGGCGATCAGTTCGCCGAAGCAGTGCAGGCGGATCATTCGTTCGCAGTCCTCGGCAGTGATCCACTTCTCTGTATGGAGCTTGCGTGCTGCCTTCGCCCAAGCGCCTTGGCCTAAGCCGAGGTGCGCGGCGTCTAAGGCGCGAAGTGATACGAGTCCCCTGCGTCCAAACTGACCGACACGGTCGAAGCGCTCGGATTCGAGGAAGACACGTCCTTGTAATTCGAATACGCGTGTTCTTGCCGCATCAAAACCAGCATCTGCTAGGACTTGATTGGCTAGATGCTCCGCGTGTAGTAGATCCGCCCAACGCCGACCGACTGGTGTATCTAACTTCGGGCTGAATTTAACGATGACCGCCCTTGGATCCGAATCTGGCGTGTCGCAGATCATCGTGGTGAACTTCGGCTGTTCACCTCCTGCGGAAGATCCGTATGCTTCGTCTTCATCGAGTGCACGTTGAGCCATCTCCGGATAAGCGCTGGTAGTGGAGTTGCGATAGTAGCCTTGTGAAATTTCGACCTTGTGCTCTTGAAAGTCATTTAAGGCTCTACGATCTCCGAGAATGAAATTTCCCTGCAGGCTAGAACCAAAGCCGGTCAAGGTCGTCAGCAGTTCAAGGTCGGTCCATTCTTCGGGCTTTTCCTTGATTTGCAGGAGGTGAGCCATGCGTTTGCCAAATGCGCGCCCTAGAAATCCTGATGGGCGCAGGTCTTCCAAGAACCATGGCCAGCCAGGATAGAGTCCATCCTTGAATTCACCTTCCGTGAGTGCCTTCGGTGCCTCTTCAGGATTTAGAAACCATTGCGTCTGTTCGCCTTCGCGAATCGGTGTGAGTCCTCCGATCGTCTCAACCTGGCCGCCTTCTGTGACGCGGTAGATAGGGATGGAGTCTGAGACATCCTCATGACGTGCGGCCAGTTGGGTCGCACGGGCGCTGCCTATTGTGATCACCGCATTGCCCAGCTCCTGTACGCGACGAGAGAGGGTCGCACGACTGATCCCGAAATGGGCGACAAGCTCACTGGAAGGCGTGGGGCCGTTGCCCCTTAGGTAACGGAAAAGATCTTGACTGGATTTGTTTGCGGGCATGAAACGATTTATAACAATCTTATATCACTGTTAGTAAGTGGTTTGCCGGTATGTTAAAGCTTAAAGTGAAACGATTATGAAACGATAATTCAGCCCTTAGTAGCCTTCCAGCACGTTTCCCACCTTGAGTCTGCTGTGATGTGAAGTTGTGGGTTACGAGTTCTTGAATATGTTCCTTCGCCTGAATCCTAAAGCCAATTTCTGACAGCTTCCTTTCCCCCTTGGAGCAATTCGAAAGCTTTTCAGGGTATGTTTTATAGTATTCTCGAATCCATACCATCTCCTCTGGGACAGGGGGATTTTTCTGGCCTAGATTTAATTTTTTCAGGAGATCGACCTTTATGAATTGAGAAATTCTTTCTAACAGAATGGCCGTCTCTTCCCAATCTACAGCGGCAAAATCAGCCTCGTATGAATTTTCAGAGGCGCCTTTTTTGAGAGCATACAAACACGCCAACAAGGGATCCGACTCCTTGAAATATCCATCTAATCCGAAATGAACAAATGCTTTAGCAAGCTGTTCTTGCTCTGAGGTAAGCTTTACTGAACGGTTGATATCTATCAACCATGCCTTTATGCTGCTCCTTGATCGAACTTTGTAACCTTACCCATTTCAGTAGGTGGAGTAATCTCAAAGAATTTCTTCCCCGAGCCTTTCGTCGTCAACGCTCTGTAGTGTTCAAAGAGCACATTGTCCCCTTGAGCATGTCGGCTTTGCTGGCTTGCATCGCCTGGACGACTTCATTGAAGGTTTTGTCACCACCAGCTGGGCGGATGCGTGGCAACGCGAATTCGACTGCCTCGGTCAGTGAAATGCCGGCTTCTCTGAGTTTCGGGAGTAGGGGGGCAAATTCGTTGCGCTCATCAGGGCTCGCTCGGAAGTAGACCTCTCCCTGTTTGCTGAAGCCCTTCCATTCACTATTTGCCAATAATGAGCCAATAAAATAGAAAAGCGCCCCGTAGGGCGCTTTAATAGTGGTGGAGGTGGCGGGAGTCGAACCCGCGTCCCTCGTGCTTTCACACGTGGCATCTACATGCTTAGCTTAGAATTTGTTGTCGTCGCTGAAGCGTCTCAAAGCGGACTCTTCAGTTTCCAGGCTTCCTGAATACAGCTGATAAGCGGAAGCCAACTTATCGAGCTATGCCTGCTAGTCGACGCTTCTATTCCTTAGCAGGTGTCAGGGTAGAAACGTTGCCGCTTTAAGCAGCAAGTGCGAATTGTTCTTCGCCAATTAATTTTTGTAATGGATTGATACGGAGCCTCCATTATCTCCGGCATGCAGCCTCGTACTACGACACAAGGTCGAATCCGTGACACCCCCTGAAAAATGGCGAATGGCGAAAAACGGATGGGGAATGCCCGATCTGTGCTCGCGTGTCGCTGAAAGCTTATACGGAAAGAATTGTGTCCGCGTGTGCGGTGCTTCTCTCAAAGAACTTGCTTAAGCTCGCTATTTATTGGCAAATTGCAAGCGCGATTCTCATTTCGCTTGTTTGGGGGCGCGTCGCTTTGCGAGGCGAGTGCTGATGAGCCTTTTCTTATGGGTCATACTTAAACAAATATATGAGGCCGCTGCCGTTTACCGCCATGCGCACGACGCCTGTGGCGACGTTGCCATCGTCGATGATACTGTCTAAGCGGACGGCTTGTTCGGCGGTGAAGTTTAAGTTATATACGTAAACGTAGGTTAAGTCATCGGTATTGACGTAGAACCAGCTGTAACTGCCGTTCTTCCATGGCGTCGCTAGGTAACTTGAAATCTCGTTGGGCATGCGAGTATAGGTCATGGCCTCTGGATAGTTGCCCTCTGAGGTGCTGTAAAATTCAATGGCCTCAGTGAATACGCGGATGTCGTTGGCGGTGGCAGTGGCTTGAGTGCGGTCTGCTGCTAAGCGTATGCCTGGTGTTGCTAGCAGCGCCAAGATGCCAATGGTCGTGACGACGACCATTAGTTCTATTAATGAAAACGCTCTAGGGTGTTTAGCCTGCATGATTAACTGGAATGCCTTATTGGTTGCTCCATGCTGTTACTTAGATTGCACCTGTCAAAGTATTGATGCAAGATCAGGGGCTGGAGGGGCCATTCGACAGTTGAATCGATTGGATCGGCGGCAATTTAGCAATTTTTTTAGAAATTGATGAGGAATTCGTAATAAGCTTTTTGGGTGCGATTATCGTAGATCGCGATGTCCTTGAGGGGACTTTCTGCAATGAGCCCTTGCTCCACTTTGGCGCTGATATCGTCTTGCCATGACTCAAATTCCCCGACGCTAAGTACGCCACCTGGGGGGATGGTGGCGGTGGATTGGCTGTTAGGAGGTGGGATATAGGCTTTGTAGCGACTGATGATCTCTTTGGTGATGAGGCGGCGCACACTCATGCCTCGGCTTTCGGCCCATCGCTTAAAGTCTTGGCTGCTCACTTTGAATTCAAAGACCTGTACTTGGTTAGAGCGGTAGTATGAAATGTCGCTGGTGTAGCTGGGAAGCCAGCTGACGGAGTCTACATTTTCGCCGTATTCGGGGCCTCGAGTCAGGAAGTAAAACACTGCGAGTGGTAGGCAGAGTATTAAGACGACAAAGGCGTAGAGCGCACGTAGGTCGCGGCGTGTTTTGGGCTTGAAAGATTCGAGTGCGTCTTCGTAGAAGCGGAGCTTGATATTGGCGCGCGCCTTATCGGCTCCTTCCCGGTTGACGAGTTCTTCGTAGGTGGCGAGGCGCCAGCGGCGTTGTAGCTTGGCGTAGCGATCTAGGGCGTCTTTTTGGAGGGCTTTTTCTTCTTCGTAGGTGGTGTCGATGGGGAGTACGCTGACGTACCCCTCTTGAGTGACCCAAGTCCAAGCCTCGCCTTCGCTCTTAAAGTAACCGCCGAGCTGGAACAGGTCCATATTCCAACGGCGGTGTCCTGCGTAGATGACGGTGATATCTTCGTCGAAGGGACCATTGAAAAAGTCGAGCCGCACTTGGCTATCTTTGAGGCCACTTTCTTTTTGGTAGGCGAGTTGTTTCTCTTTGCTAGTAAATGCACCTAAGGCGTGAAGTGAGCCGTCGTCTTCTACGCGTATCAGGATGTGCAGGTAGGGTAACATTGATGTTTAGTCGATCTTGATACGGGTGTTTAGCGGCAGAAATAGGGTTTCTACCGGGAGAATGACTTATACGTATGGCTGAATACTGAGAAAGGCTGCAAGGATGTCACTACTGATTTTCAATAGAATGCGCAGAATATAAAAAAGCCCTTCTCAATAATTGAAAAGGGCTTTGTAAATAGTCTGTCTGGAGGCTTATTCCTCGGGCTTGGTCTTTTTTAGACCAATGACGCGGTTGCCGTCTTCCCACTGTCCGCGCTTGCGGAGCAAGTCTACGCGCTCGAAGCGCTTGAGGACGGTGCGATTCTTTTTACCACCACCACCGGCGGCTTTGAAACTGTTGTGTTGTGACATAGTAGGACTCTTTGTTAAAAGTGAAAGCGGAGGAATAAATGGGCCCCCTGAGGAAAGATCAAGGACTAAACGGGATAATTTTTAGATGGCGCAAGGTAACTTTATTTAGATCGCTCATGTCAGTTATCCGCTGGCTTAAAAAAAAGTGTTGCCCGTTTGGGCAAAATCCTTCGTGATA